>DHIW01000098.1:7676-41632 GCA_002404015.1 Chloroflexi bacterium UBA4736
TGGGTGACGTAGATGAAGGTCGCGGCAAGGGTCTGGTGCAGCTTCTGGAGGTTGATCCGGGTCTCCACGCGGAGGGCGGCATCGAGGTTGGACAGTGGCTCGTCCAGCAGGAAGACCTGGGGATCGCGCACGATCGCGCGGCCGAGCGCGACGCGCTGGCGCTGGCCGCCAGAGAGCTGGCGCGGCTTGCGCTGGAGCAGGTTGTCGAGGCCCAGGATCTTGGCCGCGTCCGTGACCTTTTTCTCGATCTCTGGCTTCGGCGTGCCGCGCATCTTCAGGCCGAAGGCCATGTTGTCGTACACGCTCATGTGCGGGTAGAGGGCATACGACTGAAAGACCATGGCGATGTCGCGGTCGCGCGGGGGGACGTCGTTGACGACCCGGTCGCCGATCTTGATGTCCCCCTCGGTGATCTCCTCCAGGCCCGCCAGCATGCGCAGCGCGGTGGATTTGCCGCAGCCGGAGGGACCGACCAGGACCATGAACTCCGTGTCCTTGATCTCGAGGCTCAGGTCGCTGACGGCGGCAGATTCGGCCTGGAAGCGCTTGGTGACGTGCTCGTAGGTGACTGATGCCATCGCGGTAAATCCTAATCGATGAAACCGGTGCCCAAGCCGCGCGCGTAGGTGTCGGCGAAGAACGCGCAGAGGAGCGCCACCGGGGCACCGCCGAGCAGGATGGCGGCGAATGTGAATCCGGGGTCCTGGAGGTCGACGTTGAAGGCGCCGATGCCGCCCATCAGCGTGGTGTTCTCCGGGTGTCCGATGAATGTGAACGCGTACAGGAAGTCGTTGAAGACGACCGCGATCGCGAAGAGGCTCACGGCCGCCACCGCGGGCAGCGCCAGCGGCAACAGCACGTGGCGAAGGGTGGCCACGACGCCGGCCCCTTCCAGGCGGGCGTGGTCGATCAGCTCGGGCGGCAGCGACCTGAAGAACGACCACATGACCCAGGTCGCGAAGGGGATCACCAGGCTCGGGTAAGTGATCATCAGCGCCACCGGGGAGTCGATCAGGTGGAGTCGCGCCATCAGCCGCGCCAGGGGGACGAAGAGCACGCCTTGGGGCAGCAGGTAGGTCGCGAAGAAGGCGAGCACGATGCCCCGGCCCAGGGGAACGTCGAGAAACGCCAGCGCAAAGGCGGCCAGGCAGCTGCAGGCCAGGCTAAGCAGGATCGTCACGCCGGCGACCAGCACCGTGTTCAGGACCCAGTGGCCGAAGAGCGAGGAGTGGAGGAGGGCGCCGTAGTGGGCCAGGGTGGCGGCCTCCGGCCACCAGGGATTGCCCGACCCGACGGGGTCCTCGACGCCCTTCAGCGACACGACGAGCTCCCAGTAGATGGGGGCCAGGCAGAACCCCAGCATCGCCACCAGGAAAGCTGCCCGGGCTGCCCTGGTCACCGGCTCCTCAGAAGCCGCAGCACCACGAACAGCGCCGCGACGTAGACGGGAACCAGCGACATGGCGACGGCCGCGCCCACTCCGATGTCGCCCGCGCGGAGCGCCAGCTCGAACGAGAACGTGCTGACGATCTCGGTACGTCCGATCGGGCCGCCGCCGGTGAGGAGGTCCACGATCGCAAAGTCCCCGAAGGTGCCCAGCACCGAGAGGACGGTCGCCAGCAGCAGGGCCGGACGCAGCAGCGGCAGCGTCACGTGCAGGAACCGGCGCAGCGCGGCGGCCTCGACCGAGGCCGCGTCCAGCACCTCAGCCGGGATCGAGCGCAGCCCGGCCAGGAGGAGCACGCCGAACAGGCCGCTCCCGTGCCACACGTTGACCAGCACGACGCTGGCCATGGGCGCGGTGCCGAGGAAGTCCACGGGCTGGCGGGTCACGTGCACCCCCTGGAGCAAGTAGTCGAGGGCTCCGTGCACGTTGGTCAGGAGGAAGTACCAGCCGATCGTCCCCATCACGACCGGGAACATGAAGGGCAGGAAGAGCAGCGCGTACACCAGCCGGCGGCCCGGGAAGGCACTGTTGAGCGCCAGGGCCATCCCGAGCCCCAGAGCCGCCTTGGCCACGGTGCTGGCCACCGTGTAGACGGCGGTGTTCGCAACCATCTGGTGGTACGTCGTGAGCCCGCCCAGGAACCGGAAGTTGGCAAGCCCCACGAAGCTGCCGTTCGTTCCCGGCGAGGCGTTGGTCAGGCTGAACCACGCCTCCAGGACGAGTGGGTAGGCCAGCACCCCCAGGCATAGGACGACCGCGGGAGCGAGCAGGAGGCCGGCGAGCAGGGGTCGGCGGGCCCCGCCCAAGCTATCCCTTGACGGCGCCCGCCGTCATCCCGGCGACGAAGTAGTCGACGAAGAACGAGTAGAGGAGCGCCACCGGTATGGAGCCCAGCAGAGCGGCCGCCATCAGCTGGCCCCAGAAGAACTCGTCGCCCTTGATGAGCTCGCTGGTGACACCCACCGGGATGGTCTTCATGGCGGTGTCGCTCATGAAGATCAGCGAGTAGAGGAACTCGTTCCAGGAGAGGGTGAAGGCGAACATGCCGGCGGACAGGATCCCCGGCAGAGCCAGCGGGATCGCGATCCGGACCATCGCCTGCAGGCGGCTGGCGCCGTCCACCAGGGCCGCCTCCTCCAGCTCGCGGGGGATGCCCCGGAAGTAGCCCATCAGGAGCCAGGTGCAGAAGGGGATCAGGAAGGTCGGGTAGGTCAGGATCAGCGACCAGTAGTTGTTGAAGAGGTGCAGCTGCGTGATCACGAAGGCCAGCGGCAAGAAGAGCAGCGTCGGCGGCACCAGGTACGTGATGAACACCCCCCAGCCGATGGCCGTCGAGCCCCGGTAACGCAGGCGGGCGAGCGAGTACCCGGCCAGGATGCTGCACAGCAGCGAGATCGTGGTGGAGACGATCGCCACGATGGCGGTGTTCAGGCTCCAGCGCAGGAAGTTCGTCTTCCCGAGCAGGTTGCCGTAATGGTCCAGCGTCGGCTGGATGACGAACAGCGGGTTGCGCGTGTGGTCCAGCAACTCGGAGTCGCTCTTGATCGAGGTGATCGCCATCCAGTAGAAGGGGAAAAGCGTGATGAAGATGAAGACCAGGACCGGGATGTAGACCCTGAACGTGCGGCCGAGCAGCGTGTCGCCGATCTCGTGCTTCGACTTCCCGTAGCGCTTGCTGCGCCCGATCACCGCGCGGGTGGCGGCCACCTCAGTCCTCTCTCCGGAGACCGATCAGCACGCCCGCCACGATGACCGCGAGCAGCGGGAACAGGACCAGCGAGATGGCGGCTCCGATCCCGATGTAGCCGCCGTTGACGCCGATCTGAAAAGCCCAGGTGGAGAGCATGCATGTGCTGTTGTAGGGGGCGCAGTTGGTCAGCACGTAGGGCAGTGTGAAGTCGCCGAACGTGAGGATGGTGGAGAGCAGGAGGACGACCGCCAGGATCGGCCGCAGCATCGGGACGGTGATCGACCGGAACTGCTGGAATCGGGACGCGCCGTCCACCCTGGCCGCCTCGTAGAGCTCGACGGGGATCGTCTGCAGGCCGGCCAGGAACGATATCCCGAAGAAGGGGATACCGCGCCAGGTATTGACGATCATGAGGGAGATCAGCGCGCTGTTGGTGGTGCCCAGCCAGTTGACGCCGTTGCTGTGGAGGTAGTGGACCGAGACCCAGTTCACGACGCTGAACGTGGGGTCGAACATCCACCGCCAGGCCAGCGTGCTCAGCACGCTGGGGATGATGAACGGCAGCAGCAGTGCCGCCCGCACGAACCGCTGGGCGGGGAACACCTGGTTCAGCAGCAGCGCCATCACGAGGCCGAGGCTGAGCTTGGCGACCGTCGTCACGGCGGCATAGGACATCGTGTTGATGAAGGACTGGATGAAGACGGTGTCGCTGCGCTCGAAAGCGTAGTTGCGGAGGCCGATGAAGTGGCCGTCGACGCCGATCTGGGCGTTGGTCACGGAGAGCCAGATCCCAAAGAGAAACGGATAGGCCAGGAAGATGACCAGCAGCAGCAGCATGGGCAAGAGCAGCAGGTAGCCGAGGGGGGCCTCGCGGTCGAGGATTTTGACGCGAGGCCCCAGCAGGCCCTTGGACTCCAGGTTGCGGATCGCGGCGCCCACTTGTCTCGGCTAGCCCCTACCCGAGACTACGCGGCAGACTCGTAGATCCTCTTGAGCTTCTGCTCTGCGTCCGCGATGGCGGTCTTGGCGTCACCCGAGGTGCAGGCCTTGGCGAACATGTCCACGATCACGAACTGGACCTGGGACTGGGCCGTGGCCTTGCTCGGCTGAGCCGGCCAGCCCGGCCACTTCCCTGTGCCCACCACGTCCTGGAAGGCTTTCAGCTTCTTGTCGGTGGTGAAGATGTCGGCGCTGGCCAGCTTCGAGAAGGGGCCCGCGTTGTAGCCGACGGAAGCGTTCAGCCACTTGGTGTAGTTCGCCGGCTGCATCACGTAGTTGAGGAAGGCCTTGCAGGTGTCGGCCTCCTGCGTCCACTTCATGATCGCGTGGTTGAAGATCAGGTTCAGGGTCTCGAGGCCCTGGGGGCCCTTGGGCATGGGCGCGTTGTCGGTGACCGCCGCGAACTTGTGGTTGGTGTCGTTCTTGTAGACCTCCTTGATGTAGATGGAGGCCCCGTTGAGCGTCGCGGTGATCAGGCCGGAGTGGTAGGCCTGGTTGTTGTCAGGGTCGAGCCAGCTCAGCGTGTTCTGCGAGATGTACTGGTTCTTGAAGGTGTCGATGGCCCAGTTGACGGCGGCCAGCGTCTCCTTGGAGTTGATGGTGACCTTCTTGCCGTCAGAGCTGACCTCGCGGCCTCCGAAGTCCCAGAGGACCGGGTACCACATCGTGATCGCGTCGCCGTAGGCGTGGCCCAGGCTGACCGCGATCGGAGCCAGGCTCTTGCTCTTCAGCGCCTTGCCGGCTGCGGCCAGCTCGTCCCAGGTCGTGAAGAACTTGGTCAGCCCGCCCTGCTGCCAGAGGTCGGTGCGGTAGCTCCAGGCGTTGGGCACCTGGCAGTAAGGGATGCCGAGGTACTTGCTGCCCACCTTGCAGAAGGCGTCGTTGACCGAGTTGACGGTGCCCAACTGGCTCTTGAGGGTGTTGACGAAGTCCGTCACGTCGAGGATCGCGGTGTCGTAGAGGTGCGGCCAGCCGTACTGCATCTGGATGATGTCGGGCCCGCTGCCGGACTCGACTGAGGCGGCCGTCTTGGGCTGCAGCTGGTCGCCGCTGACCGTCTGGATGGTGACCGTCACGTTGTTGGCCTGCGAGAACTCCGCCGCCTGGCGCTTGAACTCGTCGTCGGCCGCCGGCACGAAGCTCACCCACTGCAGGAGCTGGACCTTGGCCCCCGCCCGCGCCTTCGGGATGGTGCCGGTGGCGGTCGTCGTGGAGGTTCCGTTACCTGCCGAACTGCCCCCGCAGGCCTCGAGCAGGGCGGGCCCAACTGCCAAGCTGCCGGCCGCGATGCCGGCCTGCTTGAGGAACTCCCGCCGGTCCCACACCGGCGACCAACCCGACGGCTGCGGCTTGCTTTGATCGGCCATCTGGCCCTCCTCTCTCGGGATTCCCTTATCGCATAGGTGAGCGGGAACGCCTGCACCCGGCTGGCGGCAATCCTAACACCGGCTCTGCTAGCCTCCAAGCCGCGTATGTACCTGGCCGAGCTGGAGCGGCTCAAGGACAATCCGGCGAAGGTCGGGGTGGTCGGCGTCGGCCGGATGGGCCGGGGCATCGTCGACCAGATCTCGACCATGACGGGACTCCGGGTCAGGGCGCTGGCCGACGTTGACGCTGAGCGGGCGCTGCTCGGGTTCACAGAGAACGGCTGGGCGCGGGACCAGGTCATCGTCACCGACAACCTGGCCGACGCCAATGACGCGATCAGCTCAGACCGGGCTGTCGCCACCAGCGACGCCCTCCTGCTGCCCCAGCTGGCGCTGGACGCCGTGGTGGAGGCGACCGGGGTGCCCGAGGTCGGGGCTGAGGTCGCCGCCAGCTCCATCGAGCACCGTCACCACACGGTGATGCTGAACGTGGAGGCCGACGTCGTGATCGGGCCGCTGCTGGCGGAGAGGGCGAGGGAGGCGGGCGTGGTGTACACGCTGGCGGCGGGCGACCAGCCAGGCGCCATCTTCGAGATGGCGGAGTGGGCGCGCTGTCTCGGATTCGAGATCGTGTGCGCCGGCCGGGGCACGGTCCTCTTCCCCGACGATCACCACGCCACGCCGGAGAAGTACGCGGAGATCGCGGCCCGGAACCGGATGAACCCCAAGATGTACAACGAGTTCCGCGACGGCACCAAGTCGCAGCTGGAGATGGTCGCGGTCTCCAACGTGCTGGGGATGCCGCCCGCCAGGCGGGGCATGCACGAGCCCTTCTGCAAGTGGCAGGACCTGGGCAAGGTCTTCGCGCTCAAGGCGGACGGCGGCCTGCTCGCGCGCTCGGGAGTCGTGGACATGGCCAATGCGGTGGACAAGTCGGGAGAGTACGTCCACGACGACAAGGTCTTTCCCGGCGTCTTCGTGGTGGTCACCTCCCCGCACCCCGGTGTGCGCTCCGCGATGTCGGCGCTGTTCGAGCCCGGCTTCGGCGGCACCGCCCAGCAGTGGGGCCCCAACTGGGGGCTGTTCCGCCCCTACCACCTGGCCTGTGTCGAGGTGCCCATGTCGGTCGTCCGGGCCATCGTCCAGGGCCGCCCCACCGGCGAGCTGAAGGCCGGCATGGTAGCGGAGCTGGTGGCGGTGGCCAAGCGCGACCTGGCGCCCGGCGACGAGCTGGACGGCGGCGGCGGCTACACCGTGTACGGCCTCAGCGAGCGCGTGGAGGTGGCGCGCTCGGAGCGGCTGCTGCCGTTCGGCTTCGCGTACTCGGGGCGCGTCATCCGGCCGGTCAAGGCGGACCAGGCGCTCTCCTGGGAGGACGTGGAGGTGGACACTTCCACGCCGCTGTTCGAGATGCGCCAGGAGCAGGACAGGCTGTTCGATCGGGGCTAGACTCCCGCGACGAGACTGCGGGTGCCCCTGGTGGCGGTGGGGGTCGTAGTCCCGCTGTACGCGGCGGCGTTCACGATCGTCTGGGTACGCCGCAAGGTGGACGTTCCTTTCGGCCTGCTGCTTTTCCAAATGATCGGAACCGCGGCCTTCATAGTGGCGACGTCGAGGAACCCGGCGCTGCGCGGCGCTCGGCTCATCAAGCCCCGCTACCTCCCGATCGTAGTGTCGGCCCTTGTGGCCTGGCTGCTGGTGATGCTGATATTGCCGCCGTCGCTCGCCTCGCCGCTTGAGCCGGCCGCGGGGTTCGCTCTGCTTGACTTCCCCCTCGTCATCCTCTGTTGCGTAGTGGTTGCCTCCAGGTCGCGAGGCGCTTTGCAGCAACAGAGCTGAGCTCGATGCGCCCTCCGGGCTGAGGCTGTTCAGTGTGTGCGGTCGGGGCTCAGCTCCCGGCCGCCTCGTCGCGGCCCAGCAGCTGGCGGGCGATGATCACCCGCTGGATGTGGGCTGTCCCCTCGTAGATCTGCATCCCCTTGGCGTCCCGCCAGTACCGCTCCACCGGGTACTCGTTGGAGTAGCCGCGGCCGCCGTGGATCAGGATCGCCTGGTCGGCGGCGCGCAGCGCCGCCTCGGTACAGAAGAGCTTGGCCACCGCCACGGCCAGGGCGTTGTCCTGGCCGCTGTCGCGCAGCCAGGCCGCCTCCCGCACCAGCAGCCGGGCGGCGGCCCCATCGGCGGCCATGTCGGCCAGGGCAGCCTGGATCATCTGGAAGTCACCGATCCGGCGACCGAACTGGCGCCGCTTGCGGGCGAAGTCCACCGAGGCGTCCAGGCAGGCCTGGAGCACGCCCAGCGCGCCCGCCGCGACCCCCAGCCGGCCGTGGCCGAGCGCGCCCATAGCGACCTTGAACCCCGCCCCCGGCTCGTCCAGGATGGCCGTCGCCGGCAGCCGCATGTCCGCGAACTCGAGGAGGGCGTGGTTGGAGCCGCGGTGGCCGAGCTCGCGGCCGGCCATCGGCCGGCGGCCGAACCCGGGCGTGTCGGTGGGCGCCACGAAGGCCGTGAGGCCTTCCTCCGCCTGCGCGAACAGAAGAGCCACGTCGGCGACGCCCCCGTTGGTGATCCAGTGCTTGGTTCCCGTGATCGCCCAGCCATCACCGGTGTGGACGGCGCGAGTCTTCAGGGCCTTGGCGTCGGAGCCGGCCTCCGGCTCGGTCAGCGCGTAGCAGCCCAGTGCCTCGGCGCTGGCCAGGCGGGGCAGCCACTCCCGCTTCTGCGCCGCGGAGCCCCAGTCGACCAGGCACCTGGCGACCAGCCCGACCTGGACGGTGAGGCAGCCGCGCACCGATGAGTCAACGCGGCCCAGCTCCTCGTAGATGAGCGACATGGGGAGAGCGCCGAGAGAGTGGTCGAGGAGCCCCCGGCGGGCCAGCTCCGCGATTACGTCGCGGCTGAAGACCCCCTCCTCGTCCGCCCTTCGGGCGAGCGGCGCGACCACCTCCGTCGCTGCCTGCCGGGCTCGGCCCTGGACCTCGAGCAGCCCGGGACCCAGGGCGAAGTCCATCAGCGCCCCGTGAACTTCGGCTTCCGCTTGCCTGTGAACCCGGCGTGGAACTCCCGGAAGTCCTGCGCCGTCATCATCAGCGTCTGCGTCCAGGCTTCCATCTCGATGGCCGAGGAGTAGTCCATCGAGGCCGCCCGGTTCAGCATCTCCTTCGTCATGGCGAGGCCCCAGGGCGCCACCTCTCGCAGGCGCCGCGTGTACTCCTCCACCAGCCCGTCGAGCTGGTCGTCCGGCACCACCCGGCCGGCCAGCCCGTACTGGAAGGCGGCCGCCGAGTCGATCTTGTCCCCCAGCATCAGGATCTCCGTCGCCCGCCCCAGGCCGACGAGCCGGGGCAGCAGCCAGCAGATCCCCATGTCACCGCCTGAGATACCGACCTTCGTGAAGAGGTAGCGGAAGCTGGCCGACTCGGCCAGCAGCCGGAAGTCGGCGGCCGCGGCGAGCACGGCGCCGGCGCCCGCCGCGATGCCGTTCACCGCGGCGATGACCGGCTGCGGCATCTCGCGCAGGTTGCGGACGCAGGCGCCCGTCATGCGGGCGAAGTCGTAGATGCCGCGCGTGTCCAGTTTCAGCAGCTCGCCGATGATCTCGTCGACGTCGCCGCCGGAGCAGAAGCCGCGACCCTGGCCCCGGATCACCAGCACGCGAACCTCGTCCATGCGCGGCTTCAGGTCGGCGGAAAGGTCGCGGATGTCGGCGTAGACCTCGAATGTCAGGGAGTTCAGCCGCTCAGGGCGGTTGAAGGTGACGGTGGCGACGCCGTCCGACTCCGCGTAGTCGAAGTGCTTCCAACGCCTGGCCATCGAGCGTTAAATCTATCGCGTGCCAGATGTCGAGCTTTTCAACCCCGACCAGCTCGGGCCCCCGGTCGGTTTCTCTCACGCCGCGGCCGCGGCCGGGCTGGTCGTCCTGGGCGGCCAGATCGGCTGCGACGCCAGCGGGCGGGTGCTGGCGCCCGGCGACATCGCGGCCCAGTTCAGCCAGGCCATCCGCAACGTGGCGATCGCCCTCGCCGCCGCCGGCTGCCGGCCGGCCGACGCTATGAAGCTGACCTACTTCGTGACCGACCGCGACGCTTACAAGGCGAACCTGAAGGCGATCGGCACAGCCTACCGCGAGGTGTTCGGCAGGCACTACCCGGCCACCAGCCTGTTCGAGGTGAAGGGCCTGTACGACCCCGAGGCCATGGTCGAGATCGAGTGCCTGGCGGCGCGGCCGGCGTGAGCCGCGAGCCCGACGCGCCGATCCGGGCTGTCTAAGATCACGTCGTGAAGGCCAGGCCGGCGAACCCGAAGGGTTACTGGAACCCGGTCACCGAGACGATGCCCCGCCCGCAGCTCCGGGAGCTGCAGTGGCGCAAGCTCCAGGTCGCGCTGGGCCACGCGCGCGCCGGCTCCCAGTTCTGGGGCGGCCGGATCCCCGAGGGAATCGCCTCATTGGACGACTACTTGGCGCGGATGCCGATGCTCACTCGCGAGGAGATCACGGCAGCTGAGCAGGAGGCGCCTCCTTACGGCAGCCTGCCCTCCTGCGATCCCCGGCTGGCGATCCGCCACCACCAGACCAGCGGCACCAGCGGGCAGCCCCCGGTCCGCACCTTCGACACCGCCCGCGACTGGGCCTGGGCGGCCGACATGTGGTGCACCGGCCTCTACGGGATGGGGATTCGCGACACGGACCGGGCGGCGGTCGCCTTCGGTTATGGGCTGTTCATCGGCTTCTGGGGCCTCCACTACGCGCTCGAGAAGATCGGCGCCACCACCATTGCGACGGGCTCCTTCGATTCGGAGGGACGCGTCCGGCTGATCCTGGAGCAGGGCACCACGGTCGTCGCCTGCACGCCCACCTACGCCATGCGCCTGGCACTGACCGCCAAGCAGATGGGGGTGGACCTGGCCCGGGAGTCCCAGGTCAGGATCGTGGTCTGCTCCGGCGAGCCCCGACCGGAGGCGACCAAGCGCGCGATCGCAGAATCGTTCGGTGCCTTCGTGGGCGACACGGCCGGGATGACCGAGGCGGCCACCATCTTCATGTTCGAGTGCACCGATGAGCCGGGCGGCTGCCACATCATCGAGACGGACTACCTCGAGGAGGTCATCGATCCCGACACGATGCGGCCGGCCGAGTACGGCCAGCCGGGCGTGCGGGTGATGACCAGCCTGGGCCGCGAGGGGATCCAGATGTTCCGCTACTGGACCAACGACCTGGTGATCCGGAGGCCCGCGGCGGACTGCACCTGCGGCCGTAGCTGGGACTGGTACGAGGGCGGGATCCGCGGCCGCCACGACGACATGCGCAAGATCCGCGGCGTCTTCTTCATGCCCGTGATGGTGGAGGACGTCGTGCGCAACTTCCCCGACGTGGACGAGTTCCAGACCACGCTCCGGACGATCGAGGAGCTCGACACACTGGTCGTCCAGATCGAGCCCCGGCCGGGCCTGGCCGACGCGGAGCGGGCGGGGCTGGCCGAACGGGTCAAGGGGGAGATCAAGCGCCAGCTCTCGCTGACGCCCATCGTGGAGGTGGCCGCGACCGGCAGCCTGCCCCGTTTCGAGATGAAGGCGAAGAGGTTCAAGGATGAGCGAGGTCTCGCGGTTAAGCCCTGACGAGCAGGAGCGGCTGGAGCGGGCCTTCGCCGATCTGAAGGTGCTGGCGCTCAGCGAGGTGCCGTCGGTGCGCGCCGCCGCGCGGGCCGCGCTGGCCCAGGTCCACACCGCACTCAACGGCCAGGGCCTGGCCTACGAGCTCTACTCATCGGAGTGGGCGGGGCCGCTTAACAAGAACTCTTGAGACCGCCCGGGGCGGGCGTTAGGGCGCCTTTAGATTCGCCCCACATGCGCACGCACCCAGCCTGGATCCTGATCCTCGTGGCGGGCCAGGCCGGTGACCTCTTCACCACCTGGCTGGGCCTTCACAGTGGCGTCCCCGAGGGCAACCCCATGGTGCGGGCCGCGCTCGCCAGCGGCGACTTCGCGCTCTTCGGCGCCGTCAAGGTCGCCCTGGTCGCGGCCGTCATCCTCCTGGCCCTCCGGAGCAAGAGCCGATCCACCTGGCTGGTCGTCCAGGTCCTGGGGATCGGCTTCCTGGGCGTGTCGGCGCTGAACGGCGCCGGGATCGTGGCCCACCTCAGCGGCTAAAGACCCAGGCCGAGTCGGGCCAGGCGGTCCTTCACCTCTGCCGGCAGCAGGCGGTCGTACATGGCGATGGCCTGGGCGTCCAGGCCCACCAGGTAGCGCGGCCGCGGCCGCTTCGAGGCCATCGCGTTCGCCACCACCCTGGCGACGGCGCTGGGGTGGCCCATCAGGGGCCGGCTGAGCCGGATGCCGGACTGGACCCGGCCGTAGGCGGCGGCGTACCGGGAAGCGGCCCGGTTGGCGATCTCGCTCTCCGTCTCGGCCCAGATCCCGGTGTCGAAGCCGCCCGGCTCGACCAGAACCACCTTCACCCCGCTCCCCGCCACCTCCATCCGCAGCGCGTCGGACAGCGCTTCCAGCGCGTGCTTGGAGCCCTGGTACCAGCCCGTCAGCGGGGTGCTGGTGCGCCCGTAGATGGAGCTCATGTTGACTATCCGGCCCTCCCCCCGCTCCCGCATGTGCGGCACGGCCAGGCGGGCCAGCCGCATCGGCGCCACCACCATGACCGCCAGCGCCGCCAGGGCCTCGTCGTCCCTGACGTCCTCCACCGCCCCTGACGCCGGGTAACCGGCGTTGTTGACCAGGCCGAACGGCCGGAGCCGGGCGATGACCCGGGCGCAGTCGGCGGCCCGGGAGACGTCGAGCTGAACCGTCCGGACCTTGACCCCGGCGTCCCGGGCGGCCTGCTGGACCTGGCGGGCCTTGGCGGGCGAGCGCACCGAGCCGACGGCGTCGAACCCGCGGCGGGCGAGCTCCAGCACCGACGCCAGCCCGATCCCGGAGTTGGCGCCGGTCACGAGCACCGTCCGAGCCGCCACGCGTTCAACGTAGCATGTGACGCATGGAGTCAAAGACCATCGACGTGGACGGCCTGGGTGTCCACTACCTCGACTTCGGGGGCTCGGGGGAGCCGATGGTGCTGGTCCACGGCCTGGGCGGGTCAGCCATCAACTGGCTGGCCGTCGGCGACCGGCTGGCCCAGACCGGCCACCGGGTGCTGGCCCTCGACCTGGCCGGCTTCGGGCGCACGCCCGTGGCGGGACGGAAGTCCAGTGTGAAGAACAACGTGGCCCTGCTGGACAGCTTCCTTGAGAAGGTGGCGGGCGGCCCCGCGGTGCTGGTCGGCAACTCCATGGGAGGGCTGATCTCAGTGGTCGAAACGGCGGACCACCCGCAGCGGGTGAGCCGGCTGGTCCTGGTCGACCCCGCTCTGCCGGGGAGCCGGCGGCGCCGGTTCGACCTGACAGTGTGGATGTTCTTCGCCTTCCTGCTGACGCCGCTCGGCACGGAAGCCTACCTCCGCCGGCGCGGCCGCCGGCTGGGGGCCGAGGGCGTCGTCGCCCGAACTCTGAAGGTCTGCTGCACCAACCCGGCGGCGGTCCCCGCCGAGATCGTCCGGGCCCACGTGGAGCTGGTGCGGGAGCGAGAGTCGATGCCTGGGAGCGAGCGGGCCCTCATCCAGGCGGCCAGGTCCCTCCTCGCCCTCCTGGCCAGGGGCCGGTTCGACTCCCAGCTCGACCGGGTCAGGTGCCCCGTTCTGCTGATCCAGGGTCGGGACGACAGGTTGGTGCCGGTCGAAGCCTCGCTGGCGGTGGCCCAGGGCCGCGCAAGCTGGCGGGTGGAGGTGCTCGACGGCGTCGGCCACGTTCCCATGCTGGAGGCCCCCGACCGCTTCCTCAAGCTCGTTTACGGCTTCCTCAGCCCGGCCGAGGCAGCGTAGAATCCGGCGAGCTTAAACAACGCTGTGGCAACCGTCCCAGAACAGTCTCCCAGCGGCCGGGCGCGCTCCGCCGAGCGCGGCTTCCCTCCGCTGAACTATCTCGGGCGGTGGGCCCACCAGCCGCCGGTCTGGCGCGAGGGCCGGGCCGCAACCGAATACATGCGGCTCCTGCGCGACCCCATCTTCCGGGGCAAGGGCGTGCCTCGCGGCCATGGCCGCCCGATCCTCCTGATCCCCGGCTTCCTGGCGGGGGACTCCTCGCTGTCAGTCATGAACGACTGGCTGCACCGTGTGGACTACCACTCCGAGCTGCCGGGCATCACCCTCAACGTCCGCTACTCCGAGATCGTGCTGAAAAGCCTCACCCTTCGGCTGGTGGACCTGTATGCCTGGATGGGGATGCGGGTCACGCTGGTCGGCCACAGCCGGGGCGGGATCCTGGCCAAGGTCCTCTCCCACCGCCACCCCCAGATGGTTGAGCGCGTGGTGACCCTGGGCTCGCCCCTCGGCGACCCCTTCGACCTCCACCCGCTCACGCTGGCGGGCGTCCGGATCGCGCAGGCCGTCAACCTCTTCCGCTACGCGCGGACCGCCAGCGTCGAGAAGCGCTTCCTGCGGGACCTGGCGGCGGACGCCGCGGTGCCGATCACCTCGATCTACTCGAAGAGCGACGGCATCGTGCACTGGGAGGCCTGCCTGCGGCCCGACGTCGAGGCTGTCGAGGTGGACGGCAGCCACGTCGGCCTGGGCGTCAACCGCGAGGTGTACGCAGTGCTGGCCCGGCTGCTGGCCGAGCGCGCTTCGAGGCGGAGGAAGCCCGCGCCCGTCCATTAGTCGCCGGCTTGGCGGCCTCGGCCCGCCTGGCCGCCACCGCCGACCGCCTGGCGCCGGGGGTCGCCGAAAGCCGCCTTGCCAGGCTCCGGTAGTCATGGGCGGCCCGCTCCAGGTGCCTGGCGAAGCGGTCGAGGTCGGGGACCAGGTCGCGGTCGGACACCAGGCCGAAGTGGACGCTCCCGTTGTACGAGAAGAGCGCCAGGCTGAGCCCCAGCGAGTGGTAGACGGGCAGGAAGGGCCAGACCTCCAGCATCTCGGCCCCGCCCGTGTAGAAGGGGACCTGTGGGCCGGGCACGTTGGTGACCACCATGTTCACGACCGTCTGCAGCTGGGTCTGGGGCATGGACGCCATGCGGCCGCCGAGCGTGTGCAGCGTGGCCGGCGCCCAGTTGCTGAGCGCCGAGAGCGTCTGTGCCGCGATCGCCTGCCGTGACCGCTTCAGGTCGCCTGTCACCGCCGAGACCCGGGCCAGGCGGGTCAAGGGCGGCATCGGGGCCAGCGGCAGCTCCACCACCATGCCGCTGACCCGGTTGCCGAGGGCGTAGCGCTGGGTGTCGTCGCGGACGCTCACCGGTGCGAACACGCGGAACGTGTCGGGCACCGGCTCGCCGCGATCCAGGAGCAGGCTCCGCATCGCCTCGGCCACGATGGCGAGGATCACGTCGTTGACCGTGCCCCCGAACGCGTTCTTGATCTCCTTGATCTCGGACAGCGGAACCGTGAGGTGCTGGACCCGCCGGTGGGGGCCGATCATGCGGTTGAAGAACAGCTGGCGCCCGGGGCGGAGGAACGACATGGCCAGCGAGGCGGCGCCCGCCCACGGCGAGCTCATGACTGCGCCCGCCACCTGCTGGACCAGGGTGGGCAGAGCCGCCGGGTTGAGGGATCGGATCGAGCGTAAGACGGCCAGTGGGTTCAGCGAGGGCAGCTCCTTCAGGATCAGGCTCCGCTCGGCCGGCTCGGGGCGGGGCTTCCAGCGCCGTGGCGCCGGCAGCGCGTCCGGCCTCGCCTCCATGTCGAAGAGCAGCGTCCCGATGTCGACGGTCGAGATGCCGTCCACCATCGCGTGGTGGACCTTGTTGACCATGGCCACCCGCCCGCCCTGGAGGCCCTCGATCACGTACATCTCCCAGAGCGGCTTGCGGAGGTCGAGGGGCCGGGCGAACACCCGGGCCGCGTAGTCGCGGAGCTGGGCCTCGTCACCCGGGCTGGGGAGGGCGGCCCGCCGCACGTGGTAGCTGAGGTCGAAGTCAGGGTCGTCCACCCAGACCGGGTGGCCGAGGTTGAAGGGCCGGAAGCGCACCTTCTGCCGGTAGCGAGGAACCAGGTGGAGCCTCTCCTCGAGGGTCTTCGCGATCCCGAGCGCCCCCCGCGCCCCCGGGAACTTGGGCTGGCCCTCGAATATGTAGACGCCCCCGATGTGGAGCGGCGCCTCGTGGCGCTCGGCATAGAGAAACCAGGCGTCGAGCGGGCTCAGCTCCTCGTAGAAGGCGGTCACCCAATCACAGTAGCGAGGAATCGGCGCGGCGCGGCGCGGCATGAACTCCTCGGGCCGCTCGTCGTTCGAGACAGGGCGGCACCCCGGGATCGCGTAGGCCAGGCGGAGTCGTTCACTTCGGGACGGGATATCATCCCTGCAACTCGCGTCACACGAGAGAGAGGAAAGCCAATGTCAGAAGACCTGGAGGGGTACCTAGCCTTCAAGCTCGGCGACGAGCTCGGGAGGCGCGACTTCCTTAAGCTCGGCGCCGGCTCAGCCGCCCTGCTCGCCCTGGCGGCCTGCGGCGGCGGCAGCTCCTCGCCCTCGACGTCGACCAGCGCGGCCACCGGTCCCGAGTTCAAAGTGGGCGCCGTGCTGCCCTCGTCGGGGACTTACTCCGACCTGGGCGACTCGATCACCAAGGGCATGCAGCTGTACTTCAAGAAGTCCGGCAACCAGGCGGGCGGGCGCAAGCTCACGCTGCTGCTGGAAGACGAGGGCGCGGGCGACACGACGATCCCGCTGACCAAGGTCCGAAAGCTCGTCGAGCAGGACAACGTGGACATGATCGCCGGGATCGTGGCCAGCCCCAACGCCGCCGCGATCCGCAATTACGTGGACCAGAACAAGGTGCCGACGCTGATCGCAAACGCGGGCGTCAACTCGCTGAGCCGGGCCGCCAAGTCCCCCTACATCTTTCGGACGTCGTTCTCCAACTGGCAGCCCAGCCAGCCGATGGGCAAGGTGCTGAACGACGCCGGCATCAAGAACCTGACCCTCGTGTACTCGAACTACGGGGCCGGGATCGAGACTGCGGCCGCCACCAAGGAAACGTACTCGGGCAAGGTGGTGGCGGAGGTCAAGCCGCCGTTCCCCAACACGAGCGGCGACTTCTCGGCCTTCATCACGCAGATCAACAACTCCAAGCCGGACGGCATCTACGTGTTCATGTCCGGCCAGGACGCGATCAACTTCCTGAAGCAGGCCAAGACCCAGATGGACAAGAGCATCAAGGTCTACGGCTCGGGCTTCTTCGTCGAGCAGGACGTGCTGGGCGCCATCGCCGACGCCGCCCCCGTGGGCGCCGTCACCGGCCTGCACTGGGCCCTGACGCTGGACAACAAGGAGAACCAGGACTTCACGGCCGCCTACAAGAAGGCGTACAACAAGACGGCCGACGTGTTCGCCGTCCAGGGCTACGACACCGGCCGCGTGATCGTGGACACACTGAACGCGCTGAAGGGCAAGACCGACGACAAGACGGCCTTCATGCACGCTGTCGCGGCGGTCGCCTTCAAGAGCCCCCGCGGCGACTTCAAGTTCGACGCCAACAGCAACAACGTGGTCAACACGATCTACGTGCGCACCCTCGTCAACGACTCCAAGCTGGGCTACACGAACAAGGTGACCAGCTCGGTCCCCAACGTCACCGACCCCGGCAAATAGCGACCCAGGAAGGGGCGGCCCCTTCCCGCCGATAGACTTCCGCCGTGGCGCTGGGAATTCAGCTCACGCTCAACGGGCTCGCCTTCGGGGGCCTGGTCTTCCTGCTGGCTGCCGGCCTCTCCGTGATCTTCGGCCTGATGGACGTCCTGAACCTCGCCCACGGCTCCTTCTACATGCTCGGCGCCTATGTCGGAGTGAGCGTCCTGCGAACGGTGGGCAACTTCTGGCTGGCCCTCCTGCTGGCCCCGATCCTGCTGGCGCTGCTGGGCGCGGCCATGGAGGTCGTCTTCTTCAGGCGCCTGCACGGCCGCGGCCACCTTCTCCAGGTGCTGCTCACGTTCGGCTTCTCGCTGGTCTTCGTAGACCTGGTGCGCTGGCGGTTCGGACCCCAGAACCAGCCGTTCCCACGCCCTCCTGAGCTGCGCGGCGCCTTCGTGATCGGCGAGGTCCACGTCGAGGTATACCGGCTTTTCGTGATCGCGGTGGCGTTCCTGGTGGCAGCCGGGCTGCTGCTTGCGTGGCGCCGGCTGAAGGTCGGGGCCATCCTTCGCGCGGGTGTCGCGGACAAGGAGATGGTGGGTCTGCTGGGGATCGACCTGGACATTGTCTTCACGCTGACGTTCGCTTTCGGCGCGGCCCTGGCCGGCTTTGCCGGAGTGATCGCGGGGCCCTACCTGGCGACTTACCCGGGCATGGATGAGAACGTGCTCATCCTGGCCCTGGTCGTGGTCGTGATCGGCGGCCTGGGCTCCATCGAGGGCGCGATCGTGGGTGCCCTCTTGATCGGGCTCGCCAACCAGTTCGGCGCGTTCCTCCGCCAGGACCTGGCAGTGGCCCTTGTGTTCGGCCTGATGGCGGCCGTCCTGCTGGTGCGGCCGCGCGGACTGTTCGGGCTCGGGGCGTGAGGCCGGCGCGGCTGGGCCTGGTCGCCGCGGCCTTCCTCGCGCTCGGCTCGCTGACGTTCTGGGCGCCCACCTTCTGGGTCTCGATCGCGACGCAGGCCCTGATCTTCGCGATCTTCGCGATGTCGCTTGACCTCCTCCTCGGCTACGGCGGCATGCCCAGCTTCGGGCACGCGGCGTTCTATGGCGCCGGCGCCTTCGCGGCGGCGTTCGCCTACCTGCACAACCAGTCCATCGGCCTGTTTCCGATCCTCGGCCTGGCCGTGCTGGCGGCGGCCGTGCTGGCAGCCCCCATCGGCGCCCTCGCCCTGCGTGTGCGCGGGATCTACTTCCTGATGCTGACGCTGGCCTTCGCGCAGATGATCTGGGGCTACGTCCTGCAGGCGCCGCGCGAGGTGCTGGGCGGCAGCGACGGACTGATCGGTGTCGGCCGGCCCCCCCTCGACATCCTGGAGAACCTGGATGCCGCCCTCTGGCAGCTGGCCGGCGTCAGCCTGCGGGCGATCGGCTCCCGGCACTTCTACAACCTGGTCCTGATCGCGACGGCCTTCAGCCTGGCCCTGCTGGCGCTCCTGGTCAGCTCTCCCTTCGGACGGACCCTGGAGGGTATCCGCGAGAACGAACACCGGATGCGGGCTCTAGGCGTTCCCACCTACCGCTACCGCCTGGCCGCGTTCATCGTGGCCGGGGCGGTGGCCGGCCTGGCCGGGGCGCTGGCCACCCTCTTCAATGGCTTCGCCAACGCCGGCGAGCTGTACTGGACCAACTCGGGGTTGGTCCTGGTCGCCGCAATCGTGGGGGGCACCCGCTCGCTGGTCGGCCCAGCCATCGGCGCCTTCCTGGTCCTGATCGTCCAGGACGCGCTGTCCTCCTACTCCCAGCGCTGGCCGCTCCTCCTGGGGGGGATCTTCATCGCCTTCGTCCTGTTCCTGCCCGGCGGCCTGGTCAGCCTGGGCCGGCGCCCGGCCTGGACCCGGGCGGCTCTCCTGCAGCGGCGGTGAGGATCTCCACCGAGGGCCTGACCGTTCGCTTCGGCGCCGTTGCGGCGCTGAGCCAGGTCAGCCTGGAGGTCGCCAGCGGCGAGCGGCGGGGGGTCATCGGTCCCAACGGCGCCGGCAAGACGACGCTCTTCAATGCCATCACGGGCGACCTGGCGCCCAGCGACGGCCGGGTCCGCCTCGACGGCCGCGACGTCTCCCGCCTGCCGTCCTGGCGGCGGGCTCGGCTGGGCCTCTCCCGCACGTTCCAGCGCTCGACCCTGTTCCCGGAGCTCACGATCGCGGAGAACCTGGCGCTGGCGGTGCGGAGCCGGGGCGGGGCCTGGCGCTTCTGGCCCTCGCGGCTGGAGCGGGCGGTCCGCCTCGAAGTGGCTGAGCGGCTGGCGGCCACCGGCCTCGCGGCCGTCGCCCGAAGGCGGGCTGCCGACATCTCGCACGGCGAGCAGCGGGCGCTGGAGATCGAGCTGGCGCTGGCCGCCCGGCCCCGCGCCCTGCTCCTGGACGAGCCGATGGCCGGGCTCTCGGGGGGCGAGCGCAAGGCGGCGCTGGAGCGCTTGCGCTCGCTGCCGGCCGAGGTCACGCTCGTGATCGTCGAGCACGACCTCGACGCTGTTTTCGCTATCGCCGGGCGGATCTCCGTCCTCGACCACGGTGTGCTGATCGCCGACGGCTCCCCGGCCGAGGTCCGCGCCGACCCCCGGGTGCAGGAGGTCTACCTGGGCCATGCCGGCTGAGGTTGACCGGCTGGCGGTCCGCGGCCTCACTGCCGGCTACGGCGGCATCCAGGCGATCCGCGAGGTCGGGCTGCGGGTGGGGGCCGGCGAGGCGGTCGCGCTCCTGGGCCGAAACGGGGCGGGCAAGACCACCACCCTGATGGCCATTGCGGGGGCGCTGCCACGGCGGGCCGGCGAGGTCCTTGTGGACGGCAGCCCGGCCGGGGCGCGCTCGTTCCAGGTGAGCCGGCAGGGCGTCGCGCTGGTGCCCCAGGGCCGGCGCATCTTCCCCAACCTGACCGTTCAGGAGAACCTGGCACTGGGCGACCGCGGCGGCGACCTGGAGCTGATCCACACGCTGTTCCCGGTCCTCCGCGAGCGGGCGGCGGCGAAGGGCAGCGCGCTCTCAGGCGGCGAGCAGCAGATGCTGGCGGTCGGGCGGGCCCTCATGACGCGGCCCCGGGTCCTGCTCATGGACGAGCCCTCCGAGGGGCTGGCGCCGCAGGTCGTGCGGCTGATCGGGGAGCTGATAGGCCGGCTCCGCCGCGAGCGGGACCTCTCGATCCTGATCGCGGAGCAGAACCTGGCTCTGGCGCTGGAGGTGGCGGACCGGGTGTACGTCCTCGAGCGCGGCGAGATCGTCCACGAGGCAGATGCGGCTGGGTTCCGCGACGACCGCGAAACTCAGCGCCGCTTCCTTGGGGTGTAAACGACCTGGAGGGAACCTGGCGGTTCCCTCCAGGGGACCCTCTTCCATTTGGTTTCGGGCGGTGTTGGTGCGCGATTCGATTTTTCAACTCAACCGGCCTGGCGGAGCCAGGGCTTACGACGGCGCTGGGTCTGTGTTTAATTGGCCGGTGACCTGGGAGCCCGAGCTTGAGGAGATGCGGCGGCGGGAGGAGCTGGGGCGGCGGATGGGCGGTGAGGAGAGGATCGCGCGGGCCCGGGCGGCCGGGCGGCTGACCGTCCGCGAGCGCATCGCCCTCCTGCTCGACGACGGCTCGTTCGAGGAGTACGGGGGCCTGGCGGGCTTCGCCCAGTACGAGGGCGCCGAGCTGACGGAGTTCCTGCCAGCCAACAGCGTGCTCGGCACCGGCCGGATCGGCGGTCGCCGGGTCGTTGTCTGCGGCGACGACTTCACGGTCCGCGGCGGCGCGGCAGACGCCGCGATCCACGAGAAGCAGGTCTACGCCGAGCGCATGGCTAACGAGCTGCGCCTGCCGATCGTGCGCCTGGTGGATGGGACTGGAGGCGGCGGCAGCGTCAAGTCCTACGAGCAGATCGGGCGAACCTACGTGCCGGCCAATCCGGGCTGGGACCTGGTCGTCGACAACCTGGCCAAGGTGCCGGTGGCCGCCGCCTGTCTGGGACCGGTGGCCGGGCTGGGCGCTGCCCGCGTAGTCAGCGCCCACTTCTCCGTCATGGTCCGCGACACCTCACAGCTGTTCGTGGCCGGGCCCCCGGTCGTCCTCCACGGCATGCGCCAGGAGGTGAGCAAGGAGGAGCTTGGCGGCTGGGAGATCCATACCAGGCAGTCGGGTGCGGTCGACAACCTGGCGGAGACCGAGGCCGAGGCGCTCGAGCAGTGCCGCCGCTTCCTGGCCTACCTGCCTCAGAACGTCTGGTCGGTCCCACCCCGCTGCCAGCCCTCCGACGACCCGGCGCGTGCCGAGGCAGCGCTGCGCTCGGTCGTGCCCCGCAGCCGGCGCCAGCCCTACGACATGCGCCAGGTGCTGGAGCTCGTGTTCGACACCCACTCGGTCTTCGAGATGGGCCGCGGCTTCGGCGGCTCCGCGATCACCGCCCTGGCCCGGCTGGACGGCTACCCGGTCGGCGTGCTGGCCTCGGACCCCCTGGTCTACGGCGGCGGCCTGACCGCCGCCGCGTCGGACAAGGTGGCGCGCTTCGCGGACCTCGCCGACACCTTCCACCTGCCAGTTGTCAACCTGGTCGACCAGCCCGGCTTCGTGATCGGCGTCGACGCCGAGCGGGCGGGCACGATCCGGCGCGGAGCCCGGGCACTGGCCGCGATCTACCAGGCCTCGGTGCCCTGGGTGTCGGTGATCGTGCGCAAGGTCTTCGGGGTCGCCGGCGCCGCGCACGGCAACGCCCAGGCGCTGAACCTGCGGTACGCGTGGCCGTCGGCGGATTGGGGATCGCTCCCAGTCGAGGGCGGCCTCGAGGCGGCGTATCGGCGCGAGCTGGAAGCCTCGGCCGACCCCGAGGCGCTGAAGGCCGAGATCCTCAGCCGGCTGGATGCGGTGCGCTCGCCCTTCCGGACCGCCGAGGCTTTCGGGGTCGAGAAGATCATCGACCCCGCGGACACCCGGCGCCTGCTCTGCGAGTGGGTCGCAACCGCTTACGAGCTGCTGCCGTCCCGGCTGGGACCGCACAGCCGGGGACCCCGGCCCTGACTCGGAACCCGACGCCGATCAGACTATTCGCCTTGTCGGTTACGGGGTCGGCCACCGTCTGAACCTGGCCGCCGGCCGGCGGCTTCTGTACTCGAAACGGCCGGCCCAGGGGGCCACGAACCGGGAGGCTTGCAATCTGATACCACCCCCGTACTATGCGTGATCACTATAGCCAAACTATACATAGGGAGTACCTGATTGCGTTATTCTGTCGTTGGTGGTATTCTTGGCGCCGCACTTCTCCTCGCGGCCGGCCCGTCGAACGCGCTCGCGGGCGACCTGCCGACCACCGTGGGCGCCGCCCACATCCTGTGGGGGCAGGGCCACTACAACTCCGACGCCCAGTTCAACCAGGACCAGATGATCTACCACGGAGGCGCGGTCGAGACCACCCAGGCGGTCTACCTCGTCTACTGGGGCCCCAAGTGGAAGGACGGCTTCTCGGCCACGGCCGGCGGTTTCACCTACACCCAGGCCACGGCTCAGCGCTACATCCAGGGCTTCTTCGCCAACGTCGGCGGCAGCGCCTGGAACGGCGTCCAGACCCAGTACTGCCAGGGCGCCGCGATCGGCGCGGTCAACTGCAACGGCTACCTGGGCGCCCAGTTCGTCCAGAACTCGACCCATGTCCTGAAGGGCGTCTGGGTTGATCCCAGCCCGGTGCCATCCAACATCGTGACCACCGGACTGGTGGAGAACGAGACCAACGACCCCATCGCCCAGGAGGCCCTGAGGGCGGTGAGCCACTTCGGATACAACGTCAACGCGACCTACTTCGTGATGGCCCAGCCGGGTACCACCGCGACCGCCTACGGATCGGTCTACTGCGCGTATCACAGCGAGACCAGCCACGCCCTCGGGGCCCGCGGCGCCCGCTACGCCTTCATGCCCTACGTCCCCGAGCAGGGCGCGGGCTGCGGCGTGAACTCGGTGAACAAGACCAACGACGCGTTCGGCCACGGCTACCTCGACGGTTACAGCATCGTGGCGGGCCACGAGTACGCCGAAGCCGTCACGGACCCTGACAATTACAACGGCACCCAGGACGGCTGGAACGACCCCCAGACCAACGAGAACGGCGACAAGTGCGCCTGGTCGGGCCTCCAGAACATAGCGCTGGCCGGCCAGAGCTACGCCGTGCAGCCGATGTGGAGCAACGCCGCCAAGGGCGGCAAGGGAGGCTGCGCGGTCAGCCTCTAGGCAACTGCCAAGGCGGCATGGCCGGGTGGCTTAAGCTGCCCGGTTATGCCTGTCCGCGTCGGGATAGACACCGGGGGGACCTTCACGGATCTCGTGCTGCTCGAGGAATCGGGCCGCGCGACCCAGCTGAAGGTCCCCTCCACGCCCGACGACCCGGCCCGCGCGCTGGTTGAAGGACTGGCCCGGATCGCCGCCGCCCACACCGTCGCCTCCGTGGCGCACGGCACCACCGTCGCCACCAACGCGATGCTCGAGGAGCGCTTCCACTCCCTGGCGCTGCTCACCACCCGGGGCTTCCGGCACGTCCTGGAGATCGCCCGCCAGAGCGTCCCCAGCGGTTACGGGAACTCCTATTTCTGGGTCAAGCCGGAGCGGATCGTCCCCCTCGAACGCGTTCGCGAGGTCAGCGAGCGACTGAGCTTCCAGGGCGAGATCCTCATCCCGCTCGACGAGGCGGACGCCAGGGCCGCGGCCCGCTGGCTCAGGGAGACCGGCATCCGGGCGGTCGGCGTCTGCTTCCTGCACTCCTACGCGAACCCCGTCCACGAGCGGCGGATGCGCGACATCCTCCTGGAGGAGCACCCGGACGCGGTCGTCTCCATCTCGAGCGAGGTCTGGCCCGAGTACCGCGAGTACGAGCGCACGGTGACGACCCTGGTGGACGCCTTCGTCAAGCCGCACGTCACCGGTTATGTGGAGCGCGCGGTGGCCGGCGTCCAGCGCATCGCCCCGGGGGCGCCGCTGCTGATCATGAAGTCGAACGGCGGCGTGCTGCCGGCGGCCGCGGTAGCCCGCAAGCCCATCTCGACCGCGCTCTCTGGCCCGGCGGCCGGCGCTCTCGGCGCCTCGTGGCTGGCCCGCCAGGCCGGCTTCGAGCGCGTCATCACCATCGACACCGGGGGCACCTCCACCGACGTCTGCCTGGTCGAGGGGGCCGAGCCCCATCTCACAAAGGAGGGCCGCATCGGCAGGTTCCCAGTCCGCGTGCCGATGATCGACATCGTCTCGGTCGGGACCGGCGGCGGCTCGATCGCCTGGGTCGGCCCTGAGGGCGGACTTCGCGTGGGCCCCCGCAGCGCGGGCGCCCTGCCGGGACCGATGGCCTACGGGCGGGGCGGTGAGCTACCGACCGTGACCGACGCCCACCTGGTGCTCGGCCGCCTGCCCGAGAGCCTCGCGGGTGGCGAGGTCACCCTCCGTCGCGACCTCGCCCAGGCCGGCGTCGCCCGCATCGGGGAGGGGCTCGGCCTCAGCCTGGAGCGGGCCGCTGCCGGAATCCTGGAGCTCTCGGCCCACAACCAGGCCAACGCCGTGCTCCAGCTCACCGTGAAGCGGGGCATCGATCCCAGCGGCGACACCCTGGTCGCCTTCGGCGGGGCCGGCCCGCTGCAGGCCAGCCGCATCGCCCAGCTGCTGGGCCTGCGCACCGTCCTGGTGCCACCCAGCCCGGGCAACGTGTCCGCCTTCGGCCTGCTTGCCGTCGACCTTAAGGACGACTACGTGCAGACGCTGGTGATGCGTCACGACGCCGTGGACGCAGACGCCGTGGCACAGCTGTTCAGCGGGCTGGCGGAGCAGGCGCGCAGCTCGCTGAGCGCGCAGGGTGTGGCGGAGGACCGGATGGAGCTCCGGCGCTCGGTCGAAGCCCGCTACCTGGGCGAGGCGCACGAGATCTCGATTCCGATCGCCGATCGCTTCGTCCCGGCCGCTGCCGAAGCAGCGTTCCACGCCGCCCACGAGCGCCTGTACGGCTACGCCTACCGGACCGGGGAGGTGGTGGAGTTCGTGAACTGGAAGGTCACCGGCGTGGGCCGGATCGAGCGCCCGCGGCTCGCGCCGGCGCCACCGGAAGGTTCCGGCCTGCCCTCCGGCGAGCGCGCCGGCTTCACCCTCTACCGGCGCTCCGACCTGCCCGCCGGCTTCCAGGCGCCCGGGCCCGCGATCGTCGAGGAGTACGGCTCCACGACCGTCGTCGAGGAGGGCTTTGAGCTGGCGGTGGACCGCTTCGCGAACCTGGTGCTGAGCGCCCGATGATCAGCGAGGTCGATCCCATCGTCCTTCAGGTCGTGGAGGGCACCCTGCATTCGATCGAGGTCGAGGTCGAGGCGGCCATCGAGCGGACGGCCCGCTCGCCGATGATCCGCGACCAGCATGACTACCGGGCGGGCATCCACGACCGCCGCTGCCGCAAGCTGACCGGCCGCTCCTACTCGGCCATGGTCCAGCCGGTGGTGCGCGACTTTCCACTCGAGGCGATGCGGGAGGGCGACGTCTACTACCACAACGACGTCTACCTCTCAGAGGGCTCCGTCGGCCACTTGCCCGACCTTACGACCACCGTGCCCGTCTTTCACGAGGGCCGCGTCGTGGCCTTCGTCCAGGCCTTCGGCCACCACGACGACATCGGCGGCATGGTCCCCGGGTCGATGCCGGCCCACGCCACCAGCGCCTACCAGGAAGGCCTGATGGTGCCCCCCATCCGGCTCTTCGCGGCGGGGGTCCGCAACGAGGACGTGTATCGCGTCATCGTGCGCAACTCGCGCACCCCGGAATCGTTCGCCGGCGATCTGGATTCCGAGGTCGCCGCCTGCCAGATGGGCGCGCGCCGCCTGACACGGCTGTTCGAGAGCCACGGCAGCGACGTGATCGACGCCTGTTTTGACGCGCTGGTCGAGCGCTGCGCGGACGTCTTCCGGCGCGAGATCCTGCCCCGGATCCCGGACGGCACCTACGAGTTCGAGGACTACATCGAGCACGACGGTGTCGAAGAACCCCGCCTGCACGTGCTCAAGATGACCATGACCAAGACGCCGGAGCGGATCGTCTGCGATCTGGCCGGGACCGGCCCTCAGGCCCGGGGACCGATCAACCACGCCGGTGACTACGCCGACGGGCTCTTTCTCCGGAAGTGGATGGCCTGCATCCTGCGCAACCTGGCGGACTCCCCGGAGCGCGCGGCCGAGCTGGACATCAACGAGGGCGTCTGCGACATCCTCGAGCTGCGCTTCCCGGCCAAGGGCACGCTCGTCACGCCGGAGTTCCCGGCGCCCACCAACGCCCGCTCCTTCCTCATCCTGCGCCTGCTCGGCGTCTTCGCCGGCTGCCTGGCCCAGGCCGTCGGCGGCCGGATGCCGGCCGACCAGGAGACGATCCGCTACTGGGGCATCCACGGCAGCGACCGGTACGGCCGCTGGTACCTCCTCCGGGAGGTGCTGGGCGGCGGCTCGGGCGGCCGCTTCTACGCGGACGGGTCGGACGCCATCCACATCGTCCCGGACTCCAAGAACCTGCCGGCCGAGTTTGCGGAGACCAGGTTCCCGGTGGTCATCGAGAAGCTCGGCCTGGCCACCGACTCCGGCGGTCCGGGCAAGCGGCGGGGTGGGCTCGGCTACGACAAGCACATCCGGCTGCTCCGCGACGCCTGGTTCGTCTCCACCGCCGACCGCGGCTTCCTCGGCTGCTACGGTCTGGCCGGAGGCCAGGCCGGGCTGCCCTACCTGGCCTCGGTGGACGGTGCCCCCCTGCCCGGCATGAACGACGACGTGGCGCTGCCGGCCGGCACCCTGCTCCGCCTGCGCACAACGGGTGGCGGGGGCTGGGGCGATCCCTTCGAGCGGGAGCCGGAGCTGGTCCTGGAAGACGTGCTGCGCGGCCTGGTCTCCGTGGAGTCGGCCGAGCGCGATTATGGCGTCGTGGTCAGGGACGGCCAGGTCGCCGAGCTGCGCCGCGAGCCTCGACCGCGGCCCTTCTTCGACCGCGGCCCCGGATACGAGGTCCTGCGCGACCGGACCCCGCCATAGCCGGCCCCAGGAGCGCCCTGGTCTGGCCGGCGCTGCTCATCGTCTACCTCCTCTGGGGGTCCACCTACCTCGGCATCCGGCTCACCGTTCTCACGCTGCCCCCGCTGCTGACGGCCGGGGTCCGGTTCCTGATCGCGGGACTGATCCTGGTCGCGATCGCGGCGGTCAGGGGCGAGCTTCGGCACTGGCCGGAGCGGAGCCGGGTGGCCGGCGCCGCCGGCGTCGGCCTCCTCCTCGGCACCGGCGGCAACGGGGGCGTGGTGCTGGCCGAGACCCGGATCCCGAGCGGCATCGCCTCCCTGCTGATCGCGG
The DNA here is from genome assembly GCA_002404015.1 of Chloroflexi bacterium UBA4736. GTDB lineage: Bacteria > Chloroflexota > Dormibacteria > Dormibacterales > Dormibacteraceae > UBA4736. The sequence continues at coordinate 35,143 of DHIW01000098.1, forward strand.
TCTCGCCCCTGCTCGTGGCACTGATCAGCCTGGCCCTCTTCAGGGTCGCGATCCGGCGTGTCCAGGCCGCCGGCATGGTGCTCGGCTTCGTGGGCCTGGCGGTCCTCGCCCAGCTGAGCGGTCCTGGCGGCCTGGACCCGATCGGGCTGGCGTTCGGGTTGGCGGGGGCAGTGCTCTGGTCAGCCGGGTCCGTCTACGGCAGCCGCGCCCAGCTGCCCGAGTCCGACCTGGTCAACACCGGCATCCAGCTGCTGGCCGGCGGCCTCGGCCTGTTGCTGGCAGGGCTGATCGCGGGGGAGCCCGCCCGGATGCGGCTCGATCACGCCTCCGCGCAGTCGGTGGGTGGGCTGATCTACCTGATCGTGTTCGGCTCGGTGATCGCCTACTCCGCATTCACCTGGCTGCTGCGGAACGGGCCGCTGCCGCTCGTCTTCACGTACGTCTACGTCAACCCGGTCGTCGCCGTGGGCCTCGGCGCGCTGATCCTGGGCGAGCACATCGGGCTGCGGGAGTTACTGGGCGGGGCCATAATCCTGGCGGGGGTGGCGACCATTGTGACCGGCCGCGCGATCAGCGAGCGCCTGAGGCCGGCGGCGTGAGCGAGCAGTGGACCGCGGGCGACCTCTACGAGCCCTACGTCGGCCGCTGGAGCCGGCTGGTGGCGCGCGAGTTCGTGCCCTGGCTGCGCGTGCGCCGCGACTGTGCGTGGCTCGACGTGGGCTGCGGCACCGGGGCACTCTGCCAGGCGATCCTCGACCTGGCCTGGCCGGGTTCGGTGTCGGGAGTGGATCCATCGGAGGCGTTCGTCGCCCGGGCGCGCGAGAGGGTCAAGGGTGCCGACTTCGAGATCGGCACGGCGGTTGACCTGCCCTTCCCGGCCGGTTCGTTCGAGTCGGTGGTGTCGGGCCTGGTCCTGAACTTCGTGCCCGACCACTCCCGGATGGCCGAGGAGATGCGGCGGGCGGCCAAGCCGGGCGGGACGGTGGCGCTGTATGTCTGGGACTACGCCGGGGAGATGCAGCTGATGCGGAGGTTCTGGGACGCCGCCGGGGAGCTCGACCCGGCCGCCCGGGATCTGGACGAGGGCGCCCGGTTTCCGATCTGCAACCCCGAGCGGCTGGCGGCCCTGTTTCGGGCGGCCGGGCTGCAGGACGTGCAGTCGCGGCCGATCGAGGTCCCCACCGTGTTCCGCGACTTCGACGACTACTGGACCCCCTTTCTCTCCGGGCAGGCGCCGGCGCCCGCCTACTGCGTCTCCCTCCCGGAGGCGGGCCGCGCGCGCCTTCGCGAGCGGCTGCGGGAGACGCTGCCCTTCGAGACCGACGGCTCGCTGCGCTTGAAAGCACGGGCCTGGGCCGTGCGGGGCCGAACATGATCGGCGCGCCCGCTCCCGATGCCGTCGCCGCCTACAACGCCGCGCTCGCGCCCTACTGGCACCCCGTGCTGGCCGCCTCGGAGCTCGGCTCCTCGCCCCACTACGCCGAGCTGCTGGGCCGGCCATTGGTCGTAAGCCGGCTGGACGGCGGTCTGGCCTGCTTCGACGACGTGTGCCGCCACTTCGGGGCGTCGCTCTCGCTGGGCGAGGTCATCCCGGCCGGGCTGCGCTGCCGCTATCACGGCTGGACGTACGACCGCGAGGGCCGCTGTGTCGACATCCCGGCCCGGCGCGCGGCCCCCATCCCACGGGAGGCGCGGGTAGGCGCCTACGGTGTCGAGGAGCGGTACGGCCTGGTGTGGGACTCCCTGGCGGCCGGGCCGGGCGCGGCCATCCCCGAGTTTCCCGAGGCCGCGGACGACCGGTTCCGGGTAACGCCGCTCCGGACCTATCCGGCCTGGACCGCCAGTGCCCCTCGGATCGTGATGGCCGCGCTGGACGACACCCACTTCCCCTGGGTCCACCCCGGCCTGCTCGGAGACCGCGACCACCCCGAGCCGCCCGACCACGAGGTGCGCCGGGAGGGGGACGCGCTGGTCTGCAGCTACTCGATACTGCAGCCGGCCAACGAGAGCATCGGCGGCGCGGCGCTGGAGACCGTCGAGTACCTGAACCGCGTCACGCCGACCACGGTCCGGCTTACAAAGCGCGGGCCGGCCGGCTCCTACGTGCTCTTCCAGGCAATGTGCCCGGTCGCCCACAACCGCTCCCTGGTCTTTCTGCAGACCGCCCGGGACTTCGACCTGGAGCCGGCCCGCGACCAGCTGTACACCGACTTCGAGGACGTCATCCAGTCCCAGGACCGCCCGGTCGTGGAGAGCCAGCGGCCCTGGCTGCTACCGCCGCTGGCATCGCGGCTGATGCTCTACGTGCGGCCCGCGGACCTGCCGCTGATCGCCTTCCAGCGCTGGCTGGAAGAGCTCGGCATACCTCAGGTCTAGAACTGAAGGAGTCCGACCTCGTCCGCCTGGTCCGGGGCGGGGTCGAGGCTGGCGGCCGAGACTGGGCCGACCTCGGCTCGGGAGACGGCGCCTTCACGCTGGCGCTGGCCTCCCTCCTGGCAGACGGCGCCCGGATCTGGTCGGTCGACCGCGACGCCGGCTCGATCGAGCGCCAGCGGCGGCGGTTCGGCCAGCGCTATCCCCAGCTGGAGGTCGACTACCGGGTCGCGGATTTCCAGCGGCCGCTTGACCTGCCTGACCTGGACGGAATCGTCATGGCCAACTCCCTTCATTTCGTCCGCGATAAGAAGCCGGTTCTCGACCTGGTCCGCGGCCACCTCAAACCCGGGGGACGGCTGGTCCTCGTTGAGTACAATGCGGACCGCGGCAACCCCTGGGTGCCCCACCCCCTCTCCTACCCGACCTGGGAGCGGCTGGCGGCGGACAGCGGCTTTGCGGAGACCCGGCTCCTGGAGCGGGTGCCCAGCCGCTTCCTGGGCGAGATCTTCTCGGCGCTCAGCCTTCGTCCCAGGGAATCAACGGCGTGAGCAGCTTGGCGCCCGGCCCGCCGAGCAGCCGGGCCGACTCCAGGGCGTAGCTCAGGGGCGGGCTGGGCGCCGCCGGAGCCAGCTCGCGCCGGCTTGGCTTCAGCTCGCGGGCGGGCGCTTCGGGCGGCAGCCCGGCCAGCTCCCGGGCGGCCGCGATCGCCTTCTCGAGCCCGCCCAGCTCGTCGACCAGCCCGCGCTCGAGGGCCTGCCGCCCGGTCCAAACCCGGCCGCCGGCGATCGTGTCGACTTCCTGGGCCGACTTGCCGCGGGCTTCGGCGACCCGCCCCACGAAGACCTCGTAGCCACGCTCGATCCCGTCGCGCACCTTGCGCCTCTCCTCCTCGCTCCAGGGCCGGTCCGAGCTGTTGATCGCCGCGTGCTCGCCGCGGGAGATCAGCTCTCGATGGAAATCGAGGCGGTCCAGCAGGGGGCCGCTGACCAGCTTCAGGTTGATGACGCCGATCGAGCCGGTCAGGGTGCCCGGCTGGGCGAAGATCCGGCGGGCCGGGGTGGCCACGTAGTAGCCGCCCGACGCCGCCAGTTGGCCCATCGCCGCCACCACCGGCTTGCGCTCCGCCAACTTGACCAGGGCGGCGGCCATCGCCTCCGAAGCGCTGCCCGAGCCGCCGCCCGAGTCGATCCAGACCACGACCGCCGCCACTCGCCGGCTGGCCGCCAGGCGGCGCGCCTCCTGGACCACCGTGAGGTCGCCGGCCCGGTCGTCCAGCAGGAGCGGCACCCGGACCGGCACGGGGCGCGGCGCCCGGCCGCTGCGGCCGTCCACGATGCTGCCCTCGATCCGCAGCACGGCCACGTAGCGACCCGGGGGGACCGGCGCCGGCCCCCCGACGCGGTTGCGCGCCGACCGCCACGGCGCCACCCCGCCCTTCAGGTAGGTGGGCAGCTCCTCCTCGCCCAGGACGTTGTCCACCGCGCGCGCGGCGACGGCCTGGAGGTCGGTGTAGGGCGAGCCGTCGACCAGCGCCTGGGCGCCCGCCTCGTCCAGGCCCCGACCGCCGCCCACCGCCTGCAGCAGCTCGCCGAACTGGGCGTCGATCAGCCATTCCGCCATCTGCCGGGCCTCGGCGGACATCTCGCTGCGGCCGAGGACGTCGAACGCCGTCTTGAACGGCGTGATCTGGACCACGTCCGCCGCCAACCCGGCCCGGTTGAGCGCGTCGGCCAGGAACAGGTAGCGGGTGCTGTAGCCGAGCGCGAGTACCTCGCCCGCCTGCTGGATGAGGATCTCGTCGGCAGCGCACGCCACGTAGTACGTGGAGGGGGTGTAGAGGGCCGACCAGCAGACGACGCGCTTGCCGGCCTGCCGCAGGTCCGCCATCAGCTCGCGGAACGTCTCCGCCGATGCCGCGGACAGCGCCAGAGGGCGAAGGTGGATGACGACGCCTTTGACGCGGGCGTCCGCGGCGATCGCGGCGAACGCCGCGGCCAGGTCGCGCAGCGTCATCGCCGGCCGGCCCAGGAAGGGTCGCTGCCAGAAGGGACCCGAGGGCGGCGCCAGCTGCGGGAAAGCCTCGTCGACGAGGAACGAGACGTACTCGGGCGGGGGCCGGAAGCGGCGGCGGATGCCCGCCAGCGCCCAGAGCAGCCAGCGCACCCCGAAGCTCAGGTACGCCACGGCTACATGTCCAGCGGCTGGTAGTAGTTCTCGGCGCCGACCTGGCGGACGTCGTCCAACCAGTTGCCGGGATAGACCGCGGTCGGACCCTGGGCCCGATCGACGAGCGCCCAGGCCTGGCGCTTGTACGTCCAGTTGTCCGGCTGCAGGCGGTGGGCCTCCCGGAAGTGGGCCCGGGCCCCGCCCTCCAGGCCGGCCCGCTGCAGGTGCTGGCCGAGCTCGAAGTGGGCGGCGGCTCGCGCCGTCTCCGGCGAGCGCTGCCGGGAGCGCGCCAGCACCTGCTCGGGAGTAAGCGCGTAGCGAGAGGCGGCACCCTGCCGGGCCCAGTCGCGTAGGGCCTCCAGGTAGCGCTCCGGCTGGATGCGGATCTTGCGCGCCTCCAGCATCACCTCGCGCAGCCGGCCCTCGGCCGGCAGCTCCCCGCCCGAGAACCGGGCGACGCCCGGAAAGGCCGTCTCGGGCGGCCGCACGATCCGGCCGGCCTCGTCGATCCAGATCCCGCTGGGCACATTGACCACCCCGTACAGCTCATCGAGAAGGTGCGCCTCGTCGATCAGCGAGGGGTGCTGAGGGGCGGCGGCCTCGATCCAGCGCGCCGCCTCGCCGGCGCCTCGGGTCTCCAGCGCGACCGTCACCACCTCGACGCCCTGGGGGTGGAGCTCCTCCCGAACCTGCTGCCACACGGGCAGATCCAGCCGGCAGCCTCACCAGGGGGCCCATGCGACGACCAGGACTTTCTGGCCGCGCAGCCCGCTCAGGGTGTGGGGAGCGCCGCGCCAGTCGGGCAACGTGAAGTCGGGCGCCTCGGCGCTGGCCAGGACCCGCCCCGATTCGGGCCCCAGCGCCCACAGCCCGGCGGCCTCGTCCGCGACGAGCGGCATGCCGAGCCGCTCGGCCAGCATGCGAACGTCGAAGAGCATTTCGTCGGGCGCCGGGAGCGGGACGCACAGGTCGCCCTTGCAGGCCCCTTCCGGCTTGATCTCCCAGCCGGATCGGCGCTCGAACTCGGCCGGGCCGACCAGCAAGCGATCCAGGATCATCAGGCATATGCTGGAGCATTGGAGGAGGTGGCAGCATGACAGCCGAGCTGGAGCTGGAACCTGAGCTTCCCGTCCCCTGCCCGTCCTGCGGGCAGCCGCCCGAGAGCTGGACGGAGAACGGCGGCAAGGGCTACGCCGCGTCGGAAGGCAGGTACTGCTCGCAGGCCTGCGTCGCGCGAGACCAGGCCGACAACTCCGACTAGGGGTTCGGGTCGGGCTGAGGAACCCCGACTGAGATAGAGTCGCCGCGATGAGGCGGCGCATCGACGGCCCCGTGGTCCTGGGGGCGATCCTAGTCCTGCTGGGAGCGCTCTTCCTGGTCGGCCAGCTGGTGCCCGTGAGCTTCGACCTGGGCCACTACGGCTGGCCGGTGTTCGTCATCCTGCCCGGGCTGGCCTTCCTGGCCTTCGGACTCCTCCTGGAGGGGGCGTCCGGCCTTGTCATCCCCGGCTGCATCATCACGGTGACCGGGATCGTGCTGGCGGTCCAGAACACCTTCGACCTCTTCGCCACCATGGCCTACACCTGGGCCCTGATCGCGCCGGGCGGAGTGGGCCTGGGCATCGCCCTCCAGGGCGTCATGCGCCACAGCCCGGAGGAGACGCGCGCCGGGCTGCGGGTGGCCACCATCGGCCTGGTGCTCTTCCTGGTCTTCGGCGCCTTCTTCGAGGGCATGCTCCACATCAGCGGCCGCGACCTGGGCATCGTGGGCAAGCTCGGGGTGCCGCTGCTGTTGATCGGGGCCGGGATCTGGCTGGTCGTGGGCCGGGCTCGAACGCCCCTCCCTCCGCCTGCGGGGGAGGTAGGGAGGGGGGCGGAGCCGCCTCTTAGCGGAGCCGACTCTTAACCGAACCAGCCGCCCTCATGCCCCCACCCAGCCTGAGTGTCAA
>DHIW01000029.1 GCA_002404015.1 Chloroflexi bacterium UBA4736
TCGACTGGTTCATGAGCTCGCTCCTGGTCTCGAAGCCGAGCCGGGAGTCCGATCTGTGCCGGTCAGATCATCTGTGCTTGGTCCCACCGTGGGCGTGTCCGCTCCGAGGCCCGCTGTGGTCAGGACCACCCGGCGCCGGACCGTCCTGGGGGCGGCAGGACCTTCGCCTCTGGCCGCCCGGAGTCCAGGGCGCGAGGATCGTGAGCGGGAGTCAAGAGCATGAGCAAAGCCACCGCCCACGTGCAGCGCCAGTCCGTTCACGTCCCGAGCCGCGAGGTGACGTTGGAGGCCGACCTGGTCATCCCGGACGGCGCTCATGGCATCGTCGCCTTCGCCCATGGCAGTGGCAGCAGCCGCCACAGTCGCCGCAACCGCTGCGTGGCGGAGGTCCTTCAGCGCGGCGGTCTCGCCACCCTGCTGCTCGACCTGCTGACGCCGGACGAGGAGGCGATCGACGTCGAGACCATGGAGCTGCGCTTCGACATCGACCTGCTGGCCGAGCGGGTCGCCGGGACCGTCGACTTGCTGGCCACCAACCCCGGGACCGACCGGCTCCGGATCGGGCTCTTCGGCGCCAGTACCGGGGCGGCGGCGGCGCTGGTGGCGGCGGCGGCGCGACCCGACCTGGTCCACGCGGTGGTTTCCCGTGGCGGCAGGCCTGACCTGGCCGCCGGCGCCCTGGCCAGGGTGGGCGCGGCCACTCTTCTGATCGTCGGGGGCCACGACCACGAGGTCCTGGGCCTCAACCGCGCGGCCTTTGCCCAGATGACAGCCGAGCGGAAGCTCGAGGTGGTGCCCGGCGCCACGCACCTCTTCGAGGAGCCAGGCACCCTGGAGGAGGTGGCCCGACTGGCGGCGAACTGGTTCGTCAAGCACCTTCGCCCTCCCATCCGGCTCGGTTGACGATCGCCGGCATCCGGCTCCAGGCTCGATGAAGCTGGCCCTGGCCGGCGACGTGATGCTGGGCCGGCTCGTCGATGCCGCGCTCGAGCACAGGCCCGCTGACTATCCCTGGGGTGACACCCTTCCCCGATTCCTGAAGGCCGACTGGAGGGCCTGCAACCTCGAATGCGTCGTCTCCGACGGGAGGCCGGCCGTGCCGCCCGCGAAGGAGTTCCACTTCCGTTCCGCAGCCCGCAACGTCGCGGTGCTGGAGGCAGCCCACATCGACGCCGTCTCGATCGCCAACAACCACGTCCTCGATTTCGGGCCCGAGGCCCTCCTGGACATGCTCGCCATCCTTGACCGCGGCATCGCCCATGCCGGCGCCGGGCGCGACCTGGAAGAGGCTCGCCGCCCCGCGATCACCATGGCCGCCGACGGCAGCCTCATCGGCCTGGTCGTATGCACCGACAACGAGCCCGGCTGGGAGGCGGGTGACCGTCGGCCGGGGGTCTTTCACATCGAGACCGACCTGGCCGACCAGGCCGCGCTCGCGCTCCTCAGGATCATCCGCGACACGCGACCGGGGGTCGACCTGCTGGTCGTCTCCCTGCACTGGGGTCCGAACTGGGGCTACCGGCCACCGCGCGGTCATTGTCGGCTGGCGCGGGCGCTGATCGAAGCCGGCGCGGACGTGGTCCTCGGCCACTCCGGTCACGTGTTTCGCGGCATCGAGACCCACCGGGGGCGACCCATCATCTATTGCGCCGGGGACTTCATCGACGACTACGCCGTGGACCCGGTCGAGCGGAACGACCAGTCCTTTATCTTCACGGTCGACGTAGAGGGACGGAGGCTGAGGCGGGTGCTCCTGCAGCCCACGATGATCGAGGATTGCCAGGCTCGGCTCGCCTCCGGCGGCGAGGCCGCCCGGATCCTGGCCAAGATGAACCAGCTCTGCGCACAGCTCGGCACACCGCTTCGGTGCGAGGGCGGCACCGGCGAGATCGAGATTCCCGAGTAGAGTCCCGCCTCCCAGGGGCCTTTCGGCACTTCCCGGGCCGTCAAAGCAGGCGCACGGTGCGGTTATGAGTGCACGAGAGAGGCAATTGTTCCCGCAGCCTTCGAGAACGGCGCCCATGCCGAGTGGCGCACGGCGAAAGGGGCGTCAGGAGGTGGTACGAATGGCGACCGAGGTCACGACTCCATACACGGCGACCGGCCATACCAGGGTCCGGGAGGTAATGGCGAAGACCATCTGCACGGCCAGCAAGAGCGACACCGTGGAGAGGGTGGCGCGGATGATGAAGGACGAGGACTGCGGCTTCGTTCCCGTTACCGACGACGGCAGGGTGATCGGGGCGATCACCGATCGCGACATCGTCATGCGCTGCGTCAGCGCAGGCCACACCGACACCATGAAGACCACCGCAGGCGAGGTGATGAGCACCCACGTGATCAGCATCGACGTCAACGACACCCTGGATCGGACCGGCGAGCTGATGGCCAGCCACCAGGTGCGCCGGCTGCCGGTGGTCGAGAACGGCAGGATCGTGGGCGTGCTGAGCCACGGCAACCTGGTGCAGGCGCTGCATGGCGGCGGCGCCGCGCAGAGGGCCACCGTGGCGGTCACCCAGGGCGCCTGAGAGGGCGCCCGAGGTTCGCCCATAACCAAGATCCAGAATCGGCTCTTGCTTCTCGTTCAGATTGCGGGTGGAGTCGCAGCGTTGAGCTTGGTGATGTCCGCCATCTACACCGAAGATCAATTCGCTCAGCACCAGTTCTGGTCGCGGATGATCAACGCGGGCTTCGCCACAGCTCTGTTCGCTGCCCCCTTTGCATTCGCCGACCAGGGCATCACTCGGCAGCACTGATCGCGGTCGTGGCAACCGGCTACTGCTCAATCGTGGCCTCGTTGATTTTTAGCGGAGCCCACTGGCTCGAATGGCCTTCGGTAGCCATGATCCTCATCTTCGTTTGCCTTCTCGGAAATATGAACCGCCCCGGGAAAACTGGAGGCTTCTTTCCTTGAGAGGATGGAGCAATGGCAAGACCAAGCAGGTGCCAACGAGATTCTCAAGAGCGCGTCGGCTTTCTTCGCGGCCGAGCTCGACGGTCGACATTCAAAATGACGCGCTACATCGACGCTCACAAGGAGCAGTTCGGGGTCGAACCGATCCGCAGGATTCTGGAGTTCGCCCCGGCGACCTCCGGCGTAGAGGAGATGGCATGCAGCGAAGGCCGAACGGTTAACTGGGGAGGACCCTCCCGAGGTGCCATTGCGGACCAAGAGCGAGCTCCTGGACGACGCC
>DHIW01000093.1 GCA_002404015.1 Chloroflexi bacterium UBA4736
ATGACGCAGTAGGCGCCGCCGTAGGCCTTGCGCGTGATCACCGTGAGCTTGGGCACGGTCGCCTCGCTAAAGGCGTACAGGAGCTTGGCGCCGTGCCGGATGATCCCCCCGTACTCCTGCTCGGTCCCGGGCAGAAACCCGGGCACGTCCTCGAAGACGACCAGGGGGATGTTGAAGGCGTCGCAGAAGCGCACGAAGCGAGCGCCCTTGACAGAGGCGTTGATGTCGAGCGCCCCGGCCATCACCTTGGGCTGGTTGGCGACGACGCCGACGGGATGGCCGTCGAGGCGCGCAAAGCCGATGACGAGGTTCATGGCGAAATACGGCTGGACCTCGAAGAAGTCGGCGTCGTCCACCACCCGGCGGATCACGTCCTTCATGTCGTAGGGCTCTTTGGGGCTGTCGGGGATCAGGCCCGCGAGGTCGGGGTCGGCGCGGTCCCAGGGGTCGCGGGTGGCCAACGCGGGCGGCTGCTCCTCCCAGTTCTGGGGGATGAACGAGAGCAGGCGCCGCGTCTGATCGAAGCACTCGTCCTCGGTCTGGGCCAGGAAGTGGGCCACGCCCGATTTCGTGTTGTGGACCTCGGCGCCGCCCAGGCTGTCGAACGTGACTTCCTCGCCGGTCGTGACGCGGATCACCTCCGGTCCGGTGATGAACATGTAGCTCATCTCGTGGACCATGAACGTGAAGTCGGTCATGGCCGGCGAGTACACGGCGCCCCCGGTGCAGGGGCCCAGGATGAGGCTGAGCTGGGGGATCACCCCGCTCGACTCCACGTTTCGCCAGAAGATCTCGGCGTAGCCGGCCAGGGAGACCACACCTTCCTGGATCCGGGCCCCGCCGGAGTCGTTGATGCCGATGATGGGGATCCGGTTCCGGTACGCGAGGTCCATCACCTTGCAGACCTTCTCGGCGAAGACCTCGCCGAGGGAGCCGCCGAAGACCGCGGCGTCGTGGCTGAAGAGCATCACGTCGCGGCCGCCGATCTTGGCCATCCCGGTCACCACGCCGTCGCCGGCCGGCCGCTTCGCGTCCAGGCCGAAGGCGGTCGAGCGGTGGCGGGCGAAGAGGTCGAGCTCCTCGAATGAGTTGCGGTCCACAAGGCGCCTGATCCGCTCGCGGGCGGTGAGCTTGCCCTTCTCGTGCTGGCGCGCGAAAGCCTCGGCGTCGCCGTCCCCAGCCAGGTACTTGCGCTGCCGCAGCGCGTTGAGCGGGTCGACCCGCCGCGACTTGCGCTCAGCCACGGGCCCCCCCAGCGCGAACCGCGGCCCCGCCGCAGGTGGGGCGGCGGCAAGTGCCGCCGCGGGGGGCGTGCTTGGGCAGAGCCCAAGCACCCGACCGGGTCAAGGCCGAAGAGGGCCCGGTCAGGGCCCGGTGCCTTGACGCGGTCGTTCCGGGGGGGTGTCCCCCCAGATAAAGCGCTCGAACGCTTGCCAGCAGCCGCAAGCCAGCATCAAGACACGTCCGGGGGTTGGTACTCGCCGAAGACGCGGCGCAGCCGATCGCAGCACTCGCCGATCGTGGCGTACACGGCGAGCGCCTCCTTGAGCGGATACATGAGGTTCTCGCTGCCCCGCGCGGCCTCCTCGAGGCGGTCGAGCGCGACCCCGACGGCGGCTCCGTCCCGCTCCGCGCGGAGCTCAGCGAGCGCCCGGGCCTGCTCCTCCTGCTGCTGGGGCCCCACCTTCATGATGTCCACAGCGCCCGCCTTGGTCACGAACCGGTTGACCCCGACGACGACGCGCTCCTCGGACTCGATGCGGCGCTGAAAGCGGTAGGAGCTCTCACCGATCTGCTTCTGCATCCAGCCGGCCTCGATCGCCGCCACCGCCCCTCCCCGCTCGTCGATCTCGGCCATCAGGCGCGCAGCGTCCTCCTCGACCGCGTCGGTCAGCGACTCCACGTACCAGGAGCCGCCCAGAGGGTCCGCCACCTGCGGCACTCCACTCTCGAATGCGATCAGCTGCTGGGTGCGCAGAGCCAGCTCGGCGGCGGCCTGGCTGGGCAGGCCGAGCGCCTCGTCGAAAGCGTTGGTGTGAAGCGACTGGGTGCCACCCAGCACCGCGCTCATGGCCTCCAGCGTGGTCCGCACGACGTTGTTGAGAGGCTGCTGGGCGGTCAGCGTCACGCCTCCGGTCTGCGTGTGGAAGCGAAGCGTCCACGACCTCGGGTCCTTGGCCCCGAAACGGTCGCGCATGATCCGTGCCCACATCCGGCGGGCGGCCCGGAACTTGGCCACCTCCTCGAAGAAGTCCATGTGCGAGGCGAAGAAGAAGGACAGCCGGGGCGCGAAGTCGTCAACCGCCAACCCGGCCGCCAGCGCCGCTTCGACGTACGCCACCCCGTCGGACAGCGTGAACGCGACCTCCTGGCCGGCGGTGGCCCCGGCCTCGCGGATGTGGTAGCCGCTGATCGAGATGGTGTTCCAGTCGGGCAGGTGCTGCTGGCAGTACGCGAAGAGGTCGGTCGTCAGCCGCATCGAGGGCTGGGGCGGGAAGATGTAGGTGCCCCGGGCCGCGTACTCCTTGAGGATGTCGTTCTGCACGGTGCCCGTGATCTGTTCGGGCGCGCAGCCCTGCTTCTCGGCCACCAGCTGGTACAGCAGCAGCAGCAGGGCGGCCGTCGCGTTGATGGTCATCGAGGTCGAGACCTCGGAGATCGGCAGCCCGTCCAGCAGGGTCTCCATGTCCCGCAGGGAGTCGATGGCGACGCCCACCTTCCCCACCTCGCCGTTGGCCATGGGGCTGTCCGAGTCGTAGCCGATCTGGGTCGGCAGGTCGAACGCGACCGAGAGTCCGGTCTGGCCCTGCGCCAGCAGGAACCGGAAGCGCTCGTTGGTCTCAGCCGCGGTGCCGAACCCCGCGTACTGGCGCATCGTCCAGAGCCGGCCCCGGTACATCTCGGGGTGGATGCCGCGCGTATAGGGGAACTCGCCGGGGTCGGGCGCCTCGCCCTGCCAGTCGGCGGGGCCGTAGAAGGGCTTCAGCGGCCGTCCGCTGTCGTTGACGACCTCCCGGTCCCCGTTGCTACCGGACATCCTCTTCGAGCTCGGTCAGCACGCCCAGCGTGCTCCGTGGGTGCAGGAAGCCGATCCTCGTCTTGCCGCCGCCGCCCTCGCGAGGCCTCTCGTCGATCGTCTCCAGGCCCGCCGCCCGGGCGCGGCGCAGGGCGTCGGCGACGTCGTCGACCTTGTAGGCGATGTGGTGGATGCCCTCCCCCCGCTTGGCTATGAACTTGCCCACCGGCGAATCGTCGGCCAGCGGCTGCATCAGCTCGATCTCGAGGTCGCCGATGCGGAAGGAGGCCGCCTCCATCCGATCGGCCTTCGCGATCCAGCGGTGCCGGACCTTGAGCCCGAACACCTCCTGGTAGAGCTTGATCGCGGCGTCCAGGTCCTTCACCGCCAGGCCCAGGTGGCTGATGCTCTGGATCATCGCTCGTACACGTACCAGCCGCGGCCCGTCTTCCGCCCCAGCTGTCCGGCCTCCACCTTCGCCCGCAGCTGGTCGGAGGGTCGGTAGCGCTCGTCGCCTGTCGTCCGGTACATGTGGAGTCGGGCGTTGTAGGTGACGTCAAGGCCGCTGAAGTCGCCCAGCCGGAACGGTCCCATCGGCCAGTTGAGGCCCTTCTCGACCGCCGTGTCGATGTCCTCGAAGCTGGCCACGCCCGCGTCCAGCAGGCGATAGGCCTCCTGCGAGGCGGCGTGCAGGATCCGGTTGACTATGAAGCCGTCGATCTCCTTGTTCAGCACCACGGGCACCCGGCCCATCTCCCGGCCGAACGCGACCGCCCTCTCGACGGTCTGGTCCGACGTCCCCGGTCCGCGGACGATCTCCACCAGCTCCATCACGAGCGGCGGGTAGAAAAAATGCATGTTGCAGCACATCGCGGGCCTCCCCGAGGCGTCGGCGATCTGGGAGATGCCCATGGTTGACGAGTTGCTGGCCAGCACCGCATCGGCCGGCGCCAGCTCACCCAGACGGGCGAACAGCCGGCGCTTGGGCTCCAGCTGCTCGACGATCGCCTCGATCACGATGTCCGCCCCCGCGACCGCCTCGGCGAGGTCCGCCGTCGGGCGCACCCTATGCAGGGCCGCCTCCATCTCGGCGGCCGGCAGCGAGCCCTTCGCCACGCGCCGCTCCAGCAGCCGGCGGTTGCCGGCGACCGCCTTGTCCAGCTGGTCGTCGCTGACGTCGTTGAGGGCCACCTCGGCTCCGTGCAGAGCGGCCTGCTGGGCGATCTGGGCGCCCATGGAACCCGAGCCGATAACCGCCAGCCGGGTCACTGCACCGAGAAGACGCGGGTGACCCGGTTGAGGGTCGTGAGGTTGCCCAAGATGCCTTCTATCTTGAGGCGGCGGCCGATCAGCTTTCGCACGATCGAGCGCCCCGTGGTCTCCACGTAGTTGGGCATGCCGGCGAAGCCGATGCGCATGTTCGAGAGCTCCATGACCGTATCGGCGTCGCCCCGGATGGTGATGTCCCGGTCGGGCTTGAGCCCGTTGGAGACGACCAGCTTGCCGCCCTTGAAGTCGAGCGTCACGGCCTCGTCGATGTCCGTGACCGCGACCCCGACCCGCGCCGCGAGGGCCTCGAAGTCGGCCCGCTTCTCGGGCCGCGACTCCACGTTGGCCTCGATCAGGCCTCCCAGCATCTGCGCGAACGCCGAGGCCTGGTCGCCGTCGGCGTAGCTGACTAGCCCTCGTCCGGCCACTTGACCGGTACCCGGGTGGTGCACTCCGTCAGCTCCTGCGAGGCCTTCGTGTAGCGCACGATGGTCGGCAGATCGCCCTTCAGCTTCAGCTTTCCCTGGAGCATGCCCCGGGTCGCGTCGAGCTCCTTCTGCGCCACCTGCTTCCAGCGCGAGTAAGGCGCACTGATGGCGAAGTCGCACGCCTGGGCGTCGGTGGCGGCCCCCACCTTCACGTCGCGGGCCTCGCCCTCGAAAAGGTCCAGCACGATCCCCTTCGACTCCGGGAAGTTCTTGTCCGGCTCGGCCTCGACCACGAGTCCCACCGTCCACTTCCAGCCCTTGCCGAAGTTCTTGTACGCGTCACTCTTGTTGATCTCGGCCTTGAAGGCCTTCGCCCACTCGTCCGAGAACGCATCCACACTCATATCAGCCCACCTCCGGCTCGTTAGAGTACGCGCTATGAGCCTCAACCTTGCCGTGATGCTGAGGGAGGCCGCCCTCGCCAAGCCCGACAAACCGGCCGTGATCCTCGACCAGTTCAAGCTGGACTACAAGACGCTCGAAGCGCTCTCCAACCAGGTCGCCGGCAGCCTCCGGGCGGCAGGCGTCAAGAGAGGCGAGCGGGTGGGCCTGATGCTCCCCAACGTGCCCCAGTTCATGGTCGCCTACTACGGGATCCTGAAGGCCGGCGCCGTCGTGGTGCCGATGAACGTCCTCCTCAAAGCTCCGGAGGTGGCGTTCTACGTCGGTGACTCAGAAGCCAAGATCCTGATCACGTGGGATGACTTCGCCGCGGAGGCACTCAAGGGCGCCGCACAGGCGGGCGGCGTCACAACCTTCGTCGTCATGAAACCGGGCGACGAGAACGTCCCGGAGGGCGCCCGCAACTTCGCGGAGCTGATGCAGGGCAGCCCAGTCTTCGACATGGAGGCCACCGATCCCGACGACACCGCCGTGATCCTCTACACCTCAGGCACGACCGGCAAGCCCAAGGGCGCCGAGCTGACCCACTTCAACCTCTACATGTGCTGCAACATCGGCAGGGGCCTGGTGGAGGTGAAGGGCGACGACGTGGCGCTGGCCGTCCTGCCGCTCTTCCACTCGTTCGGCCAGAGCAACGTGATGAACACGGCGGTCCTGAACGGGCTCACCATCACGCTGGTCCCCCGCTTCGACGCCGACAAGGTCCTGGAGGTGATCCAGCGCGACCGGGTGACGCTTTTCTTCGGCGTCCCGACCATGTATTTCGCGCTCCTCCACCACCCCGAGACCGACAAGTACGACACCTCCAGCCTGCGCCTGGGACTGTCCGGCGGGGCAGCCATGCCGGGCGAGGTCATGAAGGCCTTCGAGGAGAAGTTCGGGATGACCATCCTCGAGGGCTACGGGCTCTCGGAGACGTCGCCCACGGCCACCTTCAACCGGAGCAAGGAAGAGCGCAGGTACCTGAGCATCGGCAAGCCGGTCTGGGGCGTCGAGGTGAAGATCTTCGACGAGGACGACAGAGAGATGCCGCACGGCAAGGACAGCGTGGGCGAGATCGTGATCCGCGGCCACAACGTTATGAAGGGCTACTTCAAGAAGCCGAAGGAGACCGCGGAGGCCTTCAAGGGCGGCTGGTTCCACAGCGGCGACATGGGCTACATCGACGCGGAGGGCTTCATCTACATCGTCGACCGCAAGAAGGAGCTGATCATCCGGGGCGGCTTCAACGTGTACCCGAGGGAGATCGAAGAGGTGCTGTTCTCGCACCCGGCTGTGGCGGCCGCGGCCGTCATCGGCGTCCCCGACGAGCGCCTCGGCGAGGAGGTCAAGGCGGTGGTGCAGCTCAAGCCCGGCCAGGAGGCCAGCAGCGACGAGCTGATCGACTACACCAAGGAGCGGGTCGCGGCCTACAAATACCCCCGGACGGTGGAGTTCGTGGACGCGCTGCCCATGGGCCCGACCGGGAAGATCCTGAAGAAGGAGCTCAAAGCGCAGCGGGAGGCTGCCGCGAAGGCCTAGGGCCCGACGGGGCCTAGCTCACCTGGAGGGTGGCGGTCATCCCCGAGTCAGCGTGGCCGGGCTGGCTGCAGAAGACCCTGTAGCTCCCGGCGACCAGGCTGTCCACGGTGAAGACGGCGGAAGCCCCGGGCTGCACCAGCTCGCTCTTGAACTGCTTTCCGTCGGGGGCGGTGATGGTCATGTCGTGGCTGACCGATCCGGCGTTGACCAGATAGAAGGTCGCCTTCCCGGCGGGCGCCGACATGCTCGAGGGGCTGAACTTGAACTCGCTCAGCGTGACCTTGATCGAACCCGCCGGCGGACCGCCGCCCGACGAGCCACCACCGCAGGCGGCGGCCAGCAGCGCCAGTAGGGCGAGACCCGTCAGCAGGACCTGGCGAATGTTGCGCATCCCCTTGTCGGCTACTCCCTCAGGTTACGGCAAGGCCGCCGCCGGCTTCCGAATTTTGTATCAGGTGGCCAGCGCGGTGATGACGTTGGAGAATACGTTGATGATCTGGCGGCCCATCGTGAGAAGAAAAATGATCATGACGATCGAGACCAGAATCAGTATCAGGGCGTATTCGACCAACCCCTGACCGCTCTGCGGGTGATCGGCCGACATACTGTTAAACCTCCTTCCCCGGTATGGGTTTACTCGTCTGACCGGCCCCCTGCGCGAAGGCCGCCACACGTGGAAGGGGACACTAGCCCCTCAGCGAGTATTTAGGGACGCCGTTACCGCAAGTTCCTGCCGTTCCAGCAGGTACTTGCCGAACCAACCGGCGATCCGATCGAGGCGCTCGACGCGCCGGTCGGGGCGCCCGCCTCGCGAAAGGTCGTGGGATTCGCCCGGAAAACGGACCAGCTCGACCTCGCGGCCGAGCAGCCGAAGGGCGCCGAACAGCTCCTCCGCCTGGGAGATTGCGCAACGCAGGTCCATCTCGCCATGCGTCAGTAGCAGCGGTGTGCGGATGTCGTTGACGTAGCGGATCGGCGAACGGCGCCAGAGCTCCTCGGGGTCCGGCCAGGGTGGCGGCCCCATCTCGAGCAGCCCCCAGAGCACGATGTCGTGCTGGGCGAACTCGCTGACGAGGTTCGAGATCGAGCGCATCGAGACAGCGGCACCAAACCGGTTGGTGTGGCTCACGATCCAGTTCGTCATGAAGCCGCCGTAGGAGCCGCCGCCGACGCCGAGGCGCGACTCGTCCACGACGCCTGTGCGCTCGATCAGCTGGTCCAGGGCGCTCATGAGGTCCAGGTAGTCCTTGCCGCCCCAGTCCCTGACGACCGCTTTCTTGAACTCCTCGCCGTAACCGTCGGAGCCGCGCGGGTTGCAGTAGAAGACCAGGAAGCCCATCCCGGCCAGCACCTGGAACTCGTGGAAGAAGGCCCACCCATACTCGCCGTGAGGACCGCCGTGGATCTCCAGGACCAGCGGCAGCTTCTCGCCCTCAGCGTGCTCACCGTCGGGCCGCAGAAGCCAGCCCTCGAACTTCCAGCCGTCCGCCGCCGTGAACTCGTGGCGCTCGGGCAGCGCCAGGTAGCGCTCGCGCAGCCAGGGGTTCGACTCGCCGAGCCTGCGCTCCGCACCGCCCTCGTACACGTAGAGCTCGCCTGGCGAGCTGGGGTCCGTGGCGCAGAAGGCGACCTTGCCGTCTCGGACATCGAAGTCGTAGATCGCTCGCCGGTCCGACGCGACCTCCGTCCGCACGTCGCCGGCGAGGTTCACCGAGAAAAGCTCGGCGATGCCCGGCCGGCTGGCCTGGAAGTAGATCCGCTCACCCGCGGCGTCCCAGACGAGCCGGGTCCCGTGGCCGCCGCGCATGTCCGAGATCACGGAGCCGCCCACCGCGCTGTCCAGGCCCAGGGTCAGGCAGCGCGGCTCGCTGGAGCCGTCGGCGGCCACCACCCAGACCCTCTCGTTGAGTCCGGCCGCGTCGCCTGCCGCCGCGACGAAGGCGACCAGGTCCCCCTTCGGCGCCCAGGCCGGCGCGGAGGCCATCAGGTTGGAGGCGACCCGTTTCAGCTCACCGCCAGCCGCCTCCACGACGTAGACGTTGATCCCGCGACGCAGGTCGCTGTCGGGCTGGTCGTCGCCGACCAGGACCAGCCGGCTGCCGTCGGGCGACCAGCTGAAGCCCTCGACGCTCCAGGCGCCATCGGTGAGCCGGCGCGGCTCGCCGCCGTCGGACCCGACCACGTGGAGGTGCTGGTAGCGGCCGTCCACGTAGCCGGCGCCGTCGTGCTTGTAGTCCAGCCGCCGGGCGACGCGGGCGACCGGCGCCCGGCGCGCAGTCTCCTCGGACTCGGGCGGGCGGGGATCGTCGACGACGCCCTCGGGGTCGGCGAGGACAGTGCCCAAAAAGGCGATCGAAGTACCGTCGGGCGACCAGCGCGGCGAGCCGACACCGTCCTTGAGGCTGGTCATCTGGACCGCGTCACCGCCGCCTACGGGGAGGACGAGGAGCTGGTCGCGTCCCGACTTGCGGCGCAGGAAGAGCAGGCGCCCGTCCGCCGACCATTCCGGCGTGTGGTCGCGCTTTGTTCCGGACGTCGCCTCGAACGCCTCGCCGCCGGCCAGGTCGAGGATGCTGATCCGGCCGCGGTTCTCCCGGGCATCCTGGTCCCCCCAGCCAACCTGGTAGGCGATCCGGTCACCGGCCGGGCTGATCCGGACGTGGTCGACCCAGCGAAAGCGATAGAGGTCGGCGGCGGTGATCGGGCTTCCCGGCATCAGCGGGATTAAAGCATCCCGCGCCGGGAGGACGTCGCCGCCCACCGTATGCCGGTCGGCTCGGTCGAAACTACTGGTGCGAAGGGTGCGAGGGCTCCTGCCGCGTCAGCAGGTCGACGAGGCCGCTGTTCCAGCGGGCCAGCACCTCGTGCACGAGCAGGATCTCGTCCGCCGAGATCAGCTCGGCGACCACGCCGTCCCGCTCCTCGGCGCGCGCGGTTCGCGCGGCCTCATCGTAGATCTCGGGCGTCAGCTCGATCTCACCGCCGCCCTCGAACACGCAGAACCGGCAGCGGAAGTGGAGCTGGACCTTGTCCGCACCGGAGAAATGGGCCGAGATGTCGGCCTGGCGCAGCGAGTTGCTGCAGCCCGGGCACTTCCGGCGCTGAACCTCGGCGGCGAGGACCCGAAGAATCACCTGATCCACGGCCCGGATCTTGAGGTCGGAAGGGCCCAAAGCGCCCACATGCTTGTAAAGGCCTGTCACGCGGACTGTAGCCGCGGCACAGTATCTCCAGATATGTTCTCGCGAGCTACGAGGGACGGTTTCCTGGCAGGGCTGGTCGCCGGGCTGGCGATGCTGGCCGCGATGTACCTGGCGAGCGGCATCGTCGGGAACCATCCGCTGCCCGGCCTGCTCCAGCAGCCGCTCCTCCAGGCCATGCCGGGGCCGGTCTTCGGCTTCCTGATCGACAACCTGAAGCACGCCGGCAAGGTCGTGGAGGAGTTCGGGCTGATCGTCGCCATGCTGGTCGGGCTGGGCGCCCTCGGGGCCCTCTACGGGCGACTCAGCGAACGCGGCCTGCCCCACCTCGGACTGCTGGTCGGAGCCCTGGGCTGGGCCGTCGTCAGCGTCATCCTGCTGCCCCTCTCCGGGGACGGCTTCTTCGGCCTCGACGAAGGCCTGACGACGCCGCTTGTCTGGGGCCTGCTCTTCGTGATCTACGCCACGGTTCTAGAGATCGCCTTCCGCCGCAGGCAGCCGCCGGAGCCAGCGGACCCCGGGCGCCGCAGGGCCATTGCCGTCATCCCGCTCGGGATCGCGGCCGCCTCTCTGGGCGTGCTTGGACTCCGGCTCATACCGGGTTGGGCCCAGGCCATCGCGGCGCCGCCGGAGTCCGGCCTCTCGGGCGTCTCGCCGGACATAACCCCGGTCGAGAACTTCTATGTCGTATCGAAGAACTTCGCCGACCCGGTCGTCTCCAGCAAGGGCTGGACCCTGAATGTTCACGGCCTGGTCGACAACCCCCTGAAGCTCTCCTACCAGGACCTGGTCGGTCTCCCGCCAACCACCGAGATTGTCACGCTCGAATGCATAAGCAACGTCGTGGGCGGCGAGCAGATCAGCACCGGCAGCTTCACAGGCGCCTCTTTGCGCGACATCATCACGATGGCTCAGCCCCGATCGGGCGCCCGTTCCCTGAACTTCCGAGCCCGGGACGGGTACACCGAGACCGTGCCCCTGAGCCAGGTGATGGCCAGCCCCGAGATCCTGCTGGCCTACCAGCTGGGCGGGCACCAGCTGCCCGACCTCCACGGCTTCCCAGCTCGCATCCTGATCCCCGGCCACTACGGCATGAAGGGGCCGAAGTGGCTGGACGACGTCGAGGTCGCCGCCTCGGCGGCCGGCGGTTACTGGGAGGGCCAGGGCTGGAACCCCGACGCCGCGGTCCGCACCACGTCCCGCTTCGACCGACCCCACCAGGGGGACGTGCTCCGGCTGGGGGCGATCCAGCTGGCGGGCATCGCGTTCGCGGGCAAGCGCGGGATCTCGGCCGTTGACTGGAGCAGCGACGGCGGCCGCACGTGGCACCCGGCGGACCTGAAGCCGCCCGCCTCACCGCTCTCCTGGACGCTGTGGACCGCTTCCTGGACACCCACCGACGAGAGCGCCTACGTCCTGCTGGTTCGGGCCACCGACGGGAGCGGGCAGGCCCAGACCTCGGAAGTCACGTCCTCCTACCCGAACGGCTCAGGCGGCTTCCACAAGGTCCAGGTGAGCGTCGCGCGCTAGCGCCGGGCTACTTCATCGTCCAGGCGGCCTTGGCGGTGTCGAGGAGCATCCTCAGCCCGCCCTCCTTCCTGAACATCTTCAAGATCTTCGACTGCTTCTCCCACTTGGAGACGCCGTCCACCCGGAAGAACTCGTCGAGCGCCCGGTCGAGCAGCTGCGGGTACTTGCCGAGCAGCCGCGGGTTGTGCTCGAGAAGGGGGACGGCCCCGTCGTACTTCTTCATGTCGGCCATGATCCAACTGCTGTCGAGGCGGCTCTTGTAGTCGCGCAGGGTGCGCTCGCTGAAGTCGCCGACCTCCTTGGCGTGGATCACCACCTCACCGGCGATCCGGCCGCTCGTCATCGCGAGGTTGGATCCCTCGCGGTGGACCGGGTTGGAGAGCATCGCCGCGTCGCCGCATACCAGGTAGCCGTTGCCGTAGAGCTTGGGGATCGCCTTGTAGCCGCCTTCCGGGATCATCTTGGCCAGGTACTCGACGGTCTCCCCGCCGGCCAGCAGCGGCTTGATGGCCGGGTGGTTCTTGAAATGCTCCATCAGGGCATTGGGCGTTCGCCTGGCCAGCTCCTCGCGGCCGAGCCCGGGGTCGCTCATCTCGCTCAGCAAGGCGCCACCGCCGACGCTTAGGGTCTCTTTGTTCGTATAGATGAACATGAACCCCGAGAGCCCACGGGTGGCGTCGCCGAAGCACTCGACGCTGGCGCCTTCACCGGGGTCGCAGTTGAAGCGGGACTCGATCAGCTGGGGGTCGAGGGCGATGACCTCCTTCACGGCCATCGCGACCTGGTTGCGCTTGAGCGGTTTCTTCAGTCCGGCCTTCTCCAGCAGCGCGGAGCCCAGGCCGATACCCTCGCAGACAACGACCACGTCGGCCAGTAGGTCGCCCTCGCGGCCGGTCCGGACCCCCACGACCCGGCCGTCCCGCACGATCAGCTCCTCGACCACGGTCTCCGGGACGAGGAAGGCCCCGGCCGCCTCCGCCTGGGCCGCGAACCAGGGGTCGAACTTCGCCCGCAGGACCGAGAAGGAGTGCGGGTGCTGGCGGTTGCGGAAGTTCTTGTAGCCGAGCAGCCGGATCGCGGCGTCCGGTGTCATGAACCAGCGCTGCTCCTCGATGATGGGGCGCTCCAGCGGGGCCTGCTTCCAATCCTCGCCGACCACCTCTTCGAGGTTGTGGGTGTAGAGAATCCCGCCCATGACGTTCTTGGAGCCTGGCTTCTGGCCCTTCTCGATGAGGGCGACCTGGAGCCCGGCCTTGGCCATCGTGGCCGCGGCGGCGGTGCCGGCGGGGCCCGCTCCGACGACGATCGCGTCCAGCTTTTCCTCTTCGGCCATCACGGAGAATCGTAAAGCGATGCAGCCTCGCGTAAGAAACCTGGCGCCCGGCCTGTTGCCAGTCGCCCTGGCGGCGGGGCTGGCCTTCTGGAGCCTGAACTTCGGGCTGCCCTTCCTGTTCCGGCCGGATGAGGACGTGATGGTGGGTCGCGCCGTGCGAATGGCCGCCGAAGGCTCGCTGGACCCGCTGTTCGCCAACTACCCGCCGCTCGTCTTCTACGTGTTCGCGGTGGCCGAGCGGCTGACCGGCCAGCTGGGCGGCGCGGTCGGCCACGATCCCAGCGGTGCCTACCTGGCCGCCCGGACCGTGACGGCGGCGGCCTCGGTGCTCACCGTAGGGCTGGTATTCGAGGCCGGCCGCCGCGCTTATGGGGCCGGCGCCGGGCTAGGAGCCGCCCTGGCCCTGGCGGTGGCGCCGCTGGCCGTCCGCCAGGCCCATTTCGCCACCACTGACGCGGTGCAGGCGGCGTTCGTGGCGGCGGCGCTGCTGGCCGGCCTCAGCGCCCGGGGCCGGCGAGGCTTCCTGCTGGCCGGCGCACTGTGTGGGCTGGCGGCGGCCTCCAAGTACACGGGCGGCGTGGCCCTGGTCTACGTTCTGGTCCTGGCCGGCCGCCGCTTCGCGCTGCCGGCCGTCGCCGGTGCGGCCTTCGCCTTCGCCCTTCCCAGCCTGGCGATGCTCCTCCACCCCGCCGCCTACGTGGGCGGCCTCGCTTTCCTGGGCGGCAACGCCTACCTCAGGTCCCACAACCTGCCGATCGGTTGGATCTACCACTCGACCGTGACGCTGCCTTTCGGCCTCGGCCTGGGCGCCTTCGCGCTGGCGCTGGCGGGGATCGCCTGGGCCGGCGTCCATCGATGGCCGGTCGACATGGCGCTGCTCGCCTTCGTGGCCGCGTACTTCGCGCTGACGGGGGCGGGCCACGAGGACTTCTTCCGCTACATGCTGCCGCTCCTGCCGGCGCTCTGTTTGCTGGCGGGGGGGCTGCTGCGCCACGCCCCCGCCTGGGCGGCGGTCGCGTTCGGCCTGCTGCTGCTGCCCTCGCTGTACGCGTCGGTCGAGACCGACCGCCTCCTCGGCACCACCGACACCCGGGTCCTGGCCGCCAGCTGGCTGGAGGCGAACCTGCCGGTGGGAGCCGCGGTCGAGAGCCCCTACTACGGAGGCCCTTTCTACGACGCCGCCCAGATTGCGCAGAACCGGCGCTTCGTGGACGACCCGCTGGCGGCCGGCTTCCTGCAGGGGCGCTTCACCGACCGGTTCACGATCGGCCGGGAGCCGGCGGCCGCCACGCTGGCCGCCTCGGGACCGCCCTGGCAGGCGCCGGTCCCCGATCCCGCGGCGACCGTCAGCTTCAGCGCCGGCCGGCCGGGTGCGGTCTACGACCAGCTCGACTCCTTCTACGTCCCGATCTGGGGCTTCGACCTGGTCGAGCGGCCCGGCCCCTCGATCTCGATAATCCGGCGTCAGTGAACGTCATCGGGCTTACTGGCGGCGTCGGGACCGGCAAAAGCACGGTCAGCGGTTTCCTTCGCGACCTGGGCGTGACCGTGATCGACGCGGATGAGGCCACCAGGGCCGTCCAGGAGGCTGGCCAGCCCGCCTTCGAGGAGATCGTCCGCGAGTTCGGGCCGTCTGTGCTGCGCGAGGGCAGGCTAGACCGGACGCGACTCGCCGAGATCGTGTTCAGCGACCCGGAAAAGCTGGAGCGCCTCAACCGGATGGTGCACCCGCGGGTCAGGCAGTGGATGGCCGAGCGCCAGGTGGAGGCTGACGAGCGGGGCGAGCCCTGGGTCGTGTTCGACATACCCCTCCTCTACGAGACCCGGGGGGACGAGATGTTCAAGGCGGTGATCCTGGTCTACGCCGGCCCCGAGGTGGCGATCCGGCGCCTGGTCGAGCAGCGTGGCTTCAGCGAGCGCGACGCCCGCGCCCGGGTGGCCGCCCAGATGCCGATCGAGGAGAAGCGGCGACGGGCCACCTACATGATCGACAACTCGGACGGCCGGGAGGCGACTCGGGCTCAGACCGAGAGGGTCTGGGCCGAGATCACGGCTTCCAGCTCGAGCGGCCCGTAGATGTGCGGAAAGCCGGCCTCCCAGCGGATCTCGGAGGTGACGCGTTCGGGGTCGATCTGGAGCAGGACGAGGTCGGTCCTGCCTTCGAAGTAGCGCTGGAGGACGCCGGCCAGCTGCTCCCCCGTGCAGCAGTGGATGAAGCCCTCGCCGTCCAGGCTTTCCACCTCGTACAGGCCCAGCGGCCGGGCCGCCTCCCAGGCCTTCCGACACGCGACGTGGAGGATCAAACGACGCCCGCCGCGCGCAGCTCGCCGAGGCGAGCCCCGTCGACGCCCACCTCGCCAAGCAGCTCGGCGCTGTGCTCACCCAGGCCGGGTGCCTCGCGGCGCCGCCAGTCTGCCAGGAAGCGCACCGCGGGCGCGATCTCCAGGCCCGTCGGACGGACCTGGATCCGCTCGCGCGCGGCCATCTGGGGGTGGCGGGCCACCTCGGCCAGCTCGAGGACGGGCTCGCAGCAGAGCTCGCCGCCGCCCAGCGCCTTCTCCCAGGCGTCCCGGCTGCGCCCGGCAAAGATCGTCTCCATCTGTTCGTGGAGCGCGTCCTGCTCCTCGCCCTCGGCGTACTGGGCGGCCACCAGGTCCGGCCGGCCCAGCACCTCGCACAGGGCCTGCCAGAACTTGGGCTCCAGCGCCCCGACGCTGAAGAAACGGCCGTCCGCGGTCTCGTAGACGCGGTAGCAGGCGTAGCGCCCGGTCAGCCGGTACATGCCGCGGTCGATCCGGTGCCCCTCGGCCTGGAGCTGGGCCAGCGGAACCGCCAGCCAGCTGAGCGCCCCGTCCGTCATGGAGACGTCGAGGAAGCGCCCTTCGCCGCCCCTCGCCACGCTCAACAGCGCGCCCAGGATGGCGGTCGCCGCGCCCTGGGCGCCGGCCCCGATGTCGGCCACCTGGACCGCCAGGGGATGCGGCGCCTCGCCTCGGCGAGCGTTTAATGAGAGGGCCCCGGCGAGGGCCATGTAATTGAGGTCGTGGCCCGCTCGGCCGGCCCAGGGGCCGGTCTGCCCGAACCCGGTGATCGCGCACATGACGAGCTTGGGATTGGCCTTCTGGAGCTCCGCCCAGCCCAGGCCGAGCCGGTCCATGACCCCCGGCCGGTTGCCCTCCAACACGACGTCCGCTCGGGCCGCCAGCTCCACGAAAAGGGAGCGCCCGGCGTCCGCCTTCAGGTTGAGGGTGAGGCTGCGCTTGTTGCGGTTGATGGCGTTGAAGAGCGAGCTCTGGCCGCTCTCCAGGAGGGGCGGATACCAGCGCATGTAGTCTCCGCCGCGGGGCTCCTCGACCTTGACCACGTCGGCTCCCATGTCGGCCAGGAGCATCGAGCAGAAGGGGCCGGGGAGCAGGCGGGTGAGATCGAGAATGCGGATACCTGCCAGAGACATGGACTTGGCACGTTAATTCTGGCGTGCGTTAATGAAGAGAGCGCACAGGTTTCCAATGGGATCCGGCAACAGACTCGAAGAGATCACGATCAAGGTTCCCTCGCCTTTCGCGGGGGTGACCGACCTCGGATTCAGCGCGCGTTATCCCGAGCAGTCGCTCTTCGCGCCCCTGCGGGACGTGCCGCTCTGGATCGAGGGCCCCGCCGACGCGATGCGCCGCCTGGCCGGCCGGCTGCGGATGCTGGCCCTGGCCGTCAACGACGCGCATGGCTGGACCGCCCCGATCATGCTCACCGACGAGGTGGCGGTGATCGCATTCCAGGACCGCTCCGGCAGCTCCGTGCTCGCCGACGGCGCCCGCAGCTCGCTCGACTACGTGCTGAACCTGGTCCGCCCGGTGGTTTTCCCGTTCCTCCAGGACTGCGCCCAGGTCGCCCACCTTCGGCTCGCCCAGCGCATCGACATGAGCGTGCGGGACGCCGAGCGGGAGATCGCCGAGCTAAGCCTCCGCCTCGAGCAGATCGTAGTCCAGAACGGCGACGACTCACTCAACGACGGGGGAAGAACCTAGCGGTTCCTCCCCCGGACCCTACCTCCCTTTGGAGTGGGCACATCGTCGGTGGGACTGGAAGAGGGACTCAAGCGGCCCGGCGGAGGGCCTTTGCACCACGTCTTTTCGACGGCAGTTGGAGGTTAGCGCGCTGTGGTGGCGGCGCTGGCCGTTCGGGGGGCGCTGGCGGTCGGGGGCGTCGTGGGGAGGCTCACAGGCGCCGGGCGCTGGTTGCCGAAGTACAGCGCCAGGGGCACGATCACGATGCCGATGGCGACCGTGAGGACGAAGGTCACGGCGCCCCACTCGCGCCGGACGAAGGACCAGCTCACGAAGAAGGGATTCTAGAGGTCCCGCCTGCTAGTAGTCGTCGTCCTCGTCGGGTCCGCCCTCGCCTTCCTTCTTGCGCTGGTTCAGGAGGCGGATGAAGTCCTGGGCGCGAGCCAGCGCCTTCCACCTCTCCGGAAAGAAGTCCTGGGCCAGGATCTGCTTGTCCGGCATCTGGTAGACGGTGACGCACCACTTGTTGAGCGTGCGTGCAACCTCGACCTCGAAGTCCTTCTCCGCGGTCTCGTAGCGCACGACCCTGTCATCGTCGAAGCGTCTCTTTCCTGAAACAGCCATAGCAATAAAACTCGAGCGGGGGGACTGCAGCTCATAGAGCGTCTGTCGATTATATCCGCATGCCCGCCGCTTTTCGGCCCGGCCGTCAGGCCAGCTCCCGGATCACCCGGAGCATCTCCTCGCGGAGGTCGGGGCGCTTCAGGGCAAGGGCCAGGTTGGACTTCAGGTAGTCCGGGATGGTGCCCGTGTCGTAGTAGTCGCCCTCGAACTCGAGGGCCACGACCCGACCCGCGCCGATGGTCCGCTTGATGGCGTCAGTCAGCTGCACCTCTCCCCCAGCGCCGACCTCGGCCCGGTGCAGAGCAGCGAACACGTCCGGCGCCAGGACGTACCGCCCGAAGATGGCGAGGTCGCTGGGAGCGCTGTCGGGGTCCGGCTTCTCGACCATGTCCACCACCTCGTGGAGAGGGCCCCGGGACGCGCCGGTCGCCAGAATCCCGTAGCGGCTGATCTGGTTGCGGGGGACCCGCCGGCAGGCGAGGACGGTGGCGCCGCCACTGGCCTCGTGGGCATCCATCAGCTGCTTCAGGCAGGGTGTCGCGGCCAGGATCACGTCATCCGGGAGCAGGACCGCCACCGCCTCGCCCTCGACCAGGTTGTGGGCCTGGTACACCGCGTTGCCAAGCCCCAGCGGCTCCTTCTGCTGGACGAAGCAGAGATGCACCTTGTCGGTGAGCGCATCCACCTCGGCGAGGATGGCGAGGAGGTCGTCCTTGCCCCGCGCCTGGAGGTAGAACTCGATCTCGCGTGAGCGGTCGAAGTGGTCGACGATCGCCCGCTTGCCGCCCCCGGTGACCATGATCACGTCCTCGATCCCGGACGCGATCGCCTCCTCCACGCTGTACTGGATCGTCGGCTTGTCGACCAAAGGCAGCATCTCTTTGGGCTGCGCCTTGGTGACAGGGAGGAAGCGGGTGCCCAGCCCGGCCGCCGTGATGATCGCCTTGCGGATGCGCGGCGTGCGACCCGAGGCGGCGGGGGTGTGACTGGGATCCCGGGCCATGCTCGACAATGTACCCGGTGGGTGACTTCGAGGCCGTTCAGCCCGGCATCGAGGGCCGCACGGAGCGGCTCATCGACGAGTCGCTCCTGACGACGCACGTCGGCGGTGAGGGGATCTTCGCGACGCCGGCCATGATCGGGCTGATGGAGCTGACCTCGCATCGGTCGGTCGCCGACCTGCTGCCGGGCGGCTTCACGACGGTCGGCTACGAGGTCCACGTCCGCCACAAGGCTCCCAGCCAGAAGGGCGACGAGATCGTCGTGACCAGCGTGCTGCGCGAAGTCAACGGCACCCGGCTGCTGTTCGACGTGGCCTGCCTGGACGGCGAGACGGTGCTGGGCGAGGGCACGCACAAGCGAGCGATCGTGCCCGCCCGCCACTAAGGAGCCGCTAGGGAGGAGCCGGCGAGAAGGGGCGGGCTCGGCCGACCGCCACGAAGGCGCCCAGCGCCAGCAGGACTCGCAGCGCCAGCAGGCCCAGCCAGGCCCGGGTGCCGACGCCGCCGGCGACGTCCGCGGCGGTGCCGAACACATCGTGAAAGAGGATCGCCGAGAGCGACCCCACGAGCAGAACCTCCGCCCGCCGCCCCTTGCCCAAGATCGCGGACGCCGCCGCAGCGAAGCTCGCCGCGACCAGGGCCGTCCCTGCCAGGAGGCTGAGGATCGGGTCGCCCGGCGGGTGGACCAGCAGCAAGAAGAGAAGGCCGCCCAGAGCCAGCGAAACCACGACCCGAGCCTCAGTCATGCCCTCTTGGCGCGGGCCGCCCGCCGCTTTTCCGCCAGCTCGAGGGTCAGCTTCTTGAGACCGGGGTTGTCCGCGATGACCTTGGGGCCCCGGATCTTCCGGTCGCGCGCCTTGACGCGCGACTTCTCCCGCTCCGGCAGCGACTCCAGGTCCTCGCTCATGTCCCCGGCATGCTACCGACGACGGGGGAAGAACCTCGCGGTTCCTCCCCCGGGCCCTACCTCCCTTTTTGGAGTGGGCACTTGGTCGGC
>DHIW01000069.1:0-25969 GCA_002404015.1 Chloroflexi bacterium UBA4736
CCCTCAGACCGCCCTGAGCTTGCCCTTCCAGTCCATCTCAACCTCTCCAGGCCCTGCCGCCGCCGAACTTCGGTGGATTCGGGTCGCGGAGGGAGGGTCCTGCTGTCACGAGATTCCTAGGCCGGCACGCCGCTTCCGAACACCGGCGTCAGCCACTCCGAACGCCCGGCGGCGCCTCGCACCATGGCCAGGTAGGCCTCCTGGATCCGGTCCGTGATCGGCCCGATCGTGCCGTCGCCGACGACATAGTGGTCGATCTCGCGGATGGGACGCACCTCCATCGCGGTGCCGGCGAAGAAGAGCTCGTCGGCTACGTACAGCTCGGTGGCATCCACCTCCCGCTCCTGGACGCGGACGCCCAGCTCGCGGGCCAGGCCCAGCACCGTGTCGCGGGTGACGCCCTCGAGGATGGCGTCGGTCGTCCGCGGCGTGATGAGGATGCCATCGCGGACCAGGAAGACGTTCTGGCCCGGTCCCTCGGAAACCCGGCCGTCGGCGTTGAGCATGATCGGCCAGTCGAACCCCTTGAGCTTGGAGTCCACCATCGCCGTCCGGCTGTTCAGGTAGTTGGCGCTGGCCTTCACGCGGGGTGACATGGCCACGTCCTGGAGACGCCGCCAGGGGCTGAGCGTGACGCGGATGCCCTTCTTGTCGACGATCGAGGGCCGCTGGAAGGCGAGCATGTAGACGCCGGTGGGCACCGAGTTCAGCTCGCCGCCGAACTCGACCTCCCCGAAGTAGACGCACACGCGCACGTGTGAGTCGGCCCGGAAGTCGTTGGCCCGCAGTACCTCCCGCACGCCGCCGACCAGGTCGGCGGGTCCGTAGGGGATCTCCATCCGAAGGAAGCGCATGGACGTTCCGAAGAGCCGATGCCAGTGGTCGTCGAGGCGGAAAAGGTTCACCTCTTCGCCCTCGGCGGCCCTGTACGCGCGCAGGCCTTCGAAGACGCTGGCGCCGCGCAGGATCGCGTCGGTGTTGATGTGGACCTGGCTTTCGGCCCAGGGCGTCACGCGCCCGTTCATCCAGGTGTACTCGGGGTGCGCCATCAGGACTCCTTCCCGGCCACGACGATTCGATTCTCGATGCTCATCTCGGGGTCCAGGCCGGCCTTCGCCGAGCAGTACCTGGTCTGGCTAAGCTCCACGGCCCGCCGAACGCTGGCCACGCCGGCGGCGCCACAAACATTATTACGGCTGGGGAAGAACCTGCGGTTCCTCCCCAGTGCCCTACCTCCCTCGGAGGACTTACAGGGTTGGTGCGCGTCTGGAATTCGGGACCCAGACAGCCTGGCCGGGCCAGGCCTTCCCGCAGCGGCTTGATTCTTTAGAGTGCTCAGCCTGTCTGGCTGGCTTCGCGGCGGCCCTGTTCGGACCGGACCAGGGCCGGGCGCGAGGCTGCCAGGGCCAGCTTGGTGTGCTCCAGGGCGTCCTTCGTGGCTCCCCGCGCCTCGAGCACGTCGGCGTAGGCGGAGTGGCACTCGATGAGCCGCTCGCGGGCGTTCAGGTCGTTGAAGATCCGGATCGCGGTCTGGAAGTGGTTGTCCGCCGCGGCGTGGTCCAGGCGCAGGGTCAAAACCTGCGCCTGCAGCATCTCGGCGACCCCGATGTTCAGGCGCTCGCCGAACTTGGTGGCCAGTTCCCGGGCCTCGGCGATGAGATCTTCGGCCTCGTCCAGGCTGCCCCGGACGACGTCGAGCTCCGCGAGGCTGAGGATGGCGTGGGACTTCATCTGCTCCATGCCCATGTCGTCGGCCTGGTCGATCGCGGACCGTAGGTGCTGGGCGGCGCCGGCGAGATCACCCTGCTTCATCAGGGCCAGCCCGAGGTTGTTCTCGGTGCCCACGATGGAGGCGCGGTCGCGGAGCATCCCGTACAAGGCCAGCGCCCTCTGGGTGTGCGCCACGGCGCGGGTCGTGTCGCCCAGCTGCCCGTATGCGTTCGCCAGTCCCTGGTGGATCCTGGCCACCCGGCTCAGGTCGCGAAGCTCGTCGGCGGCGCGCAGGGCCGCCTCGTAGTTCTTGACCGCCCGCTCCCACTCGTGCTGGAGCAGGTGGATGTTCGCGATCCGGCTCAGGATCCGGGCCTCTGTCGCCGGCGGCCGCGGCTCGAGCTCGCGGCAGGCCCTGAGCGCCCTCTCCGCCACCTCGAGCGCGCTCGGATCCTGCTCGAGCGTGAGCGCGGCGGCCTCCCAGTCGAGGCACTCGACGGCCAGCCAGCGATCGCCCACGTCCTCGGCGATGCCCCGCGACTGCCGGAGGTGCTCCAGCGCGGGCCCCGGCCGCAGCGAGCGCGCGAGCGCCTGCCCGATCCAGCAGTGCAGCTGAGCCAGCGACCACTTGTCGCTGGTCTTCTGGAGCAGCTGCTGAGCTAGGGCGACCGCGGGCTCCAGCTCGCCGCGCTCGAGCAGCAGCTCGACCTCGTCGAGGGGCAGCCGGGGACCGGCCTGGGGGGCGCTGTCGG
Organism: Chloroflexi bacterium UBA4736; assembly: GCA_002404015.1. Classification (GTDB taxonomy): domain Bacteria; phylum Chloroflexota; class Dormibacteria; order Dormibacterales; family Dormibacteraceae; genus UBA4736. The sequence continues at coordinate 2,463 of DHIW01000069.1, forward strand.
CGAGGAAGTAGCTGATCGGCTTGCCCGTCCGGCGGGCGATCAGCTCGAGGGTGGGCATCGAGGGGCGCGAGCGGCCGGTCTCGATCAGGTGGATGGCGGCTCGGGTGAGTTGGCCGTCAGCGACCCCCGCCAAGCTCAAGCCTGCCTCGTCCCGCGCCTCGCGCACCGCCCCGGGGCGTATGTCGACGCCCTTGAGACGGCCGCGCCGAACTGTCAAGCCGGGGGCTGAACTGGCCACGATCGGAGTTTAGCCCAGGCTTGACGGGTTAGCTAGTGCCTTGAACGAACGGTGTGCTTATGGGGTCGTTGGCATCGGGTCCGCGAACGCCGGGAGAGCGGTGAGAGCGAACGTCACGACGGCGAGAACCAACGCGAGTGTCCATTTACGCAAAGCCTAAACCCTCCTGTATACCAGCCTGACGGGAATATCGTACCCAGACTTAACAACTCTCAACTCGATTGTCAAGTAAAAGCTTCAAATCGAACCTGGATATGTATAGTCAGCGCCGGGAAGGATGGGCGGATTTCTGAACCGGATCCGCCAGGAGATGGCGGCCGAATCCGGTGTTGATTCGAGCGCGATCCCTGGTTGGGAGCGCAATCGGCGGCCGCGCGTTCTGGCCGTCGACGACCAGCCCGCATTCCTGGGGCTGCTGAAGGCCTTTCTCTCGGGCCTCAACGTGGACATCGAGACCGCCAGCGATGGCGTCTCGGCCCTGGACGCCGTTCGCCGGCGCCCGCCCGACCTCGTTCTGCTCGACATCAACATGTCGGGCCGCAACGGCTTCGAGGTCTGCCGCGCCATCAAATCGTCCCCCGCCACTCGCCTGCTGCCGGTCGTCATGATCACCGGCCGCACCGGCGTCTCCGATCACGTTCTCGCCCTCGAAGCCGGGGCCGATGACCTCCTACCCAAGCCCCTTATCCGGGCCGAGCTGGTGGCTCGGGTCCGGTCCCTGCTCCGGTTGAAGAACGTCTACGACGAGCTGGACGACGCCGACCACGTGATCTTCGCGCTTGCGGCGGCGGTTGAGGCGAAGGACAACTACGGTGAGGACCACACGGAGCGCGTGGCGCTCACCTCACGGGCGCTGGGCCTCCGGCTAGGCCTCAGCGAGCCCCAGCTGGACACGCTCTACCGGGGCGGCATGATCCACGACATCGGCAAGCTCGGCATCCCCGACGCGATCCTCCAGAAGAAGGGACCGCTTGATCAGGCCGAGACCGTCCTGATGCAGACGCACCCCCTGGTGGGCGAGCAGATCGTGGCGCCGCTGCGCTCAGCCGGCTCCCTGCGCGAGATCGTCCGCAACCACCACGAGCACTACGACGGCGAGGGTTACCCGGACCAGCTGAAGGGTGACGACATCCCGATCCTGGCCCGCATCGTCGCCGTGGCGGACGCCTTCGACGCCCTTGTGAGCGACCGCCCCTACCGGCCTGGCCGAACCAGCGAAGAGGCAGTCGGGATCCTTCGCGACGGCTCCGGGACCCAGTGGGATCCGCAGGTGGTCGCGCTCTTCGCGACCGAGTTGGTGGACTTCCACACCAGGCTGCGAGCGGGCTAGAGCTCCCGGCGCCGGAAGCTCCAGATCGTCAGGCCGACCATGAGGGCGAGCCAGGCCACCACCCACAGCAGGAACGCCGGCGGCGGCGGGTCGGTGGCCGCGAACGGGTTGGCTGCCAGGGCCCGGCCGGCGGTCCGGAACCCGGCCACGATCGAGGCCGGCTCGAGCGCGTAGACGGCGCCTCGCCAGAGCAGGTCGGTGGGCAGCAGCAGCTTGCTGGCGGTCCCGATGTGGGTCAGCACGTCGTTGTTAAGGGCCGTCCCGACTCCGCCGACGATGCCCCCGATCCAGGCGATGAAATACATCACGAGCGCGATGATGCCGCCGGTCATCCCGGCCAGCCGGGTGCTCATCAAGAGGGCCAGGCTGAGCAGGACCAGGCCCTCGACCCCGATGTAGGCGATCAGCTGGATGGGGTGCGGCGGCAGGTAGCCGGTCACCCAGTTGGTCACGATCATCTCCAGCCCCACTGCTCCCGCCGAGTAGAGCAGGACGAGGACCGCCAGGCCCAGCCACTTGCCGAGGACCAGCTCGCTGCGCCGGACCGGTCGCGAGAGCAGGGCCAGCACCTGGCCGGACTCCACGTCGCCTGAGATCGATGGCGAGGCGACCAGCGTGGAGCTCAGCGCCAGCACCGCCGCGAACACGAACGCGATCAGGATCAGGAGCTGCGAGGCGATAGTGTGGACCGCAACCTCGCCGAGCGGCTGGCCGCCGTTGCTGATCGTCCAGAGCCGGCTGAACCCGTAGCCGGTGCCCCCGATCACGACCAGGGTCAGGACGAGCAGGGCCAGCAGCAGCCAGCGGCGAGAGGCCTCGAGGATGGTGAGCCGGGCGATGGTCAGGATCGGAGGCACGGTCTCAGTTCTCGCCCAGCAGCTGGAGGAAGCGGTCCTCGAGGGTCTGGTGGCGCGGCTCGACGGAGTACAGGCGCCCTCCCATCCCCACCACGGTGGTCACCAGCTCCGGCACCCGGTCCGGCTCCAGGCCGCGGACGGTGATCCACTCGCCGTCGTCGTCCAGCTCGCCAAAGGTCTTGAGCGAGGCACGCTGGGCTGTCTCCAGGCCGGTCACCCGGATACGGACGGCCTGTCCGCCGAGCAGCTCGTCGAGCGTGCCGGTGGCGATCACGCGGCCCCGGTCGACCATGGCGACCCGGTCGCAAACCATCTCCACCTCCGTCAGCAGGTGGGAGTTCAAGAAGACGGCTGAGCCGCGATCCCGCAGCCGGTGGATGACCTGGCGCACGTCGTGGCGGCCCACCGGGTCGAGCGCGCTGGTGGGCTCGTCCAGGAAGATCAGGTCGGGCTTCCCGAGCAGCGCCACGCCCAGGCCGAGCCGCTGCTGCATGCCCTTGGAGAACGTGCCGACGCGGTGGCCGGCGCGCTCGTCGAGGCCGACCGTGACGAGCGCTTCGGCGATCTCCTCGCGCCACGTCGACCTGGGCAGCCGGGCCAGCTCGCAGTGGACGGCCAGCACCTCCCGCGCGGTCAGCCAGTGCTGGTAGCGGAAGAGCTCTGGCAGGTAGCCGATGCGGCGCCGGGTCTGCAGGTCACCGATCGGCCGGCCCAGGACCCAGGCCTCGCCGGCGCTGGGCCGGATGAGGCCGAGCAGCAGCTTGACCGAGGTGGTCTTGCCGGCGCCGTTGGGGCCCAGGAAGCCGAACACCTCGCCCCGAGGCACGGTCATGGTCAGCCCGGCCAGCGCCACGGTGCTCCGGTATCGCTTGGCGAGCTCGACGGTGTGTACGGCAGGCGAGGCGGCGGCCGCCATGGCCGCCGCCTGCCTTTCTTGAAGATCGACCAATCAGTTAGTGAAGATTCTGAGCGACCTGCTTGGCGTCGGCCAGCGAGATCGTGCCGGCGACTGCGTAGATCACCCCATGGCCCTGGGCGTCCTTCTTGATCCAGACGACGCCGCTGCCCAGGCCGGTGTTGTCGCCGAACTCGGTGTAGGTGACGTTGTTGATCGTCTCAGTGGTGGACGTCACCTGGTCGGCCGGGATGGGGATCGGCAGGTTGCCGGTCGGGTTGTCGAGGCTGTTGATCGCTGCCTTGGCCGCGTCCGAGAGGCCGGGCTGGGCCAGCAGGTAGTTCTTCAACGTCGCCAGCGTGACGCCGGTCGAGGAGAGCTTGGGCGATTGGATCTCGGCGATCGCCAGCATGGGGCCGATGCTCCCCACGACGTCCGCCGGGTCACCGCCGGAGCCGCGGGCGGTCGAGGCCGCTCCCTGGAGCTTGGAGAGGTCGCCGTAGATCGCAGCCTGGCCGGGACCGATCTGGACGGTCAGCGTGCTCTTGTCGATGTTGTTGGGCAGCGCGGGCAGCGCCTTGCCGCTCTTGGCGGCAGCGGCGGCCGCCTTGGCAGCGCTGAAGGTGAAGGTCCCGGTGGCCTGGTTCACCGCCCCGTAGGAAGCCGTGGTCCCGGCCAGCTTGCTCGGCAGGTAGCCGGGATTGATGACCGGCAGCTGGCTGGCGCTGGCGGCGGCCGCGGCGTCGCTGACCTGCTTCAGCTCGGGCTGTGTGGTCCAGCTCACGTCGCCGTACTCGGCGAGCGGCGCCAGCGCGTTGAGGTCGCCGTTGGCGACGCTGACGGTCGTGATCTGGGTCGGCTCGAATAGCTTCTGCAGCGTGCTGGGCAGGGATGTCGCCGCGACCGCGACGATGATGGCCGCGGCCGCCAGGGCGGACGCGATGGCCGGGCGGCGCCAGCGGATACCGCTGATCACATTCCAGGCCGGGCGGCGGCGGACGCCCGTGGGCGCCAGGGCGCCCCGGATCCGCCCGAAGGCGGCCTCGGGGTCGACGGTCACGCCGGGCACCGCCAGCAGGGCGGCGCCTTCGCGCGCGTCGTCGGCGATCGCCGAGAAGCGCGACTGGCAGTCGGTGCAGGTGTTGTAGTGCTCCTTCGCCGCGCCGGCGACAGCCAGCGGCTCGTCGTACATGCGGCGGAGGGTTCCATCAGACAGGTGTCGCACGGGTCATCTCCTTCTTGAGGGCTAGTTCGGCCCTTCGCAGCAGGGTCCCCACCTGGCCGGCGCCGACGCCGAGTGCGGCGCCGACCTCGACGTAGCTGAGGCCGCTGTAGCGGAGGGCAAGTACTGAGGCCGCCTTGTCAGGCAGCCTGGTGAGCGCCACCCGGACACTGCGGCGCTCCTCCTGGACCAGCACCACCTGCTGGGGGTCGTCGTCGGCGGTGGCCGGCTGGCCTTCCGCCAGCTCCCGGCGCTCGCGACGCTTTCGGGAGCGGATCCGGTTGAGTGCGGTGTGGACGGCTGCGGTATGCAGCCAGCCCGAGGCGTAAGCGGCGTCGGCCGGATGGCGGCGATGAAAGTCGAGGAAGACCTCCTGGGCCACGTCCTCGGCCTCGGCACGATCCGCGAGCACGCGGTGGGCGATCGCCACCACCTTGCCGTACTCGGACATGAAGAGGCGCTCGAAAGGGTCATCGGGTTGCTTCGTTCGGCGGGTCATAGGCGCGTGGTCCTCGGGCGCTGCGGATGCAATTTCGAAGTTCACTACCTGATCAGCACCGTACGCTCGCGGATTGTGACACTCAGTCCGGGCTGCGGATCTCCCTCACGACCGCGTGGACGAACGGGGCGCCCCAGAGCCCGACCGCCAGCAGGCCACCGAACAGGATCACGGCGTCCACGCTATCGCGGCCCTGGCGCTGCCAGTACACGTCGCCATTCAGGAACAGCCAGATCGCGAACTCGTCCAGGGTCAGTGCGGCGCCCGCCCCGAACAGGATCGCCGTAAAACGCGACAGCCACTTCTTGCCGTCCTCACCCGTGCCGACCTGGCCCAGCCACAGGTAGCCCACGAGCAGCAGGATCAGGATGCCCCAGACCAGGTGGTGGATGTGGAGGCCGCCGCTCGCCACGACGTCGTGAAAGGGCCCCACGTCGGCCCGGATCAGGTGCGTGATAGCCCGCACCACACCGAACGTCAGGAAGAACGCGACGGAGGCCAGGAAGAGCCGCTCGGTGTGGGCCTGGAAATGATGATTCCAGACGTGGCCCAGGAGCTTCACGTGGGCCGGGAGCCTCATCAATAGAAGATGGTGCGCGTCCGATGGTAGGGCCGCACGGGGTGGAGCTCCTGCGAGAGGCCCCAGAGGATCCAGTCCACCTCGAAGCTGCCCAGGCGGCGGCCGGCAGCCTCGAGGGCCTCGCGCAGCCGCTCGACCGCCACCACCGTGGCGGCCCGGATCTCCACCTCGGCCGCCTCACCTGGCGCCAGCTCGCGCCAGTCGTCCACCCGCCGCGCGAGGCGATCCGAGTAGCGGAGCGCGCCGAACTTGCGCAGCACCTGGGGCAGCTTGTAGTCGGCGAAGCAGGTGAGGGCGTCCAGGTCGGAAAACTCGACGACGCCCGCCCCGTGGAGGTCGGCGGGAACGATCTGGGCCCGCTTCAGGATGGGGACCCGGCGGCCGCGATAGGCCGCGAAGTCGGCATAGGAGGACAGGCGGTCGGCCAGCGCGGCCGCGGTCGCGGCGGCGCCGTCGCGCACCAGCCCGGCCAGGCCGCCCAGCTCGACGGCGGCCTGGCCCAGCTCGCGGAGGGCGCCGGCCCGCTCCTCCATGAGCGTCAGCTCACCCGTCCAGCGCGCCAGCTCAGCCACCCCGACCCGAGCCAGCCGGTGCGGGTCCGCCAGGTCGTCGCCTGCCAGGAAGGCGTCGCGCAGTCCCTCCGCGAGCCGCCAATAGCCACCGGGCGTGGGCGAGCCCCAGAAGGAGAAGTTGATGGTGTCGAGGACCAGCACGTACGCCAGCGTCCGCTCGGGGCCGCCCCAGTAGTGGCGCCGGCGGTCCCACGCCGGCACCGGCGCCTCCCGGACCGCGGCGAGCAGGGAGTCCAGCGGTCCCGGCTCGACGTCTTCGGCGTGTGCGGCCACCCACTCACAGGCCTCGCGGACGCCGAGCGGGTCAGTGGCCGTTCCGGCGGGCCCTCCGGCTGCGTTTGATCTCGTCCTCGATGAGCTTGAAGTCCTTCTGCGGCAGCTGGTGGATGTGGCCCTGGAATGCCAGCGTCCAGTGCTCCGGCGGCCACTTGCGCACGTACTCCAGGCGGTAGGCGAGGTCCTTCGCGGAGAGCCAGTCGCTCTCCTCCAACATGTTGTCCGTGCGGATGCGCACGCGCCAGGGGTAGTCCTCCTCTCGGCGGGCGGTGCGCCAGACCGGGGTGTGGTCCTCGTACATGGGCGAGGTCAGCGTCACCGTTCCAGCGAAGGCCATGCGGCCGGTGACGTAGTAGAGCAGCCGGTCGCCCGGCTTCATCGTCTCGACCCGGCGCCGATGCCGGCTCTTGATGCCCTGCATCGAGAAGCCGTGGTCGCGCGTCTTCCGGAAGTTCTCGGGCGAGCTGACCAGCATCCAGTACTGGGCGTTGCGGGGGCCCTTCTTCTTCTTGGCGCGCGGCTGCTCGGCCGACTCGGCCGGCTCGGACCGGCCTGACGGCTCAGCCGACTCCTCGGGTTCCGACGGTTCTTCAGGCGCCTCTGGCGCTTCGGGCTCTTCGGCCACGGCTGAGATTGTCCCAGAGCCGATCCATACGACATCCATACGCAGCCGCGGCGAACCCAAACGGATCGGCCACACGGCGGCGCCTACGTTCTGGACATGGCACGTCAGATGACCGAAACCGCCCGGGTTCGCGCCGCGATCCGGCAGCTCGAGATCGCCCAACCCTACATCGACGCCGTCGCCAGCCTGGTTCCCGACTTCGATGAAGACGTCGAGCGCATCCGCGAGGAGCTGGCCGACCTGCGCCAGGAACTCATTCGGCTCAAGACCTAGCGAGGCAGATGGCGACTCTCGCTGACGGCCGCCGCCGCCGGATCAAGGTCCGCGGCGGCCACCTCGGCCCGTTCCTCTGCTGGGCCGTCGTCTTCGCGGACATCGGAACTTCGATCTACTACGTGCCCGGGATCCTGTACGGGCACTTCGGAGCCCGCTCGGCGATCTTCGTCGCCATGACGCTGTTTGTGTTCGTGCTGCTGACGCTCAAGTACGCCGAGGTGGCCTGGCGCTACCCGGAGGGTGGCGGCGTCGTGACGGTCGCGTCGCGGGCGATTCATCCTTTTGTGGGCCTGCTGGGCGGCCTCTTCATCCTGGTGGACTACTACCTGACCGCCGCCCTGAGCGCCCTCTCGGGGGTGCTGTATCTCTCAGTCGTGGCCCCCTCTCTGGCCCCCGTGGCAGTGCCGGCAACGGTGGTCGCCCTGCTGGCCCTGGGCCTGCTCAATGCGATCGGCATCCGGGAGAGCGCTCGCGCGAGCGCCCTGTTCGCGATCCTGGCCGCGGCGGGCCAGCTGCTGGTGGTGGTGTTCGTGGCCGTCCACCTGGGGCCGGCCGGCATCGTGGACAGCTTCAGGGCTGTGGGCCGCGGACCTGCGCTGGCGCCGGTCGCGATCTTGACCGGGTACGCGGCGGCCTTCCTCGCCTTCTCCGGGCTCGAGAGCATCGCCCAGATCGCGCCCGCCATGCGGGAGCCCCGCAACCGGGTCGCCCTCCGGGCCATGGTGCTGGTGGTGATCACCATGGTGATCACCAGCCCGCTGCTCACACTCTGGTCTACCACCCTCCTCGACAAGAGCGCCGACCCCAACCAGTTCATCTCGATCCTGGGCGCCCACGTGGGTGGGTCCGCCCTTGGCGACTACGTGGCCATCAGCGGCTCGCTGCTCCTGATCTTCGCCAGCAACACGGCCATCATCGGCGCCTACCACGTCTTCATCGCGCTGACCCGCATGGGCTTTCTGCCCCGGTTCATGGAGCAGCGCAACCGCCTTCGGCGCACCCCCCACTGGGCGATCATCGCCGCGGTCGGGCTGCCGATCGCGGTGGTGCTGGCCGTGAAGGGCAGCCCCGACCTGCTGGGCGACCTCTACGCCTTCGGCCTGCTGGGCGCCTTCGTGCTGACCTGCTTCGCCCTCGATCTCGTGCGCTGGCGCGAGGGCTCGCGCAACCTCATGTTCGCGGTCGGGGTCCTGACAACCGTGGCGGTCACCGTCGCGTGGTGCGTCAACCTGGTGGCCAAGCCCATGGCGACCGAGTTCGGAGGCGGCCTGACCCTGGTGGGCCTGGCGATCGGCTTTGCCACCTATCGCCTCGCAAAGCGCAGGCGGCCGGCCGTGTTCCCGGTGCCTTACACCGGCGCCGCGGCCTCCATCGAGGCCACCTTCCGGCGCCGGCCGGCGGACGTGCTGGTCCTGCTGCCCGCCGACCACGATGAGGCGCATGCCGTGATCCATGAGGCGAGCCGGGCGGCAGCCGGCCGCAGCGCCGTGTTCCTCTACCGGGGCGTCCGGCCGCCCGCGCACTACGGCGAGATGTGGGAGGTCAACGATCCCTACCTCAAGGACTTCCCGGCCCAGGACGCCCTATCCAGGGCGGAGACCATGACCCGCAAGGTGATCCACGACCGGCGCTACGTGTACGTCCCCGGCCACATGCCGAAGGACGTGGTGGCGGACGTCTGGCGTGCGATCCACCCGCGGGAGACGATCGCCGCCGAAGCCGATCGCGACGCGCTGCCGCCCATCGCATTGGAGCGGATCCGGCGCCGCAACCTCGACGGTCACGTGGTGCTGCACCTGGTCAGCGGGCGCCACCTGCGGGCCGGGGCCGAGGAGCCGGAAGAGGTCGCGGAGTCGGAGCCCTACGCCTCCAACCGGTAGCCGACCCCGGGCTCGCTGCTGATGTAGCGGGGGCGGGCGGGGTCGTCGCCCAGCTTCTTGCGCAGCTGGGCGACGACATACCGGGTGTTGTACTTGTCGCCCAGCGCGTAGTCGCCCCAGACAGCGCGCAGCAGCATGGTGTGGGTGACCGGCTTGCCGGCGTGCAGGGCCAGCTGGCGGAGTACCTCGTACTCGGTTGGCGTGAGGTGGATCGGGCTGCCGGCCACGCTGACCCGCCGGTGCTCGAGGTCGACCTCCAGGTCGCCGGCCCGGATCACCGGGTCCCCGGACTCGATGGCCGCCTGGCGGCGCAGCACGGCCCTGATGCGGGCGGTCAGCTCCTCGATGCCGAAGGGCTTGACCAGGTAGTCGTCGGCGCCCAGGTCGAGTGCCCGGACCTTGTCCTTCTCACCCGGCATCACGCTGACCACGATCACGGCGACCCTGTTCTTGTCGGGCATCCGCCGCAGCACCTCGAAGCCGTCCAGCCCGGGCAGCCCGAGGTCCAGCAGCATCACGTCCGGCCGCCAGGCGGCCAGCTCGGCCAGGGCCTCCTCGCCGGAGCCGACCGCCCGCACGTCGAACGCGTGGTAGCCGAGACCGGTCTTCAGCGCGCGCCGGATCTCCGTCTCGTCGTCCACGACCAGGACCCGGCCGCTCAAACGGCCGCCTCCACGGGGATCGGGAGCGTGAAACTGAAGCGGGGCCCGCCCCGCCGGTTCTCCGCCCTGATGCTGCCCCCATGCGCCTCCACGATCCGCTTGCAGATCGCCAGCCCGAGGCCGGAGCCGGACTTGCGCCGGGTCCAGAACTTCTCGAAGATGCGGTCCAGGTCGACGGGCGGGATGTCGGCTCCTTCGTTCTGGACCCACATGGTCGCCCCCGTGCTGGAACGGGCGGCCCCGACCTCGATGCGGCCCCCGGGCTGCGTCCACTCGGCGGCGTTGGCGAGCAGGTTGACCAGGACGCGGTCGAGCTGCACCTCGTCGGCGAGGAGTGTCGGGAGCTCGTCCTCGAGGTCCACCTCGACGCGGAACGGCTTGAGCAGGGCCTGCAGCTCCTGGAGCGCCGAGCCCACCAGCTCCGGGAGGCTGACCGGCTGGCGCTCGAGTGGCAGCCCGGCCTCCAGGCGTGACATGGTCAGCAGGTCGCCGACCAGGCGGTCCAGGCGGTCGGCCTGGCCGTCGAGCCCCTGGACGATCTCGCGCTGTTCGCCTTCCAGCCCAGCCGCCGGCAGCGAGAGCGTGCTGAGGCCCGCCCGCAGGGAGGCGAGCGGGCTCTTCAGCTCGTGCGAGATCGACGACAGCACCGCGGCCTTCAGGCGGTCCGAGGCCTCGAGCTCCTGCATACGTTCCGACTCGAGGTCGGCTCGCCGCCGGTCGAGCAGCAGGCCCGCCAGCGCCAGCAGCGCGGCCAGGAGCCGGCGGTCGGGCGCCGGCAGCTGACGGTCCGGCACCCTGAGGCTGACCACCCCGGAGTTCAGTGGAAGGTGGCGGTAGGCCTCCGGGGGGCCAGACGTCCGGACCAGCTCGACCTGGCCTCCTGTGAGCCGCAGGCCGATCGGGGTACCGCTCCGGCCGGCCCAGCGCGCTCGCGAGAGCTCGCTCGCGGGCAGCGGCGGGCCGGCCAGCACCTCCTCGGCGGTCAGGTCGAGCAGGGTCATCGACTCCACGCCGCTGATCCGGTCCCCGGCCTCGACCACGCGGCGCAGGCTCTCCGAAACGTCGCGCGCCCGCAAGGCTGTGATGGCGACCTCGTAGAGGATGGCCGAGGTGAGCGCGGCCTCTTCGGCGGCCCTGCGGGTGGCCAGCAGCGACGCCGCCAGCTGGCCCCCGATGATGGCGGCGGCCAGCAGGAAGAGCAGGTTCAAGGCGTCCTTGGGCGCGCTGATCAGCAGCGTCCCGTAGGGCGGCACGAAGAAGAACTCGTAGGTGAGGAACGCGATGATCGCGGTGACGACCGCCCGCAGGCGGCCCCAGACCGACCCTACCCACAGCACCAGGAGGACGTACGCGACGGCCAGGCTGGGGACGTCCAGCCAGGGTCGCACCAGCCCGATCAGCGCCGTGATCACGGCGATTCCCGCCAACGCGATCGCAAAGCCCCTCAGCTCGCGCATCCGCATGCTCGGAGAATAGGCCCGTGCTGGAGTTCACGATCACCGCCACGGACGGCGCCGCCCGGCGCGGCGTTCTGAAGACGGCCCACGGCGAGATGGAGACGCCAGGCTTCTTCGCGGTCGCCACCCGCGCCGCGCTGAAGGGCCTCGACCCGGTGGCGGCTCGCCGCGCGGGCGTCCAGGCGCTCATCTGCAACTCCTACCACCTTCACGTTCAGCCGGGCGGGGACGCGGTTGCGGCGGCCGGCGGGCTGCACCCGTTCATGGGCTGGGAGGGCGTCCTGGCGACCGACTCGGGTGGCTTCCAGGTGTTCAGCCTGCGTCACGGCCAGGTGGCCGAGGAGCTGAAAGGACGGCGCCGGCTGCCCGTCGCCGACTCCGCCGACGACCCTCTCGAGGCAGTGCGGGTCGACGAGGGCGGGGCCGACTTCCGCTCCTACCTGGACGGCTCCCGGCACCGGTTCACACCCGAGAACAACATGGAGCTGCAGCGCCGCCTGGGGGCGGACGTGCTCTTCTGCTTGGACGAGTGCACGCCCTTCCACGTGCCCGAGGCGTACACGCGGGACGCCACAGAGCGCAACGCCCGCTGGGCCCGGCGCTGCCTGGACGCGTTCGCCGGCCTGGGGCTGGGGGAACGGCAGTCGCTGTATGGGATCGTCCACGGCGGCGTCTATCCGGAGCTGCGGCGCTGGAGCGCCACCGAGATCGCTGGGCTGGGCTTCGACGGCTTCGGCATCGGCGACTGCCTGGGCGAGACGAAGGCCGACTGGTACCGCGTCGTGGACCTGGTCTGCCCGCTGCTGCCGGCCGAGCGGCCGCGCCACCTGTTAGGGGTGGGTGAGCCCGACGACCTGGTCGAGGGCGCCCTGCGCGGGATCGACAGCTTCGACTGCGCCATGCCAACCCGCATCGCCCGCCACGGCCAGGCCCTGGCCTGGGGCCGCCCCCGATTCCGGCTTGACCTGGGCGCCGCCGACCGAGGCCGGGAGGACGGTCCGATCGAGGACGGCTGCCCCTGCAGCGCCTGCACGCGCTTCGACCGGGCCTACATCCACCACCTGGTTCGCGCCCGCGAGATGCTCGCGATCTCGCTTCTCGCCGAGCACAACCTGACCTTCACCGCCCGCCTGCTGGCCCGGGTTCGGGACGCGATCAGCGCCGGTCGGCTGCGCGAACTTCGCCTCGAGCTCCTCGGTTGATGGGCTCTCCCAGGACGGAAGTCCAGAGCCAGGTGCAGGCACTCGTGCAGCAGGTGTTCGACAACGCTTACCTTGCGGCCATGAAGCCCACCATCGGCGTAGCGGTCGCGGTCCTCCTGCTGGGCGCGCTGAGCTGCTTGCTGGTGCCGGCCAACCGGAGCGCCGCTCGACCGGCTGAAGCCGACGTCCGAACCGCGGACGTGGCCCGCATCGCGTGAGCTCCTTTGCCGCCTCGACCGCGCTCGAACGCGGCCGCGACGGAGGCTTCGAGGGCGTGCTCGACGAGCGCTGGGCGATCGGCCGCGGCCTTCACGGCGGCTACGTGGCGGCAACCATGCTGCGGGCGCTCATCGACACGCTCGAGGACGCGCCCCGCCAGCCTCGCTCCTTCACGACCCACTTCACCCGCCCGGCAATGCCCGGTCCGGTCGAGGTCCTGACCGCGGTCGAGCGGTCGGGGCGGTCGCTGTCGACGCTCACCGGTCGCATGCTCCAAGACGGCAAGCTGGTCGCCCTCTCTCTGGCCGCCTTCGCGGATCCTCGCCAGGGCATCGCCTTCTCCGACCTGCCTCTGCCCGACGTGGCCGCCCCCGAGGAGATCAGCGGCTTCGTGCGTGACTTTGGCCGGCCCACCTTCACCGACAACTTCGACTACCGCCCGGCCCAGGGCGCTCTGCCCTTCTCGGGCGCCGCGGACTCGCGAACTGGCGGCTGGATCCGCCTCCTGGAACCCCAGGTTGGGGACGCCCCCTTCGTGGTCGCGCTGACCGATGCCTGGATCCCGGCGGTCCTTTCCCGGCTGACGCAGCCGGCGGGGGCGGTGCCCACCATCGACCTCACAGTGCACTTCCGAGCCGAGCTGCCGCTGCCCGGCGCGCAGCCCGACGACTTCCACTACATCGAGTTCGTCTCCCGCCTGGCCGAGCACGGCTTCTGGGAGGAGGACGGCGTGGTCTGGACCCGCGACGGCCAGGTCCTCGCGCAGTCCCGCCAGCTCGCGCTGCTCGGTTAGGTGTCTTTCAGCCTCACGCCTCGGGGAGGACGGCGATCAGGTTGCGGATCTGGACCACGTGGCCCAGCTCATGGCGGGTGACCTGCCGGCAGACCTCCAGAAGGGTGAGCTCGCCCTGCTCGGGATCGTTGATGGTCGCCGCCCAGTCGTACTCGGTCAGCCCGCGCAACAGGTCCACGGTGCGCCGGCGGACGCGCCCGAAGTTGTGCAGCTGCTCGTCCAGCGACGGCCCCAGGTCGGGTTGCAGGGGAGGCTGAGGATCGATGGTGGCCCGCAGCCGGAGGTCGCGCTGCTTGTCCAGGTAGGCGTGCCGGAGCAGCACGTCGACCCCGGTGCCGGCGTCGCAGAGGTGCCTCACGATCTCCGTGAGGCTGGGGAAGGCGGGCCCGTGGCGGTACCGGAGGCGGGGCTCGTCGAGGCCCATGACGAGGTCGGCGACCCGCTCGGGGACCGTACCCATGAGCATGGCGACGTCCTCCTCACCCGGCTCCGGGGGGACCTCGAGGACCTCATCCATCATGGCTAATGTAGTGGCGCGGGCGAGCGGGCATACTGCCTCTATGGCGCTCGCGGCCGGACCCCAGACCCACTGCGACCACTGCCAGGGGTCGCTGCGGCCCGAGGCGGCGTACTGCGAGAACTGCGGCCGCCGGACGCGGCGCGCCAAGCGCCTGGTGCGGATCTCGATCCGGGCCGAGCTGGCGCTGCTGGCCCTCTTCGTCGTGCTGGTGGTCGTCTTCACGTTCGTGCTGTTCGTCCAGAAGTAGGGTGGCGGACCCGGCCGGCACGGTCCTCGGCTACCTGAAGCTCTGGGAGAGCTCCGATTGGGGTCGGCTGGCCGAGTTCGTCGGCGAGCCGGCGCTCTCGCAGCTGCGCGGCGCCGTGCGGCGGGACCCCTTCCGGGACTACCGGATCACGGTCGACGAGCTGTCGACGGAGGGCGACCTGGTAACGGTGACGATGACCATGGAGTGCGTGCACGCGGCTAGCGGCCGCGCCACCACCGCCACGGGGACCAAGACCTACCGCGTCAAGCGCCGCCGGATCACCGCGATCCTGGCCTAAGGACCCCCTCCCTGGCCCTCACCACAAGGGGGAGGGAGTCTAGCGGCGGTAGATCGCGCGGCCGTCCATCTCGTCCTTGTTCAGCCGCTTGTTGAGGTGCAGGCCCTCCAGCAGGAACTCGGTGACGGAGGCCCGGACCTCGGGCTTGTCGGGCAGGCCCAACCGCTTGAGCGCGGCGTCGATCTCGGGCGCCTCACCCACGGTGCGTACGTAGGTGGCGGCGGGCTGGGCCTCGCCGACCTCGATCATCTGGCCCTCCTCGAAGCGATTGACCAGGTTCTCGAACTGGCCCGCCGCGAAGTGGCGGGAGAACACCGCGCTGACGGCGGCTCGCTGGATGCGGCTGAGGACCTGCTCCTCCTTGCCCTCGTCCAACGCCTCCACCTCCACCCGGCCAGCGGTCGAGGCGACCAGGAACTCGAGGTCGCTGATGCGGGGCACGGCGAGCGCCTCGTGCAGGCGGACCGCCCGGCGGACCGCGTTGGAGGCCAGGTTCTCGTAGTTGCCGATCGACATCCGGACCGAGACCCCCGACGACTGCGAGATGTGCGGGCTGCGGCGGGCGAGGTGCGTGATCTCGGCCACCACCTCCTTCATGAAGCCGGGGATCAGGATGTCCACGTCGGGGGGCGGCGGCACCCGCTCCTGCTCCATGATCTCGATCTCCTCGGTCACGGCCAGCGGGTAGTGGGTGCGGACCTGGGAGCCGAAGCGGTCCTTGAGCGGCGTGATGATGCGGCCCCGGGAGGTGTAGTCCTCGGGGTTGGCGCTGGCCAGGACCAGGAGGTCGAGCGGCAGCCGGATGCGGTAGCCGCGGATCTGGACGTCCTTCTCTTCCATGATGTTCAGCAGGCCGACCTGGATGCGCTCGGCCAGGTCGGGCAGCTCGTTGATGCCGAAGATGCCGCGGTTGGTGCGCGCAACCAGGCCGTAGTGGATGGTCAGCTCATCGGCCAGGTAGCGGCCCTCGGCGACCTTGATCGGATCAACCTCGCCGATCAGGTCGGCGATCGAGATGTCGGGGGTCGCCAGCTTCTCGCCGTAGCGGCGGTCGCGGGGCAGCCAGTCCACCGGCGCCTCATCGCCCTTCTCCCCGATCAGGTCCCGGCAGCGGCGGCAGATGGGGTCGTAGGGATGGTCGTTGATCTCGCAGCCCTCGACCACCGGGACCTCCGGGTCGAGGAGCGCCACCAGGGAGCGCATGATCCGGCTCTTGGCCTGGCCGCGCTCGCCGAGAAGGATGATGTCGTGGCCGGAGATGATCGCGTTGGCGAGCTGCGGCACGACCGTCTCGTCGAAGCCGACGATGCCGCTGAGGAGCCGTTCGCCGGCTCTCAACTTGGTCAGCAAGTTCCGCCGCATCTCCTGTTTGACGGTCTCGCGGACGTGCCCCGAGGTGCGGAGCTCGCCGATCGTGGAGGCTTGGGTTCCGGCCACCGGCCCAGTCTAGACTGAGCGCGTTTTGGCCCCGATTCCCACTCTGCGTGAGCGGTACCAGTCGGCCAGGGACAGCGGTCGGCCCAGCCTCGGCGGCCACCGCGGGAACCCCGCCGACGAGCCCGAGAACACGCTGGCGTCCTTCCGCTCGGCGCTCGAGCTGGGCTGCGACATGGTCGAGTGCGACGTCCACATGTCGGCCGACGGCGAGCTGGTCGTGATCCACGACGAGACGGTCGATCGGACGACCAACGGCAAGGGGTTGGTTCGCGACCTGACCGTCGCCGAGCTCGGCCGGCTGGACGCCGGTCGAGGCGAGAGGCTGCCCCTGCTGGACGAGCTGTTGCAGCTCGTCGCCGGCCGGGCCGGCTTCGTGATCGAGCTCAAGCGGGGACCCAAGCCCTACCCCGGTTTCGACAGCCTGCTGGTCGAGCGCCTGCGCCGCTTCGACATGATCGGCCAGTCGGCGGTCATCTCCTTCGAGCACGACTGGGTGGCAGCGATGAAGAAGATGGAGCCCGACCTCCAGTGCGGAGTGCTCGAGGTGGTGCCCGCCGGGGACCCGGCCGAGCTCCTCCGCCGCACCGGCGCCGACGTCTACTCGCCCCATTACTCGGCCGTTTCGCGAGACCTGGTCGACGGGGTGCACGCCCAGGGCGGCTTCTTCGGAGTCTGGACAGTGGACGACGAGGCCGGCCTCAAGCAGTCCCTGGAAGCCCGGGTCGACGCCATCTTCACCAACCGGCCGCGGGACATCGGGCCGCTTCTCCGCGCCCAGTGGCCCGCCTGAACAGCCCGCCTCCTGGGTAGGTTTAGGGACCATGGGGATGATGTGGCAGGGGGGCGCCAGGGCCTTCCTGTCGGACCGCAACCGGGGCGCCGACGTGAAGGTGGAGTGGCCGCTGCTGAAGCGGGTCTTCTCCTACTTCCTGCCCTACTGGCGCCACGGGCTGGTCGTGCTGGCCTGCATCATCGCGGGGGCCGCCGTCAGCCTGGCCCCGGCGATTGTCACCAAGGCCCTGATCGACAAGGCACTGAAGCCGGGCGGCAGCTACAGCCTGGTCGTCAGCCTCGTGCTGCTCAGCCTGCTGGCGCTGGTCGTGGACGGACTCCTGAACGTGCTCCAGTCGTACGTCCGGAACCTGATCAGCCAGGGCATCATGTACGACCTTCGCAACCAGATCTTCGACCACCTGCTGAAGCAGTCGGTGGGCTTCTTCACGCGGACCAAGACCGGCGACGTCATGTCGCGGATCACGAGCGATGTCGCCGGCGTCCAGGCGGTCGTGTCGGACACGCTCTTCGATTTCGTCTCCAACGTCTTCCTGATCGCGACCACGGTCTTCCTGATGCTCGGCTGGAGCTGGCAGCTGACCCTGGTGTCGCTGGCCATCCTGCCTCTCTTCGTGCTGCCGGGCCAGCGCGTCGGGCGCGCCACCTTCGTCGCCCGCCGCCAGGTGCAGGAGCGGCTGGGCGAGATCAACGCCTACCTCGCGGAGACCTTCGGCATCTCTGGTTTCATGCTCGTCAAGGCGTTCGCCAAGGGTCCGTTCGAGCGCCGCCGCTTCACGCGCATGCTCGACGAGTTCCGGCGCCTGAACATCCGGACAGCGATGATCGGGCGCTGGTTCTTCATGATGATGCGGCTGCTGGGCAGCGGCGGTCCCGCCGTCCTCTGGCTCTTCGGGGGCTACCTGGTGGTGACCAACCGGGCCACGGTCGGCACCGTGGTCACCTTCAGCACCATGCTGCTGGCCCGCCTTTACGGACCTGTCTCCCAGCTCGCCAGCCTGCAGGTGAACGTCGTCGGTTCGCTGGCCCTCTTCCAGCGCATCTTCGAGTACACGGACCTGCCCGTGGAGATCGCCGACAAGCCGGGGGCCAAGGCGCTTCGGCAGGTCCGCGGCGAGGTCCGGTTCGACGACGTCAGCTTCAGCTACCAGCGCAAGGGCAAGCCGGCCCTGGAGAACGTCAGCTTCCACGTCGAGCCCGGCCAGCTGGCCGCCCTGGTCGGCCCGAGCGGGGCCGGCAAGACCACCATCACGTCGCTCCTGCCCCGCTTCCACGACCCCCTGGAGGGCAGCGTGCGGATCGACGGCGTCGACGTCCGCGACGTGACGCAGGACTCCATCGGCGAGGCGATCGGGATCGTCTTCCAGGACACGTTCCTGTTCCACGCCAGCGTGCGCGACAACCTGCTCTACGTGCGCCCGGAGGCGACCCAGGCCGAGATCGAGGCCGCCACCAGGGCAGCCAACATCCACGCTTTCGTGGAGTCGCTGCCCGACGGCTACGACACCCTGGTGGGCGAGCGCGGGCATCGCCTCAGCGGAGGCGAGAAGCAGCGGATGGCGATCGCCCGCGTCATCCTGAAAGACCCGCGCATCCTGATCCTCGACGAGGCCACGTCAAACCTCGACTCGGAGTCCGAGCACCTCATCCAGGCGGCCCTCAAGCCCCTGTTCAAAGGCCGCACCTCGCTGGTCATCGCGCACCGGCTGTCCACGGTGCTGGCGGCGGACGTGATCCTGGTCATGGAGGGCGGGCGCCTGGTCGAGCAGGGCACCCATGCCGAGCTGGTCGCCGGCGACGGCGTCTATGCCCGGCTCTACCGGCGCCAGTTCGCGAGCACTCCCGCGCGCGTCGTTTGACGGTGCCGGACGCGAGATCGCCCAGCACTGGCCGCCGACCGCTGCTGCCAACATCTGCGGCTATGGAAAGAGACCAGCTGATCAAGAGATACCGGGAGGGGCCGGCGGTCCTGGCGGCCGCCCTGGCCGACCTCAGCGACGCCCAGCTCGACCACCGGCCCGAGGCCGGTGGCTGGTCGGCCCGAGAGGTCGTCCACCACGTCGCCGACAGCGAGATGACCTCCGCCATCCGGCTGCGCCGGCTGCTGGCTGAAGAGGCGCCCCTGCTCCAGGGCTACGACGAGGCCGAGTTCGCTCGCCGCCTCCACTATCGAAACCGGCAGATCGCACCGTCCCTGGACGCCGTCCGAGCCGCCCGCGAGACCACCGCATCGATCCTCGACAACATCTCGGAGGCGGACTGGCAGCGGGCCGGCACGCATGCCGAGAGCGGCCCCTACTCGGTCGCCACCTGGCTGGAGATCTACTCCTCACACTGCCACGACCACGCGGAGCAGATCCGGCAGGCGGTGACCGACCGGAGCCCCCACTCTTAACCCGGATCCACCGATCCACGACGGCGCCTTGGCGCCCATGCACACCATCTCGCGGCCCGGCTTCTGCGCTCCTCGTTCCCGCAGCGCCGCTGCGCTCACTGCGGTGCTCGGCCCCGGGCCACGATCTGGCGCACCTGGACACCAATCCGCTCGCCGCAGATCGGCGGACCCGGGTTAACGCTCCGGGCGATATCCTCCAGGCAGCTTGCAGGTCGCAGGACTGAGGCGCGCCGCGGCATCAACGGCTACCGCCAGCCGGCCGCGCCGCCGCCCGCAGGACATCCTCACGGCGCTGCTCTTCCTGGCGCCGTCGCTGGCGGTGTTCGGCCTATTCACCTTCTGGCCGCTGCTCCGCTCGATCAGCCTCAGCTTCTACGGGAACGACATCGTGGGCCGGCCCACGCTCTTCGTCGGGCTCGCCCAGTACCAGCAGATGCTCTCGTCACCCGCTCTCCGGGACACGCTCTTCACAACCGCCGTCTACACGGTCATGACGGTCCTCGCCAGCATCTTGCTGGGCCTTCTGCTGGCCCTCCTTCTGCAGGCCCGGATCGCCGGCATCGGCATCTTCCGGACGCTCCTGGCGACCCCCTTCGCGTTCTCCGTCGCCACCGCGTCGGTAATCTTCGCGGTCTTCTTCAACCCAGGCGTCGGCATCTTCAATGGCTTTCTCTACTACTTCCATATGACGCCCGTGGGCTGGCTGACCAATCCCAGCACTGCGCTGCCCAGCATCGTGGTGACCAGCGTCTGGCTCCAGCTCGGCTACAACGTGCTAGTGCTCTCGGCCGGCCTCCAGGCGATCCCCGAGGAGGTGTACGAGGCGGCCAAGCTGGACGGGGCCGCGGGCTGGTCGCTGGCGCGCTTTGTCACGCTGCCCCTGCTCACCCCCTCGCTCTTCTTCCTGCTGGTGGTGACCACGATCCTCTCGCTGCAGTCGTTCGGCCAGATCCACATCCTCACCCGGGGCGGCCCGGCCGGCTCCACCACCACCCTCGTGTACAGCCTTTACCTCAATGCCTTCGCGTTCGGCTCCAGCAACTTCGGGCTGGCCTCCGCGCAGGCCCTGGTCCTGTTCGTGATCGTCGTGGTCATCACCGGACTCCAGTTCGGCGTGCTGGAGCGGCGGGTCTTCTACAGGTGATCGAGCGATGAGTGTTGCCAAGGCGCTGAACTACGCGCTACTAAGCGTGGTCACGTTCGTGCTTCTCTTCCCGCTCCTGTTCGCGATCAGCGGCAGCCTGATGACCGCGCGCGAGCTCGCCAACTACCCCTCGCCGCTGCTGCCCGCGCATCCCCAGCTGAGCAGCTTCCGGGACGTGCTGAACGCCATCCCGCTGCCCCGCCAGTACCTCAACAGCACCATCGTGGCGGTGACCGTGACGCTGGGACAGCTGCTGACCTCGCTGCTCTCCGCCTACGCCTTCGCGTTCCTCCGGTTCCCGTTCCGGAACCTGGTCTTCGGCGTTTTCCTCGCCACGATGATGATCCCGTGGGAGTCGATCATCATCCCCAACTACCTGTTCATGGCCGCCAACGGCCTGATCAACACCTACCCGGCGCTGATCCTGCCCTTCCTGGCCGCCGGCTTTGGGACGTTCCTGCTGCGCACCTACTTCCTGACCTTCCCGCGCGACCTCTACGAGGCCGCGCAGGTCGATGGCTGCGGGCACTTTCGCTTCCTCTGGACGATCCTGGTCCCGCTCAGCCGGCCGGCCCTGGCCACCCTCTCGATCTGGACCTTCATCTCGGTCTGGAACCAGTACTTCTGGCCGCTGCTGGTGACCAAGACCGACGAGATGCAGACACTCCAGATCGGCATCAGCCGGCTGCGCGACACCGAGTCGGCGGTGGCGCCCAACTTCATACTTGCGGGCACGGTACTGGCCCTCATTCCAACGCTGGTCCTGATCTACGTCGGGCAGCGTCATATAGTCCGAGGTCTTACCTCGGGCGCATTGCGCGGTTAGGGAGGAGTAGGTGATGAAACGTCTGGCACTCGCGGTCCTGGGGATCATCTTCGTAGCCGCCTGCGGGGGCGGGACCGGCACCACCAGCCAGCCCAGCGCGCTGGACAACGCCACCCCGCCCTCCAAGCCGGTCGAGGTCACCTTCTGGCACGGGTTCGCGGCCGGCGCCAACCAGGACGCCACCAACTTCCTGACCCAGAAGTTCAACGACGCCCACAAGGGTGAGATCCACGTCACGACCAGCAGCGCCGGCGCCAACTACGACGACGTCTTCGCGAAGGTGAAGGCCGGCATCCAGGCCAACCAGCTGCCGACCATGGTCCAGATCTACGACGTCGGCAGCCGCTTCATGGTCGACTCCAAGGCCATCACGCCGATGCAGACCTTCATCGACAACGCCAAGTTCTCGACGGCCGATCTGGAGCCGAACATCCTTGGCTACTACCAGATCGGCGGCAAGCTCTACTCGATGCCCTGGAACGTCTCCACGCCTCTCCTCTACTACGACAAGGACGCGTTCCAGAAGGCCGGCCTCGACCCCAACAAGCCGCCCACGACCCTCGACGAGATCAGGACCGCGGCGGAGAAGCTGACGGTCAAGGACGCCAGCGGGCAGACCGTGCGCTACGGGTTCGGGGCCGCCATCTACGGCTGGTTCCTGGAGCAGATGACGGCCAAGGCGGACCAGCAGTTCTGCAACAACGGCAACGGCCGGGACAAGAACTCCACCAAGCTGCTGTTCAACCAGCCGACCGACGTTCAGATCGTGGACTGGTGGCAGAAGATGGTGGCCGACGGGCTGGCGCTCAACACCGGCCGTAACACCACCGACGCCCAGAACGCCTTCAAGGCCGGCCGGATGGCCATGAACCTCGAGTCGACCGGCGCCCTTCGCGTCTACCAGACGACCGTCAAGTTCACGCTCGGCACCGGGTTCTTCCCCAAGCCGACGGCCGCTTCGGCCGGGGGCGCCATCATCGGCGGCGCCTCGCTATGGATCCTCAACTCGCACCCCAGCTACGAGCAGAAGGCGGCCTGGGAGTTCGTGAAATTCCTGGAGCAGGCCGACAACATGGCCTACTGGCACACGCACACCGGCTACTTCCCGGTGGACAAGAAGGCCCTCAACGACCCCACGGACGTGGCCTGGGTCCAGCAGTACCCCAGCTTCAAGACGGCCATCGACCAGCTGCACTCCTCGAAGCTCGACAAGGCCACCCAGGGCTGCCTGCTGGGCGTCATGCCGCAGGCCCGCCAGGCTGCCGAGGTCGGCATCGAGTCCGCCATCCTGAAGAAGTCGACGCCCCAGAAGGCGATGGACGACGCGGTGGCCACGATGCAGCCGGCCATCGACCAGTACAACCAGGCGGTGGGGGCCAAATAGGAATTTGACCGAGCAGCGCTTGACCGACCATCAGGCGCTTTGCTCGGCTTTTTCGATTCGATCTTAGCTACTGCGCTTGAGTTGACCGACTACGAAGCCTAAACGCGGTTAACGAAAATTCTCCGCTAGTCCCCGCTAGGACCCGACTCGGCCTCGGGGAAGTCTTGTTTCAGCCGAGCGAGGGCGCAAGCTTCGGCTTCCGGGGAGGTGTTATGGGCGGGCCGGCAGAAGCACCGTGCGACCGGAGTAACGCCGTCCGACTCTGTGATTACGCCTCGAAATAGGTGTTCTAGCGATTGGCCGATCCCCCACGGCTCGGCGCTAGCCGATAGCTTGGACGCATCGGCGCCGGCCGGTAGTTCGCTCCATTTCATAAGTCGGAAGGGTAGCTCTTAAATTAGCCGCTCCCCAACCGCGTAGGGCGAAAATTCTCCGCCTCAGACCATCCGGGCTAGGCTCGCCGCCATCCGTCCGGCCGGATGCCCCACTAGGGCTAGGCGCTCGGCGGCTTCCACGGCCAGACGGAGGATATCCGCCCGATCATTTGCGCCATCCTCCCCGGCGCCCCAAAGTTCACGCGAGGTGGTTAGGTCAAGCTCCAAATCCTTAAGGCGTTGAACGTCGGGGCCGATGCTTCGATCGTTTTCGGCCTCAGCGCGATAGACGCGATCGGCGCACATCTCGGCCGTAACGAGATTCATACCCTTTCTCCGTGCTCGGCAAGGTCTAGCAGCGCCATCAGGTTTCGGCGGGCCTCGCTTAGGTCGGCGATCAGTCCGCTAACTACCATCAGGTAATCGTGTAGCTCATCGGCGGGCAGTAGTTCGCCCCGCTCGCGGAGGAGCTGATTGAACGCTGCGTACTGCGGCCAGGGACGCAAA
>DHIW01000069.1:26178-82900 GCA_002404015.1 Chloroflexi bacterium UBA4736
CTCTCCCTGGTGCTCGCCCGCCCGTGGGGAGTCCTAGATCAGACGGCCAGCCTGTCGAGTACCTGACGACCCTCGGCCTCGCGGTCGGGTGACTCAGGCAGCGGGCTATTACAGCCAGCGCAGGCCGTACCCGCCCGGGCCTCCGCGGCCCAACTGATGCCCGTAAGGGGGTCATCCCAGTCCGCGGCCGACCTGATGAAATCACGGAAGCAATCGAGACAAACGTACTCATCCACGGCGCTAACCCTTTGACATAGGCGGACAAGGACGGGGCGAACCGTAAGGCCCTACCCCGTGGCAGTCAACGCCTTTACATGCCGCGTTATTTGTGCTGCCCGATAACCTACCGCAAAGCGCGGTAAGCTTCAATCCGAAATGCTAGGACGCTTACTCTGTCGGCTCGGATTTCACAACTGGAAATTTGCAGCCGGAACCGGCGGACTAGAACCCATAGGAGGCGGCCTCAGTGGCCCGAGGCTAGTTACAGGGGTTGAGGCTTGTACCCGTTGCGGGAAGTCGCGCGAGATCGCCCGCGGTTAACCCACTATTCCCCCCTACCTGAGCCCGTTCCCCTCAGCCGGCCTTGCAGGAATGACGAGCGACCCGGCCCCCCGCAGGGACTACGATCCTGGGTGCGCGGCGTGTGTCGCTGGCTTCGAACTTGAAACCGCTGGCGCGCGCGGGCTTCTGGCGGGCGCTCTAGCGTTAGCTTCCGCGCGGTCATCGCACGCGAACGGAGCGCGAGAAGTACCACTTGCCATCTCCTCTCTGCGCCCATGCGCTTACGGTGATCTCGGCAGCGTCGGCGGCCTTGTCCAATACCACGCGTACTTCAACATCGCTGTCGATGAAGCCGCTCGGCGGGAGCTCCTGGGGTAGCGCGACGCCGTTTGGAAACGCGCGAATCGTCCAGCGATGTGCAGGCGCAGTCTTGGCGCCTCCCCCGGTGAGGCGGAGAACGAGGTGATCCCGGAGTTCGAGGTTCTTCACCGTGGCGGGCATGCGCCCGCCGTTCGAGACTTCGATATGAATGCTCGATGTCTCGGCACGGACGAACACCGTGACCTGAAGGCGCGGACCCGAGCGGTACCAGAGGTAAAGGGTTAGGCCGATGCTCGCGGCACTGAGGAGGAGACCGCCCGCCCCCAAGGCCCGGGCGAGCACGTCATCGGAGGCGGCGACCAGGGGCGCGACGATTCCGACCACGGACCAAACCCTATCCGAACCGAACTAGAAGGCCCAGTAGTGTGGGTGCCGCTCCGAATCCACCGTCCAAACAATCTTGGGGGCGGGTTCCTCTTCGTCCGGGGCGGCCTAAGCGTGTAGGCGGGATTTCGCGGCCGTAGCAAAGCCACGACAGCCGTGGCGGCCGGGGGCCTTACTGGGAGACTCAGGAAGGGTTAAAACGCCGCCACGGTTTTGTGTGGGGCCGCAGCACCCCGGCTGGACGCGGTACCGACTCGTGGGGTTTGGGGCGGTAGGGCGTAGGAACGGTTTCCGCCGGGTCCGTAACCAAAATGTTACGGGGTCCGCGGGGTGGTCCGGGGCCTAAACCTTAGGGCGTAGTTTTCGCGGGGTGGGGCGGTTCGCCTTGCTGGAAATTGGCCCGACTGGGGCCGGCAGGCGGCAGGGTTCAGAGGGGGGGTGGGGTGGTAGCCGTTGCCTGTGAGCCCGCTCGGGCCACACCGCGAGGCGCCGAATATGAATCTAGACAGCGCGGAGTGCCTGCGTCCGTGCCTGTGCGCTATCAGACCTGAACTCGGAGGCATCCGCCAGTAGGCGACTCGTACGCCCGTATGGTACGCATAACGTAGATTAGAAACACCACTGGCCCGAGCGGCGCAGTAACCCCCAAGGCGGTTAGATATACGCGCCTAGAGGCGGCCGAGGTCCGCGCCCGGCCGGCAGGCGGAAATAGCTGCAGAGGGGTACCGGGCCCCTTTACCGCTGCCTGTTGCCCCAGCCTGGGCTCACCCGTTCGCTAAACAGGCAAAGGGGACAGCGGGAGTGCCGCTACGCCGTGCCTGCGCGGTATCACAGCTGAACTCGGAGGGACCGGAAGGGGTCCGTCTGGTCAGCCGTTCACGGTACCTGAGGGCGCATCAGGCGCAGTCCCGGCGCGGCGCGTTACCCCCCTTACCCGCCAAGGGGCCTCGCCTATACACGCAAGGGGGGCAAGGTCCGCGCTTTACCGTCGATCACGCGTAGAACCACCCCAGAGGACGGCATACCCCGTGGATGCCACCGTGTTCATCTTCGCGCTCCCAGCCACGCTCGGGAGCCGTTCCATCTGCTCCGCTGCCTCCCGCTCAAAGTGATGCGCGACGGTGGATGGAGGTGTTTCATCGCTGGGCTTATCCGTGAGTGGCTGAGGTCTCCATACCACCCTTGGCGAGATGTTCTGGAATAGGTGTCGCTGGCGGCGGGCGGATTCGGCTTCGGTCCCACCGGCATACCCGCACGGGTTCCGGGTTGGTCGGCAAACGTGTCGTTGAAGTACATGTGGGAAAGACTGAATTCGACCTGCCTGGTGGACTTAGGCTCGTGCATGAATCTTGCTGGCCAAGAGGCAGACGATTAGTTGATCGGCCAATGGTCAGTCCGTTTCGAATCCGGAGCCTGGCCGAAACTTCAGTGTTCGACTGTTCTCGGTGACAGTCCGAACCACCTGATCGGGCGCACCCTGCGGAATCTCTGCGGTGATTTCCAGGGTCACCTCGACCGAAGCTCCCGCCATGCCAACCAGGTGGGCTAGGACCTCGTCGGTGATCCTGCCGGCGTCCCGGCCAGCGCGGGTGGGGTCGAGTGACACGGTGCCGTGGTACCTCGTCGGGACACGGGTCGGGGGCGTGGTGGGCCCGGGCCCGACTGGGACTCCGGCTTCGCCGGTGCCCTCAATTCCGGGAGCACCGCCGTCAATAACGTCGGTCGGGCCCGGTCCCGGCTCCGCTGGTCGCTCCTTCTCAAGTTGCCGCAACGCGACCTCAGGCCTGACCAGCAAGCCCGAGAGGTCGTTGTCGGAGATGTTCACGATCTGGCCTGTGCGCAGGCCGCGGTAGCGCCCGGCGGCCTCGTCGTAGCTGTCGGCGTAAGCGAAGCCCTCGGTCTGCCAGAGCAGGAGGCCGAGGCCGTCGCGCACGGCGCCGACGAGCACGTCCGGGCCGGTCAGGCGCGGGAGGTAGTGGTAGCGGGCGAAGTCGTCGACCAACTGCTTGACCGACACGTGGTTCTCGCGCCAGAGCGGCACCCGGTCGAGCTCCATCCGCAGGCGAGTCCCGGCCAGGCCCGTCACGAGCAATTCCTCGGAGCGCAGCTTCTTGCCGGCGCGGACGGCCAGTGCCTCCTGACCGGCGAGTCGATAGGCCTCGAGGCGCATGGGATCAGCCGGTCTGTCCTGGACCGGGACCAGCAGCCACTGGTAGGCCTCTGGCAGGCGCGCAGCCACAGTCGAGTTGGCGGTGGCCAGCTGCTCCTCGGCTTGGCGGTGCTGGTTGGGGTCGAGGTTGAGGGCCTTGCTGTCACCGACGACCGATGACCAGGCGAGATTGCGGCGCACCGCCTCATCGAGGTCCTGCAGCCTGGTCTGGTCGATGGCGAGGAAAACGAGGGTGTTCTGGTAGATCCGCGGAGACGACCCGCGCTGGGCGAGAATCCCGAGCGCGGCGACCTCGGCGCGGCTCCCCGCATCCTTGCTGTAGGGGTGGTCGGGGCCGAGGATGACCAGGCTGGCGTCGAGGTCGTCGGCCACGTCCTGGCCGTTGTGGGGCAGGGCATGGATGCGCCGAAAAGGCCCAGTAGCCCGCACGTCCTCCCGGACCCGGCGATCGATCTCGGCCACCACCTTCTCGGGTTCACGCCGGAGCTGTTCGGCCCGGTCCTCGGCCAGCTTCGTTACGGTCGGCTGGGTCGAGTACCAATAGCGCGTTCCGTCCTGGTAGAGGTAGGTGGCGGCCGCCGAGAGGCGGCGGAGGGCGTCGCCGAAAATGGCAGGGCTTTCCCCCGGCATAACGCAGCCGAGCTTGATGCGCCGGTCCTCCAGTCCACGGTTCGCGGCTCCCACGGTGGGAGCTGACCCCAGGTAGATCGCCCGGGCGACCCGGCGAGTCGCGGCGTACTTGCCGAGGTTGGCGTTTCCGCCGTCGATCTCGACGGGCAGTGCGTTGGGGCCGTCAACATCCCTTTCGATCACCGGCGCCCAGTTGTCGGAGAGATAGCGCGTCAGCTCCCAGCTGACCCTCTGGTCGTCGATCGAGATATTGCCAGGCATGATCAGCGGGTTCCGGTCGCCCTTCTCCCAGAGCGAGTGGATGACCGCCGCCATCAGGCGGAGGACGCCGCGAGTCCGCTGGAACTTCACCAAGGTCGACCAGTCGCCGTAGAGCCGGTCAAAGACCTCCGGGTGGATGGGGTACGCGTCCCGCAGCCGCTTCTCGTAACCGGCCTCATGCGCTTCAGGCGGGAACTCCTGTGGCTGCGTGCGGTAGAGGTCGAAAAAGGCCCTGGCGATGGCGTCGCGGGCGACGAACTGCTCACGGGAGACGATCGGCTCGAAGAGACGCCGGCGCACGATCTCGAAGCCCTCCTCGGCAGTGGCCGGCCGCCACGAGGCCTCGACGCGCCCGATCGCGTTCCGGAGGCGGTCGAGCGCCGCGCGGCCGCGCTCGCCGCCGACCTCGACGTCGTCGGCAACGGCATGTGGCGAACCGGTCGTGTCCGAGGCGGGGAGGCCGACGACGAGGAGGCATTGCTTGGCCGCCTTCGCCGACTCGGTCAGGACCTGCGCGAACGAGAAATGGGTCTCGAAGTCGCCGCCCGGGAGATCGCCCTGGTCATGCAGCTGGCGGGCGTACGCTACCCACTCGTCGATAAGGATGAGACTTGGCCCGTAGTCGTTCATCAGCTCGCGGAGGACATCGCCGGGGCTTGTGGCCCGCTCATCGTCGGCACGAACCCGTTCGAAGGCCGCCCGTGCCTCCGTCGCACCGCCTTTGGCGAATCCCAATTGCCAAGCCAGCTCTCCCCAGAGCGTCCGGACCACGGTGCCGTCCGGCTTGGTCGTCGGGTTGCCCGGCGAGATCTTGTTGCCGACGATCACGACCCGATTGATGCTCGGCGCGGCTGCCACCTCCGCCGCCTTGAGGACCTCGTCGATTCCGAGCAACTCCGTCGTCTTGGCGCCAGAGAAGAGGTGGTAGAGCGCCAGCATCGAATGGGTTTTGCCGCCACCGAAGTTGGTCTGGAGCTGGATGACCGGGTCGCCCCCAGTGCCGGCAAGCCGGCGGAGCGCCCCGGCCAGCAAGTCCTTGAGGCTGTTCGTCAGGTAGGTGCGATGGAAGAACTCGACCGGGTTGAGGTACTCCTCCGACCCTTCGCCGAGGTGGACCTGCCAGAGGTCGGCGGCGAATTCCGCTTGCTGGTAGCGTCCGCTCGCGACGTCTTTGTGCGGGCTGACGACCTCCCGCCAGGGTTTCAGATTCCCGGTGGCTTCGCTTTCGACTGCGGTCCCGACGGCGCGACGCTTCTCGGTGCGCAGCTGCTCCTCGAACCGGACGCGGAGCAGCTCGTTCTTGAGCTTCTCCAATTCCTCTGCCTGTGGCGCGGATACCGCAGCCAGCAGGCGACCGGCGGTATCTAGGACGCGGTAGCAGTCGTCGCTCGAGAAGAGTTCCTGGTGAGCCCAGCGGGTTCGGACGCCGCGGAGTTCGCTCACGTAGGTGCGATCGGCTTGGCCAAGCGTCCGCCGAAAGACGTCGTTCCAGCTGTCCCACATCAGCGCCAGCAGAGGCGCGACGTCCCAGTCCCGGATCGGCCGGTCGGTGTTGAGGCGGTCGCCATGGATGAAGCGCTGGGCCTCCTCGAGAGCTGCCGCCTTGTAGAGGTTGCGGAGCTCGCGCTCGACGAATGGAGCGAGCCCGGCCTTGAGCAGGTCAAGAGCCTTCCCCACTCGCTCGTTGTTGGTTGTCGCCAAAGTCCTATTCCTCCCCGAAGAGCCGGCCCTGCTCGGCCCCGTTTGCCGATGCTTGCAGGGCGAGCCGCGTCACTTCGGGCCAGCTCTGGACGAGGGCGTTATACCAGAGCGCCTCGTCGGCGCGCTTTTTAGCGTTGCTGATCACGTAGAGGCGGTAGGCGAGTTCCCGCGCGATCTCGGCGTCTGGACCGAGCTTCACTATCAGGTCCGCGACGGCTGCCTCGCCCTGGTCAGACGCCCGGATCAGCTGATGAACCGCCTGCCATGCCGGACGCCGGGTGTCCTTGCGCGGGTCCCAATTGGGATCGAGTTCTGCCGGTTTGAGCAGACGGACGTCGCCAGCCCTCGAGGCCACAATGCCGGCTTCGACCATCCCATCCACGCTGGTGTCCTTGGCCTTTGAGAGTGTTTCGGCGACGCCGTACTTCCCTGTCTCGAACCCGAACTGCTCATACCAAGCTAAGGCCCAACGACTGTCGGCGTCGAAGTTCCCGACCTGCTCTGCCAGCGCCTCAGCGAGAGCGGCGTTGATGAGTGCGAGGGCGGCGCGAACGGTCACTGGCTTTCCTTCGGCGTCGAGCACCTTGGAGTAGCGGGTGTAGACGGCCATCCCAGGTCCAATCGCTGCCTGCTCGAGGTCTACCGGGGCGATGTTGCCGCGCTGGAGATTGGCGAACGCCACAGGCAACTCTGCTTTGAGGGCCGCTGTGAATTCACGCCGTGTGGCAGTGGCCGCGTCTTCTGAACGTTTGCGGCAGACCAGTACGATACTTGAGGCGAGGTTGTTGTTCAGGGCCTTCATGGCCGCGATCATCTCGGTGCGCAGTGGCCACGTTCCACTGACTAGAAACCCCGCCCGCATGACCGCATCGAGGAAGATTTCCCAGCCAGTATTCGTCATGCCTTCGGCGCCATTCTCCGATTGCTTGAACGCGTAGTAGATGGTCACTGGGAAGGCTGGATGCGCGTGCTCTGCGAGGTCGTGCATGGCAAGGGTCATCCCTGCAAGGAAGAAGGTATCGGCCTTGTCCTTGGTGCCATGCCGGTAAGGTGTCGCGACCAACTCCTCGGCTTTGGGCACCGCGAGTGTGGCGAAGAGATCGGGAAAGACGGACTTTAGAGAGCGACGCAGCCAGACGTAGAAGAAGTCAGAAAGGTCCGCATAGCCGATGTTGTCGTAATAAGGAGGGTCGGTCGAGACGAGCTTGCCTTGACTGACTGTCTGGTCCGCGGCGTCCATTTGATCCCCATGCCCCCCGGAACCCGTTGTTGAAAACGTCTCCAAAGCTCGGGTGCTCCCCATGACGTTGGTCAGAAAACCACCCGAACTGTCGTGGATGGGGTTGGCTTCACCGTAGTCCCATAGCATCGGTATTGCCTGACGGCCGAACAGCTGTCGCGTGCATTGGGCAACAGGCTCCCACGGACACAATGCGTTGTTTGAGTCGGCAGTCTTACTGACAACAATCGCTAAGTACGTGCACAGCGCCTCCGCGTACGCCGTGGCTCCCCGGCCGCCCTCGCGAAGAGGCTTGCCATCGTCGGGCAGCCCGGCGACCTTGGCGTCCCGCTTCACGTGCTCGCGGGCTTCCTGCACGAGGTCGGAGAAGGTCGTCAGCGCCACCAGCTGCCGCGATGTGAAGAGATCGCCATAAGTTGTGAGCCCGTAAATCTGCGTCTTGATGTCGCGCGGGTGGTAGTTGATCTTCAGGTCCGGGCGCCAGTCCGGTTGGGCTGATTGGGCATCGGCCTCAATGCCAGCCGTAGGCGAAAGGTAGACTCGCTCACGGTCTCCCTCCGCGACTACCGCCATCAAACGAACGCCCAGTCGACCGCTGAGTCCCTCGCTTCTGATGTAGTCATAGGTAACGGGGACTCCCGACATCAAGCATCGGAAGGCATTCCACCTGCCGGCAGTGGTGCCGCGCTTGGCTGCTTCCGCTTCGTTTGGCTTGCCCACCTTCACATTGAATCGGTAGCCACCGCCGTCGATGACGGGCTCGACATAGGCTTCCTTGCCGGCCTTCTTCGATAGCATGAAAGTCGAGGCGAGAGGCACGTCCACATGGGCAAAAGCTGGGTTGGGACTCTTGACGGTGCGCGCCCAGAGCCAGGCGATCACGGTCAACGACTTACCGACGTATGGCCTCAGATCCGGCCGTTCCCCGGCCATCTCGGCGGTGACCTCGACCTTCGGGTAGAGGTGGCCGATGCGCCGCTCGGCTTCGTCGCGCATCCACTGGCCGTAGTAGCGGACGTCCTCGGCTAGGCCGGTCGCACCCTTCCAGGAGCCGGAGTGGCCCGCTTTCGCCCGCGACTGCGGGTTGACCGGCGGACGGCCGGCGAACCTGGGCGGGATCTCGATCATCGCCTTGTTGATAAGCACCGCCACCGGGTTGAGGTCGCTGGCGTACGCCTCCAGCCCGAGGCGCTGAGCCTCGAGCGGGAGCGCTCCGCCGCCGGCGAAGGGGTCATGAAATGCAGGGAGCCGCTCAGGGTTGAACAGCTCGGCGGCTCGCGGGTGGTCGTAGTTGTCGGCGCAGGTGCGCCGCCAGGACCGGCGCAGCTCGGTTCGCGCCTGTTCGAGGAGCGGCTCGTTCGTGGTGTTCTCCCAGAGGACCAGTTGCTCGATCAGCCGGAAGAGGCGGTCGCGCTCGAGGTTCGCAGCGCAGGTCTCGAGTGTGGGTTCCGGGCCAGGGTCGGGGCCCTCGACGTCCCCCGCGGCGGCCGCCTCGGCCTTGTTGGCGCGCTTCTCCTGCCAGACGGCTACGCTGGCCTCCCGTTCCCTCTCCGCCCGCTTCCGGCTTTCAAGATCGGCGAGCAGCTCGTCGGTGTACTCAGAGGGGTCGTCGACCATCTGGGAGAAGATCACCGCCCTCGCCGCCGCCAGCGGCCGCCGCGCCCACCAGCGGTGCAGATTGCTCGGGTGCCCGTGGCGGATGGACTTCTCGCGGGCCGAAGCGATGTTGATGGCCTCCAGAGGGAGGGCGACCTCGATCAGCTTCCTCCGCACCTTCACCTGTTCTGTCATCGACGGCTCCTCAGTGTCACGAGGGCGGGCCTGCCTTGGTCAGCAGGTCGGCCACCGCGTAGTTACGGCTGGTCTCGGCGAAATCCGGTTCCTGTCCAAAGGGATGGCGAAGGTAGTACAGCTGTTCGGTTTTGTCGTCCCGGAACTCGACGACCGCGAGGATAAAGTCATCCGGCTTATTTAGCGAGTAGAGGATCTCGTTGCGCGTCACAGTGACGTAGTCGGCGCCGGCAACCCTGCCCTTAACCTCGATGAAGCGCAAGCGCCCGGTTCCGGGCACCCTGCTCTCTATGTCGTAGCCGAGCTTTTCGAACTCGCGGTCGACCGGCTCGAACCCGAGCGCTCGCTCAGCGGCCATTACGGCGTGCCTGGCCCGCGCCGCGGCCGCCTGAAGATCGGCGGTGGCCGCTGGCGACAGGGGTTGCTGGCCGGCCATCAACGACAGCAGGCCGGCCGGCACGACCATCAGGCCACCGAGGACGACCGGGGGTCGGGGCGAGATCTGGCGTTCGAGGGCGATCTCCTCCATACGCTTCACCAGCCGAGCCTGGAGTGCGTCCGCACGCTTGGCCGCCTCCTCGGAGTTGAGACGGGCGTTGATCTTGCCGGCATGCTCCTGCGCCTTCAGGTCCTGGGCCCGGTGATCCCAGTAGGCGATCTCCTTGGTCAGGCGCTCCTTCACGGCGGCCTCGGTCTTGGCGAGCAGCGCCAGGCGTGGATCCCTCACCTCTGCCAAATGCTGGGGCACGACCTCGGCGACGGCATGGCCAAGGGCGCGCTGCTCAATGTCGCGGGTGATCCAGGCGGATTCGGGGCGCGCCAGGAGCGCCTCGACGTCCGGTTCGCCCGCCGCCAGCGGACGGTAGTCGAGGTAGGGGGCATAGGCGATGTGCCGGGCCGCGCCCTCGGAGTCGAGTTCCACATACAGGACGCGCTTGGAGATGACCCGGCGCTCACCGGTGCGGGTGAGGCTGCCGTCCTGGATCTCGTGCTCCAGGTAGAAGAGAGTCCGCGGCGACGTGCCCTGGTCGCGCTCGTCGACAAGGACGGTGCCGCGCCTCAGGAGGTCGCGATGGCGTTCGAGAACGATATCGATGGTGGCACCCAGCAGCGGGTGACCGGGATGAACGAATGCCGCCAGCGGCTGGCCGACCGGGTTGACGAGCTCTTTCTCAAAGGCGATCCGCTCGTAGCGGGGCAGGATCGGCTCCCGGGTGCCGATCAGGCGGTCGCGGTTGCGGATCGGCGCAGGGACGAAGGTGACCTCATAACGCCGGGACTCGCGCTGCCGGACCGTGCCGCCCAGCCGGGCGAAGGCCTCGAGAAAGAACGACTCCACGTAGTGCGGCTGAAGGCGGCGCGCCTCCGCCCGCTCCATCTCCTCGCGGATGAGCTGGACCCGGCTGGTGTCCATGATGTCGTGGACGAGCAGCTTCTCGTCGAGCAGGGCCCGGATCTCCTTCGGATCGATGGCGTTCTCAACCACCTGTGTCAGACGCGCACGAACCTCGGGCTGCTCGCCGTATCGAATCGCCTCGATCAGAAGATCGCGCAGTGGACGGCCGTCGAACTGCAGCTTGCCAAGGACGTCGAAG
Organism: Chloroflexi bacterium UBA4736; assembly: GCA_002404015.1. Classification (GTDB taxonomy): domain Bacteria; phylum Chloroflexota; class Dormibacteria; order Dormibacterales; family Dormibacteraceae; genus UBA4736. Next base: position 36,773 of record DHIW01000069.1, read on the forward strand.
ACCTGGCCGCCGAGTGCGTTCCGAGCCTCCTGTAGCTTTGCAAGCAGGGTTCGGTAGACGTCGCCTTCGCGCGTGTCGTCAGCGATGAGGTTCCAGAGGTGACAGACCTCCTGCTGGCCGATCCGGTGGATGCGGCCGAAGCGCTGCTCGATCCGGTTCGGATTCCAGGGCAGGTCGTAGTTGACCATCAGGTGCGCGCGTTGCAGGTTGATGCCCTCGCCAGCAGCGTCCGTGGCCAGCAACACGGCGACGTCGGGGTTGAAGCGAAAGGACTCCTGGGCCTTGAGGCGCTCCTCACGACCCATCCCGCCGTGGATCACCACCACGGCGTCCGGGCGCCCGAGCAAGGTTGCGATCTTGCCCTGGAGGTAGATCAGTGTGTCGCGGTGCTCGGTGAAGAGGACCAGCTTTTGGTGGGGGGAGGGTTGCGGCCCCTCGATGTCGGCGGCCTCCCGTTCGGCCTGGCCTGCAATCCGGCTCGGCACGCCGCCCGGGTTGAAGATCTCTCCGAGGAGAGTGGCCAGCTCCCGCCACTTCTTGTCGTTGCCACCGTTGCGTACGGCGAGTGCCAGACCCTCGAGGTGCCTGAGTGTCGTGATTTCTGCCTGCAGCTCAAAGATGCTCCGGGCGGCGGTGGCCTGGTCGAGGATCTCGGCCTCGGTGGTCTCCGCTTCGAAGTCTGGGGCATCCTCGAGATCGTCCAAGTCCTCGGCGTCGAGCTCGGGCACGTCCTCGACGTTGGATTTGACTGCGATCTCGCCGCCGCGGCGAATGACCTCCAGCTCGCGCTGCCGGCGCTCGAGCCTCTCGCGCCGGCGCTTCAGCGACTGGTAGATGGCCTCCGGAGAGGATGCGAGACGCCGCTGAAGAATCGTGAGGGCGAATCCAACGGTGCCTGCCCGCTTGTCGTTCTCGAGGGCATCAGCCCGGTTGAATTCCTCCCGAACGTAGGCCGTCACCTCCGCATAAAGGAGGGCCTCCTCGTCGGACAGCTTGTATGGAACCGTGTATGCAATTCGCTCGGGAAAGAGCGGCGTGCCCTCGAAGGTGAGCAGGCTCTCCTTCACCATCCGGCGCATCAGGTCGGACACGTCGGCCGCATGGGTGCCGTCGCGGAACTTCCCCTCAAACCTGTCTCCGTCCAGCAGCGCCATGAAGAGCTGGAAGTCCTCCTCCTTGCCGTTGTGGGGCGTCGCGGTCATGAGCAGGAAATGGCGGGTGAGGGTCGAGAGCAATTGGCCGAGCCTGTAGCGCTTGGTGTACTTGACCTCGCCGCCGAAGTAGGTGGCCGACATCTTGTGGGCCTCGTCGCAGATGACAAGGTCCCACCGGGCGTCGGGGATGGCGAGCTTCTCCTGGACGTCCAGGTCCCGCGACAGCTTGTCGAGCCGAGCTATGACGAAGTTGGTCTCCATGAACCAGTTGCCCGTTCGCGCCGCTTCCAGCTTGTCGTTGGTCAGGATCTCGAAGGGCAGGCCGAAGCGCCGGAAGAGTTCGTCCTGCCACTGCTCGGCGAGGCTTCCTGGACAGACGACCAGGCATCGGGCCACGTCGCCGCGCGCAATCAGCTCCTTGATCAGGAGGCCGGCCATGATCGTCTTGCCGGCGCCCGGGTCGTCGGCCAGGAGAAATCGCAGCGGCTGTCTCGGAAGCATCGACTGGTAGACGGCGGTGATCTGGTGTGGAAGTGGACGGACATCCGACGTGTGTATGGCGAGAACGGGATCGAAGAGGTGCGCGAGGCGGATCCGTTCCGCCTCGGAGACAAGCCGGAAGAGTGCGCCGTCGCCATCAAAACTCCACGGTCTTCCCTGCTCGACGATCTCGAGTCTCGGTTCGTCGTGGCGGTAGAGCAGCTGGTTGTCGACCCTGCCCGCATTGGTCTTGAACGTCAACTCCAAAGCATCGGAGCCGAACCAAGTGGCCTGCACCACCAAGACCTGCGAGTCGGGAAGCAGTCCGCGGACAGAGGTCCCCGGCGTGAGCTCTTCGAGGGTGGACATGTCTAGGGGACTCGGAAGTCTTGCAAGGGTGCGCGGATTGTAGAAGACCCGGAGTTCCGTGGGCCTATGAGCTGACTCTCCCAGTCACAGCTCCGGGGCTTGACGGGTTGCCAAGGTGCGCTATTCGCCGTCCAGGAGGTCGGAGCAGGCGACCGCCAATGAGTCGGGATCGTTGCCCGCAACTTCCCAGAGGAAGTCGGCTGTGCTGGTTCTGGCGGTCCCGTCGGCCGCACATTGGCCGCCGAACAGCGCGCCGCACCCCTCCCGAAGCAATGCGGCGAGACATTCGTCGATTGTTCGATGTCCGGATCGGTCCTGGAGCTCAGCAATGTCGACCGCCTCGCCGCACCGTGGGCACGCAACGTCCATGCACCTAGCGTGAGTTGCGTGCTCCACCTCCACAACGCCCCCAGTAAATGCCTCGGGGACTTGCGGCGTGATCAATACGGAAGCTTCCTTGGTAGTTCCAGTAGCTATAGGCTTCCGCTGCTCCGTGAATTTCTCGGTAGGCATCACGCCAGCCGGCTTCTTGCAATTTCTGCAGATATTTGGCCGCTTGCAGTGGCTGCCTGGTGCTTGAGTCGCATGAAGCAGGCGCTGTATTGAGATCTCCGACGATCAGCGCGGGGCTGTTGGCGAGGGTTTCAGCGGCCTCCAGGAGTCCCTCCCAGAATCGCGGTACCAGTCGCGTGGTGCCCGCGCGGTAGAGAGGTCCATAAACGCCGACCACGGACATGTAGGCATCGGGCAATACAACGTGCATCCAGTGGGCTGGAAGGGTCGAGCTTTGAGTGGGTCCGGGACGCATCTCCTGGCGCGATGCAAGGAGCAGGCCGGTGCGGCCCGACTGATTGGATCCAGCAAGCCACGTGAAGCCCTGATCGCGAAGGGCACCCCCGATCCGAAGGTAATGATTGGGGTGGCAGTCGGACAGGACCACCAGATCTGCATTGGAGCCGCGCAGAACATCAACCACTCCCGGATGGCTGCCGCCATGGACATTCCACGCCAAGATCCGCAGAGTCACGTCACCGGACCCTCGGATCCACGATCGTCGCACCCGCGATTACGGTTGGCCATCCGTGCCGGTCATGTCGCGCAGCATGACCGATCCCCACGGCCGGGTACTGTAGTGCCGTCTTGCGCCTCACGCTTGCGAAAGCCTGTCGTCAGAGGAGGATGATCGGGGCGCATGGAGCGAACCTATTTCCGGGATGGCGAGCTGTGGATTCGATGCGGCCTGACCCAACTAGCCTTGCGGCCTGAACCGCCTCGGTAGCATGCCAGGCAAGTACGAGCCCTGGGAGGACATGCTCCGGACGGCGCCAGCCGACGAGGAAGTGCGCGTGGAGGTGTCCAAGCTGGCGGAGCTTGTGGGGGGCCTTCCCCCCAGCGCCCGAACCCCTGTGTGGTGGGCAAACGCAGCCGGGCATCCCCAGGCACTCGCATGGCTGGCAGTCGGGAGGCGCGCACAGGTCAACTTGGCCAATGGCCACGTCGTCTTCTCTCCCGCCGACAAAGTGAGAAGCCGTCCCGCTTTCCTCGGCCAAACGTCAACCCCTCGGCGAACGGCGTGGGGCCTGCCGCCGATCATGGATGGCGTCGCAACGCTCGACGCCCTCATCCGCCGCGCGGGCTATCTGTCGGTGACGGCAGCGATCGCCGAGCACACTGTGTTCCTTGATCCGGCAACCGTGGCGCAGACCGGCGGGCATCCGGTCTTCCCTGTGATCAGGGATATGCTCGATCGGGGAAAGCTGCGCAGCCTGCCCGACGGCCGGCGCGTGATGACCGACGACAACACCACTCCGACGTGGGCCTTTCTGTGGGCTGCCCGTCGCGGCAAGGGCGTCGACGTCCAGATCAACCACGTATGGACCGAGTCCCAAAGCCCTGAGCGGTATACCGCCCTATGGAACCTATGCGTCACACCGGCGTGGGCCGCCAAAACGACCGACGGCTCGAACCATCCGGAGGTTCGACGGGCATTGCATTACCGCTCTTTCGAGTTGTACGGGGTATCTCCACCTGGGGGTGCCCCGTCAAAGCCCGACGGTTATGACGGTCTCCGCTGGGCGCCCATGCCTGAACCGGTGGCCTCCCTCGAAGGCGAATACCGCTCACGATTGCGCTCGGCGCCGAAGAGTCGTATGGCCTTCGCCGCTCGCGAGATCGGCTGGCTTTTCAGCGGATGGGTCCCCGACCACTCGATCCCGGATCCTAGACAGAAGGTTGCGGACGCGGGCACGTGACCGACATCAAGGTCAAATCGGTCCCGTTCTCGTTGGGGGAGATCACGGCTTCATTGGTGCGGCATCAAGGGCTTGGGTGGGTCTCAGTCGGCCGCCGACTAGACTACTGAAACGGGTCGTTGCTATCCCGGTTGCTACCCCACCCTCGTCTGCGGCGGTTGGGTAAACCGGCGCGGTTTTTGGATAGCAACGGATAGCAACCCGGCTGGGATTGGGGTCGGCGACCGCGGACCGCGGTGGAAAAATCGTATTCGGCGATGGCCGCCAGCGGACGCCAGAGGACCCCAAATCTGGGACTGTAAAACCGCCGCGAAAGCTTTGGGGTCGTTCGTATCGGGCCCGCTAACCTGGCGATCACTGAATAGTTTGGCGGTCAGTTTGGGGGTCAAGCTAACCGACAAGAGTTTGACCGATGTGGTTATGGGCCCGGGATTCTGAGTTCGGAATTTGGTGGACCCGAGGGGATTCGAACCCCTGATCTTCTGAATGCCATGCTCGGGGGCGGGCCGAGCGGTCCCTGGAAACGCTTGGTGGTCAAAGTGGGGGTCAAACTGGGTCCGACATCGGCCTCACAGGCTGGGAGACGCCCCGAACTGTATTCAAAAGGTTGGTGGACCCGAGGGGATTCGAACCCCTGACCTTCTGAATGCCATGCTCGGAGGCGGGCTGAGCGGTCCCTGGAAACGCTTGGGGGTCAAAGTGGGGGTCAAACGGGGTCCGACATCGGCCTCTGAGGCTGGGAGACGCCCCGATCTGTATTCAAAAGGTTGGTGGACCCGAGGGTCTGTGGTTTCACCACATAGTTGACACCTTGCCCGGTCTTCACTAAATGCGATCTCGCCGCGGGGCTCCAGACGCCTTGGGTTCGCATTCGTGGCTCTTCGACAGTTTTTCGAGTACGGTCCCGCCGGCCCCGGTCACCTGGAGCTCGTGTTCTCTTCCAGCTGAAGCTGGTCGCCCAGCTTGAAGAAAGTGTCAACCATGACCTGAGACATGAGAGTTGGTGGACCCGAGGGGATTCGAACCCCTGACCTTCTGAATGCCATTTGCAGTTGAGGTCGTCCGCTCCGTGTCGCCGAGCTCCGCTGAATTCGAAATCCGCCAGTTGCCAGTCCGCTGAGGAGCACCCAGCCCACGCTCGTCCATCGGTTTGGGAGTCAGTTTGGTGGTCAAGTTAGGCGGCGACGTGGAAATGTGTGGGACGTCCTCGATCTCCGGACCGCGCCCAGCCCGCGGCCCACTCAGGGGTCACCCTCGAACGTTCAGGATTGACCTTGACGGACTTTCAACCCCGTAGGTCGGCTAGGGCGGCATGCCCCCCTCGATCCACGCGCGGAACGTTCCCACCTGCGCCTCGCTCCATGGCTCGTCGCAGGGCATTTCACCGGCCTCCAGCCGCTCCAGGATGGACTCTGCGTTCTCGCTCACGTCGCGGTGGCTCCAGAGGTCGAACGCGTGCTCCATCTCGTCGCGATCGAACTCGCGGAAGAGCGGCTTGATGTCTGCCTCGAACCCCACCCCTAGGCGCCGTCCAGCCCGAAAGCGGCGTAGGCGGCACGCCGGATGCCGACGTAACCGGTGCAGCGGCAGAGCTGGCCGACCAGCACCTCGTCGACCTCCGAGCGCACGACCTGGCCGCGGCGCGGCCACAGCTCGGCCAGGGCCATTAGAAAGCCGGACGTGCAGTAACCGCATTGCAGGCCGTGATGTTCGTGGAAGGCACGCTGCAGTGGGTGCAGCCCATCCGGCCCAGCCAGCGACTCGACGGTCCGCACCGAGCAGTCATCGGCCTGCACCGCCAGCAGCAGGCACGACCGCACGGCGAAGCCGTCGACCAGCACCGTGCAGGCACCGCAGACACCGTGCTCGCAGCCGAGGTGGGTGCCGGTCAAGTACGCTCGCTCGCGGATGAAGTCGGCCAGCGTCATTCGCTCCGGCGCGGAGGCCTCGAACCGAGCCCCGTTGAGCTCCAAGGTCACGAGCGTCATACGGCCAGCGCCCGCCGCGTCAATTCGCCCACCAATCCACGCCGGTAGCCGGCGGGCGCGTGGATGTCGTCGACCGGCCGGCAGGCTGCCATCGCCAGCTCGGCCAGCTCCTCTGGGTGGCCGTCCACCCGGAACGCGGTCGGCCCGGCTCCGAACACCGCTACCCGGCCCACGTCGCGCGCGGCCGAGGTCCCCGCAACCACGCCCACCAGCGCGAAGTCGCCTGCCCGGCGGCTGACCTCCAGCACCCGCCAGCGCCAGCCGGCGGGTGGGTGCAGCCGCACAGCGGTGGCCACCTCGCTGGCCTCCAGGACCGTGGTCAATGGGCCGGTGAAGAGGCGGACCGCGGGCACCAGGCGGCGCCCCGAAGGCCCGTGTATCTCGAGCTCGCCGTCCAGTGCCAGCGCCACCGCCGGCAGCTCGGCAGCGGGGTCAGCGTGGCAGATGCTGCCCACCACCGTCCCGCGGTTGCGGATTGCGGGATGTGCGACGAGGCGCAGGGCCTCCGGCAGCGGCGCTGGCCCCTCGCGCTCCAGGTCCCGCTGGCGCACCAGCGCCTCGACTCGGATCCCGTCCGGCGTGACCTCGAGGCGGTCGAGGCCGGTGCGGTTGATGTCGACCAGCACGCTCGGGCGAGCAAGCCGGAAGGCCAACATCGGCACCAGGCTCTGGCCGCCGGCCAGCACTTTGGCGTCCTCACCGCCGGCGGCCAGGTCGGCCAGCGCCTCCTCCAGGGAGGCCGGGCGGCGGTACTCGAAGGGAGGCGGCTTCACTGCCGGCTAGCGGCCCTCGAACTCCGGGTCCCGCTTCTCGAAGAAGGAGGTCACGCCCTCGTGGTAGTCGTGCGTCGAACGCAGCATCGAGTAGGCCTTGCGCTCGATCTCCATCGCCGCGCTGAGGTTGGTGTCCATGCCGATGTTGAGCGTCTCCTTGAGGGTCGTCAGCGCCAGCGGCGAGCGCCGGCAGAGCTCGTCGGCGATGGCCAGGGCGGCGTCCGCCAGCGCCTCCGGCGCCGTGACCTCGCAGACCAGCCCGCAGGCTAGGGCCTCTGGCGCCGGCATCCGGCGGCCGCGTAGGATCATCTCCTTGGCCCTCGACCAGCCGATCAGCCGGGGCAGGCGCTGGGAGCCGCCAGAGCCCGGCATCTGGCCGCGCAGCGTCTCCGGCAGCGCGAACTCGGCGCGGTCGGAGCAGACCCGGATGTCACAAGTCAGCGCCAGCTCAAGCCCGGCGCCGAAGCAGAAACCGTCGACGGCCGCAATCACCGGCTTCGGGCAGCGCTCGGCGGCGGCCAGGTTGACGCCTAAGTGCGCGAACTCATACGGCTCGTGCTCCAGGAAGCCGCGCATGTCTCCGCCGGAGCTGAAGAGGCCGCCCGCGCCGGTCACGATCACCACCCGGAGCTCGCGGTCCCGGCCCAACTCCAGGAAGAGGTCCTCGACCTGCTGGCGCATCTCCCAGCTGATGGTGTTGCGCTTGTCCGGCCGGTTGAGAGTCAGTCGCGCCACCGGCTGATCTCCGACGCGACGCTCGACGATGATGTCCTGGCTGCTGTCCTGGCTCACTTTCCCTCCGTGTCCTTCAGCCAGCGCCAGATCCGCCCCGGGGATGCCGGTAGCTGGTCGACCTCGGTGCCGAGTGCGTCGCTGAGCGCGTTGGCGACCGCGGCCGGCGTGGTCATCGAATTGCCCTCGCCGATCCCCTTGGCGCCGCTGGGCACGAACGCGGTCTCCCCGTGCAGGTGCACGATGCGCGGCTCCGGGACCTCCGCCGCGGTCGGGCACAGGTAATCCAGAAAGCTGGTCGCCAGCGGGTTGCCCTCGGAGTCGTACACCAGCTCCTCGAGTAGCGCGCCGCCTAGGCCGTGCGCCAGCGCGCCGCACACCTGGCCGTCGGCGAGCAGGGGGTTGAGGATGCGGCCCGAATCGTGGACGGTGACGTAGCGGTGGATCTTCACCTCCGCCGTCAGCGGGTCGACCTCGAGCAGGCAGACGTCCGCCACGCCCCCGTAGCAGATGGAGGAGTCGACCGTGTCGTCCGCGCCAGGGCTGACCGCGTGCTCGGAGCTAAAGCTCTCGATCGCGTGCAGCACAGGCTCGACCCCGGCCGGCAGCGCGCCGGGGTCCCAGTGGGCGAGGCCGGCGATCCGCCGGACGGGGACGGTGCGATCGGTCCCCCGGACCGCCACCCGGCCGTCCTTCAATTCCAGGTCGGCGGGGTCGGTCTCGAGCATGCCGGCCGCGATGCGCAGGATCTGGCCGCGCAGGACGCCGCAGGCGCGGATCAGCGCCGACGTGGCGATGGGCGCGAAGCGGCTGGAGTAGGAGCCGGAGGACACGTTCCAGACCTGGGTCGCGGTGTCGATCCCGGCGTCGACCCGGATCGACTCGATGGGCAGCCCGAGCTCGTCGGCCACCACTTGCGCCGCCACCGTCTCGTGGCCCTGGCCCGAAGGGGCGGTGGCCAGTCGCACGCGCACGCCGCCGTCGGGGTCCATGGTCAGCGAGGCGGTCTCCGTGCAGCCGGATTTGCCCAGCCCGGACGCCCGCTCCTCGGCCGATTGGGCGAGCGCGATGTAGCCCAGGTTGGTGCCTGAAGGGTCGACCGCGAGCGCGATGCCCACCCCGGCCCGGCGGCCCTCGGCGCGGATGCGGTCGCGCTCGGCGAGCAGGCCCGTATACCCGGAGCTCTCAAGCAGCCGCGCCAGGAGCGTGGGGAAGTCGCCCGAGTCGTAGATCCCGCCCAGCGGCGTGCGGTAGGGCATGCTTGCGGCCGGGATCAGGTTGCGGCGCCTGATCTCCTCGGTCGCCAGCCCGCACGCCCGCGCCGCCTTGTCGACGAGCCGCTCCAGGGTGAAGTAGAGCTGCTGGCCGCCGAAGCCGCGGTTGAGGCCGGTGGGCGCCCGGTTGGTGAGCACCGCCCGTGCCTCCACGACCACGTTCTCGATCGTGTAGGGCCCGGTCAGGTTGCCGTAGCAGCGGTAGAGCGTGGCCGGCTCCGGCGGTCGCAGGTAGGCGCCCACGTCGTCCCGGATGTCGAGGCGCAGCGCCAGCATCCGGCCCTCGGCGTCGAGTGCCAGCTCGGCCCGCGTGAGGCGGTCGGTGCCCGACTGGCTAGCCACCAGGTCCTCGTAGCGATCGGCGTTCCAGCGCACCGGCACCCCAGCCAGCTTGCTGGCCAGCGCCAGCAGCGGCAGGTAGGCATAAACCCCGGATTTGATGCCGAAACTGCCCCCGATGTCCGGCGGGACCAGGAAGCGGACCCTGCTGTCCGGCAGCCCCAGGCAGGCGGCGACCAGCGGCTGCATGACGAACGGCCCATGGAAGTTGCTCCAGAGCGTGACCTCGTGCGCGGAGTCATCCCAGTCGGCGATGGCGGCGTAGCACTCGATCGGGGTCGAACTGTACCGCGGGAAGCGGAAGAGGCCGCCCACCCGGCAGGCCGCTGTCCGGAATACGGCCTCGGCGTCACCGTGGCGGAAGGTGCGATGGCTGACCACCGGCGCCGACTCCAGATCCATCACCGGCGCCTGCGCCGCGTAGTCGACGCTCACCTGCTCGGACGCGTCCTCGGCCAGGTAGCGGTCGGACGCTACCACCAGCGCGACCGGCTCGCCGACGTAGCGGGTGCGCTCGAGCGCCAGCGGCCAGTAACGCTCGGCCGAGCCGACGCCGACGCTGAACGGTCGCAGGTGAGCGCGAGCATCGGCGCCGGTCACCACCGCCAGCACGCCGGGCATGGCCAGCGCCGCGGCGGAATCTACGCCTCGAATCTCGGCGTGAGCGTGGGGGCTGCGCACGAAGGCGACGTGGTGGAGGTTGGCGACCGGCGTCAGATCGCCCACGAAGCGGCCTCGCCCGCGCAGCAGCCGCTCATCCTCGACCCGCGCAACCGGCTGCCCCACGTAGCCCATCCCGCTCAGGAACCTACAGCTTCGTACTGGCCGGCGATCAGCAGTCGGCGCAGGATCTTGCCGACGGGGCTCTTGGGGATCTCACTGACCACGATCACCCGGCGCGGCCGCTTGTAGCGGGCGAGGTCGGAGGCGCGCACGAAAACGTCGATTTCCGAGGCCTCCAGCTCGACGCCGGGCCGCGCCACCACGAAGGCGGCGACCACCTGACCCCACTTCTCGTCCGGCAGCCCGCAGACCACAGCCTCGGCCACCTTGGGATGTCGGGAAACCACGTCCTCCACCTCCAGCGGGTACACGTTCTCGCCGCCGGTGATGACCATGTCGTCGACCCGGCCCTCCACCCAGAGGTCGCCGTCGGCGTCCAGCCGGCCCAGGTCGCCGGTGTAGTACCAGCTCTCCCGGATAGCTGACTCGGTGGCCTCCGGTCTGTTGAGGTAGCCATTGAACGCCTCGTCGCCGTCCATGCTGGCGATGATCTCGCCCAGCTCGCCGCACCCCACTGTCTCGCCCGGCGGCACCGGGCGCTCCCGCGACGCCGTCACCACCCGGATCCGCGAGTGCAGCCCCGGCCGCCCGGCACAGCCCGGCTTGTGCCGCTGGTCCGGCGACACGGTGAAGGTGTAGATCTCGGTCGAGCCGTAATGGTTGACGAAGACCTCGGGCTCGAAGGCGGCCACGCAGCGCTCGACCAGTGAGGCGGTCATTGGCGCCCCTGCGTAGGCGATCTTGCGGCAGGCAGGCAGGCGGACCGGACCCGCCTCCATCTGGCCGAGCAGGATGTGGAACGCGGTCGGCACCAGGTAGAGTGCTGAGACTTGGAGTCGGGCCAGGAGGCCCAGCGCGTCGCCCTCAGTGAGCGAGGGCGCGGGCACGTACTTGCCGTTGACCAGCACCATCGAGAGTAGCGAACGGATGCCCATGGTGTGGGCCACAGTCTGCAGGCCGAGCGTGGATTCGCCGAGGGCGTACCGGCACTGGATGACGTGCGCCGCGCTGGCCGCGTGCTCGGCGCGGTGGGTACGCGGCACGCCCTTGGGCGTCCCCGTGGTGCCGGACGTGTAGAGGATCACCGAGAGCCCGGAGTCGTCGTTGGCGTCGGCCGCGTCCAGCGAGTCGCCGCCAGCCAGCTCGTCAATCTCCGCGGAGTCGATGGCGTCGGGCACCTCATCTAGCTCGCCGACCGCGCCCAGCACCGATTCGTCAGCGAAGAGCAGGCGAGCGCCACTGTCGCGCAGGCAGTGGCCAAGCTCGCGCGGTCCGAAGCGGAAGCTGATTGGCACGGCCACCGCCCCCGCCAGCTGGATGGCCATGTAGAGAGTGGCCACCCCCTCCGACTGGCGCATGGCCGCCGCCACCCGGTCGCCGGGACGGACCCCGCGCCGGCGCAGCGCCCCTGCCACCCCGGCGGCCCGCTCGTACCAGTCGCGGTAGGTCAGGCGACGCTGGCCATCGTCGAGCGCCGTCAGCTCCGGGTAGCGCAGCGCGGCGCTGTGGAACGCCCAGCCGATATTCACGCGGCGGTGAAGCGCAGTCGCAGCTCGGAGAGGGCCTGCACGTTGCTGGATGGTATGCGACCGGGCGGGGCAGCGAACTCAACTCGGGCGCAGCGTTCGGCGATCACGGCCAGCGCCTCCTGGAGCTCGATCCTGGCCAGCGGCGCCCCGATGCAGGCGTGCTCGCCGCCGCCGAAGATCAGCTGCGGCGGCATCGGCTTGCGCGTGATGTCAAAGCGGTCGGGCTCAGGGTAGGCGTTGGGGTCGCGGTGGGCCGAGGCGACCGAGGGCAGGATCCACTCGTTGTCGGGGATCCGGAATCCGCGGAACTCGATAGCCTCGTCGGCCATCCGCTGTGCGACGTAGATGCGGGGCGAGAACCGGCAGCACTCCTCGACTGCGCTCCGGAGCAGGCTGGGATCGGCGCGCAGCAAGTCCCACTGATCGGGGTGCTCGATGAGCAGGGCAAGCGCCAGTGCGATCTGGTTGGAGGTGTTGTCGGTGCTCGCCTCTAGCACGGTGGCCACCAGGTTGACCGTCTCCTCCTCGGTCAGCCGGTCGCCCGCCTCGTGGGCGGCGATGGCCGTCGACACCAGGTCCTCGCCGGGGTTCTTGCGACGCTGGGCGATCAGGTCGCGTACGAAAGTGTCGAGCTCAGTGTAGGCGGCCTCGATCTCCTCTCGGTAGCGCGGGTCCATGAAGAAAATCTTGAGCAGCGAGTCCGAGATCCGGCTGATGAAGGCGGCCTCCGAGAAGGGCACGTCGACCATCTGGCAGAAGAGTGCCGCCGGCAGTCGGCTGGCGACCTGGGTCATGAATTCCAGCTCCTCGCCGCCCTCGTCGAGGTACTCATTCATCAGCCGGCGCGCTAGCACCCGCATCTGCTCCACCGCCTTGAACCCGAAAAAGGGGGTCAGGATCTTCTTGAGCCGCACGTGATCGGCTCCCCGCGAGTAGAGGATGGAGGAGGTCCAGGCGTCGAAGAAGGGGCCGGACGTGATGCCGCTCATCCGCGCCAACTTCTCGCCGCCGTTCTGGAAGCGGCGGTCGCGCATCAGCTCCACGCAGGCGTCGTAGGTGAGGACCTGGTAGCCGAGTTCGGTGCTCACGATCCAAGAGCGCTCACGCGCCCGGGCGAAGGCCGCGTAGGGGTCGCGCTGGAACTCGGGGTTCAAGACGCTGAGGGTGGGGACTTCGATAGTAGCCATGCTCAGGGCTCCTTGTGCTGGCCGATTACGCCTTTGATTCGAGGAAGCCTAGCGAAATCTATGGCCATGAACAAGCTCTGCCATCAGAGTCGCTACCGCTCCTCACGAACGTAGGCCATACCTAGCGCCGCCGGCGCGTCTCCGGGGCGCTTGAAGCGACGGGCCGAGACGATTACCAGGACCACGATCGTCATCAGGTAGGGGAGCGCGCTCAGGAGCTCCGGCGGCCAGTGCACGCCGTGGGCCTGGAGGATGAAGCCGAGGCTCGCGAAGCCGCCGAAGGCGTAGGCGCCGGCGAGCACGTACTGCGGGCGCCAGAAGGAGAAGATGACCAGCGCCAGCGCGATCCAGCCCGCGCCCGCGGTGAGGCCATTGGACCAGTCGGGTGTAATGGCCAAACTGAAGCAGGCGCCCCCGACCCCGGCTAGGCAGCCGCCGGCCACGGTGTGGGCATACCGGTAGGCAATCACACTGACGCCGAGGCTGTCGGCCGCGGCCGGCGCCTCGCCGACCGCCCGCAGGTGGAGGCCCGGCCGGGTGCGCCAGAGGTAGAAGGCGACCAGCAGCACCAGCGCCCACGAGCCGTACACGAGCAGGTTCTGGCGGAACAGGATGTCGCCTAGGATCGGGATGTCGCCCAGCGCAGGCACCGTCACGCCCTGGAAACGGTGCCTGGCCAGCATGCCGCCGAGGTGGTTCTCGGCGCCGATGTATGACGAGAGCCCGCCGGCTCCGGCGAAGATGGTCAGCGCCAGCCCGCTCACGATCTGGTTGCCGCGCAGGCTGACCACCAGCAGGGCATGGATTAGCGCCACAGCGCCCCCAGCCACGGCCGCAATCGCGATCGCCAGCGGCAGCGCCGAGGCGTCGGGGCCTCCGATCCGGGTCACCGCCCAAAAGCCGGATACCGCCCCCATCAGCATCATCCCCTCGATCCCCAGGTTGACCACGCCCGAGCGCTCCGCCAGCAGCTCGCCAAGGGCGGCGTAGACCAGCGGCGTCCCATAGAAGACCGCCGCCGCGGCCACGCCGATCAGGATCGCTTCGGCGCTGCTCACAGGCTCTCCGCCGGCGCGTCGGCAGGAGCCCCCACTCGGGCCGGGGCCGGACGGCGGCCCCAGCCCAGGCGGTAGCCGGCGACCGCCTCCCCGGCGACCACGAAGAAGAGGATTACGCCCTGCAGGACTCCGACCAGGCCACTGGGCAGGTCCGAACCGGCGATGCTGTAGCTGGCGCTGTAGAGACCTCCCACAAGCAGCGCCACCGGCACTACGGCCAGCGAGTTGTAGCGGGCGAGGGCGGCCACCACGATGCCGCTGTAACCGAAGCCGGAGGCCTGCATGCCGGCGGGGTCGAGCGCGTGCCGGAAGTCGCCCGAGTCGCTGGCCCCCGCCAGGCCGGCCAGCGCCCCGGACAGGCACATGACCGTGACCACCGTGCGCCGGACGCTGATCCCGGCGTAGGTCGCCGTCGCCGGCGAGTCGCCCACCACCCGGGCCTGGAAGCCCGCCGTGGTCGACCGGAAGAGCAGCCACACCACCACAGCCAGCAGTGCGCCGGCCAGGAACCCGAGCGGCGCCGCCACGCCGGTGCCTGGGATCTCCAGCACCGGCCACAGTGCGGGCCCCTCCAGGTGCTTGCCCGTGGGAAAGACCTTGGCGCTAGCCGAGGACAGGTCGCGCCAGAACGAGCCGCTGTCGTAAATCAGGTAGGCGATCAACAGCCCCCCCAGGTAGTTGAGCATCAGCGTGGTGATGATCTCGTTGGTCTTCAGGAAGGCCCGCAGCAGGGCGGGGACCAGGGCCCAGGCTGCCCCGGTGGCAGCGCCGGCCAGCATCATGGCCGGCACGACCAAGACGCCGAAGCGGTCGCCCATCAGCAGGGCCACGCCCAGGGCTCCCACCGAGCCGAGGTAGAGCTGGCCCTCCCCGCCGATGTTCCAGAGCCGGATTCGGAAGGCAGTGGCCGCGGCCAGGCTGGCCAGCAGGAGCGGCGCCGAGGATACCAGCGTGGCCTGTAGCGCGCCCGGCGCCAGGAAACCGGCGGCGGCGATCTCGGCGTAGATGTGCAGGGGGTCGTGGCCGGTGACCGCCAACAGCAGGGCGCCGAAGAGCCCGGCAGCCACCAGCGAGCCCAGCGGCACCAACACGGGCGCCGCAGGCAGCGCGGAGGCCTGGCGCTCGACCCTCATGCGCCGGCGCCGAGCATGAGCAGGCCCAGCTTCTCGGCCTCTGTCTCCCGGCGCGGCATCTCGCCCGCGATGGCGCCCCGGTAGAGGACCGCGATCCGGTCGGCCAGCTCGAGGATCTCGTCCAGGTCGTCGCTGATCAGCACCACCGCGCCTCCGCCCGTGGCCACGCCGCGGATGGCCTCGCGCACGAACCTGGTGGCCCCCACGTCCAGCCCCTGGCTGGGCGAGACCGCCACGATCAGCCGCGGCCGGTTCGCTAGCTCGCGCGCGATCACGGTCTTCTGGATGTTGCCGCCGGAGAGCACACGAACCGGGGCGCCGGGGCCGGTGGCGGCGATCGCGTACTCGCCGATGAGTCGGCGCGCGTGGCGCTCGACGCGGCGCCGCGAGAGCAGGCCCAGGCGGCTGAAGGCATGCCAGGCGCGGGTGCGCAGGACCAGGTTCTCGGCCACGCTGAGGCCGGGTGCGACCGCCTCCCCCAGGCGGTCCTCGGGCACGTAGGCGACGCCCGCCCTCAGGGCCCCCCGAGCGCCCCGCCCGCTCGTCCGCCGGCCGTCCACCAGGACCTCGCCGGTCGCTGGCCGGGCGGTGCCGGCGATCACCTCGGCCAACAGCCGCTGGCCGTTGCCGGAGACTCCGGCCACGCCCAGGATCTCGCCTGCGGCCACCTGCAGGGAGACGTTGCGCAGGCGACCGGAGCCGTCGCCGGCGCTCACGCCGCGCAGCTCCAGCACGGGAGTCGCATCGCGCCGGGCTGGCGCGGCGGGTGGCCGCGGCGGGGGCTCCGGCAGATCGCGGCCGATCATGGTCCTAGCCAACGAGCGCGGGTCGCAGTCCCGTGCGGCCAGGGTCGCCACCGCCCGTCCGCGGCGAAGGACGGTGACCCGGTCGGCCACCGCCAGCACCTCGTTCAGGCGATGCGAGATGAGCAGTATCGCCCGGTCGGCGCGGGAGGCCTGGCGGAGCGTCTGCAGCAGCGCGTCCGCCTCCTGGGGGGTGAGCAGGGCGGTGGGCTCGTCGAGGATGAGCACGGCGGGATCGCGGAAGAGGGCCTTGAGCACTTCGACCCGCTGCCGCTGCCCTAGCGCCAGGTCGCCCACACGAGCCCGCAAGTCCACATCCAGTCCGTGGCGGCGGCCGACCTCGGCGATCCGCTCGTCCATCTCGCCCCGTGCACCGCTCATCCACGGCTCGGCCGGATGGCCGAGCAATACGTTGTCGGCGACCGTCAGCGAGGGCACCAGCCGGAAGTGCTGATGGACCATGAAGACGCCGGCGTCGACCGCCTGCCTGGGGGATCGGAACTCAACCGGCTGCCCGCGCAGCCGGATCTGCCCGGAGTCAGGCCGGTAGAGCCCGGTCAGGATGCTGGCCAGCGTCGACTTGCCGGCGCCGTTCTCCCCCAGCAAAGCGTGGACCTCGCCTGGCATCAGGTCGAGGTCCACACCGTCGTTGGCGATCACTCCCGGGAAGACCTTGGTGATCGCCCGGATCTCCAGGAGGGGAGGTGCGCCCTCCCCCTCCTGGTGCGGATCGCCCTCGCTATCCTTTGGGACTGCCGACGACCCCTTGGACAAACCAGTCCATGGTGAGGACTTTGTCGAGCGTCATGCGGGTGCCGGCTGGGACCATCTCGGTGCCGGACTGGTCCTTCAGCGGACCGGTGAACTCATAGAAGCTGCCTGCGGCCAGTTCCTTTCGCTTCTGATCCATCCTGTTCTTGGTGTCGGCGGAGACCGACTTGCCCAGCGGCGCCAGGGCGATGATCCCGTCCTTGAAGCCCCCGTAGTAGCTGCCGCTCTTCCACGTGCCGTTGATACCCGCGGTCACTCGGTCGACGTAGTAAGGCCCCCAGTTGTAGGTCAGGCCCGTGAGCCATGTGTTGGGCCCGAACGACATCTCGTCCGAGCCGTAGCCGACCCACTTGATGCCAGCGGCATCGGCGGCCTCGCCCGCCGTCGGGTTGTCGACACCCACGATCGCGATGGTGTCCGCGCCAGCCGCGATCAGGCCCTCGGCGGCCTTCCGCTCCTTAGCGGGGTCGGAGAAGGTGTTGGTCCAGACCACCTGGGCGGTTACGCTGGGCTTCACGGACTGGGCGCCGAGCAAGAGCGCGTTGATCTCCCGGATCGCCTGCGGGATCGGGAACGAGCAGACGACGCCGATCTTGCCGTTCTTACTGGCCGCGGCGAGGGCGATGCCGCGCAGATAGTCGACGTCCTCCGAGGCGCCGTTGTACTCCGCGAGGTTGGCGGCCAGCTGGAACCCGGTGGCGACCTCGAACTTGACGTCGGGATGCTTCTTGGCCTCATTCACGAACGGGTCCTGGAACCCAAAGGAGGTTCCAAAGATCATCTTGTTGCCGTCCCGGATCAGGCTCTCTACCACCTGCTC
Organism: Chloroflexi bacterium UBA4736; assembly: GCA_002404015.1. Taxonomy (GTDB): domain Bacteria; phylum Chloroflexota; class Dormibacteria; order Dormibacterales; family Dormibacteraceae; genus UBA4736. Next base: position 54,218 of record DHIW01000069.1, read on the forward strand.
GGTCTGCGGGCCCTCGGGCACATTCTCGCGGTAGGTGGTGGCGACCTTGCTGCCCAGCTTCTGCTCGACCATCAGCCTCCCGTCGTCGTGTGCCTTGCTCCAGCCGATGGTGGTGCGGGCCGAGTTGTAGACGAAGGCAACCTTGTATGCCTGGCTGGAAGGCGTGGAGGAGGACGAGCTCCCGCTGCAACCGACTACGAGGACCAGGAGCGAGCCGATGATCGGACCGAGTCTTAGCCTGATTCCCACCTCAACCTCCCAAACAGGGGCCCCTAGGCCATTGAGCCATCAAGTAGGCCAGCGATGGGCGGTGAACATAGAGGATTTAATGCGTAGTGTCAAGGAACGGCGACACATTCCGTGGTGAGGTCTGCGGGCGACGATGCCGCTATGCTGCCGGTCGTGCTGGACCAAGTCGACGACTCGATCATCGAGCTCCTCCAGCGAGACGGCCGGATACCGGTTCGCCGGCTGGCGGCGGCCGTCGGCATGTCGGAGACCGCCGTCCGCCAGCGCCTCCAGCGGCTGCAGGGCGACGGCGTGATCCGGGTGATCGGGCTGGTCGACCCCCAGGCCCTAGGCCGGCCGCTGATCGCGTGGTTCCTGATCCGGACCAACCGGGATAGCCAGGACGTGGGCAAGCGCGTAGGCGCGCTGTCGGCGGTGCGCTGGCTGGTCCGATGCCAGGACGTGGACCGCCTGGTAGCGGAGATCAGTTGCGCCACCAACAGCGAATTGCTCGCCTTCGTCAATGACCAGCTGCGCCCGATCGAGGGCGTGGAGTCGGCAGAGACGCTGATCCATCTGCAGACGCACGTCACCGAGTTCCGTTACTCGTCCTCCTACATGTCAAACGGCCGCAGCGAGGACGTGTGGGTGCGCGGCGCCTCGCCCAGCCGCCCTCTCGACGCGGTCGACCGCATCATCGTTGACGCTCTCCAGCAGGACGGCCGCATCACGTTCAAGCGGTTGGGGGATCTGGCCGGGCTGACGACCGCCTCGGCGCGCCAGCGCTACCAGCGCCTGGTGCGGGACGGCATCCTACGCGTGCGAGCGGTGCCGGACCCGGCGCGGCTCGGGATGGAGGTGGTGGCGCTGCTGGGGGTGACCGTGCGCGGCAGCTCGACCGCCATTGCGGAGTCGATGATGACCCGGCCGGAGGTCACTCTCCTCTGTGAGTGCGCCGGCCGCTACGACATCCTGGTCGAGGTAGTCTGCCGCGATCGTTCCCACTTCGAAGCTCTCTTTCATGACGCTGTGCGCGGCAACCCCAGCGTGCGCACGGTCGACGTGTTCCGCTACGGCGAATTGATTAAGGACGGTTACGGCTTCTGATCGGCGCTGTTTCTATCGTTGTGATTGCGCTGGGCCACAGCATCCGCTAGCCTCGCGCAATGCTCGAGCATCCGGTCGTGCCGCCGGCCGGGGCGGCAGCGGCGCCCTTGTACGAACGGCCGGGTCGCGGCTGGAGCTACGCCGACTTCCAGGCGGAGCCTCTCCTTTTCTTCCTCGAGCCCTACCGCCGCCTTGGCCCGGCCTTCCGAGTCGAGTTGGATGGCGCCGAGACCCACGTCATTGCGGGTCCCGAGTCGAATGAGTTCTTCATGCTCGCCCGCGACCTATGGAGCTACCGGCGGTCGTTCTCATTCATCGCGCACCTCATCGAGCAAGACCTAATCACTCTTGACGGCCCCGCCCACGCCGCCAAGAGGCAACGTATGATGCCGTCCTTCCGGCTCGATATGCTCGACCGCCAGGCCGCCGGTATGCACCAGTCCCTTGTCGAGCTCCTCGAGGAGCGGGCGGGCGCGGCCAGCGACCTCCGCGACCTCATGAACCTGGCCTTCTTCCGCCAGGCCTCGCATGGCCTCGGCATGAGGTTGGAGGACGAGGTCTTCGCCGCAGTGCTGGAGGCCGAGAAGTACATCCTCCAAGGCACCGCGCACGACATCGCCCACAGCGAGCTCGGGCGGCAGGCGGAGGCTGCTTTCGCCCGCGTCACCGGCCTCATCCGGCCGCACCTGGCGGAGCGGCTGGCGCGCGGCGGCGAGGACGACATGTTGACCTTGATGGCCGCCAGGCATACCGCCAGCGGCTCGATGCCCGCCCGCCGGGAGCTGGAGGATGACGTAGCCGTCCTGCTCCTAGCCGGGGTCGAAAACGGCGCCCACATCATCCTATGGACCCTGCTCCTTCTGCACGCCAATCCCGGTTGGACGCAGGAGGTGTTGGCCGAGCTGGCCGATCTGCCCTCCGGGGACGAGCTGTCGCCGGCCCGGGCGCCCAAGCTGCACGCTACCATCTTCGAGTCCGAGCGGCTGCGGCCGCCCTTCCCCATACTGCCCCGGGTCGCCGTGCGCGACTTCGAGCTAGGTGGCCGCCTGGTTCCGGGCGGGGCGCCGATTATTCACGCCCTGACGTTGGTGCAGTTCATGGAGGAGCACTTCGAAGCGCCGCTCGAGTTCCGCCCCCAACGTCACCTGGGCAGCCGCCAGCTGACCAAGCTGCATGCCGCCTTTGGCATGGGGCTCCACCGCTGCATCGGCATGTCGCAGTCACGCCACCAGGCCGCGATCACCCTTCGTGAGCTGCTCTGCAACTGGGAGATCGAGTACGGGTTTCAACCGAGCCTCGGATATCGGATGGAGGCCGCGGTGACGCCGGCCGAGACGCGGCTGCCCGTGACGGTCCGGAGGTGCGCGTCCGGCGGCTGAATGGTTCAACCAAGCCGTGCCGGGCATAGCCAACGACGACCTGGCCGAGTGATCGCACCGCCTTCTGGATTCAGTCGCCTCCATCGATCGTTGCCGCTGCCAAATGATTGAGCGATTCGGTGACGTGGCTGAGTGTTCAGCGTGGTCAGGACACTGCTGAGACCGGCCCTGCGATACCGCAATCCAGATCGCCGCGGCCGGGCCTCCCAATCCCGGGTGTCCGATCGCGCTGATCCACATCCTGCTGCCCTTCGCCGCTGCGCTCACGCGAGCTGATCCGGCGGATCCCCGAAGCGGTTGATCCGATCCTGATCGACCTCCAACTAGTCGCTCTCTCCGAGCTGCTCGCCAACAAGCGCTTTGTAGCGTTCGATTCCGGCGATCTCGTCATCATCGTCGATTTCTGAAACCAATAACCTTTGGCGGCATGCCCTCGACACGGCCGCTCCGATTCGGCATCTGTACCGACCAGAACCTGGGCTGGGAGGAGACGCTCAGCCGCTGGCGGCGGTTCGAGGAGCTCGGCTTCGACAGCGTCTGGGACTGCGACCACTGGGTGCAGCCGAGCCGCCCGACGGGGCCTTACTTCGAGGCCTGGACGCTCCTTGCGGCCCTGGCCGCGCGGACCGACCGTATCCGTGTCGGGGTCCTGGTCAGCTGCAACACCTTCCGCCACCCGGCCTGGCTGGCGAAGGAGGCGGCGACCGTGGACCACGTCTCCAACGGGAGGCTGGAGCTCGGCTTCGGCGCGGGCTGGTATGTGCCCGAGCACGAGATGCTCGGCATCGCCTTCCCCGAGCCGAAGGAGCTCGTCGACCGCTTCGAGGAGGCGGTGGAGGTCATCGACCTGCTGCTCCGCCAGGAGGTGACCAGCTTCGAGGGCCGGTACTATCGCCTCCATAACGCAGCCTTCCGGCCGGGCCCTGTGCAGCAGCCGCGGCCACCGCTGACGCTCGGAGCGCACGGGCCGCGGATGCTCGGGATCGTCGCGCGCAAGGCCGACGCCTGGAACTCGTTCGGCTCCCCGGATGAGATCCGCTCCCGCAACGCGGTGCTAGACGAGCACTGCGCTCGGATCGGTCGCGATCCGCACGAGGTTGTGCGCTCCCTCTACTACTGGATCGCGCGGGCGGAGAAGGACCCGTGGTCCTCGCTCGACGCCTTCCACGACCTCGTCGGGCGCTACCGCACGGTGGGGATCGAGGAGTTCATAATCGACCAGCCCCGACCGGATCAGGAAGCGATTCTCGAGCAGGTCGCGGCGGAGCTCCCGGCACTGCGCCAAAGTAATCTCTCAACCACATGAAGCCGAAGCACACCTGGAATCAAGCGGCGTCGAGCTAGGTCCCGAACCTGGGCCGCGCCGCTCGATCGTCGCGGCCGGCGTGAGCGCCGACTCGAACCGAGAGGCGGTCGATGGAAAACCCAAGCCTTCGACCAAAGGCAGCGCCGCCTGCGCACGCCGCACTAACCTCTCCCACGGGCTCTCGGGAGCGACCAAGCCATGTAGCAACCGTGTAGCAACGCGGCCGAAACGGGCCGGAATAGGACGGTTTCTAACGGCACCCAGTGAACTCAAAACGATCGTTCTGAAGCTGCCTTGACCGAACTCTCATTGGCTCCCAGCGCGTGTCCCTCGGGGCCGTAGGCAACGATGCGGGCTCGCCGGGAGGAATAGCCAGGGCGATGACTTTCCAGTAGCCAGGCGGCGAAAGGTCGCCGCCTGACCGATCCGGGTAGCGACGTAGAATTCCTGCCCATGTGCTACTGCTTGACGCCTCCGAAGCAGATCCTGAGCGACATCAATAAAGTTGCTGTGCCCTCAGCGGCATTGGCTGAGCCCCATTGCTGGAAGACGATCTGCAAGGTTCGCGGCGCCAACATGTCCAAAGTCGATCCGGTCTCTTGGGCACAGCTCTGCACCGAGCGTGGATACAAGGGCGAGCGAGCCGATCGCTTTTAGGCCTGCGCCTTACTCATCGAACGGTCAATTGCGGATCCAGTGAGTGGACGCCGTCACTCTCGCGACCTGGAACCTCGAAAGACCTGCCCTTGCGAGCTGGAAGCGGTTGCCGGCGATCCGTGCGGTCTTCGCCGAGCTGGCTGCTGATGTTTGGGTCCTTACCGAGTCGCGAACCTCGATTAGCCCCGACTACGGTTTCTCTGGACTCCACTCACCTCCACACCCAGCGCGCCGTCCCGATACCGACGAGCGTTGGGTTTCCGTCTGGTCGAGGTGGCAACTCGAGCCGGTCGAACAAGCCGAGCAGCCGTGGTCAGTAACCGGCATCGTTCATTCTCCGGTCGGGCCAGTATTGGTTCGCGGTGTGGTCCTTCCGTACCACGCGGAGCCTGATGGCTCGGGTGCAAAAGCTATTAGATGGGGCGAATTCCTAAAGGTCCTCGAAGTGGAGACGAATGCCTGGACCGACCTACGGCGACGCTATCCGTCAATCCCGCTGATCATCGCCGGAGACTTCAACCAACACCTCGACGGCGTCGGCAACTACGGTGATCGACGAACCCGGGGCCCACTCCTGCAGGCGATCGAACGGGCCGGCCTCAGATGCCTGACTGATCAGGATGTGGTCGCAGCGGGAAAGCTATCTGGTCGCCTTGTAGACCACATTTGCGTCTCGGAGGACCTTGATATCGACGGTGACCCTATTTGCCGAGAGAGGTGGACCGCCGACGCTAACGGTCATCGCATTGTCCTAAGCGACCACCCACTAGTGGGCGCCAGACTCACGATGAGGACCCTGGCCGCCAAGTAGGGTCGCGTCTGGACGCGACAATCACGACAGACAGCTGCCAACGCAGTCCGAGGCCACGAGGCCGAGGCGGGGCTAGTAAGTCTCCAAGACCTCACAAGGGAACTTGCCGCCCCGCCTCTGGAGACCACGCTCCGAGCGATCTTGATCAGCCTCAGATGGTGGGTGCCTGAGGACGACCAGGAGCTGCCAAGGCAGGGCCACGGCTACAAGTCAGGGATCACCCCCCAAGAGCTCTACGACAGCGCCCGGGCCTGGTGGGTGATCGGCGAGCGGAGGTTCGACTACCCGTAAGCCGTCGCCGTCTTCCAGGGCATCACCCGGGCGGTCTGGGTCATCGACCATAAGAGTTGGAAGTCGTGGGAACGCCAGGAATCATTTGTATTCAAAAGGCTGGTGGACCCGAGGGGATTCGAACCCCTGACCTTCTGAATGCCATTCGAAGTCGCGGTCGTCCGCCCGGTCTTGAGCCCCTTTTGCACTGGGTGCTCCGTTGATCCAGCTGAGATCGACCGTCTGACAGAGTTATCGCCGAGGTGAACTACTACGAAAGCCTGGCGGCACTTCGGCAGCGCCTCGCGGCTGCTGGAGAATCTGGGTGCGCTGAGGTACTGTTGCAGGCAGAGCGGGGCGGCACGACCTCGAGCGAAATACTGGCCGAGACAGGCATCGTCCTTCGTCGGCTGTTGGAGACTGGTGCTGCTGAACGCCTTCAAATGGTTGCTGACATCGAGGCCCTCGACCGGCTGGGACGAGACCTCTTTAAGTCCACCAACCCCAAGTGGTGACGCCCGGTCCGCCAACGTTGGCAGCTTCGGGTCGATCCCCTCGGCTAGATGTTCACGAAGGGGTCCAGCTGGTCGAGGACCTCGGCAACCGTGTCGCGGATCCGCCGAAGGGTTCCCAAGACACCCTCGCCGGTCACCTCCTCGCTGTCCTCGAATGCGATCGTGAGGAAGGCGGAGGGCTGGAACTGTACCGTTCCGACCGGGCCATGGCGTCTTAGTTCAGCCTCTTGAATTTGGGCCAACAGCATCCGCTTCTGGGCGCGCTGCGCCGGTGGAGCTGCTCGCCACGCCGTGGGCACCCGCGTGCCCTTGAAATCGATGGTGACCGCCTCCAGGCTGACCTGGCCGACGTGCAGGCGCCGGTGTTTGTCTAGGTTCGACAGCCTGTGCAGCTGCCAAAGCGGACTCTTGGCCGACTCTGCGCCCTGCTGGAAGGGCTGGACGGACCCGATGACCTTTTGAGCGGCAGCCGGCAGGCTGCCGATGCGCGGGGGAGCGCCCTTGGCGTAGTTGGCGGCGTCATTGAAGATCGGGAACTCCAGACTCTGCGGGGTGTCGGCACGCTGCTGCTTTGACGCAAGAATCCAAACCATGTAGTCAAGGGCAGCGCGGAAATTCTGGACGCCGTCGCCGATCAGCAGGCCCCATTCCGTGCGAGGCGGATCGCTGAAGCTTTGAAGGCGCAGCTCAACGAGGTCGTCCTTCGGAACGACTGCGAGCTGGCTGTGGAAGGCGGTGGTGAACTCTTTCCACTCGCGCTCAATGCCGTCGAAGTGGGCAGAGCCACGTCTCCATTTCAGACCTGGGTCTCTCGTTTCGTTGGGCACGGCTAGAAGATCCGCGGCTCCTTGCCGTCGTTGGGCCGAGATCGACCCGTCCGCAAGAGACCTATCGCCAGCACGATCATCACAACGACGAGGAATATCAGCCCAACGAGGTTCAACGTCAGCAAGGACCGTATGAGGCGAACCCCAGCCGTGAGCAGTCCGAGCGCAGCTGGCAGCACAAGGATCGCGGTGAGAAGGGCTACTAGTGCTCCGTCTGGAGAATGGCTTTGCAACGAGCAATCTTCTCCATAATGGCCTCGGCTGAAGCGGTCCAGACGTAGACCGTAGGGTCGCGGTTGGAAGCCTCCAAAAACTTATGGATGGCAACCACCAAGTCGCCGACGCCGGAGAAGGAGCCGCGCCGGATGGCTTTGTTGGTGAGCTCGGCAAACCAGCGCTCGATCAGGTTCAGCCAGGACGACCCGGTGGGGATGAAGTGGAGCTTGAAGCGGGGGTGCTTGGCCAGCCAGGCCTTGACCTTGGGATGGGTGTGGGTGCCGTAGTTGTCGAGGATCAGATGCAGCTCGAGGTCTTTGTCGAACTCGCGGTCGAGGCGGACCAGGAACTTGAGGAATTCCTGGTGGCGGTGACGGAGATGAACCTGTCCCACCACCGTGCCCTCGAGCAGGTTGAGGGCGGCGAAGAGGGCAGCCGTGCCGTGCCGCTTGTAGTCATGAGTCATGGTCCCGCAGCGTCCCTTCTTGATCGGCAGCCCAGGCTGGGTCCGGTCCAAGGCTTGGATCTGGCTCTTCTCATCGACGCAGAGGACCAGGGCGTGCTCGGGCGGATTCAAGTAGAGCCCGATCACCTCGCTGAGCTTCTCCACGAACCGGGGGTCGTGGGAGAGCTTGAATGTGCTGACCCGGTGGGGCTGCAACTCGTGGGCGCGCCAGATCCGGTTCACAGTGTCGGGGCTCACCCCCACCGCCTTGGCCATGCTCCGACAGCTCCAGTGGGTGGCCCCAGGGGGCCGGCTGTGCAGGGTCGCTTCAACGATCGCCTTGACCTTCTCGGGCGGGATCACCGGGTGACCCCTCCTCTTGGCGAGGCGTCATGAAGTCGGCGTGGCGATGGACGATGCGCCATTGGCCCTCTTCGAGGCGCCAAGCATGCGTGGATCGCAGCGCAAACGACGCGACGTTCGTCCGGTACCACCGCCACTGGAAGAGGAGCGAAGTCGCCATTAGGCTGATACAAGCAACAAGGAGACTTACGTTGAGTCGATATAGAGCCCGTACTGCTTGACGTTGGTCTTGCGGACGGGATCCGGCCCCCGCAAATCTGCTGGTAGAACCCACGTCGGCGGCTTCATTGGCGCTGGGTGCGGCGGTGGCGGGGTTCCCGTTAGGTAGTAGCAACCATGTTGAAGGCTAAACGCTGGGCGCTTGAGGACTTCCTGAATCCATCGATCAGGGATCTCGGGCCGAATTGCCTGAACCGCAGAGCGGACATCGCTGGGGCTCAGAGGGCCTCGCTGGAGGATGCGCGTCACCATCCTTTCAAGCACCGAGAAGTTCGGGTTGTCTACCTTCGCAGCGGAGCCGGCGAGCCGCTCGCGCAATTCGGTGAGGGTAACGGCCGGCGGCACCGACGTCGGGCGTTGGCGTCGAACCTTGGTTGTGCGACGACGTTTCCCGGTAGAACTCAAAGTAGCCGGTCCTCGCGATCCATTTACCAAGGCCTACAGTACCGCCCGAATCCACGAATGACAATGAATCCTTTCCGCATCAGGTCTGTTGGTGGAATAACCACGCGCCATCGCCAAGACCCTGGGGACCAGTCGACCCACGGTCCAGCTCTGGCGCCAGCGCTTCGGAAAGGGTGGTCTCAAAGCCCTCACCAAGATCGAGAAGGGGCGCGGGCCCAAGCCGGTGATCCCGCCCGAGAAGGTCAAGGCGATCGTTGAAGCGACCCTGCACAGCCGGCCCCCTGGGGCCACCCACTGGAGCTGTCGGAGCATGGCCAAGGCGGTGGGGGTGAGCCCCGACACTCGCATGCCCGAACCGCGGACGGTACCGGCCCGACTGTCCACCTTTATTGGGCGCAAGAAGGAGCTAGCTGAGCTCCGGAGACTGTCTGCCCACACGCGAGTGCTGACGATCCTGGGGCCTGGCGGCGCCGGCAAGACCCGCCTGGCGATGGAGTTCGCCCGCCAGGAGCACGACCGCTTCGCTGATGGTGCGGTGCTGGTGGAGCTGGCCGAGGTTATGGGATGGGAGCCTGGTCGCCGACGCGATTGCGCGCGCCGCGCGCATCACGGTCCAGGGTGAGGACGCTCAGGCGGCGCTCGGCCGGAGGCTGGCGGGCAAACATATCCTGCTGGTGATCGACAACTGCGAGCACCTGGTCCGGCCGGTGGCACCAAAGGTTTTGAATCCGCGAGGTTTGACTAAGGCCACGATTCGTTAGGTCATAGATGCCTTGACTGGGGCTACGAAAGCGGTGCGGTGCATATAGAGATATGGCTGCACCACCCACTTGCTCTCTTTACCCTCCTCCTCCTCCCCGGCCCGGCGATCTTGGAGCCGGGGAGTGGTGCACGGTGCAAATCCCTATAGGTGCACCACTCGCTTTTAAGCCAGCCTCCAGCGGAGCTTCTGGCCGCTCGAGATGACCTCGCCCATCGGCGGCTGCCGGAGGGCTCGGCCCTCATTGCCTAGCTTCTGCAAGTCCCGGTTGAGCGTCCACTTAGACGGCTGGGGGTCATTCAAGGCGTCCCCGATCTGCGCGCTCGTCTGCCAAGTGTCTGTTAGGGCTTCCCAAATCCGCTCCGTGGTTTCGTCGCGGGTTACGTCCTTCTTCTCCCCGACGTAGCGAAGCTCGTGTGTCGTCCCCAGAATGTCGGAAGTCTCGACCCGCTCATAGATGCCGGAGATCTCTTCCAGAGAGCGCGTGCCGACGACCTTGATAATCCGCCAGTTATCTACGTTGTCGTCCCGGTGAAGCTCTAACACGGTATCCACGGCGCCGATCAGGCCGTGGCCTCCGCTGACGCCCTCGCCGTGCCGGCCGCCGCCCTTACGGGTGTGGTGGTTGATAAGCAGCGTGCAGGTCAGTGTTTGCTGATACTCAGTCCACGGCGATACGGCCCGCTCCATTTGGGCCGAGTCGTTTTCCTCCTCGATGCCCAGTAGCCGCAGCGTGTCTATGACGATGATCCCGCGGTGCTCTAGCGCGCCGTCCGGGTAGTCGGTGTCGAGCCGGTTAATCATGTTTTGGGCGCCCATGCCTCTCGCAGCCACGAAGTACAGGCGGTCGAGGCCGGTCGTGTCGTCAAGCTTCTTAAGGCGCCTCGCCCACATACGCGGGGACTCTTCGGAAAAGTAAATACAGACCTGTGTGTCGTCGGCTGCCAGCCATTCCAGAACCGAAGCCAGCGTAAGGACCGTTTTGCCGGTTTTCGGGAAAGCCGCTAGGACGTGCGACTCTCCCTTCACGAAATAACCCTCCTGGCCCAGCATGGTCAGGTGCTCGACCGGCGGTAGGTCGCGCTCGCGTAGTTCGTCGGCGCGCATAGAGGGCCATCGCTCACTGGCGGGAGCTTGGGTACGCGCGTCCCCACTTGGAGACACTTCAGGCGGCAAATCCGACGACTCGTCGGTTTCCCTTTCAACCTCTTCGGCTTCCACGACATGAAAGGCCGGTTGTGCCTTCCGTGCCTGTGACAGCAGCCCCGGCTCATATACCGGGCCGCCCCTTGCCAGAATCCGCTCTATCGAATAGCGGAGGAACGTCGTGCCGTTCCGCGGCGTGTCCCATTTGTCGCGCACGAGCCCCGACTGTCGCATGATGCGCTCGATCTGATCGGGATCCTGTGTCCGAAACCGGATGATGCTGATCAGCGAGGCGTCGGCTCCGCTGGGGCTGGGATCGTCACGCTTCGCGCTGAGGGATTCGGAGTCCCCGATATCGAAGACGGCGGCGAACTTGGTTCCGTTCTTATCGTTCCGCAGACCGTCGATAATCTCGACGTCATCCGCATATGGCGTCGGGTCCGGCGTGCGGACGCCCTCCTGTGCCCACACGTCGCCGGCCGTTAGGCCGAGTAGTTCGCGCAGTTCGATCTTTTCCGTTAACAAATCTAGGGTGCCTCCGTAATCCGGCACCGGGTCAGCGGACCATTGGCCGAATAGAATCCGGTCGGACACGGACCATCCTCCGGCCGGTAGTCCACAACCGACGGCGGGGCCAGGACGTAGGTGCCGTCGCTTTTCAACTCCAGCCCCAGCTGGCCGTCTTTCCACGACGGGGTATCGCAATCGGGATACCGGAAGTACAGATGCAACCCGGAACTCGGAGTGGACACGCTCGCGGACGTGATCTCGCCCACCTTGTCCACGATTACGCGCAGCGTCTCGTAGCCCCGAGCACCTTTCTTTGTGTCCACGTCGAGAACGACGATCCCGGACACGCGCCCGCAAGCGATCCCGATATTCGCGGTCGGCCAGCGCTCCCACCAGTGGCGGATGAGGTATGGATCGGTCGAGGCGTCCTGCCAGCCGTGGGCCGTCAAGGGAGCCTTGGCTCGGGGCACGCACGGGAAGACGGCGAAGCCGGCGGCGGCATAGTCGAGGGCGGCCCACATATGGGCGTTCAGGGAAGACTCGCCAAGGCGCTCGGCGACCTCTTGGAGTAGGTTGCTCACGCCTCGGGCTCGCTGAGGAATAGCTCGGCGCCCGGGATGACCGGAACTTCGAGCAGGGCCGCGGCTAGAGCTCGAACGGTTGAGGGCCGGGCGGATCCCGAGCCGTTTGCGATCCGGCTCAGGGCGGCTTCCGTGACCCCTGCCAGCTTGGCAATCGCGGACGCAGTAAGCCCTCTACGGGCTAGCTCATAAAGAAACCGGTCCCGGTCGAATCGAATCCGGCCGGCTGGTCGAAGCTGCGTTTTAATCCTACGCGGGGCGGCCCGTACGGCCACCCGCCTTTCACTCAGGCGACTCCTACGTTCATGGGTCTAATCCCTCCGAAGTTGACAAGCGCCCCTATAGTGTGATTAGCTTGCCTGTTGCCGGGTACACTTATAAGTATACCGCAGGCGGTACCGCGTGAATCGTCGAAATGTTATAGCGCCCTTATCGGGCGGTCCGAGCGGGCACGATAGGCGGCCTGACGGCAGGCGTTCGAGCAGTAGTGGCGGTCGGCCCGCGAGTTACATTGCCGCGACCTGGGCGCGGCACAGTGGGCACAGACGGCCTTCTCAAGTCGAACCTCACGGCCACGCTCGCGAAACTTCTTGCGTGACATGCGGTAGCCGTCCGGCCAAATAAACCAGACGTGGCCCCCATCCCAATCCTCCCGGTAGGACGTGAACCCCCGCGAAGTCAGGACAGGGGACAGCGTTACAGGTAGACGACCACGAGGCGTAACGGCCCCTACGAGGGCTCTGGCCTCTTGAACGGCTAGGTCGTACGCGGTCGCGGTCATGCCTTACGGCGAGGTTTGGCGGTCCCCCGGGCGGCGATTGTAGACCAGCAGGTACCCTTTAGGCCGGCGGCGCCCCCAGCATCAGCCCGCCGGGGGCTGGGAAGCGCCCTAGTAGCCGGAGGACCGCCTCGCGGGCGACCTCTAGGTCAGGCTCCGGCTCGGCGCCCTCGGCCTCTAGCAGCCGGCCCAGTCCCCATAGCGCGTGCTGGACCTCATCGAGTCGAATGTGGACCGCCAGGTCCGTCTGGTCCGCGTACTGGGACCGGCGCCATTCCGGCCACGGACCTGTGAGCCGGCTCACGAGTCGTTCGCCAGAAGCCGCATCATCTCCGCGTGGCGGTCAGAGGCGACTAGGTGGGAGTACGTCCGCTGCAGCATCTTCAGGTCGCTGTGCCCTAGGTTCTCGGCCAGCGAGATGGGATTGGCGCCTAAGCGTAACGCGTTCGTAGCTGCGCTGTGCCTGAAGCTATGCGGATTAACACGCTTTTTGATACCGGCCTTGTGGGCAACTTCCTTGAGCATGGTTTGCACGGCCCGCGCCCGTAGGCCGTCATAGCCGCCGCTGGCCCGCTTCCGAAGCACAATGAACACCTTGCCCGAGTAGTCCTCGGCAGGCCGCCCTTTCTCGGCGTAGCGCTTGAAGCGGGTCGCGACCGCGGGCAGGATAGGCACGAGCCGGTCTTTACCACCCTTGCCGTGTACGGTCAGGTAGTTCTCTCGCCCCTGGGTCGTCAGGCTTTCGGGCTTGAGGCCGAGTAGCTCGCCGAGTCGGATGCCGCTATCGCCGAGGATTCGGATGATGAGCTTGTCGCGCTCGCTGTTGGCGGCGGCTTCCATCTCGCCTATCTCGGCCCGAGAGAGCGTGTTCAAAACCTTGCGGTCTAGCTGCCCGATTGGTTTCACGTTGACGCCAGGCGTCGTTAGCCCTTGCTCGCCGGTCCAGACTAGGAAGCCGTGAACGGCGGTCAGGTAGGACTTTTGGCTGGCCTGGGCCAGCGGCTTGTCGTCGCCGTTCCGCTTCTCCCGGAGGTAGACCTTGAAGCGGTCGAGGGTCGGCTTTGTTAACCGGGCCGGCTCGGCGAGCTTCTCAACTTGGCACCAGGGGAGGAAGACCCTCCCCAGCACGGTCTGGTAGTGCTCGGCCGTACGTAGCGACCTGGCGTTGGCCCGCTTGTCGGCTAGGAAGTCCGCGACCGCCTGCTCTAGCTCGTTCATGCGCTTAATCCTCCAAACCTGCGGGTTAGCCGTACTTGACGCCTGTAATCGTACCCTAGATGCAAACAAAGTACAAGGGGGCTATAAGAGGTCGTTTTGAATACGATAAGCCGGTCCGGCAAGGGGTTAGGATTCCCGGAAAGACAGCGCTTGACCGACCATCAGGCGCTGCAGCTCTACCTGGACCAGGTGTTGCGGGCGATGGGTGCGGACGCTGAGATCGCGTTCGAGGTCGCACGCCACCTGGTCCGGGCCAACACGTCCGGCCACGACTCGCACGGCGTGCTCCGACTGGCCCAGTACGTGGCTGAACTGGACCGGAGCGCGCTGCATCCCGCCCGCCACCCCGAGCTGCTTCGGGAGTCGGACGTCACGGCGCTGTTCGACGCCCATCGCGGCTTCGGGCAGTTCTCGACCATGGTGGCCACCCGCTGGGCGATCCAACACGCCCGCGAGCACGGCCTCGCCGCCGCCGCCGTCCGGCATTCGATGCACATCGGGCGCCTGGGCGAGTACACGGAGGCGATCGCGGCCGAAGGGCTGGTCGGGATCGTCACGGTCGGCATCGCAGGGCCCGGCTCGGGGACCGCCGCCCCCTTCGGGGGGACCCAGCGATTCCTCGGCACGAATCCCTGGTCGATGGGCGTGCCGGCCGCGGGCCGGCCACCGCTGATCTTCGACGCCGCCACGACAACGGTGGCCGAGGGCAAGGTCCGGATGGCGCGAGCCAAGGGCGTCGAGGTACCGGCGGGCACCGTCCTCGATACGGCCGGCGAGCCGACCCGGCGGCCCGAGGACCTCTACGCCGGGGGCACGCTGACCTTGCTCGGCGGCCAGGTCGCGGGCCACAAGGGCTACGGCTTCTCGCTGGCGTCGGCCCTCATCGGCGGCCTGGCGATGATCGGCGACGAGGAGCCCACGCCCGCCGGCACCATGCAGGAGGTCGCTGCCACAGGCCCTCGCATCGCGGGGGTGTTCGTGGTAGCTGTCGACCCCGCCGCCTTCGGCGACCCCGCGGCCTACACTCGCCAGGTGGCCGGTGTGCTGGACGCAGCGCTCGAGGTCCATCCTGCGCACGGCGCGCAGGGCGTCCTGGTCGCCGGCGACCCCGAGCGGCTGAGCCGGACCGAGCGGGAGCGGGGGGGCATCGCAATCCCCGCCGCGACCTGGGAGGAGCTCACGGCGATCAGCGCGCGCTTCGGGGTGGCGCTGCCGGGTTAGCTGGATGGATTCGCGACAGCCCGGCCGGCCCTGCTCTCAGCCCTTCTGCTACTGGTCGCCCAGTTCCTTCTGGGGATGGGGGTCAACCTCTTCGCGACGGTCCCCAAAGATCATCCCGGCGCCAACCCGCCCGAGTACTTCAGCGGGGTCGCCGTGAACGTCACCTGGGCCATCTTGCACGGGCCCTTCTGGCTCGTGCTGCACTCCTCCCTGGGGCTGCTGCTGGTGGCGGCGGCGGTGTCCATCCTGGTCCAGGCGGTCCGCTCGCGGACGCGGTGGCGCATCGTGACGGCCTCGTTCGGGCTGTTCGGTGTTCTGGGCGCCAGGTTCAACGGCGGCAGCTACCTCAACTACCACGAGGATTTCAGCTCGATGCTGATGGCGGGCGGGTTCGCGATCGCCGTCGCCTCCTACTCGATCGCCCTGAGCATGGCTGGGAACGCGGAGGCGGCAGCGCTGCCGGCCGCCGAGAGGACCTCTAGGGGCTCAGAAAGTCGCTGACGACCGCCGCCAGCGCGTCGACGAACTCGGTCCGGTCGTTGAATGAGGCGGTGCGCCGGACCTCGATGCCGCGCCGGCGGGCAAAGGCCTGCGTCTCGACATCGAGGTCGTAGAGGATCTCCAGGTGGTCCGCCACGAATCCGACCGGGCAGACCAGCGCCCGCCTCGCGCCCGAGGCGGCCAGCGCCTCCAGGATGTCCGGCCCCAGCCAGGGCTCGCCGGTCGTGCTCCGGCTCTGAAAGGCGAGCTCCCAGGGCGGGAGGCAAGCCTCCGCCGCGACCAGGCGGCAGGTCTCCTGTAGCTGATCGCGGTAGGGGTCGCCGTCGGCCAGGATCCGCTCCGGCAGGCTGTGGGCGGTGAAGAAGAGGTGGTCGGCCGGGTACCCCTCGAGTGCCTCCTGCAGCAGGCCCCGGACCGCTCCGATGAACGCCGGGTGGTCGTGGAAGCCGGGGATGAAGACCAGTCCGTCGCCCCAGGCCTCTCGCAGCCGCGCCTCGTAGGCGCCCAGCGACATCCGCGAGAAGTGGGGCGCCAGGACCAGGCCGACCAGCCGCTCCACACCCGCCGCCCTGGCTTCCGCGGCGCCCGCCTCGATGAAGGGCGCTGAGTGCCGCATCCCAACGAAGGCCGGGACTCCCAGCCGCCGACCCAGCGCGGCCGCCTGGCGGCCGGTGATCTCGGCCAGGGGGGAGCCGCCGATCGCCCGGTAACGCTCGACCAGGTCGGCCAGCGCCTCGGGCGAGGGGGGCCGCCCGCCGCGGATATGGGTGTAGTAGGCGGCGATCCCGTCCGGGCCCGGCTCGGGGCTCCCGTAGGCCATGGCCAGGAGGCCGGTCGGCGGCTCAGGCAGGGACCGGGCTCCAGGAGTGGACGGTGTCGACCAGCAGCTGGAGGTTTTCGAGCGGGGTCTCCGGCAGCACCCCGTGGCCGAGGTTGAAGATGTGGCCGGGCCGGCCGGCCGCCCGCCGCAGGACGCCGCGCACCCGCTCCCGGAGTACATCTGGCGGGGCCAGCAGCAGCGCGGGGTCCAGGTTGCCCTGGATGCCGCGATCGAAGCCGACGCGCTGCCAGCCCCAGTCCAGGGGCACCCGCCAGTCCAGGGAGACCACGTCAGGCCCGGCGGCGGCCATCAGCTCCAGCAGGCCCGCGGTCTGGGTCCCGAAGTGGATCCGGGGCACGCCCAAGCCCGCTGTCCCCTCGAACACGGCCCGGCTGTGCGGCAGCACGCGGGCCTCGTAGTCCTCGACCGTAAGCGCCCCCATCCAGCTGTCGAAGAGCTGGATGGCCTCGGCGCCTGCCGCGACCTGCTTGGCCAGGTAGTCCGTGGCGACCGTGGCCAGCTTCTCCAGCAGCCGCTCGAAGGCCACCGGCTCCGAGTACATGAACGACTTGGTCAGCTTGAAGTCCCGGCTGGGCCGGCCCTCGATCATGTAGCTGGCGAGTGTGAAGGGGGCGCCCGAGAAGCAGATCAGCGGCACCGGCGATTCGGCGGCCACGTAGCGCACGGCGGCCAGGACCTGGGGCACCGACTCCTCGGCGGGCGGCGTGCGCAGCCGGTCGACGTCCGAGGCGCTCCGCACCGGGTTGGAGATCACCGGGCCCACGTCTTCGACCAGCTCGAAGTCGATCCCCATCGCACCCAGGGGCAGCATGATGTCCGCGAACATCACGGCGGCGTCCACGCCCAGCCGGCGCACGGGCTGCAGGGTGACCTCGGCGCAGAGCTCCGGCTGGGTCACGATATCCACCAGCCGCCAGCGCTCGCGCAGCTTGCGGTACTCGGGCAGGGAGCGCCCGGCCTGCCGCATCAGCCAGACCGGGATCCGCTCCACCGGCTCGTGCCGGGCGGCTCTGAGGAAATCGGACACGAGTGGCTACGTTACGGCGTCGGCCGAACGGGCGTTGACTCACCGTATGGGCAGCTACGATGGGGGCAAGTGCCCGGCCAGAAGCCCCCGTTCGAGGAGCTGTACCGGGAGTTCCTCAACCGGATATACGCCTTCGTCCGGACCCAGGTGGGCAACCAGGCGGACGCGGAGGACGTGACCGCCCAGGTGTTCATCAAGGCTTATGAGGCCTACGACCGCTTCGAGCTGCGCGCCGCGACGCCCGCTGCCTGGCTTTTCCAGATCGCCCGCAACGCCAGCCTGGACCATCATCGCCGGGTGGGCCGGAGGGAGCGGCTGGCGCGGACCGTGGCGGCCCAGCCCGAGGAGGAGGTCGATCCCGGCCGGATGGCCGAGGAGCGCATGCAGTACCAGGCGCTGATGGAGCTGGTCGGGAGGCTGCCCGACCGCCAGCGCGAGGTCATCTCACTGCGTCACTCGGGCCTCAGCTTCCTGGAGGTGGGCAGCCTGCTCGAGTGCAGCGAGGATGCGGCCAAGATGCTCTACCACCGGGCGGTCAAGGCGGTCCGTGGCGCGCTGCCCGCTGAGGGTTCCGGATGAGCGAGGACAGAGACCTGGAGCGGCGGCTCGACGACGCGTTTGCCACGACCCGACCCCGGCGCGGCTTCGAGGACGAGCTCTGGGCGCGCCTGGCGCGCCGGCAGCCCTGGTGGCGCCGGGCGGCGCGCTGGAACTTGATGCCGGCCATGGGGACCATCGCGGCTGTGGTCGTGGTCGGTCTTGTCTTCGTCTTCACTCACTCGGGCGGGGCCGGCTCGCCGGGCCGCTCGACGAGCACGGCCTCGGGCCGTGCCCAGAGCGACTCGGCCGGCCCCGCCGCCGCGCCGCGGGTCGCGGGAGCCCTTCCGGTCCCGGGGGCGCTGAGCGTCCCGCCCGAGAGCAAGACGCCCGCGGGCGCCGCGGGAGCCCTGGCCTACTACGGTCCCGCCAACCTGACCTGGGCGGGCAACCTGCCGGTCCTTCCGCCCGTGGTCCCGGTCTACAGCTACCCGACTCCGACGGCAGCGGACACCGCTCGGTTCACCCACGACCTCCAGGCCGTGGCGCAACCCAGCCCGGCGCCTCCCGGCGCCTACGCCGGCGCCGACTTCAGCCTGCGCATCCTGCCCCCACAGCCCGGGCGCGAGCCTATGTTCGCGCTGACACCCAGCGCTCCGAGCGGAACCGCTGACGCCTTCCTGGCCCAGCACGGCCTGCGTCCCGACTGGCCCAACCAGAGGGTCCTTGACCCGGTGGCAGGGAAGCTGCAGTTCCGGCGCGAGTTCGACATTCCGGGCTATGGCCAGGCCGGCCAGGTCGACCAGCGGGGCGAGCCGGCCGGGCTGGAGGCACAGCTCGGCCCGAATGGGGCGGCGCTCGTCGTCACGGGGCCGATGCCCCTCTCGGTCAGCGTCCAGTGGACCCCCGTGCGAAACGGCCAGGGCGTGCTGGCGGACGCCACTGCTGCCAGCACGGCCGGTGCGCCGAAGGTCACCCTGACCCAGGCCCAGGTCGTTTTCATCGCTGTCGCGGCCGGCGACCACGGCTTCTTCGAGCCGGCCTACCTGCTTACCGGCACGTTCGACCTGAACGGGCAGACGCGCGAGATGCGCCTGCTCGTGGCCGCGGTGTGACACCCGACGCGATCCCGCGACCGGCCGCCCGCGTCCTGCTTCTCGACCCCGACGGGCGCGTGCTGCTTCTTCGATTCGTCATGCCCGACACGGGTTTCGCCTGGTGGGCGACGCCTGGCGGCGGACTCGACGCCCGGGAGACGCCGGACCAGGCTGCCCGCCGGGAGGTGTTCGAGGAGACCGGGCTGCGCGACTTCGAGCTCGGACCGTGCGTCTGGATCCGGGAGCACGTCTTCCACTGGCGGGGCGAGCACTGGCGCCAGCAGGAGCGGATCTACTTAGCCCGGGTGGAGCCGTTCGAGCTCAGCCGGGAGGGATTTCTCGAGCACGAGGTCGAGATGATGCGAGAGCATCGCTGGTGGTCGGCCGCCGAGATCGAGGCATCCCCCGAACGGTTCGCGCCCCGCCGGCTGGGGCTGCTGCTGGCCGAGCTCGTGCGCGACGGGCCGCCCGCCAGGCCGCTGGAGGTGGGCCTGTAGTTGGGTTCATAGGCCCTCTGGCGCTTTAGGCGAGCCCAGTGCTGCGCGAACCTGGCGGATGACCTGTTCAGGCGAACCGAGGACGTCGGACGCGGTATACCGGAGGAGCCGGAATCCGGAGTTGACGAGGCGGTCTCGGTGCGTGCCACCGTCGTACTCGATACCGAGCCGATGCGCGGGGTAGTAAAGATCGGGCCGCCCGAGGAAACGGCCGCGCTCGTCGTGAAGCCTGACCTGCGCCCGGGGACGCGACAAGCCACCGAGGACCAGCAGCACGCGCAATCGAGTCTCCATCGCGGACTCAGCCGCCGGATCAGCCAACTCGACGACCCGTCGCAAGCGGACCACGCCCATTCGGCCCGCGCGCGTCGCTGCGAGGCCGAGCAATCCAGGCAGGTCGACCAGCCGCAACCTCAGCACCATGTCCACGGCCACGACGGCTTCAACCAAGGGCAGCCGCTGGCTGAGATCCGCAATCGTGCGGAGAATCGACATCGCCGGAAATCCGTGGCGTGGCACCACCTCGTCGTCCGCAAGCGCGGCACGACGGACGGATAACCCGGCACGCGCGGATACGCCGCACCCTGGCGGCACGGCTACCTCGACTGGATCGCAGGGCGGCAGGTCGAGACCGTGCAGCCAGGCCGCCGTCCGACCCGCAAAGACGGCGGTTGTCGGGAGGCGACACTGGGCCGCACTGAGGACAAGGTCGGGGCATCGTCGGAGGCCGGCCCATACGTCCAGACCGCGCGCAACGCGATGCCAGCTTGCACCCCTCAGGTGCTTCCGAGTAGCCCGGCTCGATGCGCCTCGGCCATGGTGAAGGGCCCGCGCGTGAGCTCAGTCGGAATCACAGGTTGTCGTGGCACGGACCCGAGGATGCCGATCTCAACAGGGCCTGCGCAATGTGGCCCGTTAAGAGCTTTGATTGGGCCGTTCGCCGGGATTCGGCCCTATCCGCAGCGGTCGATAGGGCCGGAGGCCGGCAAAGGGCGCTCCGGCCGCTCTAGGCGGCGCTTGCGGAGCCACAATTGACGGGATGCAGCTCCTGCCGGCCAACACTTACCTCGCGGATCCTGCCCTGCGCGGTCTGCTGCGGGCGTGGCTGCGGCCGCCGACCCTGGATTGGGCCGAGCCCCAGCTGACCAAGCTTGGCGAGCTGGCGGCCACCGACCTGCCGAAGCTGGGCGAGGAGTGCGAGCGCAGCCCGGCCTGGCTGCGGCCGATCGAGCCCTGGGGACAGCGGGTGGACGAGGTGGTGTACCCGGAGTCCTGGAAGCGCTTGGCCGCGGTGGCGGCGCGCTTCGGGCTGGCGGGTCTCCCCTACGAGCCGGAGGCCTTGCGCCGGTTTGGCCCCGAGGTGCGGGTCGTGCACAGCGCCCTGTGTTACCTGTTCGAACCTCAGACCGCGACCTACATGTGTCCGGTCTCGATGACCGACGCGGCCGCCAGGGTCCTCAGCGAGTTCGGATCCGAGCCCCTGCAGCGCGACGTGCTGCCTCACCTCATATCCCGCGATCCCGACGATTCCTGGACGGCCGGCCAGTGGATGACTGAGCAGCAGGGCGGCTCCGACGTCGGCGCCAACGAGGTGCAGGCGCGCCGGGAGGCGGGCGCCTGGCGCCTGTACGGGCGCAAGTACTTCTGCTCCAACGTCGGCGGCGAGGTCGTGCTGGCTCTAGCCAGGCCGGAGGGCGCCGGACCGGGCACCCGAGGGCTGGGTCTCTTCCTGGTCCCTCGCCTGCTGCCGGACGGCGGCCGCAACCTGTACCGGATCGACCGCCTGAAGGACAAGCTGGGCACCCGGGCGATGGCCACTGCGGAGGTGACGCTGGAGGGCGCCCACGCAGAGCTTGTCGGCGAGCTCGACCGGGGATTTCTGCAGATGACGCCGATGCTGAACATCACCCGCCTCCACAACGCGATCGCGGCGGCGGCCGGGATGCGGCGGGGCCTGCAGCTGGCGCGCGGCTATGCGGCCCAGCGCAGCGCGTTCGGCCGGCTCCTGGAGGAGCAGCCGCTGCAGCGCCAGGTCCTGACCCAGCTGGCCGTCCAGGCCGAGGCGACGCTGCTGATGACCATGCGGCTGGCGGCGCTGCTGGGCCGGCTGGAGTGCGGGGTGGCCAGCGAAGAGGAGCGCCTGGTGTTCCGGCTGGGCTCCTCGCTGACCAAGCTGTACACGGCCAAGCAGGCCGTGGCGTCGGCCTCGGAGGCGCTCGAGTGCTTCGGCGGCGCCGGCTACATGGAGGACACCGGGATCGCCCGGCTGCTGCGGGACGCCCAGGTCCTGCCGATCTGGGAGGGCACCACCAACGTGCTCTCGCTCGACACGCTGCGTGTGCTGGGAAAACAGGGCGTGGATGAGGCGTTCTTCAGCGAGCTGGAGCGGCTCGGCTCGCCCGGCCGCCAAAAGGCGGCCGACCTGGCCGCCCGCGTGGCCGGGGCCGGCCCCGACGGCTCCCAGCGACAGGCCAGGCAGCTGGCGTTCGCGCTCTCCGAAGCCTGGGTGGGCGGCCTGCTTACGGAGGCGGCGGGCCGCGGCGAGCGGGAGAGCGCGGTGGCCGAGCTCTGGCTCAACCGGGACGAGCCGGCGGCGGCTGACCGCTTCGAGCTGGTGGTGGACGGGGGCGGCGCGGCGGTCGGCGTGTGAGGCGCGCCCTAGTGATCCTGGCGGTGCTGGCAGTGGCCTGCACGGGCTCGCTGGGATCCCAACCGGCCAAGCCCGTGTCGACGGCAACTTCAGGCTCACCAGCGGCTACCGCGACGCCGACCGCCGTTGCCCAGGAGCTGCTCTACGTGGTCATCGAACCGGGCCACGAACCGGTCGGCGTCAACGACTCGGTCGTCATCGTGCGGCCCGACGGGACTGCCCAGGCCCGGGCCCAATTCACTCCCCGCACCCCGCCCTTGATCGGCAACGCCGCCGCGATCATGGCGCCCGAGGCCTACGTGGCGGCCGGCAAGGTCTTCTTCATGGACGGCAAGGGGGCTCTGCGCAGCCTCGACCGCCAGGGCCAGGTCAGCCCCGTGGCGAGCTTCCCGCTCGGACCCCAGCAGCAGATCGCCTTCGCAGTCAGCCCGGACGGCCGGCACGTGCTCGCGGACGTCCTCACGTACCCGCCGGCGCACTTCCCGCGTGACATCCAGCAGCCCTTCGACCCCGGAACCTTCAAGCAGGACCTCTACGCGGCCGACGCGGGCGGACCGACCCGCACCGTCTTCCACCGGGACGAAGGCAATACCCTGCCGAGCGACGTCATCGAACCAGTGGCCTGGGACGCGCAGGGCCCGATCGCCACCATCGACAGCAGCCTTGGCACCCAGCAGGGGATCCCACGGCGCTGGTTCGGCCATGCGGCTCGCATCGATGCCAACGGTGGCGCGGGACCGGTCCTGGGCGGCGCGGACTGCTTCGCCCAGGCTCTGCTCGGCGACGGGACCGTGCTCTGCGGGGACGATCGCTTCCAGGCCGGCAGCGTTCGCAGCCCGAGTGGTGGCGTGCTCTACCCGCTGCCTGGGGGAAGCTACCTGACGCTGGCGCCGGACGGTTCGGCGGCCACCGCATCCGGCTTCTCCGGCGACGCCGCGGTCCTGGTGCGGAAGGACGGCAGCACCGCCCAGCTCCCGCCCGGGATCTACGCCGAGGGCTGGCTCGACCCGCAAACGATCATCGGGATCAGCGACTTGAATACGAACCGGATGGAGGTGGTCCGCCTCTCTGCCCTGTCGAAAATCGAGGACCTGGGCTACGGCGGCTGGTTCGTCGGCGTCTTGACCTAGGGGTTCGACCGAACCCTAGCGCCGGCCCTTGTTGCGAAGGTCGCGGACGGCGCGCTCAACGGTGCGTTCGATGTGGGGCACGTCGTCGCGGACGATCCGTCCCGCCGCCTTGCGCATGCGCGGCATCTCCCGCACGCCCGCTTTCAGGATCGCCCTGGCCAGCCGCGCCCAGGACTCGACGAGGTCGTCCGTTCCCTTGGACATCCTGCCGACAAGGTAGCGCAGTCGGAGGGCGGTCTTCACGATCGGCCGCACCGTCCCCCCATCCGCTTCCCCCCGATACACTCCCAAGGGATGGGTAAGAAGCGGCGTGGCGGCCGCCAGCAGGTCCGCCAGGTCAAGCCCAAAGGGATGCCCAGCCCGGCCGCCGCCGCCTCGGCAACGCCCCAGCAGCAGCGCCGCCAGCGGGAGCGCTACCTGGAGGCCGGCGGCATGCTCCAGGGCTACGCGCCCGAGTTCGTGATGCGGCTCGGCGTCTACGCGGCGGCAGCGGCGGTGTTCTGCCTGGTCGTCATGGTCCTGCTGATCGTTTTCCTGCCCTACGACCTGCCCGTCCGGATCGCGGCCGCGCTGGCCTGGATCGTGCCCATCGTCTTCGGCGCCAGCTTCCTGCTGCCCGGTGTGCGCCTGGCGATGAAGGACCGCAAGCAGGAGCCGAAGCTGGTGCAGGGCCAGCTGATGGGCGCCAGCGAGATGAGCACCTCGCTCGGCCTCGGGATGCTGATGGTCAAGACCCGGGGCGGCGTGGAGCAGTTCCTGCTCGCCCCCGAGAAGCTCAGCCGGGTGCCGGGCAACCAGGTGCCTGTGGTCCTCACGATCACGCCCGGCCTGAAGCACGTCCGGTCGGTCGGGATCATGGGCCAGAAGATCGTGGGTCGGCCGGACCAGCCGGTTCCCGAGGTCGTGCGCCGGCTGCGGCTGCTGCCTCTGATCACGCCGCTCGCGCTCTCCCTGGCCGTGATCGTGGGTGACGACGCCGTCGCCGCTTCGCCGATCCAGCCCACCCTGGTCCATGCGATCCTGGCCGTCCTCGTCGGCGCCCTGTTGGGGGCCGGCGTGTACGGGCTCTCGATACTGTTCCAGCGGCGCATGTACAACCAGGTCCAGGCGCTCATGCCCGGCATGGGGGGCTGACGGCTTGCCACCCCCGTCCGAGGAGGTTCCGATCACCATCGAAGGCCTGGCCGATGTCAAGAAGCAACTCGACCAGCTCATCAAGGTCAGGCGACCGGACATCATCTCCAAGATCAAGGCAGCCCGCGAGCACGGGGACCTCTCCGAGAACTTCGAGTACCACTCCGCGCGCAACGAGCAGTCCTTCCTCGAGACCCGGATCCAGGAGCTGGACGCCATCGTCAAGAACCACGTCCTGATCAAGAGCAGCGGTCGCCACGACCGCGTGGAGGTGCTCAACACCGTCAGCTTCGAGGAGGCCGGCAGTCCACTCGAGAGGTACCGGATCGTTGGGCCGGCCGAGGCCGATCCCGGCTCTGGCAAGATCTCGTACGAGTCCGCGATCGGGCGCGCGCTCATGGGCCACAAGGTGGGCGACCAGGTGGAGGTGACCACCCCCAACGGCTCCAAGTACCAGATCCGGATCACCGCGATCGAGTGATCGACAGCCTCAGGCGCTGGCTGGAGGCCGAGCGGCTGGACGCCGCCTACCTCACGGACCCCCTGGACATCGCGTACCTGACCGGGTTCCGGACCAATCCCCACGAGCGCCTGCTGGCCCTCGCCGTCCGGCCGGACACGGCGACTCTGATCGTCCCCGGCCTGGAGGCGGAGAGCGCCGGCCGGGTGGTCGGAGCCGAGGTCCAGGTCCGCGGCTGGCGGGACGGCGAGGACCCCTATCGGCTGGTGGAAGACGCCCTCGAAGGCGCCCGGGAGGTGGCCGTTGCCAAGGCCCACATCAGCTTCGCGGCCGGCGAGCGGCTGCTGGGCCTGGACCTTCGCCTGAGGGACGCCGGGCCCCAGATGCGGCGGATGCGGGTCGTCAAGTCGCCCGAGGAGGTGAAGCTCCTGGCCCGGGCCGCCGAGGTGACGGACGAGATCACGGCTCGCATCCTCGACGACCTGGCGGCCGGCCAGGCCGAGCTCGAGGTGGCAACCCGCCTCGCAGCCCTCATCTCGGAGTCAGGCTGCACCCCCTCGTTCGAGAGCATCGTGCAGACCGGCCCCAACTCGGCCATGCCCCACCTGCGGCCGAGCGGGCGCCGGATCCAGGCCGGAGACCTGGTCCTGCTCGACTTCGGCGCCGCCTGGCAGGGCTACCGAGGCGACACCACCCGGACCTGGGTGGCAGGTGAGCCCGACCCCCGCCAGCTCGAGGTGCACGGGGCGGTCCTGGCCGCGCACGACCGGGCCCTGGCGGCGGTGCGCCCCGGCGCCACGGCCGGCGAGGTGGACGAGGCGGCCCGCGCGGTCATCAGGGAGGCCGGCCTCGGCGAGTACTTCATCCACCGGGTCGGCCACGGCCTCGGGCTGGACGCGCACGAGGACCCCAGCCTCGACCCTGGCTCGACGACCGTCCTCGAGGCGGGCATGGCCGTCACGATCGAACCGGGCGTGTACATACCGGGTTGGGGCGGGGTCCGGATCGAGGACGACGTGGTGGTGGAGGAGTCGGGCCACCGGCTGCTCACACATGCTCCGCGAGACCTGGCCTCGATCGCCTGAGATGGAGACTCAGCCACCCCTCGCCCCCGGCATGCGGCAGACGCGCCAGCGCCAGGTCGTATGGGAGACGGTGCGCCGACTGGGCGGTCACTCGACGGCCGACGAGATAACGACCGCCATTCAGAAAACGGAGCCAGGGATCGCCCGGAGCACGGTGTACAGGGCGCTCGACGCCCTCGCCAGCTCGGGCGCGCTCCACGCCGTCCGCCTGGGCGACGGGCCCATCCACTACGAGATCTCCAGCGAGGAGCACCAGCACGCGATCTGCCAGGTCTGCGAGGGCGTCCTCCACCTCGAGCACGAGCTGGTGCGGGAGCTGGAGTCGCACCTGGAAGAGCGTCACCATTTCAAGCCCGTGCGCACCGACGTGCTGGTGATGGGCATCTGCGACTCCTGCGCAAGAGCCCGCGGCCGGCGCCCCACCAAGCGCCGCGACCTCGGGCACGTCCATTACTAACGACATGGGGAAACAAGCGTGTTTCCCCCATGGGCCCCCTTCTTCTCACCACGTGTCGGTCGGCGCCTGGAAGACGGACTCATTCAGGCGGGCGGAGCCCGCCCTTACGGCGCCGCTTTCTCCCAGATTTACGTTATTGCGACCTGGTCGCAGTTGGACTAAGCTTCAGGTGTGGTGACGTTTCGGATCCCAAGCGGGCTCCGGGAGCACTGCGACGGGCGGGCTACCGTCGACGTCGAGGCGGGCGACCTGCAGGCCGCGCTCAAGGAGCTCGCCACTCGTTATCCGCGCTGCGCCGACCGCGTCCTGGGACCTGACGGGGCGCCCCGCGAGTGGGTGCGCGTGGAGCAGGAAGGGGATTGGGTCAACATCCTCTCAGCCGCCTGCGGAGGCTGACCTCAACTCGGCTTTTGCGACCGACTGCGGATAACCGGTAGGGTGGGGGAATGGGGATGATCGGGACGGTCAGCCGTGGCTTCGACCGCGGTGAGAAGGTCAGGCTGGGCGGCTTCAGCCTCGCCGTGCTGGCCCTGCACATCGCCGGCTGGGGCGTCCTCATCGCCTTCGGCATGCACAACCCTGCCTTCTTCGGCCTGGGCTGGCTGGCCTACACGTTTGGCCTGCGCCACGCCTTCGACGCTGACCACATCTCGGCGATCGACAACACGACGCGGAAGCTGCTGGCTGACGGCGGCAAGCCCGTCGGGGCCGGCTTTTTCTTCTCCCTCGGCCACTCCACCGTCGTCTTCCTGATCGCCCTCGGCCTCGGCTTCGTCGCCAAGTCCCTGGTCGAGAGCGGGCAGCTGAAGAGCGCGGGCTTCATCGTGGGGACGGGCGTCTCAGGCGTGTTCCTGGTCGCTATCGGGGCCATGAACCTGGCCGTCCTGCTCGACATCGCGAGCACCTACCGGAAGATGCGCCGGGGCGTCTACGACAAAGCGTCGCTCAAGCACGAGCTGGCCGCCGGCGGCCTGATGACCAGGCTCTTCGGCCGGCTCTTCAAGGTCATCCGCAGCAGCTGGCAGCTGTACCCGATCGGCTTCCTGTTCGGGCTCGGCTTCGACACCGCGTCCGAGGTCGCGCTGCTCGCCATCTCCGCGGGCGCAGCCGCCCAGGGCGTGCCCTTCCTGGCGGTGCTCTCGCTGCCCGTGATCTTCGCCGCCGGCATGTCGCTCATGGACACCGCGGACGGCGCCTTCATGGCCAAGGCCTACGGCTGGGCCTTCTCCAATCCCGTGCGCAAGGTCTTCTACAACATGACCGTGACCGGGCTCTCGGTCTTCGTGGCGCTCTTCGTGGGCGGGATCGAGCTGAGCCAGATCACGATCGGCGCCCTGCGCCTGCACGGCGGCCTGTTCGACCTCATCGGCAACCTGGATTTCGGCTCGCTCGGGTTCGTGATCGTCGCCGCGTTCGTGCTGACCTGGGTGCTGGCCTTCACGGTCTTCAAGGTTCGCCGGGTGGAGGAGCGCTGGGGCGCCATGATCGAGGGCGGCGAATAAACTAGCTACCCGTATGGAGCACAAGATTGTCGGTACGACGATGCCTGTGCTGGAGCTCACGCTTCAGCCCGGCGAGCAGGTCTTCGCCGAGTCCGGTGAGCTGTCCTGGATCTCGATGGCCATCCAGCTGAGGACGAGCACCAGCGCCGGGGGCCAGACGGGCGGTTTCATGGCCGTCCTCGGCCGGGCGGTGGCGGGCAGCACCATATTCATGACCGAGTACACGGCTGCCGGCGGCGTGGGGCTGGTGGCGTTCGCCGCCAAGCTGCCCGGGCAGGTGATGGAGCTGGCGATCACGCCCGAAAAGAGCTACGCCATACATCGCCACGGGTTCATGTGCGCCAACGTCGGGGTCCAGCTCGGCGTCGCCTTCTCGCAGAGGCTGGGCGCCGGCATCTTCGGCGGCGCCGGCCTTCGCATGCAGAGGGTCTCCGGGCAGGGCACAGCCTTCATCGAGATGCATGGCGAGGTCATCACGTACGACCTGCAGCCGGGCAACACCCTGCGGGTCCACCCCGGCCATGTGGCGATGTACGAGGAATCGGTCCAGTTCAACGTGACCACCATGCCCGGTATCAAGAACGCGCTTTTCGGCGGCGACGGCCTGTTCCTGGCCACCGTCACCGGACCCGGGCGCGTCTGGCTTCAGTCGATGTCGCTGTCCCACCTGGCGCACGCCATCGCGGGCTACCTGCCCAACCCCAGCGGTGAAGGCTCGTTGATCGGGGGCCTACTCCGCGGGAATTAGCAGGCCGCTGAAAAAGGAATCGACGGTGCTACGGCGCCCAGGCGACCCATCTCCG
>DHIW01000069.1:83106-112191 GCA_002404015.1 Chloroflexi bacterium UBA4736
TCCTGCGATCCTCGCGACGCGTATCTCCAATACGCTTTGCTCCGGTTCTCGGAGTCGCCTAGGATTTGGGCCACCCGGTCACCGAATCCCTCGCCGACCTTTTTCAGCGCCCTGCTAGGTCGGCCAGGTCGACCTGGGCCCGGTAGACGCGCTGGGCGGGGCCGGACTGGACCAGCGAGCCATCAGACTCCCGGCGGATCGCCAGCGAGCCGCCGGGCATGTCGACGGTGATCCTGGCGTCAGCCAGACCCTCCCGCATGAGCGCCGCCGCGACC
The DNA here is from genome assembly GCA_002404015.1 of Chloroflexi bacterium UBA4736. Taxonomy (GTDB): domain Bacteria; phylum Chloroflexota; class Dormibacteria; order Dormibacterales; family Dormibacteraceae; genus UBA4736. Next base: position 83,382 of record DHIW01000069.1, read on the forward strand.
GCGCTCGCCGAGGTGCCCGAGGCCAGCGTGTAGCCGGCCCCCCGCTCCCAGATCTCGATCCGGGCCCGGTCGCGGGCGAGCGGCTCGACCAGCTGCACGTTCGTGCGCTGTGGAAAGCGGGCATGCCCTTCCAGGACCGGCCCCAGCTCACGCACGCGCTCGGGCGTGACCAGCTCGCCGAAGACGACGCAGTGCGGGTTGCCGACGGAGACCAGCCGGCACCGCAGCGCGCCCAGCGGCGTCTCGATCGTCACCATCTCGTCCGGCTCCAGCACCGGCGCCCCGATGTCCAGCTCGCAGCTGACCCGGCCTCCCTCCACCGAGAGCACGCGAGCCGCGTTCCGGCGTCCGCCCGCCGTCAGGTCGAACTCGGAGGCCGCGCCGTGCTCGAGCACGGCGTGGGCGGCCGCGATCCGCAGGCCGTTGCCGCTCCTCTCGGCCTCGGAGGAGTCGGGGTTGAAGACCCGGACCGCAAAGGAGGCTGGATCGAAGGCGATCAGACCGTCCGCGCCGAGGCCCCGGTGCCGGTCGCAGAGCGCCGGCAGTGCAGCCACCACCTCGTCCAGGGCGGCCGGCAGGTCGAGCACCAGGTAGTCGTTGCCGAGGGCCTGGTACTTGACGAGGTGCAGGATGGAATTGCGGGCGGCCATGCGAGGTTCCTAAAATCCTATAGATGCACTGGCAGATCGCCTGGCCTGCCCAGCGTCTGACTCAGCGGCCGGCCTGCTTCTGTAACTAGGCCCTGCCTCTGCGCGCCGTCGACGCGCGCTCCCGGAAACGATCGCAGCATCCGCAAGCAACCCTTCCATTTCCGCCATTTGGAGGTATCTCAAATTGGGAACAAACGGTAATTTCGCCAACCCCGACGCCCTGGTCTCGACCCAGTGGATCGTTGAGCACGGCAAGGATCCCGGCCTCCGCCTGATCGAGGTCGACGTCGACCCGAGCGCCTACAACGGCGGCCACATCGAGGGCGCCGTGGGCTGGGACTGGCGCCAGGACCTTCAGGACCAGACCGTTCGCGACCTTGCCGGCAAGGAGGCGCTGGAGCGCAAGCTGGGCGAGAGCGGCGTCGATTCGGACACCACCGTCGTGCTGTACGGCGACAACAACAACTGGTTCGCCGCCTACGCGTACTGGGCCCTCAAGTACTACGGCTTCGACAAGGTCAAGCTGATCAACGGCGGCCGCGTGAAGTGGGAGAAGGAGGGCCGCCCCTACACCACCGACGTGCCCAGCCACCAGCCCGGCCAGTTCAAGTTCAGCGGCCAGCCGCGCGAGGAGCTACGCGCCTATCGCAACCAGGTCGCCGACCGGATCGGTAAGGCCGGCCTGGTCGACGTTCGCTCCCCGGGCGAGTACTCGGGCCAGCTGCTGGCGCCGGAGAACCTTCCCCAGGAGGGCGCCCAGCGCGGCGGCCACATTCCGACCGCCGTCAACGTGCCCTGGGCCCAGGCCGTGCAGGAGGACGGCAGCTTCAAATCGGCCGACGACCTGACTCAGCTCTACGGCGGCAAGGGGATCGGCCCCGACCGCGAGGTCATCGCCTACTGCCGGATCGGCGAGCGTTCGGCCCACACCTGGTTCGTGCTCAAGGAGCTGCTCGGTTACCCGGACGTCCGCAACTACGACGGCTCGTGGACCGAGTGGGGCAGCACGATCCGCGTGCCCATCGAGAAGTAGGAGGCTTTCCAAAATGGCGACCCTTCTCCGACCGGATCCCACCTTTTACGCGTCGGCCAAGGACGCCGCCAAGGCGCCTGTCGAGACGCTGGCGTACATGGTCACGCTCGACCCTACGTTCCAGAAGCCCGACGCCCTCGAGGTGCTCGATGTCGACCCCAAGTCGAGCACCTACGGCCAATCCGTCGGCCGGCTCGAGATGCCGAACGCCGGCGACGAGCTGCATCACTTCGGCTGGAACGCGTGCAGCTCGGCCCTCTGCCCGTTCGCGCCCCATCCCCACGTGGAGCGGCGCTACCTTGTGATCCCGGGCCTCCGCTCGTCGAGGATCTACATCGTCGACACCAAGCCCGACCCCCGGAACCCGAAGATCATCAAGACCATCGAGCCGGAGGAGCTGGCCCGGAAGACCGGTTACAGCCGGCCCCACACCAGCCACTGCGGTCCCGACGGCATCTACATGAGCGCCCTGGGCAACGTCGATGGCGACGAGCCGGGCGGCATCTTCATCATCGACCACGAGACCTTCGAGCTGAAGGGCGCCTGGGAGAAGGACAGGGGGCCCCAGCGGCTCGCCTACGACTTCTGGTGGCACCTCGGCCAGGACATCCTCATCAGCAGCGAGTGGGGCACCCCCAAGATGGTCGAGAACGGCCTCAACGGGGAGATCCTCATGAGCGCCGGCTACGGCCACCAGCTCCATATCTGGGACCTGCCCGGCCGCACCCATAAGCAGACGATCGACCTCGGCAAGGAGAACCAGATGGTCCTCGAGCTGCGGCCGTCGCACGACCCCAACCAGACCTTCGGCTTCGTGGGAGTGGTCACCAGCCTGGCCGACCTTTCGGGTTCCATCTGGACCTGGCACAAGGACGGCTCGGAGTGGAAGGCCACGAAGGTCATCACCATCCCGGCCGAACCTGCCGACCCGGCGGACCTGCCGCCGGTGCTGCAGCCGTTCAAGGCGGTGCCGCCGCTGATCACGGACATCAACCTCTCGCTTGACGACCGCTGGCTCTACGTGTCCTGCTGGGGTACGGGCGAGATCAAGCAGTTCGACGTCAGCGACCCGTTCAAGCCACGCGAGACCGGTTCGGTTCACCTGGGCGGCATCGTCCGCAAGGCGGCGCACCCTGGCTCAGGGCCGCTCAACGGCGGTCCCCAGATGGTCGAGCTGAGCCGCGACGGGCGGCGGGTGTATCTCAGCAACTCGCTCTACGCGTCCTGGGACGAGCAGTTCTACCCGGAGGGTGTCAAGGGCTGGGTGACCCGCCTCGACGCCGGGCCGGACGGCGGACTTGAGCCGACTGAGGACTTCTTCCTGGAAACAGCCCAGCGCAGCCATCAGATCCACCTGGAGGGCGGAGACGCATCGTCCGATTCCTACTGCTTCGCCTGATCCATACTGCCGACCGTAGGGGATGAGCTGGGCCAACCTCTGGCCGTTCGTGACGTTTGCGTTGCTCGGCGCCTACCACGGCGTCAACCCCGGCATGGGCTGGCTGTTCGCGGTGGCTCGGGGCCTGCAGGAGAAGCAGCGGTCGGCAGTGCTGCGCTCGCTGCTGCCGATCGCGCTGGGCCACGAGGCCTCGATCATCAGCGTGGTGCTGGTGGTCGGGGCGGCCCAGGCCGTGGTCTCGCCGGTGCTGCTGCGGCTCACTGCGGCGCTGTTCCTGGTCTGCTTCGCCGTCTACCGGCTCAACCGCCGAATGGCCCACCCCCGCGGCTTCGGCATGCGGGTCGGCCCCGTCCGGCTGGCGGCCTGGTCCTTCCTGATGTCCTCCGCCCACGGTGCCGGCCTGATGCTGGTGCCGGTCGTCCTCGGCTGGCGGTTGGCCGCCAGCCAGGAGGCGGTGCTGCCGGTCGGCTCCCTGCTGGCCGGGCGGGCTCTGATCGCCGGCACGGTTCACACGGCCGCCATGCTGCTCGTGATGGGCGTGGTCGCCCTGGTCGTGTACGAGAAGGTAGGCGTCGGGATGCTCCGTAAGAGCTGGTTCAACCTGGACCTGGCCTGGACGGTCGCGCTGCTGGGCGCGGCGGCGGTCACGCTCATCACGGCCTAGGGTCCGGCTATCCTGAGCCCGTGAGGCGCTTTGGGGGCGCGCTCCTCGCCCTACTCATCCTGGTTGCCGCCGCCTGCTCGGAGTCGCGGCCGGCGGTCAAGCCGCTGGTGCTGGGTGCGATCTACCCGCTCTCCGGTCCACAGGCGCCCGGCGGCCATGACGAGTTGGCCGGGCTCCGGGCCGCGCTGCGCCTGGCCCAGGCCACGGGTGCGCTGGGCAGCCGCCAGGTTCAGTTGAGGGTGATCGACGCCACCACGCCCGCGCAGGCTGTGGCCGCGGTCGACCGCCTGATCGACGAGGACCACGTGGCGCTCATCTTCGGGACCTACGGCAGCACCCTGGCCGAGCCCGCCGCCGCCAGGGCTGACCAGCGCAAGACCATCTACTGGGAGACGGGCGCCGTATCCGACGGTGTCACGCGCAACCGCCACTACGTTTTCCGAACCGTGGCGACGGGGGACAACCTGGGCCGCATGGCGGTGGACTTCACACGCAGTGTCCTGGTCCCGGCGGCCGGGCTGCAGCCGGCGTCCACCCGGTCTGTGATCATCAGCGTGGACGACGTCTACGGGCGCTCGGTGGGCGATGGGGAGGCGGCGCGGGCGGCGGCGCTCGGCATGCCCGTGGTGGACCGGATCGTCTACAACGCCTCCGCCTTTGACGCCGGCCAGGTCGCCGACCGCCTGGCCGCCGACCGCGCCGACTACCTGTGGGACGTCAGCTACATCGACGACGGGGTGGCGATCTGGAAGGCGGTGGTGGAGCGCAACGTCCCCCTGCGCGCCGCGGTGGGCACCAGCTCCGCGTTCTGCACGCCGGACTTCGGGAAGCGGCTGGGCGCCGCGGCCGTGGGCGTGTTCGCCGCCGACAAGCCGGACGACCAGGTCAGCCCGGGCGCGCTCTCCCCGGATGGCCGCTCCCTGCTGGCCCAGGCCAGGGCCGTGTACGCGTCCCAGAACTCGGGAAGCTCGATGAGCATCCCGGCGGTGGCGGGCTTCATCGGCGGTTGGGCCGTCTTCCACGAGGTTTTCCCGCGGGTGGCGGACGAGGTCACGCCGGACAAGCTGCGCGTCGCGGCGCTGCAGGTCAACGTACCCGCCGGCGACGCGATCAACGGCGGCGGCATCGCCTTCAACACGGGCAACCTGGCCGACGTCGGTCAGAACCGGCTGGCCGCGGCGGTCGTGGGGCAGTGGCAGGCGGTCGGCCAGATGAAGGTCGTCTGGCCGGCCGCCTACGCGAACGCCCAGCCGATCTCGCACTAGTGGGCGCTGCTGACCGCCTCTGGGCGGGCTCGGAATTCCTGGCTGATGGATTCGGAACGGCGTCGCGTGGCGACGTAGCGCATACTCGACGGGAATGCGAATGCGAAAGCTGTCCGACTGGCTGCCCTTCATATCCAAGGGGACCCGCGAGAAGAGGGACCAGGAGAAGCTGCAGGCGAATAACCTGGAGCTGCTGCGACAGCGTCAGGCCCACTACCGGACCGTGACCCAGTCGGACTCTAGCGGGAACGACACCCGCGGGGAGCACTGACCCCCGGCCTTGCTGGATAAGCACCGCCAAGCCGGCACCAAGATGGTGCTGGAGGGACCCGAGGACCTTGAGCTTGCGCTCCGCCTCTTCCGGGACGACAGCCTCATGGCCAAGGGCGAGGCTCGCCGTAAGAAGTACTTTGTGGCGCCCAGCGCGCGCCGCAAGCTGAAGTCGATCGCGGCTCGGAAGCGCGCCGCGCGCGCCAAGCGCAAGCGGTCGGCAGCGCCTCCGGCCTAGCTTTTTCGGGGCCGCAGGGACCCCCTTTGGGGGACCCCCTCCCTACCCTCCCGTACGGGGGAGGGAGATTCTTTACCAGACGGCCATCGCTGCCAGTTGGGCGGCTGCGCATAGTGGCGCAGCCCTTCGGGCAGCCCGGCGCAGCTTCGCCCACGGTGAGAGTGCGGCGCAGAGGGCGGCCATCTGGGTGATGCCCGCTGTCCGCTGCCAGGGCCGGTCGGGCTCGCGTTCGGATTGCTCCAGCAGGAACGCGTAGCGCAGGGCCGGCGCCAGCACGGCCCAGACCGGCAGGCGGCCCAGGCTCGCAGCGGCCACCGCGGCCCACAGCGTGAGCCACGAATCGGCCTCCAGGTCGAGCAGAGCGCCCAGGGCGCTCGAGCTGCCGGTGCGCCTCGCCAGGGGCCCGTCCAGCCAGTCAGCCGCGGTGCAGCCGGCCAGCAGCGCCACCCACGCCGGCCCCCTGCCGCGCCCGCTGAACGCAGTCCCGCAGAGCATCGCGGCGGCCGCGGCTCGGGACAGGGTGAGCAGGTGGGGCGCCGTCAGAAGCCGGCCGTCGGGCTCGATCCGGCGCCGGGCCATGGCCGTGAAGCCGGCCGCGGCGGCGGCGTTCGCGGCCGCGGCCGCCGCGTATCTCAGCGTTCGAGCGATCGCTGCAGCAGCGCGATGTCCATCCAGCGTGTGAACTTGTAGGCTGCGTTGGGGATGATCCCCGCCTCCTCGAAGCCGAGCCGCTTGTGGAGCTTCAAGCTGGGCACGTTGTCTGTTGCCATGGTGGCCACGATCGTCTTGCAGTCGCGGAGACCGCGCGCCTCCTCGATCAGGTTCTTCAGAAGGTCGGCGCCCACTCCCTTGCCGTGGGCGAGCGGGTCCACGTAGACGAGGTCTTCGACCACGTCGAAGCCGCGCTGCTTCCACGGCAGCAGCCGCGCCCAGCCGATCACGTCCCCCTCGGCCTCGGCCACGAGCACGAAATTGCGGCCGGCGTGCATCTCCCACCAGCTCTCGGCCTCCTCCTTGGACAGCGGCTCGGAGTCGATGGTGGCGAAGGTCTGGTTGACCGCCCAGTTGTAGATGCCGACGATCGTGGGCAGGTCGTCCTTGGTGGCGGTGCGGATGGTGTGCGTCTTGCCGGCGGTGCTCATCCCGGAAAGTCAACCACGCTCGGCCACCACGATGGGGACGCGGAGCTCGGTGCTGACCTCGAGCCGGAAGACGTCCGGCCGCCCGTAGTGGCCGGCCACGTCCAGTGTGCGCCGAGAGGCCACGGCCACGGCCGGGTCGCAGTCGGCGTACAGGATCCCGTGCTCCTCGTGCAGCGGGCCGGCCACCACCTTGCCCTGGGGGCTGACGATCACCGAGTCGCCCGGGTTGAACCACTCGTCGAGGTCGGGAAAGAGGCGGTCGCGCTCCGGGAAGCCGGCCGGGATGTCGTGGCCGCGCATAGCGGTGCCGTTGCCCAGCACCCAGCAGCGTCCCTCCAGGGCGATGTGGCGCATCGTCGAGACCCAGCCGCTGCCGGCGTCCCAGGTGGGCGCCACGTAGATGTCGGGGCCCTGAGCGTACAGGGCGAAGCGGGCCAGCGGCATGTAGTTCTCCCAGCAGATCAGCGAACCGACCCGGCCGGCCGGTGTCTCGACCACCCGGAGCCCGGAGGCGTCGCCCATCCCCCAGACCATCCTCTCCGGGTTGGTAGGCATCAGCTTGCGGTGCCGGTTCAGGATCGCGCCGTCCGGGCCGACGACCACGACGGTGTTGTACATCGTGCCCCGGCTGAACTGGCCATCCCGCTCGTTGACGCCGATCACCACGGTCGCCCGGTTGCGCTTGGCCGCCTCCTGGACCGGCGCCAGGTCGCCCGCGGCCAGGTCCACCGCGTTCTCCAGGAGAAGGGCGTGGATCTCACCGGTCAGCGCATAGTCGTCCCCCGGCCGCAGCCGCCACAACCACTCCGGGTAGCCCGGAACCCAGGTCTCGGGAAAGCTGACCAGCCGGGCTCCCTCGGTCGCCGCCTCGGCGATCAGCTCGCCGGCCCGCGCCAGGGTCTCGGCGCGGTTCAGGAGGACGGGGGGGTGCTGGACCACGGCAACGCGGTGCGAGGCGGCGCGGGCGGGCTTTTTCGGCATGGAAGAATATTCCGCTCATGACGCCGGACAGCAAGCGGCTGCTCTCGCTCGCCCGGCGCGGTGCGGCGGCCTACGAGGGTCACCTGCGGCCCCGCCACCGCCCGATCGCGCTTGGGGGCTCAGTGGCCGAGGGCATCGCGGACGCTGATTCCGACGTGGACATGGGCGGCCTGGACAAGGCCCGGATGCCGGAGGTGGACACCTCGGTCGTCAGGCGGCGCCTCGATCAGAGCGACCTGTAGACGAGCCGGTCGCGAGACTCCAGGATCGGGACCGCCTCGCCCAGCACCCACTTCTTGAAGTAGTCCGCCTCGCAGTGGGCCTCGAAGGCAGCCTCGTCGCGGTACTCCTCGAACAGGAAGAACCGCCGTGGGTCGTCGGTCGCGACATGGGCGTAGTAGTGGACGCAGCCAGGCTCCTGCCGGGTCAGCGGCACCATGGTGCGCAGGATCTCGGCCACCCGCTCCTCCTGGCCGGGCTTGGCACGCCACGTCACCGCGAGGACGTATCCCATAACCTTTGCAGCCTCCCGTGTCTTGTGACTGGCTCTTCGTTGACGGCTCCAGCTTGATCTTCCGCGCCTTCTACGGCGTCAAGGGCGACATCCGCTCGCCGGACGGCCGGCGGGTCAACGCGGTGCGCGGCTTCCTGGACAATCTTGCCCGACTGATCACGGACAGACGGCCGAGCCGGCTGGCGGTCGCCAGCGACGAGGACTGGCGACCGGCCTGGCGCGTGGAGCTGATCCCGACCTACAAGTCGCACCGCACAGCGGAGCCGGTGCCGCGCGAGCTGGAGCCCCAGATGCCGGTGATCCACGACTTCCTGGACGCCATCGGCATCGACTTCGTGGGCTACCCCGACCACGAGGCCGAAGACGTGATCGCCAGCTGGACGGCCCAGGTTACCGAGGGCACGGTCGAGATCGTGAGCGGCGACCGGGACCTCTTCGCGCTTGTCGAGGGCACGCGCATCAAGGTCCTATACCCCGAGAAGGGCGGTCTGGCGGTGGTCGACGAGGCGGAGGTTGCCCGCCGTTACGGGATCCCGGGCGGGGCCTACGCCGACTTCGCGGTCCTGCGCGGCGACCCCTCGGACGGCCTGCCTGGCCTGAAGGGCGTCGGGCCGGGCTCGGCGGCCCAGATCGTCAACAAGCACGGCGGCGTGGAGGGCATGCTGCGCGACGGCCGGGTGAGTGACGCCGACCGCGACTACCTGGAGCGGGCCCTGCGGGTGGTGCGCCCGGTCGAGGACATCCCGGTCCCTCTGCCTGAGGGCCGCCGCGATCGCTACCCGATGGAGCCTGAGCGGCTGGTCGAGCTGGCCGAGAAACACGGCCTGCAGAGCTCGTGCAACCGCTTGCTCAACGCCCTGGCCCTGCTCGGCGAGGTTTCCAAACCCAGCGGCTGAGCCGGCCTGCTAGAACTCCGGAACGCTGCTGGAGGGCGGGTCGCTGGCCGGGAAGCTCTGGTCGCTGGAGAGGTCCAGCAGCTCCTCCTGGTACAGGCGGCCGTCGTGCCGGTGGGGCCTGAGCTCGGCCTCGGTCAGGTAGAGGGCCAGGTCTCCGACCAGCCGGTCCTGGTCCGGATGCAGAAGGTGGAACTCGTGGAGGTGGTCCGCGACGTCGTTCAGGGTGACCCGCTCACGGCCGCGGACCGAGCGCAGCTCGAGGATCGCCTCTTCAGCCGGGTTCATAGCCCGAGACTACCGCCCCCGGCGGGGTGCCTGCAGCCTTACACCGTGGGCCGCCCGAGGCCTCCCTCGGCAACCGGCTCGGCCTCATCCGGCCCTGGCCAGGGGGGCGACGTGTAGCAGAGGAAGCGCAGGTCCTGTCCCTGGGACGCCCGAAACTGAAAGGGGATGCCGGTGCGGATTACGAGCCGGCTGCCCGGCTTCAGCGCATCCGTCCGGCCGCCCTGCCAGACCTCGCCCTTTCCCTCCAGCACGAACCAGATCTCCTCCACGGTGCGGTGGCGGATGGGCCGCGAAACCTGGCCGGCCGCGAGCCGGATCTCCACCAGGCTGGCCCGGCTGGCGTCGCTGACGAGGCGGCGGACCTGGGAGCCGTCGGGCGCAGTCGCGTCCGGTTTGAGCATGGCTCGTACGATTGTCGGGCAATCGAAGATCTCGCCTGGCTCACATCCGCTCTCGCCTCCGACGCCGCCGACGGGGAAGGCGTGCTGGAACCCTGGATCCGCCCGCTGCGGCCCGGGCTCCGGGTCGCCGGACTCGCCAGCACCGTCGAGCTGGCAGCGGACGACAACCTCTTCATGCGCCGTGCCATCGAGGCCGGTCCCGGTCCCGGCCCACTGCTGGTGGTGGCCGGCGCCGAGCGATCGCGGGCGGCGGTGATGGGCGGCAATGTGGCCGCCGAGCTGGCGGCCCGCGGGTTCGGGGCGGTGATCGCGGACGGTCCGGTGCGCGATGCGGCGGAGATCCTGGAACTGGGCCTGCCGGTCTGGTCGCGGGGCACCACGCCGGTCCGCCCGGGCAAGCACGGCCCGGGCTCGCTCGGCCAGGCCGTCTTCTGCGCGGGGGTATTGGTCCGACCGGGCGATCTCGTCGCCGCGGATGACGACGGAATCGTAGTCTGGCCCCGCGAACGCCTCCAGGAGCTGCTGGCGGCCGCTCGCAAACTCTCTTTAAGACAAGGCTAGATGGGTGTAAGGGCGGGCTCCGCCCGCCTGGTTGAGTCCGTCTTCCAGACGCCGACCGACATCGGTGAGAGAGGGGGGCCCGTGAGGGAAACACGCTTGTTTCCCCCACGCTCTCTTAAGACAAGGCTAATGGGGCTGCAAGGGCCGGCTCCGCCCGCCTGGTTGAGCCCGTCTTCCAGACGCCGACCGACATCTGGTGAGAGAAGGGGGCCCGTGGGGGAAACACGCTTGTTTCCCCCGCGCTCTCTTGAGACAAGGCTAGATGGGGCTGTAAGGGCGGGCTCCGCCCGTCTGATTGAGTCCGTCTTCCAGACGCCGACCGACATCTGGTGAGAGAAGGGGGCCCGTGGGGGAAACACGCTTGTTTCCCCCGCGCTCTCTTAACAGGCTTGCTTCTTACAGAACCGTAACGCCGTCCACGCTCACCTCTGACATCCGGGCGAGAAGGTGGGTCGCACGATGTTGCTTACCTGGCTTCTCCTGCGCCGCCGGCCGCGGAGGCGCCGGGTCCGGAAATTGAACGTCTCGAGGTGAACTGATTTGAAACTGCCAGATTGGAGGACATTCCCCCTTGCCGCGAAGGTGGCCGCCGCCTCGGCGGGCGCCCTGTTCGTGACCGGTGGCGTCGTGGTCATCACGGCCGGCGCGGCGGGTCTGCACCTGGGTTCCACCCAGGCCTCGGCTGCCCAGCCGACCACGGCCATCGCCAGCCCGGCGCCGGCGCCGCCGGCCGCCACCGCCCAGGCCGGCCAGAAGGCCGCCCGCCAGGCGCTGATGAACGCCGAGGCCCAGGTCCTTGGGCTGAAGCCGGCGCAGCTGGCGCTCGCCCTCCGGCAGGGGATGACCCTGCACCAGCTGGCCGATCAGAAGAGCCTCAGCGAGACGCAGTTCGCCAGCGCGCTGACTGGGCAGCTGAAGCCGCTTCTCGACCAGGCCGTGACTAGCCAACAGGTCACGTCCGGCCAGGAGCAGAAGCTCCTCAAGCAGCTGGCCAAGGGCGTTCCGAACTGGGACCACGCCGCCAAGCCCAAGGCCGGCCAGCCGGTCCCCACCCCCTCACCGGCCGCCGGCGCCACCCAGTAGGCCCGAACACCCTCTCTCCTCCGAGGGCGGGGCCCCAGCGCGGGGTCCCGCTCATCCCCGGCCCGCTGGCCGGATCGCCGTAACATCCGCCGTCCGGTCATCGTTCAAGCTCCAGATGATCAGCCGGATGGACGTGATCTTCTCGGGGCTGGTGACGGCTTTCTTCGGCGCCCTCTTCCTCGCCCTGGCGTTCGAGACCTGGGCCCTGTATACCGGCAACCACCCGCTCACCTACTACATCCGGCCCGCCGTCCACACCTATCCGGGCTGGGCTTTTTTGATCGCGGTCGTGATCGGGCTCATGATCGGGCACTTCGCCTGGGGGCCGGCCCGGCTCATGAACCTGTACAGGCGAGGCAGATCGGCCGGATGAACTTTCCGGCCCTGGTCTCCCTGCTGGCCACCGCCGTCGCCTTTGTGCTGTTCCTGCTGATGGTGCAGGAGACCCGGGCGGTGGCGGCGGGCTCGGATCCGCTCACCAACGACGTGCGGGCGGTTGGGCGCCGTTTCCCGCAGTTCTTGATCGCGGCCGCGGTCGTCCTCGGGATGGTTCTCGGCCACCTCCTCTGGCCTTAGGCCGGGCTTGAGGACCCCCGACACCCTAGGCTGACTGGGATGGGCGACCTCTCCGCCAGCCGGCTGGCCAACCTGTCGGTGCCCGCCATCGTGCAGGCCTTCGACGACCACCAGGCCGCCTTTGACGAGGTCGGCCGGCGGGCCAGGGGCCGGTTCGAGACACGGGACTGGAAGGGCGCTGTGGCCGACGCCGCCGAGCGCCTCGACCTCTACGGGAACGTGCTGGACACGGTGGTGGCGGAGGTGCGGGACACCCTCTCCGACCGCGCGACCGACCGCGTCGTGTGGGCCGGCATGAAGGCGATCTACTCTGGCCAGATCGCCGGCCGCGACGACTGGGAGCTGGCCGAGACGTGGTTCAACTCAGTGACGCGCCGCATCTTCGCCACGCTGGGGGTGGACGGCAACATCGAGTTCGTTGACTCCGACTTCGAGGCTCCCCAGACCGAGACGCGCGCCCCTCTGTGCCGCAGCTATGAGGCTGCCGATGCGACCGGACTGATCGCGGCGATCCTGGGCGACTCCTGGTTCGGTGTCCCCTGGGAGGATGCGGGCCGCGACGCTCGCCTCGTGGCGGAGAGGGTCGCCGAGCCGGTGGACCGGGCCGAGATAGTGGCCGCGCCGTTCTTCCGGCGCAAGGGCGCCTACCTGGTCGGCCGCGTCTTCTGCGGCTCGCGGCCCATCCCGTTCGCCCTGGCGCTCCTCAACACCGCGCGCGGGATCGTGGTGGACGCGGTGCTGACCGACGAGGACGACATCAGCATCCTGTTCAGCTTCACGCGCTCCCACTTCCATGTGGACGTGGGCCCGGCCCACCGCCTCGTCCTCTACCTGAAGGAGCTGATGCCCAGGAAGCCGATCGCCGAGCTGTACATCGCGCTCGGCTACCACAAGCACGGCAAGACCGAGCTGTACCGCGACCTGCTCCGCCACCTCCGGGACTCGGAGCAGAGGTTCGAGCTGGCGCCCGGGATCCCGGGCATGGTGATGGTGGTCTTCACAATGACGGGCTACGACGTGGTGTTCAAGGTGATCAGGGACCGCTTCCCGGCGATCAAGCCGACCACGCCGGCCGGGGTGCGCCAGAACTACCGCCTGGTCTTCCGCCACGACCGGGCGGGCCGCCTGGTCGAGGCCCAGGAGTTCGAGCACCTGAAGTTCGACGGCGCCCGTTTCCGGCCCGACGTCCTGGAGGAGTTCCGGCGCGACGCCGACCGCACGGTCGCGGTAGGCTCCGCCGAGGTCGTCGTCCACCACGCCTACGTCGAGCGCCGGGTGACCCCGCTCGACCTCTACCTGCGCGAGGCGCCCGCTGACGCCGCTCGAGCCGCGGTGGTCGATTTCGGGCAGGCGATCAAGGACCTGGCGGCCAACGGCATCTTTCCCGGCGAGCTGCTGCCCAAGAACTTCGGGGTCACGCGCCACGGCCGGGTCGTCTGCTACGACTACGACGAGCTCTCCCTGCTCACCGACTTCTGCTTCCGGGCCCTGCCCGAGAACACCAGCGACGACGACGAGTACGGCGACGAGGCCTGGTTCGGGGTGGGGCCCAGAGACGTCTTCCCGGCCGAGTTCAAGCGCTTCCTGGGCCTGCCCCAGCCCCTCCGCGAGGTGCTGGACAAGGCGCACGGCGAGCTCTACGACGTCGGCTTCTGGCAGGAGATGCAGGAACGGGTGAAGAGCGGCGAGATCATCGACATCTTCCCGTACGACCCCGGTCGCCGTCTGCACGCGGCCTGAGCGATGGCCGATCCCGGCCTCTGCGCATCCTGTGTGAACTCGCGAGTCGTGCGCGGGGCCCAGTCGACCTTCTGGATGTGCGAGCTCTCGAAGAGCGATCCCGGCTTCCCGCGCTACCCCCGGCTGCCGGTGCTGGCCTGCACCGGCTACCAGCTCACTTCAGGCGAGGGTCGAGAGCGTCCCGAAGACCGTCCCCCAGGAGATTGAAGGCGAGGACGGCGCCGAAGATGGCCAGCCCCGGATAGGTCACCAGGGCCTGGTCGCTGAACATGTAGTTCCGCGAGAGTCCCAGCATCGAACCCCACTCGGGGGTCGGCGGCTGCACGCCAAGGCCCAGGAAGCCGAGGCCGGCCGCGACCAGGATCGCGAAGCCCAGCTGGAGGGTCGCCTGGACGATGACCGGAGCCAGCGAGTTGGGGATGACGTGGCGGAACAGGATCAGCCAGCTGGGCACCCCCAGCGCCCGGGCAGCCTCCACGTAGGGCAGCTCCCGGATCGAAAGCGCGGAAGCCCTGACCAGGCGGATGAAGCTCGGGATGGACGTGATGCCCACCGACACGATCACGTTCCTGAGCCCGACCCCGAGGCCGGCCACCAGAGCCAGCGCCAGAAGGATCCCGGGAAAGGCGAGCAGGACGTCAGTGAAACGCTGCAGGAGCAGGTCGATCCAGCCCCCGTAATAGCCGGACAGCGAGCCCAGCGGCAGTCCGAACAGGAGGCCGATGGCGACCGCGGCAAACCCTACGAACAGCGTCCAACGGGCGGCCAGCGCCAGTCGAAGCAGCTCATCGCGGCCCAGCTCGTCGGTTCCCAGGAGGTGCTTCAGGGAGGGCTGCGAGAAGGCCTCGGCGAGGTTGTTGTGGTCGGGGTCGTAGCGGATCAGGATCGGCAGCAGGATCGTCGCCAGGAGGTAGAGGGCGAGCACGAGTGCGCCGAACTGGGCGCTCCGATGACGCCGGAGCCGGGCCCAGGTCCGGCCCCTAGAGGTCTCGACCGCAGCCGACGCGAGGTCGCCCTCCGAGACTTCCATTGCACCCATGGACGGCATCGACATCGTTCAGTCGTACCTGATCCGGGGGTCGACATAGGCGTACAGCAGGTCCGTCACCAGGTTGACCAGGATGAAGGCCACGGCAAAGACCAGGACCACCCCCTGGACCACCGGGTAGTCGCGGGAGAAGATCGAGTCCACGAGCAGCCTGCCTACGCCCGGCCAGCTGAAGACGGTCTCCGTCAGGACCGCCCCGCCCAGGAGGGCGCCGAACTGCAGGCTGACCGCCGTCAGCACCGGCAGCAGCGCGTTGCGGAGGGCGTGCTTCAGGAGCACCGAGGCGTGGCCGGCGCCCTTGGCGCGGGCCGTGCGGACGTAGTCCTGGCCCAGCACCTCGAGCATCGAAGAGCGCGTCATTCGCGCCACCAGGCCGACCGAGAAGAGCGCCAGGGTCGTGCTGGGGAGGATGAAGCCCGCCCAGTCGCTGGCGCCGGCGGCGGGCAGCCCGCCCAGGTGCCACTCGTGGAACTTGATCGAGAACAGCACGATCAACATGAGGCCGAGCCAGTAGACCGGCATCGAGATCCCGAACACGGCGGCGCCCGAGATCGTGACGTCGAGCTTGGAGTTCGGCCGCACCGAGCCCAGCACGCCGAGGCCGATGCCGAGCAGGGTGGCGATCACGCTGGCGATGATCGCCAGCTCCAGCGTGTAGGGGGCGCGGCTGAAGATCTCCTGGACGACCGTGTGCCCGCTGCGGGTGGAGATGCCCAGGTTGCCCTGGAGGAGCCTCGTCAGGAAGGACACGTACTGCAGCCAGATCGGCTGGTCCAGGTCGAGCTGGTGCCGGATGCGGGCGATGTCGGCCTCGGTGGCCTGGGGTCCTGCGATGACGCTGGCGGGGTCGCCGGGCAGCAGCCGGACCAGCATGAAGACGATGGTGGCCACTCCCAGCAGCGTTGGAATGGCCAGTAGGACCCGGCGAGCGACGTAGGTCAGCACGCCGGATCCTGCTTAGGAACCAATGGTGTTACGCCGGTGAGGCGTACACCGTGTTGAATTTCTCATTGGGGACGCCCGTGACGCCGGTGACCTTGGAGCTGGTGACCAGCGGCAGCTTCTGGTTGTAAAGGAAGATCCAGGGCGCGTCGCTCCACACCTGCTTGGCCGCGGTGCAGTAGGTCGAGTTGCGGCTCGAGGCGACGGGGTCGGCGTTGCCCTTCTCGATCAGCGCGTCGACCGTGGGGTTCTTGTAGAAGGAGCTCTCCTGGCCCTTGGGGGCCGCGCGTACGGAGTAGAACTGTTCGAACTGCTGCGAGGCGTCGAGGTAGGCGGGCGCCCAGCCCAGCAGGTGCAGGTCGGTCTTGGCGGCCTGGTTGGCGGGCGTGGCCAGGACCACGCCGGCGACGTAGCTGGGCCAGTCGCTGGTGGCCGGCCCGTCCACCTTCATGCCGGCGTCGCGCAGGTAGCCCGCCACCGCCTGGGCGACCTGGAAGTCCTGCACGTAGCGCCCGGTGGGCGACATGATCCGGACGTTCATACCGGCCGCGCCGTTGCTCTGCAGCAGCTGCTTGGCCTTGTTGACGTCGTAGTTGTAGTTGCCGGTGTCGCAGTAACCGGCGAGGCTCTTCGACATCGGCCCGCCGAGCGGCACGGCGGCGCCGAACATGACGTTCTTGATGATCGCGGTCTTGTCCACGGCGTAGTTGAGGGCCTGCCGGACCTCGGGCTTCTGGAGCTGGGTGTTAACGGGGTCGGCGGTGTTGATGATGATCTGGACGGTGCGGTCGCTCGGGCTCATCACGACCTTCACGTTGGAGTCGGCCTGGAGCGCCGGGATGTCGTTGGCCGGAGGCAGCATGATCACGTCGGCCTGGCCGGCCTTGACCAGCGCCTCCCGGGACAGCGCCTCGGGGACGATCTTGTAAACCTGGGTGTCGTAGTTGGGCTTGGTGCCCCAGTAGGTGTCGTTCTTGACCATCGTGATGTGGTCTCCGGCAACCCGCTCACCGAACTTGTAGGGGCCGGTGCCGATCGGCTTCTGAATCTGGGCGGGCGTGTTCGGCGCCACGTTCACGGAGGCCGGCGAGATGATGTCGACGACGCTCTGCGTCATCGCCGACACGAAGGCGGCAAAGGGATTCTTGAGCGTGAACTTGACGTGCGAGTCGTCGGTTGCCTCGGTCGAGCCGATCACGGTCAGCACACCCGGCTGGGACTTGAACGTGCCCTTGTCGAGAAGCCGGTCGATGTTGAACTTGACCGCCTTGGCGTTGAAGTCGGTGGCGTCCTGGAACTTGACGCCGGTGCGCAGCGTGAAGGTGTAGCTGAGGCCGTCGGTCGAGTTCGACCAGCTTGTCGCCAGGTCAGGCTTGAGGCTGCCGTTCTGGTCGAGCGCCACCAGCGGCTCGGCCATCATGTCGACGATCTGGGCAGCGGTGGTGGTCGTCTGGGCCGCCGGGTCGAGGGTGTCCGGGTCGATCCCGACGGCGACTGTCAGCGTGCCCCCGTGCTTGGGACCGCTGGTGGTCGTGGTGCTGGTGGTTCCGTTCCCGCATGCCGCCACGGCCAGGCCGGCCAGCAGCAGGAGGGACACTGCTCTCTCTCTCATGCCCTACCCCCGATTACTTAAGGATCGAACGATCGAACGAGTATAGGCGCGAGCGCGCGTAATCCCAAAGCGCGATCTAGCGCCCCACCAAGCGGACCAAGGCTTCTGTGATCGCGTCCAGGACCGCCTCTCCCATCTCGGCGCTGGCGCCGACCGGGTTGCCGATGATGCCGTTCCGCGAGACGGCCCGCATGCCCTTTTCCAGCAGGCCCTCGAGCTGAACGTCGCCCTCGAAGCCGGGCTCGGCGCGCTCCATGTGCACGAGCTCGGGGACGAGGACCAGCATCATGCTGGTCTCGAGCACCTCGGCGTGGGGGCCTGCCGTGTCCCTCCGGCCGAAGCGGCGGATGGCCTCGAAGCCGGCGTCGAACACGTGGATGTCGGAGATGACCGTGCAGCCCGGCTTCGGCCGGGTGCGCTCCCACTCGGCCAGCACGGGGTAGTTGCCACCGTGGCTCGACATCACGACGAACCGGTCGAACCCGTGCCGCCGGAGCGAGTCGACGTAGCTGTCCAGGATGTCCATAAGCAGCTCGGCGCTGATGGTCAGGCTGCCGGCGAACGTCATGTGATGCTCGGAGCAGCCGGGCCGGATCACGGGCGCCACCAGCGAGTCGCCGAGGGCGAGGGCGAGCCGGCGGCCGTACTCCGCGCCGAGTATGGCGTCGGTCGCCTCCGGGAGGTGGGGGCCGTGCTGCTCGGAGGAGGCGGCACAGATGATGGCCCTCCGCTTGCCTCCCGCGATGGCGGCCTCGACCTCGGGCCAGGTCATCCGCTCGATCGACGTTTCGGAGGTCGCCATGCCGACCTGAGGGTACGCCAGCAGCCGGGCGTGAAAGCGCAGGCGCCGCCTCCAGCCGCGCGAGCGGCGTCTGAAAAACGGAGCGTCGGGGCGCCATTCCGCTGGATCCTTGATTTGGCGCCGCAAGTATGCCAATTCGGCCTCGTTATTTCCAAGCGGCACCGACGTGTGAAGTCGATGCAGAGGCTGTGAGTGGAGGAACCGGCCGGGCTGTGAGTTCGACCTACGCTACGTACCCGGAAAGCACGGTACGAATGAGGGCGAGGCGGGTTGCCTCCTCGGTCCTCGCGCTGCTGGTGGCGCTCACGATCGGCTTCTTCATCCTCGGCCGCGGCCCCGGCACCCTGGTCTGGCTCTCGGGTGGCCAGGCCCCCAGGTGGCTGCCCTTCGCCGGCGCCGGCGTCGACTGGCTGCCCTTCAAGACCGGCCTGACAGGGAACACCCCGCCCGCGAACCCCAATTCGACGCCTCCGACCAGCTCGCCCAGCCCGACCCCGCGGCCGAGCACGAGCCCCACGCCGACCCCCAGCCCCACCGCCCCGCCGGACCTTCCGCCGCCGGCCGTGGTTCCCGATCCGGGCCCGGCGCCCGCCCCGGTCCCGACGCCGACCCCGGTCCCGACGCCCACGCCGGCGCCGACGCCGACCCCGGTCCCGACGCCCACGCCCACTCCGGGCCCACTGGCAGCCGCCGCGAGCGCCGCGCCGAGCTCTGGCACCGCGCCCCTGACGGTGAGCTTCACCGGCTCCGCCACCGGTGGGAGCGGGACCTACACCTACTCCTGGGCCTTCGGCGACGGTGTCTCGTCAACATCCACCTCCCAGAGCCCCTCCCACAGCTACAGCTCGCCTGGCAGCTACACGGCCACCCTGACCGTCAGCGACAGCGCCGGCCTGCAGTCGACCGCGAGCGTGGCGATCGCCGTCAGGCCGCCCGTCGTGGTCACAGCCGCCGGGGCACCGAGTGGCGGCTCCGCGCCCCAGCTGGTGACGTTCACGGGCTCCGCGATCGGCGGCGATAACGGACCCTACACCTACGCCTGGGACTTCGGCGACGGAGGCACCGCCAGCACCGCCGGCGCGACCTACGTCTACGCCGCGGGCGGCAACTACACCGCCAAGCTCACCGCCACGGACGTCGCGGGCGACTCCGGCTGGGCCACTGTCGCGATCAACGTCCTCGGGGTGAACCTGGTCGCCGACCAGACGCTGGGCAGCTTCCCGCTGATCGTCGGGTTCACCGCTAACGCCGCCGGTGGGAGCGGGACCTACGCCAGCTACGCCTGGACCTTCGGCGACGGCACGACGGCGACCACGACCACCGGCACCACGACCCACACCTACACCGCGTCCGGCACGTTCAGCGCCACGGTCCAGGTGACGGACTCGACCCCGGCGACCGCCACCTCGGCCGCGGTCAGCATCGTCGTCACGGTGCCCCCGATGACCGCCAGCGCCGCCGGCTCCGCGCCGACCACCGGGCTGGCGCCCCTGACCGTGAGCTTCACCGGTACCGCCGCCGGCGGCACGCCGCCCTACACATACGCGTGGGACTTCGGGGACGGCTCGCCGGCTCAGACTGGTCTCACCAGCCCCGCGACGACCTACACGTACAACGTTCCCGGCGCCTTCACTGCCACCCTGACGGTGACTGACTCGACCGCGCCGACCGCGAAGACCGCCACGGACACCGTGGCGATCAGCGTCAGGCCGCCCGTGCCCGGCATCAGCGGTGTCTCGCCGGCGTTCGGTCCCGAGACCGGCGGCACCCCCGTGACGATCTCTGGCACGTACTTCGAGAACGCCACGGCAGTCAAGTTCGGCAGCAAGCCGGCGACCTTCACGGCGCCGACCTGTGACGGGCTCGGCAACTGCACCATCGTGGCCACCAGCCCGTTGGCCGCCGCCGGCACGGTCAACATCATCGTGATCACACCGGGAGGTACCACGCCTGCGGCGAACGACCAGTTCACCTACGACCTGGCCTGGTTCAGCACGACCGCCACCGGGCCGTCGGCCCGCGAAGGCGCGGCGCTGGTGAACGACGGCACCCAGGTCGTCATGTTCGGAGGCACCACCGGGCTCCTCTCGAGGCTGAACGACACCTGGCTCTGGAATGGCAGCGCCTGGACCGCGGGACCCGCGCAACCGCTGTTGGGTGGCGCCAGCGGCCGGATCAACGCCGGGATCGCCTATGACTCCGCGCACACGTCCGCCGTCATGTTCGGCGGGGACTGCACGGTGCTCATCCTCGTGCCCTGCCAGCTCAACGACACCTGGACCTGGAACCCCACCACCAATGTGTGGACGCAGGCTCAGGCCAGCACCGGCGCGCAGGGCACCAACCAGCCCGGGCCGAGAACCGGCGCGATGATGGTGTTCGACAGCAGCCTGAACCAGGTCGTGCTCTTCGGAGGCTATGACCTGGCGGGCAGCGCCTACCTGAACGACACCTGGAAGTACAACTTCAACACCTCCAAGTGGACCCAGATCAGCGCCTCCAACTGCGCGTCCACGAGCCGGCCGGCCTGCCGTGCCTACGGCGCGATCGGCCGCGACTCGAGCGGCCAGGTCGTGCTCTTCGGCGGTCTCAACGCGTCCGGTCTGCTGGGCGATACCTGGACCGGGACCGGCGGCGCCTGGAACGGGAGCTACAACCTGAGCGCGCCGAGCGCGCGCCAGATGGCCTCGATGGCCTACTTCAACCACCCGGGCGGCGGCACGGCGGCAGGCCTCGAGCTCTTCGGCGGCCAGGGAGCCGTCAGCAGCCAGTGCCCGGCCGGCGTCTGCGGAGACACCTGGACCTGGAACGGTCGCTGGGTCCAGATCTATGGCACCGGCGGCTCGGGCCAGCCCCCAGCCCGCTATGACGCTGCGGCGGCCACCGACAGCTCCGGCGCTGTCGTGCTCTTCGGCGGGAACAGCGGGTCGGCGGTCCTCTCCGACACCTGGCTGCTGAAGTAGGCCGGAGCCGGCTCCGTCAGTCCGGCCGGACGCCCAGCAGGGCCGCCCCGGCCGCCCCGGTGGCAACGTCGGCGACCACTCCCAGCGTCCTGGGGTCGTCGATCCGCAGCAGGTGCCCGGACCCCCTCAGCGGTAGACCCAGCCGCCGCTGACGCGCACGCTCCTGAGGCTCGTGCCATCCAGCGCTCTGCCCCGCTGGCGAAGCGTTGCGGTGTCGATGGCGACGAGGCCGGTGCGGCCGGCGACGAACAGCGTGCGGCTGTCGCGGCTCACATCAGAGGCCGCCGGCGCGGTCCCCCACGTCCCCGGCTGGAAGGCGCCGGCGCCGCGGCCGGTCGGAGAGTCGCCGATCGGGATGGAGACCACCACGCCGGTCTGGCCGTTGGCCGCGTAGGCGGCTTCGCCGGCGGGGCTCATCGCGATCGACCAGCCGGCCTCCGCGGTCGTGCCACCAGGCAGGTCGATGCAGATTGCCCAGGGCTGGTCGAACAGGGGCAGCGCGTGGATGAACGCGCCCTTGGGCGCGCCGGTGTAGAGGCTGAGCTGCCAGCGGCCTTCGGGTGTGGCAAGGCCGGTGACACGCACGCCGGCCATCGGCACCCCGAGCTCCGATTTGTCGGCGATCACGATCGGGTAGAGCCGGCCGGCGTCCATGTCGTAGCGCCGGACCTGGTACTGGGCACCGTTCAGCCACTCGATCAGGTACAGGTGGTTGCCGTCGTTGCTGATGCCGTCAAAGCTGAAGCTGCCGGGGAGCGTGACCTGTCTCGGCTGCTGGCTGAAGGCGCTGTCGCGGACCTCGAAGTGGCTGCCCGTAGCCGGCCCCAGGACCAGCCAGCGACCGTCCGGCGAGAGCCCAGCCGCGCTCGCCCAGGCGGGTACCGCGAGGGACTGCTCGACAGAGCCTGAGCTGGTGTCCACCAACCGCAGCGACCCCGTCTCCAGGCTGTACAGGCGATGCCAGTCGGGGGTGGGCGTGCGGCTACATGCCCTCCGCGCAGCCGCCCGGCAAAGCCGTGGCCTACCTGCGGCGGGCCGAGCAGGCTGGGCTGAAGCACCCGCCGGCCGAGCTGGGCGGCCGCTTGCTGCTGGCTGCAGAGGGGCCCGGCGTCCGGGCTGGCCGTTGGTGTGGGCAGCCTGTGCACGCGCTGGATGGTGGCGCCGCGAAGCCCCAGCCAGCCGGCCACGGCGACCCGAGCCGGCGCCGAATAGGTGAGGACCGAGGCGGCCAGGAGCACCACCGCGGCGGCCGGCAGCGCCCAGCGCAGCCAGGGCCGGGCGGGCTCCAGGCGGGACCTGACGGAGCGGCGCAGGTCGGGCTCGGACGGGAACTCGATCTCCGCTCCGAGAGCGACGAGGCGGCTCTCCAGCCGCTCGAGCTCAGCCACCGGTCCTCTCCAGTCGTCCGCGGAGGCGGCCCAGGGCGCGCGAGAGCCGCGACTTGATGGTTCCCTCGGGCAGGTCCAGGGCGGCGGCGGTCTCCGCCACGGAGAGGTCGAGGAAGTAGCGCATGGCGACCACCTGGCGGTCCTCGATGGAAAGCGTGTTCAGCGAACGGAGGAGCGACTCCCGCTCCTCCGCCGCCTCGGCCGCCGCAACGGGCGATGGGGCCGCATCCCCCACGCGCAGGCCTTCCGCCAGGCGCAGCTCGAGCCCCGCCTGGCGCCCGGCGGAGCGGCGGCGGTTGCGCGCCTCGTTGGCCACGATCTGAAGCAGCCAGGGCCGGAAGGGCGCACCCTCCCGGAACCGGTCGAACGCCCGGTAGGCTTTGACGAAGCCGTCCTGGGCAGCCTCCTCGGCATCCGCGGCCGAACCCGTGATCAGGTAGGGCGTGCGAAAGGCCAGCCGCGTATATCGCTGCACGAGCTCCTCGTAAGCGCGAAGGTCGCCGCGCCGAGCGCGCGCGACCAGTTGCTGTTCGTCCAGTGGTCGGCCCTCCACTGTGTTGTCCACCCGGATACACCCCGTCCCGGCTCGAGGTTCCCAGAATATGGTCGGTGAACCGAGCCGAGACGCTGGAGCGATTGAGGTCGCAGCGATTCGACCTGCTGGTGGTCGGGGCCGGAATCATCGGCAGCCGCATCGCGTATGAGGCGGCCCGCGAGGGCGCCCAGGTGGCGCTGGTCGACGCCGGCGACTTCGGGGCGGCCACCTCCAGCGCTTCTTCCAAGCTGATCCACGGCGGGCTTCGCTACCTGGAGATGGGCGACCTGAAGCTGGTCCGCGAAGCCCACCTGGAGCGGCGGGCGCTGCTCGACCGGGTGGCACCCCACCTGGTGCGGCCGCTCCCGTTCGTCGTCCCCGTCTATCGCGGCGGCCCCCACCGGGCCTCCGCGATCGCGGCCGGCCTCTTCCTCTATTCGGCCCTCTCGGGCTTCCGGCGCAGCCGCGGCCGGCTGATCGCGGCTGATCGGGCGCCGGATTGGGTCCCCCCGGTGCGAACCTCGGGCATGCGCTGGGCTGGGTTCTACATGGACGCCCAGACCCACGACAGCCGGCTGGTACTGGCCACGGTGACGGGCGCCGCCCGCGCGGGAGCCGCCGTGCTCAACCACTCCCCGGTGGTCGCCCTGGAGGCGCTGGACGGGCGCCTGGCGGCGGCGGAGGTGGCCGCGCCGGAAGGCGCCATCAGCGTGCGGGCAGACCACTTCATCAACGCGGCCGGGCCCTGGGTCGACGCGGTCCGCAGGCTGGAGGACCCGGCGGCCGCGCCCATCGCGCGACTCTCGAAGGGCGTGCATCTCACCCTCGAGCCGCTCGGCCCGCCCTGGGCGGCCGCCCTCACGGTGATGCTCAGCGGGGGTCGGGTCAGCTTTGCCGTGCCCTGGGAGGGGATGCTGCTGCTAGGCACCACCGACACCGACTACGAAGGCGACCCGGGCGCGGTCTCGGTGACCGAGGCGGACGTTGCCGAGGTCCTGGACGAGGCCTCGATCGGGCTGCCGCCCGAGGTGATCGCGCGCGACCGCATCCGGTATCGGTTCGCCGGGCTCCGCGCCCTGCCCCTGACAGGGGGCGCCAGCTCCGCCGCGCCGCGAGAGGAGGTGATGCGGGTCGGCCCGCTGGGGATGGTCTCGGTCGCGGGCGGCAAGCTGACGACCCATCGCCGGATCGCGACAAAGGTGCTGTGGCGGCTGGATCGCTTCCGGTCGGTGCGTTTTGGCGACGAGCCGCTGCCGGGCGGCGGACCCCCGCCCGCCAGGCCGGCCTCCATCGAGCCCGACGTCTGGGAGCACCTGGTCCACCTGTACGGCTCGGAGGCGCCTGACGTGGTCGCCCGGGACGGCCTGGAGCGCGTCCACCCGGGCGGTCCGGACGTGTGGGCCCAGGCCGCCCACGCCGTGGCCTCAGAGTGGGCGCTGACCGTTGACGACGTCGTGCGCCGGCGGACCACGCTCGAGATCCGCGGCCTGGCGACGCCCGAGGTGCGGCGGGAGATTGCGCGCCGCTGCAACCTGGCGCCGCCGTGAGGTGTTGTATACGCGATGGACGCTGAGCTTCCCGCCCGCCTTGCGGTCGACCTCCCTGGGGGTTTCGACGCGCTGGTGCGCTCGTTCCAGCACCGGATCTTCGCGTTCGCGCTCGGGTTGAGCGGCGACCCGGCCGACGCTGAGGAGGTCGCGCAGGACGCCTTCCTGCGAGCCTATCGGGCGCTGCTGACCTATGACGCGGAACGGATCCGCGGCCTGGCGCTGAGCGCCTGGCTGCACAGGATCGCGCTGAATGTGTTCCGCAACCGGGTCCGCCGGCGGATGCTGCGGGTCATGCCGCTGGACGGGGAGCTGAAGATAGCCGATCGGAGGGCCGGTCCGGAAGAGCAGGCGTTGCGCTCGGCGGCCTTGCTCGAGCTGGCTTCCCTCGTGGCCGGCCTGCCCGAGCTACAGCGTGCGGCGGTCGTGCTCCGCTGCGTCCAGGACCTGCCCTACGCCGAGGTGGCGCAGGTCCTGGGACAGCCTAAGGGGACGGTCAAATCAAACGTGCACAGAGGGCTGGCGGCGCTGCGGGCCCGGCTGGCGCTGAGTGAGGTGAGCTAGGTGGACTTGATAGAGCGCGATCTGCGCGACCTGGGCGGCGTTCGGGCACCCGCCGGCTTCCACACCCGAGTGCTGGCAGCGGCCGGGCTTGTGGACTCGTACGCGGAGCTGGCGTCCGCCATCGGGCGCGCCTTCGTGGCCTGGAACGCGGCCGGCGTTTCAGCGGTGATGAGGGCGGACAGCGCCGGGGAGTTCGAGGCCTGGTTCGAGCGCCGGATCGGCCGCCCGCTGGTCCGCGAGTCGGCGCCCCCCAAGGCGCTGGCGCGAATGGGCTTCGACCTGCGCAACGTCACCGCTTTCGAGCGGGACGTGCTGCTGAAGACGGCCCAGATCCCGCGCGGCGAGGTCCGGACCTACTCCTGGGTGGCCCGCGAGATCGGGCGGCCGGCCGCGGTCCGCGCGGTGGGGTCGGCGGTCGCGCACAACCCGATCCCGCTCCTGATCCCCTGCCACCGAGTCGTGCGGGCAGACGGCCTGATCGGCCAGTACTCGATGGGCGGCCCCAAGGCGAAGCGGACGCTGCTCGCCGACGAGGGGGTCGACCCGGAGGAGCTGGAGCGGCTGGCCCGGGAGCGGGTACGCTATACCGGCAGCCGCACCACGCACATCTTCTGCGTGCCCACCTGCCGCCACGCCCGGCGGACCCAGGAGGGCAACCGGGTGAACTTCAAGAGCGAGGATCAGGCCTTCGGCTCCGGCTACCGGCCCTGCAAGGTCTGCCGGCCGGCGGCGCTGGCCTCTTAGCCCAACGAGTAGATGCCCGGCAGCTCGCGGTAGAGGCCGGCGTAGTCGAGCCCGTAGCCGATGACGAAGCGGTCGGGGATGACAAAGCCGGTGAAGTCGATCTGGACCTCGACCTCGCGGCGCGCCGGCCGGTCGAGCAGCGTGGCCAGGCGCACCGAGGCCGGCTTCAGGCGCCGCAGCTCCTTGACGATCACGGTGATCGTCCGGCCCGAGTCCACGATGTCCTCGACCAGGAGCAGGTGGCGGCCGGTGAGCGGTCCCTCGACCAGGTGGGCGAACTTGACCTTGCCCGAGCTGGAGGTGCCGCCGCCGTAGCTGGATGCGCGCACGAACTCCAGCTCAGCGGGGATCGAGAGGCTGCGCAGGAGGTCGGCGGCGAAGACGGCGGCCCCCTTCAGGATCACGACGATGACCAGCGGCTGGTCGATGTCGGCGTAGGCGGCGGAGATCTCCTGGCCCAGCCGGCGAACGCGCTTGGCGATCCGGCCGGGCGAGATCATCGCCTTGCCGGAACCCCGAACGGGTGCAGCGGGGTGTGCGGGAGCCGCCTGCATGCGTGTGATTGAGAAGTCTACCGGGCCGGCGGCAGCGGAGCCACCGAGGCCCCGACCGGGCGCCGGCGCCGGTAGCGGGCGCCGCCAAACCGGCCGAAGCTGCCGTCGAAATCGATGGCCCGGCCGCCGGCGTACACATCGGGCGCCGGCGCCTGATGGGGAGTGTGCCCGTGGACGAGGCGCCTGACCCCCATTTTCGCGAGCCAGCTCTCGAGTCGCGCGGGTTGCGTGCGGAATATGCCCTGCGGGGTCATCAGGTCCCAGAGCGGCTGGAAGTCGCCGCTTGCGAGGAGGCGCCTGACCGCCTGGTTGATCTCTTCGAGCGAGCCGCCCAGGCGGCCGTAGCCGTCGTTGTCGCAGTGCTGGGCCAGGGTGCCGGCGTCGAGGCGGTACAGGGCCGGCCGGTCCGCCAGCCATTCCTGGAGGGTCTCGTCCTTGGCCAGCTCCTCCAGGTCGTGGAGCTGGCCTCCGTTGCTCATCCAGAGCAGGAAGGGGCTGCCGCGGTTGGCGCGGTCGGCGAGGGCCGCCAGCATCAGCACCTCGTGGTTGCCGAGCAGGACGGTGCTGTGGGGGCGATCCCGGGCGTAGCGGAGGGCCCCGACCCCGAAGGGGCCGCCATCCACCAGGTCGCCCAGGAAGAGGGTCCGCCACTGGTCTGGCGGGTACGGCGAGAGCGCCTTGAAAAGGCGCTCCAGGTCGCCGTGGACGTCGCCCACGACGAGCCAGGGCAGGGCCTCGCTCAAGCCGGCTCTGGCAGGCGGCGCACGGCGCGCGTGTAGGAGCCGATGGTCTGCAGGTCGGTCCGCGTCGGCCGCCAGTGCCAGGCGCCGCCGAACAGGCGATCGGCCTCAGCCCGGCTGAAGGGAAGGGCGCGTTCGTACAGGCGGCTGCTGGGGCCGCCCCGGAAGACCCAGAAGGAGTCCCAGGGCGCGCCCGCCCGGGAGCGACGAACGTGGGCGTTGTAATCCCACCAGCCGGGCCCAGGGTCGCGGGTGACGTCAGGCAGCACGTCCGTCACGCCCAGCTCGCCGACCAGGAAGAACGCCGGCTGTTTGCCTCCATTCGTGGGGTGGAGGCGGGCGAGGAAGAGGATGACATCCCCGGGCGCGGCGCGGCGGAGGCTGAACGCGCGCCCGGCCCGCCGGCAGTTGTCGCCATAAGTCGGGCTGGATGACTCCAGGTCGGGGTCGAGATGGACGGCGCGGTCCCCCCAGGCCTCGGGCAGCCGAAGCATCGGCGGCGCCCAGGGCCGGGTCTCGGGAATCGGCAGCAGGCGGAAGCGGCCGTCGTCGTCGAGCGGCGAGCGGACCCGGTGGGAGGCGTTGACGCCGACGTTGGCCAGGAAGGCGGCCATGGGCCGATAGTAGGGCCAATGTTCCTGGTGATCGGGCAGCGACCGCTTCGGCGCCTTCCACGCTCGCCAGCTGCGGCGGGCGGGACGGGCGGACGTCGAGGAGGTGGACGGCGATTACCTCGCCGCGGTCGGGTCCTGGCTGGCCGGCGCGGGGCCCGAGGACCACCTGGTGCCCAATCCTCTTCAGCCGCACCTGCTGTGGACGTGGCTGGGCGCGCAGCTGGGGCTGAGGGCGGAGCCTGCTCCCGGTGGGTGGGGAATGCCGTTCGAGACGACGGGGTCGGATGGGGCGCTGTATCTCTCGGCGGCGGCCTGGACGTGCCCGGCCACCTGCGTGGAGCCGGCGCACTGCCCGGTCCTGCATGCGCCGAGGGACTGGAACCTAGGCGACATGATCGAAGCGGGCGCGCGCGAGCGGGGGTACGAGCCTGCCGTCTTCCGCTGCCTGCACCTCGTGGCGGGGGTGGGGACGGTGCCCGCGGCGTCGATCCTGGAGGCTCGGGAGCGGCTGCGGGGGGCGTCGCGCGTCCCGGTGGCGACGTCGTCCCGGTGCCATGCCGCTCTGGGCGCCCTGGGCCGGTAGACTAGCCAATCGATCGAGGGGCGTAGCTCAGTCTGGTCAGAGCGCCGGTCTCCAAAACCGGATGCCGAGGGTTCGAATCCTTCCGCCCCTGCCAAGCCGAGGGCCGCTAGCTCAACTGGCAGAGCGCCGTGCTGATAACGCGGAGGTAGGTGGTTCGAGTCCACCGCGGCCCACCACTCCTGATATAACGCGAACCGGTCCGTTCGGCAATCGGTAGGTCGGGAAGATCGCGTTCCTGCTGTCAACACGGATCTCGGAAACCAATTCTTGGAGCAGGGCCTTGCGTTGGGAAGGGTTGCCGTTCTCCATAGCTTCGGCGATGGCACCGATCGCGCTGCGCAGGTCGGCCTGGCTTGGCTCGCGAACAGTCTCACGTTCCAACTCGTCCTGGATCTCTTCGCGCCGCCGGCGCAGCTCGGCAAGCCGCGGCTCAAGCTCCTCGATCCGGCCGGCGAAGCGTCGACCCGTCAGCGTGC
>DHIW01000061.1:0-4117 GCA_002404015.1 Chloroflexi bacterium UBA4736
GATGTGTATAAGAGACAGGGTGTAGGTCGCCGCGTTGGAACGCGGGGTGCGGCCGATGGGCGACTGATCGACGTCGATGACTTTGTCGAGGTGCTCCAGGCCGCTGATCGAGCGGTGCTTGCCGGGGCGCTCCTTGGCCCTGTAGAAGTGCTGCGCCAGGGCCCGGTAGAGGATGTCGTTGACCAGCGTCGACTTGCCCGAGCCGCTGACACCCGAGACGCAGATCAACTTGCCCAGCGGGAAGCTCACGGTGAGGTCGCGGAGGTTGTTTTCGCGGGCACCCCGCACCACCAGCTTCTTGCCCGAGCCCTTGCGGCGCCGCGGCGGCAGCGGGATGGAACGCTCGCCGCGCAAGAACTGCCCGGTCAAGGACTCCTTGCTTCGCAGCAGCTGGTCGTAGGTGCCGCTGAAGACGATCCGGCCCCCGTGCTCGCCGGCGCCCGGCCCGATGTCGACGATGTGATTGGCGTGGCGCATGGTCTCCTCGTCGTGCTCGACCACGATCAGGGTGTTGCCGAGGTCGCGCAGCCGCTCGAGGGTGTTGATCAGCTTGCGGTTGTCGCGCTGATGCAGCCCGATCGAGGGCTCGTCGAGGACGTAGAGGACGCCCATCAGGCGCGACCCGATCTGGGTCGCCAGCCGGATGCGCTGCGCCTCCCCCCCCGACAGCGTCGGGGTGACGCGGCTCAGCGTCAGGTACTCCAGACCGACGTCGACCATGAAGCCTAGCCGCTCGCGGATCTCCTTGCGGATCTGCACTGCGATCGTCTCCTCTCGCTCCGAGAGTTCGAGAGCCACGATCCACTTGAGCGCGTCGACGACGCTGAGGTCGCAGTACTCGGAGATGTTCTTCTCCCCCACCGTCACCGCCAGCGCCTCGGCCTTGAGGCGGCGACCGCCGCAGGCGGGGCATGGGTGGCTGACCATGAGCCTCTCGATCTCGGTCTTGACCCACTCCGATTCGGTCTCCTTGTACCGCCGTTCGAGGCTGGTGATGACGCCCTCGACGGTGGCGCGGCGGTAGCGCTTGCGGCCGAACCGGTTGCGGTAGGCGGGCTTCTTGGAGTCGAAATCATCGGTGCCGTAGAGCAGGAACTCGACATCTTCGTCAGACAGATCGCGGATCGGCGTGGTGCGGCTGATGTCATACCGCTTGGCGATCCATTCGGCGTGCTCGTTGTAATACATGCCGGAGCGGCCCGGGCTCTGGAAGGCGCCGTCGCTGATCGAGAGCGACTGGTCGGGCAAGACGGCGTCCGGATCGACCTCGAGGCGGGTGCCCAGGCCGGTGCACTCGGTGCAGGCGCCATGCGGGCTGTTGAAGGAGAAGTTGCGCGGCTGCGGCTCTTCCAGGCCAGTGCTGCCATGGACGGGGCAGGCATACGACAGTGAGAACAGCTGCTCGGCGGTGTCGCGGGCGCCCTTGAGTTGCTTCTTCTTGTCGCCGGCGACCGCGATGTCAGTGAGCGGAACCACCAGCACTGAGCCCTGCGACATCCGTGTCGCGATCTCCACCGACTCCGTCACCCGGGAGCGCGACGCCGGGTCGGCGACGAGGCGGTCGACGACGACCTCGATGTCGTGCTTGTAGTTCTTGTCGAGCTCGATCTTCTCGTCGAGTTCGAAGAGGTTGCCGTCCACGCGGGCACGCACGAACCCCGCCTTGCGGGCGCCGTCGAGGACCTCGGTGTGCTCCCCCTTGCGGCCCACCACCACCGGCGCCAGGATCATCAGGCGCTGGCCTTCGGGCAGAGCCAGGATCTGGTCGGTGACCTGGTCCACCGTCTGACGGGCGATGGGACGGCCGCACTTGGGGCAGTGCGGGTGCCCGACCCGGGCGTAGAGGAGGCGGAGGTAGTCGTAGATCTCGGTGACGGTGGCCACCGTAGAGCGCGGGTTCTTGCTGGAGCCCTTCTGGTCGATTGAGATCGCCGGCGACAGGCCCTCGATCTGGTCGACGTCGGGCTTCTCCATCTGGCCCAGGAACTGGCGGGCATAGGCCGACAGCGATTCGACGTACCGGCGCTGACCCTCGGCATAGATGGTGTCGAAGGCGAGCGAGGATTTCCCGGAGCCTGAAAGGCCGGTGAATACGACCAGCCGGTCACGCGGAATCTCCAGCGTGAGGTCCTTGAGGTTGTGCTCACGGGCGCCCCGGATGACAATGGTGGACCCTGAAGGGGGGATCGCCGGTGGCACCCTAGAGTCTAGCGAGAGCCCCCGACCTCGACGATGACCACCTTGCCGGGGGCCAGCGAGCCGTACCAGATCCCCGGCCTGGGGTCGTTAGGACCGGCGAAGAAGAGTCCGTAGCGCGGGTGCTCCGGGCCCGTAAACGAGAAGCCGGCCGGACGAATGGGAATGTGGCCCGTTCGCTCGTAGAGAGGGTTGGTCACGTCGGTGCCGAAAATCTCGTAGCCGGTGGCGACCTGGTCGCGGGGAGCCAGGGTGTAGGCTTCCGCCGCGGCCCGCGAGCGCGCGAGTTGCCAAGCTTGGTAGTCCTGTTCGCCGACTGCATAGACAACCAGTCCGGCGGCGAGGACCCCAACTGCCCAGGCCGCCGCCGGCAGGCCCAGGGCCGCCGCCGCAAACGATGTCGCCACCGGCAGGACCAGGGCCGCCACCGGCAGGTAGTACCGGTCCAGCGTGATGAACTGCACTTGCGGCAGTAACTGCGTCGCCGCGAGGACCAGCAGGAATGCGACCTCGGGCCGCTTGAATGCGCCGAGCCAGTCGGCCGGGGCCCGCAGCACCAGCGCCACGAACACGGCCAGGCCCAGCGCCTTCAGGACGGGCAGCAGCACCCCAAACAGCACCGGTTTGTTGCCCGGTATCGTCGCCGGGCCGAGGCCTAGGGCGGAGAGATAGTTACCCGGGAAAACCTGCGTCGCGAACAAGGTCAGCGCGACCCAGACCGCGGCCACCGACAGGGTGACCGGATGCGGCGGCCAGCGGCGGCCCGCTGAGCCGCGTCCCAGGAGGACGGGTAGGGTGGGAAGCAGCACGACGCCGACGAGGGCCGGCAGGTACAGCACGGCGGTGATGATCCTGAAGGGGTCGACCCCGCGAAGTTGCGCCGCGCCGTAGCGCATCTCCGGGGTGGCGATCCCCAAAACCCCCGGCGCGGCCAGGCCGGCAACGACCACGATCCAGGTAGCACTCACCCCGAGGGCCAGCTTGCGGGGCTCGCCCCCGCCTCGCCACCGGATCAGCGCGGCGGCGGTCAGGGCCAGTGGGACGCCGACGGCGTGCTGCCGCTCCAGCACCGCCAGCGCGGCGAGGACCAGGAGCAGCCATAGCCGCCGCTCGGTTCGGAGCCAGACGGTGGCCGCCAGCGCGGTCGCCGTCAGGAGCCCGATGTAGAAGGGCTCGGTCATGAACGCGCTGGAAACGCTGTCGAAGAGCGGCGACGCCAGCAGGGAGATGCCCGCGACAGCGGCCCAGAACGGCGAGCCGCCAAGGTCGCGCGACAGCCGGTAGACGGCGAACGCGGCCAGGAGCATGAAGGGGATGGCGCTCAGCCTGAGTAGCCGCAGGTCGGTGTGGCCGAGGGTGACCAACGGCCCCCACACGACCTGTACGATCGCGACGGCGGCCGCCTCCGGGTGCAGTTGGAGGCGGTGGATACCGGCCAGTCGCCCCGCCGCCCACGTGTACACGAACTCATCGTTGAACGGCACGTTGGCGGCGGTGTCAAAGAAGGCCACCATCGCTACGGCGGCGGCGCCCAGGCAGGCAGGTCCCAGCCACCCCGGCCGGCGGCTCAAGGCCTGCCCAAGGCGCCGCGTCGGGATCGGCTCAGCGCCCGCGGCGCCAGCGGCCGCCGCCCCGACGGCCGGGCTCTCGCGCCGCCCCCGGCGCCGCCCCGACCGGCTGCTCCTCCGCGACGGCGCGGCTGTCGGTGATGGTCTTGCGGAGGCCGATCAGCTGGTCGCGCAGTTGGGCCGCGCGCTCGAACTGGAGGTCGCGGGCGGCCTTGGCCATCTCGCGCTCCAAACGCTTGCCCAGCTTGACGACCTCGTCGGGCGGCATCCCGGCGATCGCCTCGTACTCGGCGACCTCTTCGGCCACCTGCTGCTTGTGGGTCTCGATGTTGTAGATCGCCTTGTGGATCGAC
>DHIW01000061.1:4302-4498 GCA_002404015.1 Chloroflexi bacterium UBA4736
CCGCCGTGATGTCGTGCTCGGCGTTGTAGGCGATCTGCATCGCTCGGCGGCGCTCGGTCTCGTAGATCGCCTTCTCCATCGCGTCGCTGCGCTTGTCGGCGTACATGATCACGCGCCCCTCTAGGTGGCGCGCGGCCCGGCCGATGGTCTGGATCAGGGAGCGGTAGCCGCGCAGGTAGCCCTCCTTGTCGGCGTC
>DHIW01000100.1:0-401 GCA_002404015.1 Chloroflexi bacterium UBA4736
GGTGTCGTTGAAGGCGGCGACGTCACCCAGGTGGTTGAGGCTGATGTTGACGAGGTCGGTCTGGGCCCCAAACTGGGTCTCGCGCCAGCTGCCGTCGTAGTACACGCGGACGGTGTTGTAGGAAATCGGCGGTATTCGGAGCAAAACCTGGGCCGGGGTCTGCAGCACCAGCGGCGGCTGGTCGTCCGGGCTCGCGCCGGTATACGCCTGGAGCAGGTAGTCGTTACCGACCGGGGTGCTGTGGGGCGGCGGGGAAGGCGCCCCTGCGCACCGGGCCGAGATCTTGATATGGACGACCTCGGTGGTCTTGAAGACGCCCTGGGCGAAGAAGGCCACGAATTGCGATCCGCCGGGATCGCTGGTCTCAGCGGTGCCCAACTTATTGACCCCGTTGATGGACG
>DHIW01000100.1:698-1452 GCA_002404015.1 Chloroflexi bacterium UBA4736
GGCGGAGTGAAGGCCCCCTCGAACATCGGTGGCGCCTGGGGCAACTGCCAGCGGGCGGCGACCACCACCGTGATTCCGAGCGCCGCCAACGCGGCCAACGTCCACCGGCTGTTCACGGCAGCCACCAGTGGCCGATGTCTACGAGGAAATGGGCCAGGGCGCAGGCCGCCACGCTGCCGGTGTACTCGCGAAGGCAGCCGATCAGGATCCCGACCCCGACGTCCAGCGGCAGCGCCACCCACCCGTAAATGGGCGCGTGGATGGCGGCGAAGACGGCGGCGGCGAAGACGATGGCGGCGGTGGGGCCCCATGCCTGACGGGCCAGGGGCTGCATCCAGGCCCGCAGCGCGACCTCCTCGCCGATTGCGATCAGGGCCACCAGCGGCGCCCACGCGATGGCGTAGGTGGACGAAAGGTAAGCCTCGGGACCGACGACGCCATGGAGACGCATCCATAAGCCGGGGATCAGCAGCGCCGTCCCCAGCACTGCGCCGAGCCCAAGGCTGCGGATTCCAGGCAAGCCGTGTAGCCGTTGGCCCACTGCGGGCAGTGCCAGTGAGCCGACAAGCAGCAGGCCGGCGAAGGCCGCCGCCGGGACGATGTCGATGGCGCCCCAACGCAGGGCGGCGGCGCGCGCCAGGGAAAAGGCGAGGATAGCGGCGGTGCCCAGCAGAAGTTGGAGCGTCGAAAGGCTGCGGTCCTCTGACGCGGACGAGCTCAGCGAGGCAGCGGCACCATTTCGATCTGGCCGGTG
>DHIW01000100.1:1609-2580 GCA_002404015.1 Chloroflexi bacterium UBA4736
GCCATCGCCGCCGCCGATATCCCGCCGGTGTCGAGGGTGTGGGCGCCCGGCAATGTGTAGTGGGTCAGGGCCCAGGCGGACGAGAAGCCGGAGACTGCCTCCTCGCCAGGGTCGCGACGAAAGCGTTGGCGGTACGCCGCGACCAGCGAGTCATAGGCGGTCAGGGCGCTGCCGTTGAGGGCGCCTGGGTTGAAGCCGCTGGTGGGCCGGTCGGAGGCGAAAATGCCGACCGCGTCGGCGCCCAGGGCGCGGCCGAAATCGGGCCCGCACTCGGCCATGGTGCTGCCGATCAGGGCCTTGACCTTGACGCCCCGGGCCAGCATCTGCTTGCGGAACTCGATCCCGTCGGGGACATGCGAGGCCAGGATGACGATATCCGGCCGGTTGGCGGAGAGGAATCCGAAGACTTTGTCCCAGTCGGGGTGCCAGGCGACGTAGGTGACCGGCCCGGCGATCGTGAAACCGAGCTGGTGAGCCGTGCCGAGCGCGGCCGAGGCCACCGAGTGGCCGTAGGGGTCATCGACCTGCACCACGCTGATGCGGAGCCGGCCGGGCGCCTGGCCCAGGCGCGGTGCCAGCTGCTCGGCGGCGAATACGGCCGATCCGTTGCCGAGGTTGCTTCCCGAGGGGCCGACTCGGAAGACATTCGGCAGCGCCTCGCCGGTGAGCTGGTCGGCGACGGCGCCGGTCTCCCAGTAGACCAGGCCGGCGCTGGAGGCGGCGTGGGCGGCGGGAATCGAGAGTGAGCTGTCGTAGGTGCCCATCACGATCGCGGCTCCGTCGCGCTTCAGCTGCTCGACGGCGCCGGTGGTCGCCTCGCGGCTGTTGACGTTGCGGCTGAGCAGTTGGATCTGCCTGCCGGCCACGCCGCCGCTGCGGTTGACCTGGTCGACGGCGATCTGGATCCCGTTGAGCTCCTCGCGGGCCAGGCTCGCAGCCGGGCCGGTCAAGGGCAACATCAGGCCGAGGAT
>DHIW01000100.1:2836-3753 GCA_002404015.1 Chloroflexi bacterium UBA4736
AACGACACCGGCGGCTCCAGCTGGGCGAAGTCGCACTCCGCCGGATCCTTGTCCGTCCGCCAGTGCAGGAAGCGGGCGGCGTGGCGGAAGCGATCGCCCTGCAGCTTCTCGAAACTGACCTCGCAAACCAGCTCCGGGCGCACCTTGACCCAACTGAGGTCCTTGCTCCCGGTCCATCGGCTGGGCGCCCCTGGGGTTCGTCCGTTGCCGAAGC
The DNA here is from genome assembly GCA_002404015.1 of Chloroflexi bacterium UBA4736. GTDB lineage: Bacteria > Chloroflexota > Dormibacteria > Dormibacterales > Dormibacteraceae > UBA4736. The sequence continues at coordinate 3,051 of DHIW01000100.1, forward strand.
TGTCCCCGCCGACCAGCGGCTTGAGCTTGGCCAAGACCTGGCGCCGCTCCTCCGCCGAGAAGGACGATGTGTGGCCCACGTGGTGGAGCACCCCGTGGGCGTCGACGAGCCCCAACAGCAGCGACCCCACCCCCGGGCCGGCGGTTGAATCGCGATAGCCGCCGACCACGCAGTCGACGGTGCGCGCGTGCTTGATCTTCACCATCGTCCGCTGGCCCGGTGCGTAAACCTGGTCGGCACGCTTGGCGACGACCCCGTCGCAGCCCGCGCCCTCGTAGCGCACAAACCAGGATTCAGCCTCGTCGGGGTCGGCGGTCTGCGGCGTGAGGTGCACGCGCTGGTGGCGCTTGAGGAGCTTGGCCAGCGCGGCGCGGCGCTTGGTGAACGGCTCCTGGCGGAGGTCCACGGCGCCGTCGGCAAGGAGGTCGAAGACCACCAGTGAGGCGGGGATTTCGGCCGCCAGCTTGCGCACCCGGGACTCCGCCGGGTGGATCCGCATCTGCAGCGCATCGAAATCAAGCCCGCGCTCGCCGGTGATGATGATCTCGCAGTCGACAACGCAGGGTCGCGGGAGGGCTCTCGCGATCACTGACAGCAGCTCCGGGAAATAGCGCTGCAGCGGCTGCCCGTTGCGACTGCAGATGTAGGTGTCGTCGCCGCCGACGAAGATGATGGCGCGGAAGCCATCCCATTTCGGCTCGTA
>DHIW01000051.1 GCA_002404015.1 Chloroflexi bacterium UBA4736
GGGCATCGTCGTGGGCGTGGGCACCCTGGTCGGCAACGGCGGGCAGCCAAACCTGGTGCTCAGCATCATCGCCACCGCGGTTGTGGCGGTGGCGTTCCAACCGTTGCGTGAGCGCCTGCAAAAGGTCGCCAACCGCCTCGTCTATGGCCGGCGCGCCACCCCGTACGAGGTGCTGTCGGAGTTCAGCCAGCGTATGGCCGAGACCTACGCCGCCAATGAGGCGCTGCCAAGAATGGCAATGGAGCTGGCCGAGGGCACCGGCGCCGAGCGGGCGATTGTTTGGCTCCGCAGCGGGGATCACCTGAAACCGGCGGCGACGTGGCCGCTACCGGAAGCGACCAACGGCGCCGCGCCTCAGGAGACACCCGAGCCGGTCACCATCTCGAGCGACGCCGTGCCCGACATCCCCGGAGCCGACAAGGTCGTGCCGGTGCGTCACCAGGGCGAGCTGCTTGGTGCGCTCACCGTGACCAAGCGCCGGGGCGAGTCGCTGACGCCGGTCGAGGAAAAGCTCCTCGGCGACCTGGCGTCACAGGCCGGCCTGGTCCTCAAGAACGTCGGCCTCACCAACGAGTTGCTGGAGCGCCTCGAAGAGCTGCGGGCGTCGCGGCAGCGGCTGGTTGCCGCCCAGGATGACGAGCGGCGGCGGCTGGAGCGCAATCTCCACGATGGCGCCCAGCAGAACCTGGTCGCCCTCAAGGTCAAGCTCGGGCTGGCCGAGATGTTCGCCGCTAAGGACGCGGCCAAAGCTCGTCAGCTGCTTGGCGAGCTCAAGGAGGACACCGACGAGGCGCTGAATACGTTGCGCGATCTCGCCCGTGGCATCTATCCACCGCTGCTCGCGGACAGGGGGTTGGGAGCGGCTTTGGAGGCGCAGGCACGGAAGGCGACGGTGCCCGTCGAGGTGGTTGCCGACGGCCTTGGCCGCTATCCGCAAGAGGTCGAGGCGGCGGTCTACTTCTGCGTGCTGGAGGCGCTCCAGAACACCCAGAAGTACGCCGAAGCCAGTCGAGCCGCGGTGCGGCTGTCGGAGAGCGACGGAACCGTAGCCTTCGAAATCGAGGATGACGGTAAGGGCTTCGATGCGGCGACCGCCAAGCGCGGCGCCGGCTTGACCAACATGGCCGACCGCCTGGACGCCCTGGGCGGCACCATCGAGCTCGAGTCGGAGCCAGGTACCGGCGCCCGGCTTAGCGGGACAATCCCTGTGCCCAAAGCGGTGCCGACATGAGCGCAGTCCGGCCGGCAATGCCGCCCTCCAAGATTCCTCCAAAGATCCGCCAAAGACCCCTGGACATGATGGCCTCCATATCAATCCCATAGGAGGACGACATGAAGTACCTGGCCCTGCTTTACGCCGACGAGTCGAAGACCCCGGCTCCCGGCAGCCCCGAGATGAACCAGATCCTGGAGGCGTACGGACAGTTCTTCCAGGAGATCACCCCAACCGGCGTGATGACCGGTGGAGACCCAGTCCAAGTCAGCTCCACCTCGACCACGGTTCGTGCCCACAACGGGTCGGTCGAGCGCACCCCAGGCCCGTTCTCTCCTGGCGGAGAGCAGATCATCGGCTTCTACCTGTTCGAGTGCGCGTCTGACAACGAGGCGATCGGCTGGGCAGCCAAGATCCCGGCGGCGCAGTACGGCGCCGTCGAATTGCGACCCATCCTCGTACAGGAATAAGGCCTCTGGGGGGTCGGGCTCGCGCTTCCAACCCCGATCCCCAACTCTCAAGGATCTAGAGGAAGACCTCCGCCGCGGTCCGGATCGTGGTGACGTCGCCGCTGACGATCAGGGTGGTCGCCAGGGACTTGGTCCAACGGTCCTTCTCCTCGCGGATTTTGGCCACCGGCCCCACCATCGCCATCGCCTCTACCAGCGCCGTGGGCACCGCCGCGGTGGCCTCCGCCTTCTGGCCGGCCAGGTAGAGGTCCTGGATCTTGTGCGCTTCGGCCTCGAAGCCCATCCGCGCCACCACGTCGTAGTGGAAGTTCTGACCGCGCGCGCCCATGCCGCCGACGTACAGCGCGATGAAGGGACGGATGCGGTTGGCGGCGGCCTCGAGGTCGGCGTCGATGGCGATCGCCACCGGCGCGGCGACTTCAAAGCTCTGCTGGTTGTGGCGGGCGTCGGGACGGGCGAACCCCTCGGCCAGCGCCTCGCGGTAGTACTCCTCGTGCTCGGGGGCGTACAGGAACGGGAACCAGCCGTCGGCGATCTCCGCCGTCAGGGCCACGTTCTTGGGGCCCTCGGCGCCCATGAAGATGGGGATGTCGGCGCGAAGCGGGTGCACGATCGGCTTCAGGGCCTTGCCCAGCGCCTCGCCCTGGGGATTGGTCGCCGGCGCAGGCAGGCCGGGGCCACCAACGTAAGGGATCGGGTAGTGCTCGCCTTCGAAGACCACCGGTCCCTGGCGCGCGAAGACCTGTCGCATGATCTCCAGGTATTCGCGGGTGCGCGCCAGCGGCTTGGCGAAGGACTGGCCGTACCAGCCTTCAACGACCTGGGGACCAGACACTCCCAGCCCCAGGATGAAGCGGCCCCGCGAGAGGTGATCCATGGTGATCGCCGCCATCGCCGTAGCCACCGGGGTCCGTGCCGACATCTGGATGATCGACGTCCCCAGCCTCACCTTGGAGGTGCGTGAGCCGTACCAGGCGAGCGGCGTCAGGGCGTCGGAGCCGTAGGCCTCCGCGGTCCAGATCGAGTCGTACCCCAGCCGTTCGGCTTCGAGGACCAGCTCCTGGGCGTCCGGGCTGGGCGCCGCACCCCAGTAGCCCATGCCGAACCCGAGCTTCATTCGTCGGCGACCTTGATGATGAGCTTGCCGAAGTTCTCGCCCTTGAAGAGCTTGAG
>DHIW01000017.1 GCA_002404015.1 Chloroflexi bacterium UBA4736
TCAGGCTGGGTGGGGGGCCTCAGGTGCTTGCCGGATTCGGATGACCCTCGGGGTCAGCCCTGAAGCGTCAGCTGGCGCTCCGCCTCTACCCGCGTGAGTCGAGTGCGCAGGGCCCGGTGGTCGCGCAGGGCCCGTCGGCCCGACCCCGTGGCAGCGTCGGAGGCTTCCTCGAGATCCGCGTGCCAGGCGTCGGTCAGCTTGAACAGGGCGACCAGGTCGGGATCCCAGAGGGTTCCGGCGCCTTCCTGGATGGCGGCTCGAGCCTGGCCGAGAGTCAGTCCGCGGCGAGACGGCCGATCCGAGACCAGGGCATCGAAGCCGTCGCAGATCGCGACGATTCGAGCGGCGACCGGGATCTGGTCGCCGGCCAGCCGATCCGGGTAGCCCGCGCCGTCAAGACGCTCGTGATGGTGGCGCACGATCGGCATCAGCGCGGATGCGGCGCGAAGGGGCGCGATGATCTCGGCGCCCAGGCTGGGATGCTGCCGGATGAGCGCCATGTCCTCTTCGTTGAGGCTGCCGCCCGCGGCGAGGATCCGGTCGGGCAGTCCGATCTTTCCGATGTCGTGGATGAGCGTCCCCCTGTAGAGGTCGGCCAGGGCCTCCGGGCTGAGCTTGGCCGCGTGGCCCAGGGCCCACGCCATCCGCGCCACCCTGATCGAGTGGGCCTCGGTATACGGGCTCCTGGCGTCGACCGCCCGAGCAAGTGTGAATACGACCTGCTCGGCATTCTCCATCCCGTCGCGGGCGTGCTTCATGCGGAGCAGGGAGCGGACCCGAGCCACGATCTCGTCGCGATCCACAGGCTTGGTGAGGTAGTCGTCGGCGCCGGCCTCGAGGCTGCGGATGCGATCCGTGGTGGCGCCGAGTCCCGACACCATAACGATCGGGAGCATCGAGGTGACCGGATCGGCGCGCAGCCGGACGCAGAGCTCGAAGCCGTTCATCCCGGGCATCATCACGTCGAGCAGGAGGACGTCCGGCGGCGCAGCCGCGATCGACGCGATGGCCTCGGCGCAATTGCACGCGGTGACGACCTGGCAGCCGGCGTGGCGGAGCACTTCGAACATCAGCTCGCGGTTGAGCTCTTCGTCGTCGACGACCAGGACGCGTCCAGTCTCGGGCACCCGCACATCGTGGCGACCCGCAGCGGCATGGCTTCGGCGTTCGGGAGTCGAATTGGCGTCAGATCGACGCGGCCAACCCGCGCCTCGAGCGGTGGTGCGGCCAATCAGGATCGTGACCTCTCCCCAAAACGCTGTGCCGGTTCTCCCTAAATCTCGTGATTGAACCGGGGCCGCCGGCTGGCTACCGTGAGTGGCCTACATGGAGACACATCACACGCTCCGCCGAATCAACGACCTGGGGGCTCTCCTCGCGGCGATCCTCAGCCGGGACTCCGACGCGCGGCTCTCGGACGTCCCCTGGGCGTCCGACCACGCCTCCGCCGACCAGCCTCTCAATCTGCGGCTGGGCCGGCCAGACGTGATGGACGAGCCCGCCAGCCGCAGCGCCTAGAGCTTGCCGACCGCCGGTCTTAGGCTTTTCTCAGGAACCGCAATTACCGTGACCTGACCGAGCCATGGGACGCAAGTTGCGCGAGACCGACGAGGACAGGGATTGGAGCGCGCTCGCGCTCCGCTCGCGCAGCAACCCTTCGCTGGCGGCCAGGGCCCGGCTCGGGGCCCGGCGCGTCGCGGCGACGGCCCCCAGCCCAGTGTCCCCGGTCCCCGCGGCGATCTCGCCCGACGGCAGGCCGTTCTGGTGGGATGGCCGGCGCTGGACCGATCAGGCTTAGTCGGGATCCACCGCCCGCTCCCGCGCTTGCTGCCGGATTGATTCTTGACACGGCCTGCCGACAGGCGTGAGATGGCATGCGCGCAGGCCGTTCAGCGGGGAGGGTGCAGAAAATGGTCGGTAACGAGCACGCGATCGATCGGGCGAAGGTCCACTACAAGTGGGATCGCTCACTGGAACCGGCGGTCGAGATCGAGCCAGGCGACGTGGTGCACTTCGAGACCGAGGAGGTGACGGACGGGCAGCTCAAGCCGGATTCCCCCGCCTCCGATCTCCTGAACCTCGATTTCGACCGGCTCTATCCGCTGGCCGGACCCGTCTTTGTGAAGGGAGCGGAGCCGGGTGACGCGCTGGAGGTCGAGATCCTCGAGCTGCGGCCCCTGGACTGGGGCTGGGCCGGCCTGATCCCTGGCCTCGGCCTTCTGGCGGAGGACTTCCCGGAGCCCTACCTGCGGGTCTTCGACCTGAAGAACGGCGAGTTCGCGGCCCTGCGCGACGACATCCGCATCCCCATCCAGCCGTTTTGCGGAACCATGGGCGTGGCGACCGACGAGGCCGGACCGGTGGACGTGCTGCCGCCGACCAAGGGCGCCGGCAACGTGGACACGCGGCACCTGACCGCGGGCACGCGGCTGCGCTTGCCGGTGTTCGTCAGCGGAGGCCTGTTCTCGGCCGGCGACTGCCACGCCGCCCAGGGCGACGGCGAGGTCTGCGTCACAGGGATCGAGTGCCCGATGCGCTTCTCGCTGCGGTTCAACCTCCTGAAGGGCGCCGCGCCGCGGCCCTGGAGCTACCAGTTCACGACCCCGCCCGGCAGCCTGCAGGCACGGTCCGACAGGGCCGGCTACCTCGCGATGACAGCCCTCGGCCCGGACCTGATGGAGAACGCCAAGAACTCGGTGCGCGACCTGATCGGATGGCTGGGCCGCGAGAGAGGCCTCGGCGCGCCCGATGCCTATATCCTCTGCAGCCTGGCCGCCGACCTCAAGATCAGCCAGATCGTCGACCAGCCGAACTGGGGCGTCTCCGCATACCTTTCGCTGGGGGTCTTCACCTAGCAGAATCCCGCGCCTCGGGCCGGGCGCAGGCGTTTGGAAGGAGCGATTTTGCCCACCGCTTCGTAAAGTGGAGGGGTGAGATTGTCCTGGCACAGCGCTCGCTGGGTCCTGATAGGGGCCCTGCTCGTGGCTCTATTGGCCGGCGCGGGATCCGTGATTCTGGCCGGACAGTCAGTCACGGCGGCCCAGGCCGAGTACGCTGCGGCCGGCCGCAGCCTTGACGTTCAGCTCGCCGCAGCCGCCCAGGCCGGGTACGGCGAGCAGGACCTGCAGCCGGTCCAGGACCAGCTGACGCTGGTGCGGGCAGCTCACCTGCCGCTGCTGGTCTGGGCCCAGCCTGGCTTCTACTCGAACCAGGCCTCCCGCCTGCGCGGGCTGCAGGCTGACCTTCACCAGACCCAGGCCCAGGTCGACCAGAACGCCAAGCAGGACCTGGACCAGCAGCTCGCCACCGCCAAGACCGGGATCGACCGCGCTCGCACGATCGACGTCGCCGACGCCCAGACGACCGGCCTGGCGGGACGCTACGACGACCTGGTGAAGCGGCAGTTCGCCGCGACCACGATTGCGGACGTCCGCAAGGCGGACACCGACGCCAAGACGCTGGTCACCGACGTGATCGCCGCGGGCAGCCAGCAGACGGCCGAGAACACGGCCATCCAGACGGTGGCCGACACCCTGACCCAGCAGGGCGCCAGCCTGGCCACAATGCAGAGCCTGGGCAACACCTCGCTGGCAGCGGGCCGAAACGACGCCACCGTGGCCGCTTACGAGGCCAAGCCGGGGCGCTTCGCGGCGCTCACGCAGCTGATGGACGCCTACAACCGCATGGAGCACTACGCTGCGCGGATCGGCTCAGCAGATCCCCAGCAGGCGGCCTTCGGGACGGCCGCCGTGCAGCGCTACGCCGGGCTGGTCCATTCCCAGCTGATGCAGAACCTCGGACCCAAGCACGTCATCGTCTCGTTCGAGGCCCAGCACGTCTGGGTCTACGACGCCCAGAAGGTCGTGCTGGAGTCGGCGGTGACGACCGGCATCCGTGGCTCCACCGCCTACGGGACCGACTTCGGACCGATGAAGGTGCTGCACAACGATCATCCCTTCAAGATGCACTCGCCCTGGCCGAAGGGCTCGGTGTACTGGTACCCGGACACGGTCGTCCAGTGGACGGTGTTCTTCACCAACAGCGGCGAGTCCTTCCACGACGCATCGTGGGAGTCCGACTACCAGTTGGGGCCGGGCTCGCAGTACAACGCCTCGACCCGCAGCCACGGCTGCATCCACATCCCCTACAGCGACGCCCAGTGGCTCTACGGCTGGGCCGACGTCGGCACGCCGGTGGACGTCGTGCCGGGTGACGGCCAGCCGCTCGCCGCCCAGCTGGCCGAGATGACGACCGACGACCAGGGCGTCCCGCTGAACCCGGCCTGATCTGCTGACCCGGATGCGGCCGCTGGGCGCTGGTCAGCGCATCGCCGGGCCACGTGGCGGAGTCTAGCCAGGCTGGCGGCCACCGGAGCCCGGGCTCGGGGCGAGAGGCCCTCAGTCGAAGAGCAGTGCGTACCCTCGGCGGGGATGGGTGCGCAGCTCGGCGGGCAGGGCCACCTGGGCCAGCTTCTCGCGCACGCGCACGATGTAAGTGCGGACCTGCTCTGACGAGAGCCGGCGGTCCTGCCAGGCCATCGCGGCGATGGCGGTCGTGTTGAAGTCGCGGCCAGGGTGTCGGAGCAGAAGGTCCAGCAGCTGCGACTCGCGGCGGGTCAGCCGGACCTCACGCCCGCGATGCCGCAAGCGTCGCGTGGCCACGTCGAAGTCCACGCCGGCCAACTGCATGCTGCGCTTGTCCCAGAAGTCCAGGCGTTCCCGGACGTGGTGGATGTGCGCCCGCCTGGTGGCCAGGTCGCCGCTCTCGACGCCCCGCCGCGCCGACTCGGACATCCCTTCCAGCTCGCCGCTCATCCGGCCCAGCTGGGCGGAGTGGAAGGACAGCAGCTCCTGGTAGACGTTCACCCAGTGGCGCGCGTCGAGGGGGTGCTCGGTGTCCGGGTCCTCGCCGACGATCAGGCCGGGGGCCTCGACTGCGGTGTCTGACTTCTCTTTGCTCTTCGGCATCTCAAGGTCCATTGCTCAGGTTGCTGAACTTGCAAAGATCGCGCTACGGCGAAATTTTGCGACGGGCGTTGCCGCAAAGTCCAGCCCCCAACAGCATCGCGGCGTCTAGGCAGTGGCCGGGCGGAGCCGGGCTTCCCAGTATCCGAACCGGCGCTCGAATCGCGCCAGCTCCTCTTTCAGCATCTTCATGTCGTCTCTCTCGAGCTCGGCTCGGGCGTCCTTCTGGAGACCTTCGAGCATGCCTCCGAGGGACCGTATCAGCGACCTCTTAGTCGCGATCAGCTCGCGGTAAACGAGGGTCCAGTGGGCCGCGTCCTGGGACGACGGGTTGGGCGCGTCTTCACCGGGTAACAGGCGGTCGGGAGCCATGGGATCCACCATTCCTTCCGCCACCGACCAGATCAGCTGTCCAGGGTTCGCCGGCCCGGGGGGAAGGTGCGGGCGAACGAGACCCTGGGGCGCCAGTATGCGCCTTCAAGTTTTTCGTCGCGCGAATCGCTGACACGAAACCTGGCAATTGCGATATCAGAGAGGGGTCCCCCCGAAGGCGGCGGCACTTAGAATCGGCGTGCATGATCGGCTGGCGCTTCTACGACTCGAATCCGCTCCGGGACGCCCTGGAGCAGATGGCCGCCGAGCACCGCCGGCGGCCCGGGCGCGGCGAACCGATGCCGATCAACGTCTACGAGGATTCGGGAGCGGTCGTCGTCGAGGCTGCTCTGCCGGCCGTTACGGCCGAACGCGTGGACCTGAGCTGCAGCGAAGGCCTGCTGACGATCAGGGCCCGGGCCGATATCCCCGAGCGCGAGTACATCCACCAGGAGATGGGGACCGTCGACTACCTGCGCCAGGTGGTGCTGCCGGGCGACTGCCGGTTTGACGAGGCGGAGGCCTCCTTCGACTCGGGCATCCTGACCATCCGGGTGCCCAAGGTGAAGCTGAAGACGCCCGAGAAGATCCGCATCCAGGTCACGAAGCGCGATTCGGGGCAGACGCTCGAGGCCCATCCCGGCAGCGGCTACTCCGAGGTCAAGACCCCCATCCGCAAGCGGCGCCCGAAGGCTCAGTAAAAGACGGTCTTCCGGCGCGGCAGCATCCGGTCGACCGCGGCCTGGATCGAGCCCCGCACCTCCTCCGAGATCTCCAGCACCAGCGCCGGGTCCTCGGCGGCCTCGGGACCCAGCGCCACAGTGTCGACGGGCTCGCCGAAGGCGATGAACCACTTCGACGGCAGCGGCATCACGCCAACCGGGCCGAGGAGGGGGAAGGTCGCGGTGAGCGGGAACGAGGGCAGCCCAAACAGGCGGGCCAGCACGGGCACGTCGGCCACCACTGGGTGGACCTCCTCACTGCCGACCACCGCGACCGGGATGATCGGGGAACCCGTCCGGAGAGCGACCTGGACGAAGCCGCCCCGGCCGAAGCGCTGGACCCGGTAGCGCTCGCGGTAAAGCTTGGCGGCCCCCTTGACGCCCTCCGGGAAGACGCCCACCAACTGGTCGCGCTCGAGCAGGGTGGTCGCGTTGTCGGGGTGGGCCAAGACGTTCCCGGTGCGCAGGAGGAACTGCGAGATGAACGGCAACCGGAAGGCCCAATCAACGACCAGCATCCGGGCGTGCCGGGGCTGCAGGTGCTCCAGCCAGATGGCGGTCCGGATCATAGCGCCGTCGTACGGCACGACTCCCGCGTGGTTGGCCGCGAGCAGTGCGCGCCCGCTCGCAGGGACGTTCTCCACGCCCTCCGACTCGACGCGCCAGTAGCGGCGGTACAGCCACTCGGCGACCGGCAGCCCGACTCGCTCGGTGAACTCGGCGTCGAACCCGAAGTCGTCGATGGGGGCGGCTGGGAGCGCGGGCTCGGCCACCCTGAGGGCTCGGGCCATCGCTCGATTATGGGCGGGTGGGCGCTACGCCGGGATCGGTGGATCCGGCTAAGATCGCCTTGGCCTCGCCATGGCACTCGACTTCCAGGCCGCATCTGACGAATACCTCGGCTGGCTCCAGCTGGAAGCCAATCGCAGCCCGAACACGGTCCGTGCCTACGCCGCCGAGCTGCGCCGGCTGGCGGCCTTCCTGGCTGGGCGCAGCCACTCGCTCCGGATGGAGGATCTCGTCCATGAGGATCTCCGGGCCTTCCAGCGCCACCTTGCGCTGACGCTCAAGAGCCCGGCTTCGCGGGCGCGGGCGCTGGTGGCGGTCCGCTCCTGGCTGCGCTGGCTGGCGCGGGAGGAGCTCGTCAAGAACGACCTCTCGAACCGGATCACCCTGCCCAAGCTGGAGCAGCGGCTGCCCAAGCCCATGCAGCCCGACGAGCTGACCGACCTCCTGGCCGCGCTGCCCTCCGAGACCCCGTTGGACAAGCGCGACAAGGCGCTCGTTAACTTCCTGATCAGCACCGGCTGCCGGATCTCAGAAGCGCTCGCCCTCGACCGGACCGACGTTCCCCGCCAGGGCAACCGGCTGATCGTGACCGGCAAGGGCGCCAAGCAGCGCGCGGTCTACCTTACGGCGGACGCCAAGGCGGCCGTCGACGATTACCTCCTGGCCCGAACCGACACCTGCATGGCGCTGTTCGTCAACTACGACCGCTCGGCGCCCAGGGGCGGCGAGCGCCGGCTCACCGCGGCCGGTGCTCAGTACGTCGTCCGGCGCCTGCGGGCCAGGTTCGGGGCCTGGTCCTTCAAATCCCCGCACGTCGCCCGCCACACTGCCGCAACCACCCTGCTGGAGGTCACCGGCGGCGACGTGCGCCTGGTCCAGGAGGTCCTTGGCCACGCCAACCTGAACACCCTGCAGGGCTATACCAAGATCGTGGACGCGCGCAAGCAGGAGGCCTACAAGCACTACCAGGAGTACCTGGACGACAAGAAACGGGAGGTGAGGTGAGGACCCGCCTGACCGAGGTGCTCGGCATCGAGCACCCGGTGATCCTGGGCGGCATGGGCAGCGGCAGCACCACGCCCGAGCTGGTGGCCGCGGTGGCGGAGGCGGGCGGGCTCGGCATCAACGGGGTCAGCCGCTACCCGGCCGAGCGGGTGGCCGGGGTGGCTGCTGGTATACGCGCACTGACCGACCGGCCTTACGGGCTGAACCTGCTCCTGTTCATGAGCGACGACGCCGCCGTCGACGCGGTGCTGGCGGAACAGCCGGCCGTGTTCTCGACGGCCTGGCCCTGGCCGGACCAGGACCTGAAGCCGATCTTCGAGCGAGCCCACGCGGCCGGCGCCACGGTGGTCCACCAGGTCGCCGGGGTGGAGGAGGCCAGGCGCGCGGCCGAGGCGGGGGCGGATGTGATCGTGGCCCAGGGAACCGAAGGCGGCGGCCACGTCGCCCTCATCTCGACACTAGTGCTGACGCCGATGACCGTGCGCGCCGTCTCCCCCCTTCCGGTAATCGCGGCAGGCGGCATCGCCGACGGCGCCGGGCTGGCGGCGGCCCTCATGCTGGGCGCGGAGGGCGTTCTCCTGGGGACCCGGTTCCTTGCCACCGTCGAGTCGCCGTGGCCCGAGGCATGGAAGCAGGCCATCCTGGCCAGCGACGGCCACGACACCATGCTCTCGGAGATCCCGGACATCGCCCGGGCGACCGTCTGGCCCGGTGCCTTCGACCGTTCCTGGCGCAACCGCCTGATCGAGGAGTGGGCCGGCCGCGAGAACGAGCTACGCCAGCGGCGGACAGAGATCGGCCGCCGGATGGCGGAAGCCAAGGAGCGCGGCGAGACCGACTACGGCGAGCTCAACTTCGGCCAGGTCGCGGGCCTGATCGGCGAGATCCTGCCCGCGGGCGAGGTGGTGCGCCAGATGGTGGCGCAGGCCGAGGAGCTGCTCGGAAAGGCCACCGGCTGAGCTGAGTCCGAGCGCCGAGCGGTAACTGGAGGCGCAGTACCCCGGTAATGCGGCATTCCGACCTGTTCGGAGCCGCATTACCCGGAGAACGCGGCATTCCGACCCTGTTCGGAGCCGCATTACCCGGAGAACGCGGCATTCCCAACCCGCTACCTCTTGGGCTACGTGCCGGGGGTTGCGAGCATGACCCAGGTGGCGCCGGCATCATCCGTTCGCTGCAGCGAGCCACGAACCGTCGCATAGCCCACCGAGGCGTCCGCGAACGCGATCTCTGGCCGTACGGGTGCCGCCTGCGAATAGCTCATCGCCCAGGGCTGCCAGGTGTGGCCGGCATCGTCGGTGGCGACGCCGTCCCGGCCTGGCGACGAAACCCAGCGCATCGCCGTCACGAGGGCCCCGATCGGGGTTCCGTTCGGCCCGGCTCCGATGTGCGGCCAGGTCGTCCCGCCGTCGAGCGAGCGGAACACCTCCGACCCGACGGCCACCAGCAGCTCAGCGCCGGCTACGAGCACCGGTCCCGCGACCGCGGCCTGGCCCGCCGAAGCCGGGACCGGAGCAGAGCGCGACCACGTGGCACCGCCGTCCGCCGTCCGGTAGACGACCGGCGCCTGGCCGGCCCGAATGCCTGTCACAAATGCCCGCTGTCCGTTCACGAGGGTGAGCCCGGTGAGCACCTCTCCCGATTGGAGGTCGCTGAGCGTGCGCGCCACCTGCCAGGACGCTGCGCCGTCGGTCGTCCGCCAGAGCGTGACGGCCGTCGGACCGTCATGCGACTCGACCCAGCCAACGGTCTCCGAGATGAAGCTCACGTCCACGATGCTCCCGTCCGGCAGCGACCGCAGCGCCCAGGTCGCGCCACGATCCCTGGAAAAAAAGAGGTAGCGGGCGTTGGCCAGCGCCCACACCATGTCGTGGGAGGGAGCGCTCACCCGCAGCGATCCTGGCAGCTGCACCAGGGGCGTCCCGGTGGGCGCCGGAGTCGGGGCCGGCGGCAGGGGCGAACCCGCGATGGGGGATGCCGACGCCGCTCCCGGCGACGCGGTGCGGGGCGACGGTGCCCCGCCGGGCGTACACCCCAGCAGCATCAACGCCGCTGCCGCTGTCCAGCACCACGTCATCGATGGTCGGCACATACTCTGCGCGGCACCCGCCCAGCCATGACCTTCAACACTGACGCATTCCAGCGCTTCGAGCAGCAAGCCTGGCAGCGCACGGCGCGAGGCGGGATGGGGGTTAGCGCCCGGCCGAGTCGCTGATCGGCCTGCGGTTAGGCTGTGAGTTTGGCCGCCTTCCGTCGGCCAGTGTTCGGGGGCTGCAGCACGTCTACGCGCGGACCGCTTGAGTTGGAGCGACTACAAAGGGCGATCGACCTGCCTCGGAGCGTCCGGCTTGTCCTCCTGAGCTTTCTGATGCTCTTCCTGGAGTTGGCGCTCATTCGGTGGACGGGTTCCAAGATCCTCTACCTGTCCTACTTCTCGAACTTCGTGCTGCTGGCGAGCTTCCTCGGCATCGGCGCCGGCTTCCTCCGCGCCCGCTCGGCGCGCAACCTTTTCCAGCTGGCGCCGGTGCTGCTGGCGGTCCTGGTCGCGTTCGTCCTCGTCTTCCCGGTCCAGATCGAGCGCTCGGGCAACGAGCTCATCTTTTTCGGCGCCCTCCAACAGAGCCGCAGCGGGCTTCCGATCTGGATCACGCTGCCGGCCATCTTCGTGGTGGTAGCGGCCGTGATGATGACGGTCGGCGAGGGCGTGGGCCGAGCCTTCGTCGAGTTCGAGCCGCTGCAGGCCTACCGGCTCGACATCATCGGCAGCATCGCCGGCATCGCCGCGTTCTCGCTGCTCTCGTTCGACGGGGCGCCCCCTGTCGCGTGGGCCCTGATCGTGGGCGTCCTGATCGTGCTCCTGCTCCTGCCGACAGTCAGGCCCTTCCAGCTCGTTTCAGTGGCCGCCCTGGTGCTCATGCTCGGGATCGAATCCGTATCGCCGCTGGAATCCTGGTCGCCCTACTACCGAATCACCCTCAGCCCGCAAGCCAGCGGCGCCATCTCCATCTCCGTCAACGGCATCCCGCATCAAACGATCGAGACCGTCGAGCAGCGCCGGGCCTCGGTGCCGCTCTACTTCCTGCCCTACTCGCGCCTGGCGGCGCGGCCCGGTGACGTGCTGATCGTGGGCGCCGGCACCGGTACCGATGTGGCGATCGCACTGGCTCAGGGTGTCCAGCACGTGGACGCGGTCGAGATCGATCCTTCGCTCCACGACATCGGCGTCAAGCTGCATCCCGACCACCCCTACCAGGACCCACGCGTCACGACCTACATCGACGACGGGCGCGCCTTTCTGCAGCAGACCGACCACACCTACGACCTCATCCTCTTCGCCCTGCCCGATTCCTTGACCCTGGTGGCGGGGCAGTCCTCCCTTCGACTCGAGAGCTACCTGTTCACGGTCGAGGCGATGCGGCAGGCGCGCACGCACCTGAAGCCGGGTGGTGTCTTCAGCGAGTACAACTACTACCGCGAGCAGTGGCTCATCGACCGCCTGGCCGCCACCCTTCAGTCGGTCTACGGCCACGCGCCGTGCCTGGATTCGACGGGCCGGACCGGGAAGCTGGCGCTCCTGAGCGCAAGCGTTGATCCCGCCTCGATCACCTGCCCTGCGACCTGGGACCCCGGAACCCGGGTGGTGCCGGCGGCGGCGACGGATGACTACCCGTTCCTCTACCTGCAACAGCGGGGCGTCCCTGGCCTCTACCTGGTCACGCTGGTCCTGATCGTGCTCGCGGCACTGGCGCTGGTGCGCGTGGCGAGCGGCCCGCTGAGAGGCATGGCAGCCCATGCCGACCTCTTCTTCATGGGCGTCGCCTTCCTGCTCCTCGAGACGAAGAACGTGGTGCAGTTCGCGCTGTTGTTCGGCACCACCTGGTTCGTCAACGCCCTGGTTTTCACCGGCATCCTGCTGGCCGTGCTGGCTGCTGTGACTGTGGCGGAGCACCTGCGTCTCAAGAGCGTGTGGCAGCTCTACGGCCTGCTGCTCGTGGCCATCGCCGTGGCCTGGCTGGTGCCACCCGAGTGGCTCTTGAGGTTGTCGCTGCTCCCGCGTTTCCTCGCGGCCAGCGCCATCGCCTTCGTCCCCATTTTCATCGCCAACCTGGTATTCGCCCAACGATTCAGGGGCGTCGGCTCCTCGAATGTCGCCTTCGGGGCCAACCTGCTCGGAGCGATGATCGGTGGCGTGCTGGAATACGGCGCCCTGGCGATCGGCTACCGCGCGCTGCTACCGGTCATCGCCGGTCTCTACATCGTCGCTCTGTTGCTGTGGCTGAGGGCTCAGCCGCAAGCCCGAGTTCAATCCTGACTTGCAGGCCCTGCATTCCGCTCAAGCGCTCCGAGGCGCGGTGAGCGCCTGGTAGAAGGCCTCCGCCAGCGCTCCCGCGCCGAGGGTGCTGGGGTGGAACCCGTCGCTGCTCAGGTATTCGGGGTGCTGGGAAACCGTCAGCCCGGCGCCGGCGAGGTCAACGACCACGGCACCGTGTGCCGATGCCACCCGCTGGATGGCCGCGTTGTAAGCGGCGACCAGCGACCGCACCTCGCTGAGCGGCGGGATTCGCACGCCCTGGAGCGGGCAGCGCGGTGATCCCCGCTCGCAAGCCGCGGCCGCGGGCAGCTCATCGATGGGAGGTGTGCTGGCGATCGCCACCCTCGTTCGGCCGCCGGCGCTCAAGGCGGCCACGATCCCGTCCAGCCGCTGCCCGAAGTCGGCGGCGGGGACGCCGGCCACCAGGTCATCGACGTTGAAGAACACGGTGGCCAAATCGGCGTGGAGGCCCGCGGCCACCGGGAGCTCGTCGGTGAGCGCTGCGGCGGTCGTCTCGGAGGGGATGCCCAGGTTGTAGAGCGTGAGGTCGTGGCTGGCGCTGAATCGGCCCAGCAGCTGCTGAGGAAAGGCGTCGCGGCCTGGCTGTTGGGTGCCGGTGCCGAACGTCTCGCTGGCGCCGACGGCTACATAGACCAGCGGCGGCAGCACCCGAGCCGGGGGCGCCGTCGAGGCGGGGGTGGGCACGCCGGCCGCGCACGCGCAGATGACCGGCGCCAGCAGCAACACCAGCGCGCGCCTGATCACAGCGCCCCGATCGCCTCCCGGGCCGGCAGCCGCGCCGCCTGGAGCGCGGGCACGGCGCCGGCCAGCATCGCCAGCATGGCCGTGCCCACTGGTGCGATGACCGCCAGCGAAACCGGGACCTGGGTCAGGTCGACTCCCTGCAGGCCCTGGGCGGCCAGGTAGGAGTTGACCTGGAGGCCGATCGTCCAGGCCACGGCCAGGCCGGCCAGCGTTCCCACAACGCCGCCCGCCACGCCGAGCACCGCGGCTTCGAACAGGAACCAGGCGAGGATGTCGCTGTCGTCGGCGCCGATCGCCTTGAGCACCCCGATCTCGCGCCAGCGCTCGCGGACGGCGGCCAGCAGCGAGTTGGCGATCCCCAGCACGGCGATGCTGACAGCCACCAGCCCGATCCCGAACAGGACGATGTCGACGACGTGCAGGTAGCGCAGGACCGACGCCACCAGGTGCTCGGGGGCCGAGGAGGCGTAGCCGAGGCTGAAGATCTCCTCGCGCACGGCGTGGACGTGGTCCAGCCCGTCCGCCACCACCACCAGGGCGCTGAAGCCGGAGGTTATCCCCGGCAGCACCCTGGGGTCGGGGTCCCCGGTGAGCGCGAAAGCGCGCGCCGCCTGGGCCTGGTCCATGGGGACCAGGAAGTCGCCATCCTGGATCGACTGGCTGACGACGCCCACCACCATCGCGCCGATCCAGCGCCCCTGCAGGTGGTCGGCCGCGCCGGTGACACGCGGCGTGCCGAAGTCGACGAAGGTGCCCAGCACTGAGACCCCGCGTTCCGGCCCGACCAGGATGCGGTCCAGGTAGGACTGGGTGACGGCCACCTCGTTCATCGAGTGCGCTCCCGGCAGCCGCCCGAACAGGACGGTGACGGGCAGCCCGCTCCCCTGGGTCAGGTCGGCGCCCACCAGCGCCGAGTTGTAAGGCTGGGGGTCGTTCTGACAGCCGGGTCCGGCGGCGTGCTCGACCGGGCAGGGCACCGCCAGGGTCGGGATCGCCAGCACGGTGGCCACCCCCGAGACGTAGGGCGAGCTGCGGATCGCCTGCACGGTGCCGAGGTCGATGTCGTGGTGGCCGCTGGTGTGCAGGTAGTCGCTCTGCAGCGCGTCCGCGCTGGGGCGCGAGTCGTCGACGTGGATGGCGGCCAGCGGCCCGCCCTTGCTGAGCTGGCTCACGACCCGGCTGTCAGCGGTGGCGGCGATCGCCACCAGGGCCACCAGCAGCGCGCTGCCGAGGGCCACCGCCAGGCCGGCGAGCAGGCTGCGGCCTCCGCGCCGGCGCAGATTGCGCATGGCCAGCGTGGAGATGTCGAACGGGCTCACGGGGTCTGCTCCGCGCGGCCTCGGGTGAGGATGATCCGGCGGTCCGCGCGGGCCGCCACCTCATGCTCGTGGGTGACCACGACCAGAGTGCAGCCGGCCGCGGCGCGGGCGCGGTCGAGTGCTTCCAGCACCTGGGCGGCGGTGTCGTCGTCCAGGTTGCCGGTTGGCTCGTCGGCCAGCAGGAGCCGGGGCTGGTTGGCGAGGGCGCGCGCGATCGCAACCCGCTGCCGCTCGCCGCCGCTGAGGGCACCGGGCAGGTTGCCACGGCGATCCGCCAGGCCCATCTGGTCGAGCAGCTCCAGTCCTCGCCGGCGCTGCTCGGCGCGCGGGCGGCCGGCCACGGCCATGGCCAGCTCGACGTTCTCGAGGGCGGAGAGCGAGTCCAGCAGCCCGAAGTGCTGGAACACGAAGCCGATCGTCCGCCGCCGGTACTCGGCCAGCTGGCGGCGGCCCATGCGCTCGAGAGGCTCGCCGTCGACGCGGACGCTGCCCGTCTGCACCGGTTCCAGGCCGCCGAGCAGCGAGAGCAGCGTGCTCTTGCCGGCCCCCGAGCGACCCATCACGGCAACGTGCGCTCCGCCGGGGATCCGCAGGTCGATCCCGGTCAGCACCGTCGTCGCTCCGTAGGCGTGGTGCAGCCCGGCGATCTCGACCTCGGCGCCGGCCACGGTCGGGGCGGTTGGGGGTTCCTCGAGCAGCGCGACGGCCCTGCCGGCCATCACTCGAGGTTATCGGGGACCGAAAGCCGGGGTCGCGATTGATCGTCGGCAACGCGATCTCTCAGCCGATTCTCAAGGCCGCTTCAGGCCTGGGCCGCACAGTGCGTCTCACGTGGTCCCTGGGCTCCTCTCAATCGCAACCCGCGCGGCCGGCCTCGTCAGCGCCGTGGCGCTGATCGCCGGCTGCGGGGCAACCACCACGGCCACCGCCGGCGCCGGCCCTTCTACAGCCACCTCCCCCCGGACGGTGTGCACGGCGCCGAGCCCGCGACCCTCTGGCGGCGGCGGGTTCCAGAGGCCGGTGGCGAGCGGAACTGTGACCAGTGTCGGCAGCGGTTCGCTGACGGTGCTGGACCGGACGTCCGGCGGCCCGGTGCAGGTGACCTTCGACTCATCGACAAAGATCCAGAGCGGAGGCCAGCCTGGCAGCGCATCCGATGTCCAGACCGGGGTCGCGGTCTCCGTGCAGGGCCAGAGGCAGGCCGACGGCAGCGTGCAGGCCACCTCGATCACGGTGCGCCCGGCTGGGGCAGGTGCACCTGGGGCCGGCGCACCTGGGGCCGGTGCCTCACCCGGGGCTGGTCCCTCGCCCCGTCCAGGCGGTCGCCGCGGTTGCCCGAGCCCAGCCACCGCGAACTAGGCCGCCCGATCGACAGGTAGCGCCGTATCGATGGCGGGACCACGCCGATTCGATCAGCCGCGGACTCTGGCATAGCGCTCCGCGGACATAGCCTCCAAACCAGTGGAACTGTGACTTCGAAACCACTGCGGGGCCCGCCGCGACCGCATCGACTCCACCGGCAAGGTCACGCTTCGCTATCTCAGCCGGCTTCGACATATCCCGGTCGGCGCAGTTCACCGCAACCGCAAGGTCCTGCTTCTAGTAGCTGGCGCCGACGTTAGTGTCGTCACCACCGACGGGACACTCATTCGGCACCTCACACTCGACCCGAATCGAAGCTACCAGCCCCTCGGCGGCCGCTGGCCTGTGCACAATGTCCCGCGACGACTGTCAACGATGTCCTGAGACATGAGAGTCAGGAGGGCCAGTAGGAATCGAACCCATTGATCAGCTGGCGGGCAATTTCCCCAACCGGCAGCTGACTCGTCGCCGATCCGGCAGTTGCCCGGGGATCGGCAAGAGGGGGCTGAGCTCCTTGACTCCCGGCGCTCGGCGCGACTGTCGCTGGGTGGCGGGGCCCTGAGCCGCTGGGCGCGGAGTGAGCCGCGGAACCGAGCGGCGCTGAATTTTTCGGTGGCGCCTGCGCCGCGGGACTGGGCGTCGCCGGACTCACCGCTGGAGCCTGCGCCACGGGACTGGGCGTCGCCGGACTCACCGCTGGAGCCTGCGCCACGGGACTGCGCAGGCTTCCGATGACCACCCGGCCGCCCTGGTCCACGGCGACGCAAAGGCTGCTGCTGGGACAGGACACGCCGGTCAGGAAGTTGGAGCCGTCCACATTCGTCAGCGTCCAGTCCGCCGCCCCCCCGGTGGGGTTGCTGGAGGTGAGGACGTTGCCGCCCTGATCCACGGCGACGCAGAAGCTGTTGCTGGGACAGGACACGCCTGACAGAGCATTGGAGACATCCACGTTGGTCAGCGTCCAGGCCCCCGGCCCCCCGGTGGGATTGCTGGAGGTGACCACGTTGCCGCCGCCGTCCACGGCGACGCAGAGGCTGCTGCTGGAACAGGACACGCCGGTCATGAAGTTGGCCCCGACCACGTTGGTCACCGCCCAGGCCCCAGCCCCCCCGGTGGGGTTGCTTGAGGTCACCACGTTGCCGCTGCCGTCCACGGCGACGCAGAGGCCGCTGCTGGGGCAGGACACGCCGAACAGACCATTGGAGCCGACTATGTGGGCCACCGTCCAGGCCCCCGCCCCCCCGGTGGGGTTGGTGGAGGTGATCACGTTGCCGCTGCCGTCGACGGCGACGCAGAGGGCGCTGCTGGGACAGGACACTGCGTTCAGGACGTTGGAGCCGTCGACGCTGGCCACCGTCCACGCCGCCGCGCCCCCGGTGGGGTTGCTGGAGGTGACCACGTTGCCGAGGTTCTTCGTGCCCACGGCGACGCAGAGGCCGCTGCTGGGACAGGACACTCCGAACAGGGAATCGGCCCCGGCCACGTTGCTCACCGTCCAGGCCGCCGACCCCCCAGTGGGGTCGCTGGAGGTGATCACGTTGTCGCTCTGGTCCACCGCGACACAGAGGCCGCTGCTCGGACAGGACACTGCGTTCAGGACGTTGGAGCCGTCGACGTTGGTCACCGTCCAGGCGGACGCGCCGCCCGTGGGGTTGCTGGAGGTGACCACGTTGCCGAAATTGTCAACGGCGACGCAGAGCGCGCTGCTAGGACAGGACACGCCCTCCAGGATGTTGCCGCCGTCCACCGCGGCTGCGGTCCAGGCCGCCGCCCCCCCGGTGGGATTGGTCGAGGTGAACACGTGGGCGGGGCCGTCCACGGCGACGCAGAGGCTGGTGCTCGGACAGGACACCCCGGACAGGACCTGGGAGCCCACGTTGGTCACCGTCCAGCCCGCCGCCCCCCCGGTGAGGTTTGTGGCGGTGACCACGTTGCCGAGCTCGTCCACCGCGACGCAGAGGCCGCTGCTGGGGCAGGACACACCCAACAGGAAGTTGGCGCCGTCCACATTGGCCACCGTCCAGGCCGCCGCTCCCCCGGTGGGGTTCGTGGAGGTGACCACGTTGCCGCTGCTGTCCACTGCGACGCACAGGCTGCTGCTGGGACAAGAGACGCCGAACAGTCCGTTCGAACCGTCCACGTGGGCCGCGGTCCAGGCCGCATTCCCCCCGGTGGGGTTCGTGGAGGTGATCACGAAACCGCCTTCGGCCACGGCGACGCAGAGGCCGGCGCTGGGACAGGACACGCCGTGCAGGGAGCCGGGCGCGGCGTTTTGGGCCACCGTCCAGGCCGCCGCCCCCCCGGTGGGGTTGGTGGACGTCACCACGTTGGCCTTCCCGTCCACGGCGACGCAGAGGCCGCTGGTGGGACAGGACACGCCTGACATGAAGTTGGGACCGTCCACGTGGGTCACGGTCCAGGCCGCCGCCCCCCCGGTGGGGTTTGTGGAGGTGACCACGTTCCCGTTCTGGTCCACGGCGACGCAGAGGCCGCTGCTGGGACAGGAAACGCCTGAGATGAAGTTGGCGAAGAACGGCGGCTGGTGGTCGACGAGCACCGGTGCCGACCATATCAACGGAGAGCCGGCTGCCAGGGCCACCGGGCTCACGAGTGCGAACCCTGCCGCCAACAGGGCGGCGCAGAGCACCACACACCGCCGCATCACCGGTTCATCTTCCTTGGCTCTCCCTTTGACGACGGATGGCCGCACCGGTGTGCCGCGCGCCAGTGTACGTGGTATCGGCCGCACCCTGTGGTGAAGCCTCGCCGGCGCGCCGCTGACAGGCGAAGCCGGTCTGCCGCGGGGTCGTCTGCCTCGACAGCCTCGCGCGTCTTCTTAATGGACGCTGAGGCCAATCCGTCCAAGGGCATGAAAAAGGGCGGTTCCGCATTCGAAACCGCCCGACGTGCTTGCCGAAAGTAGCCGGCTTTGTCTATTCGTCCTCGATCTGGTTGAACATCAGGCTGTCCTGGATCTCGTACAGGGCGTCCATCGCCTCGGTGACCGACGACAGCCTCGGCTGCTGGGCGACTACCTCGGAGCCGGCGATCAGCTCGTCCAGGGCACTGGCGAGCGGACGCGGCATCACGTTCTGGTCGGCCAGGTTCAGCATCTCCAGCTCGTTCAGAAGCTGGTCGATGTAGCGCATCTTGTTGCGCCGGGCGTACTTGGATTCGCGCTCCACCCGGCCCTGCGCTACGACTGTGTCGATTGCTACGCAGGCTTCCTCGATCATCTTCGCTCCTGTTGCGGCTCTTCTCTTTGCTTAGACGACCCCAGTTTACGAACGCTCGTTTTTTTGTCAAGGCAGTACTTGAATAAATCCCCTCAGTGGGTCCGACGGCTGTGCTAAGCTCCCGCCAGCCAAGCCGGATATGCCTTCACTGATCGCCGGCCGCTCGACTCGGATGGAGGTCCTGGAGCTCCTGCGCCGCAAACAGGCGGCCAGCGCCGAGGCGATCAGCGCCGAGCTGGGGATCACGCCCAACGCCGTGCGGCAGCATCTCACCAATCTGGAGCGCGACGGCCTTGTCAAGAGCGAGCCCGTCCGGCACAAGCGGGGCCGGCCCTCCCTTCTCTTCTCCCTCACCGAGCGCGCCGACGCGTCCTTCCCCAAGCGCTACGGACAGCTGGCCACCATGGTCCTGACCGAAGTCCAGGAGATGGGCGGCCCGAAGGCGCTGGACGAGATCTTCAGAAGGGTCGCGCTCCGGCATGCGGAGTCGGTGCGCCAGGACATGGAGGGTCTCAGCTTCGACGACAAGCTGAAGCGGCTGGTGGCCTGGATCGGCCGGGCCGGCACCCTCGCCGAGAGCGAGGACACCCCGGACGGCGTCCGCGTCACCATCCACAACTGCCCCTTCCGGAACACCGCGCTCAAGTTCCCCCAGGTCTGCACCATCACCCCCCACCTGATCAACGACCTGCTCGGCGCTCCCGTCTCGCAGGCCGAGTCGATCCACCGCCGCGACCCCTACTGCTCTTTCCTTGTCGAGCGGCCCGAGCCCTCTCCCGGCGCTTAGCAGCGCCCAGGTCCGCGAGGTGGACCGCCTCTGCGCCGGCCGCTTCCGCCTGCCGGTGGAGTGGCTGATGGAGGCGGCCGGCTGGCAGGTCGCGCGCCACTGCCGGGGCCAGACGTATGTGGTCTGCGGCAGGGGCAACAACGGCGGGGACGGGCTGGCGGCCGCCCGCCACCTCCATCGCTGGGGCCGGCTGGCCGGCGTGGCCTGCCTCGACGCCTGGGCCCTCTCCGGTCCGGCCCGGCTGGAGGCCGACGCGCTGACCGCCCTGGGGGTGACGGTTGCGTCGGAGCCTGACTTCACCGACTCTCAGGTGGTGGTCGACGCCATCTTCGGGACCGGGCTCTCCCGCCCCGCCGAGGGTCGGGCCGCCGGCTGGATCGAGGCGGTCAACGCCAGCGGGCGGCGGGTGGTCGCGGTCGACGTCCCCTCGGGCCTGGACGCCGACACCGGCCTGGCCGGCGGGCCGGCGGTCCGCGCGACGCTGACTGTGACCCTGGGCCTCCCCAAGCCGGGGCTGCTGGCCGGCGAGGGCGCCGTCCTGGCCGGCGAGGTCTGGGTGGCCGACATCGGCGTCCCCTTGGAGGCCTATCGCGAGCTCGGCCTGGAGGTGCCGGCCCACCTCTTCTCCATTCATGACCGGGTTCAGCTCTCAGCGGTCCGCCTGTGACCCGGGAAGTCACCTGGGACAGGGGGATCTCGCTGGCCGGGCACGGCCTCTGGCTGGACCCCCTGGTCGTGCGGGAGCTGGCGTTCGTGTCGCACGCCCACTCCGACCACGCCCGGCGCCACAAGCTGGCGCTCATGACGGCGCCCACCCTGGGCCTGCTGCCGGGACCCCGGCGGCCGCGCCAGACTCGCCTCGTCCCTCTCGACCGCCCCGTCCCGGTGGGTGACGCCATGCTGACCCTGGTCGACGCCGGCCACATGCTGGGCTCGGCCCAGCTGCTCTTCGAACACGGCGGCGCCCGCCTGCTGTACACGGGCGACCTCAAGCTGAGACGAGGCTGGCAGCGCCCCGACACCGAGATCCCGGCGGTCGAGGTCCTGGTCGTCGAGAGCACCTACGGCCTCCCCCACTTCCGGTTCCCCGACCCCGACACAGTCGTCGAGGCGATCGCGATGTGGTGCCGGAAGGCCCTCGACGCCCGGGTTACGCCAGTCCTGCTGGCCCACGCCCTGGGCAAGGCCCAGGAGGTGATGCTGGCGCTGGCCCAGTACGGCTTCCGCTTTGCGCTCGAGGAGCGCTGCGTTCCCTTCGCCCGCGCCTACGAGCAGTCGGGTGTCCAGCTTCCCGACTGGATCGAGCTTGGCGAGGACGTCGAGGGCCGGGTGGTGGTCGCGCCGCCCGCCGGGAAGGATGCCGTCAGGCGCCTGGGGCGGTATCGGGCCGCGCTGGTTTCGGGGTGGGCCTGCGACCCCCACTTCTGGCGCCTTTTCGGGGCCGACCTGGCGTTCCCTTTTTCCGACCACTGCGACTTCAACGAGCTGCTGGAGGTGGTCAAGCGCTCGGGCGCAGACCAGGTTTACACGGTCCACGGCTTCGCCGAGGACTTCGCCCGGCACCTGAAGCGGCGCGGCGTCCGCGCGCACGCCCTCCACACGACTGAGCAGCTCGCCTTCGCCCTTTAGCGCGCTCGCGAGCCGCTACGAGCGGCTGCGGCCCCTGAATGCCAATGACCGCACGCGCCTCCGTCTGATGCTCGAACGCTGCCCCCTGCCGCCGCGACCCGCCATCCTGGAGGTCGGCTGCGGAACCGGAAAGCTGCTGCGCGAAGCCGCCCGGCAGGCCGGCGCCGGCGCGGCGGTCGGCGTGGACCCGGAGCCGGCGATGCGGGCGCAGGCCACCGGGCTGGACGTGCGGGAGGGTCGGGCCGAGCGGCTGCCCCTGGACTCCGGCTGCTGCGACCTGGCGTTCTGCTCCCTCGCCTTCCACTGGGTCTCGGACAAGCCGGCGGCCGCCGGCGAGCTGTGGCGCGTGCTGCGGCCTGGCGGCTGGGCGGCGATCTGGACGCTCACCCCGGAACACGTGCACGGCTTCCACCTGAACCGCTACTTTCCATCTCTGCCCGCCGTGGACCTGGCCCGCTTCGAGGCCCCCGAGCTCTGGATGGCCCAGCTGGCGGCGGCCGGCCTGCGGCCGGTGCTGGAGCAGCAGCTGGTCCAGACGCGGGTCACAAGCGGCGGCCGCCTGGCGGCCGCCGTCCGCCAGCGCTTCATCTCCACGCTCTCACTGCTCCCCGAAGCCGAGTTCCAGGCCGGGGCGGCGGAGCTGGAGGCGGAGGCCGCCGGCGACCCCGGCCGGCGCGTCAGCTACCCCCAGACCTGGTGCCTGATCTGGGCTGCCCGGCAGTGAACTCCCCCGATGAGCTCGCTTAGCGGAAGGCCCAGCCCGCTCGCGTCATGGCCTGCCGCAAGCCGCCGTCGGCGGCCGCCTTACGCGAGAGCTCTGAGAGCAGGCTGTCCACCCACTGGGCGGCGCCGCGGTCCGGGGTGAGCGCGAGGCCGGCCCTGCCCAGGCGCGCCCGGTGCTCGCCGCTCCTGAGCTCCCTGACCGGACCCTTGCGCACCAGCCCGCGCCGTTTGACGTCGATCCCGGGCAGGCTGCCCGCCAGGTAGTCGAGCAGCCCGCCCAGCTCGGTCCCGGCGCCGAGGGGCGAGTGGCAGAAGACGCAGACGCCGTGCATCGGCAGCGAGGGCGCCCGGCAGACCTGGCAGGTCACCTGAGGATGACGGTCTGGCCCAACGCGAGCAGGACCAGCATGCAGCGGAAGACCTCCAGGTAGTCCTCGTGGGCGAAAGCCAGCGTGCGCCCGGCCAGCCGGCGCACTCCCGGCACCAGCTCGCCGACGTCCGCCATGGCGGTGTCGTGCACGTCGATCTCCATCTCCACCAGGCCCTCGACCCGGAGCGGGGGGATGTTGTCGAGGCGCTCGATCGCCCGGCGGGCGCCGGCGCGGATGCGGTCGCGGGCGACCTCAGGGTGGAGCGAGCGCGCGACGTAGCGGCCCATCGACTCCTTGACGACGACGCCCTCGACCTCGGTCACGAACTCGTGCATCTCGCAGACCGCCGCCGCGTCGCCGGTGAAGAGCGCTACCGGGCAGCCGAAGTAGCCGCAGACCTGGCCGTTGAGGCTGCCCTCCGTCTGCCGGACGCCATTGAGGCGGACTTCGCGGGCGACCTTGCTCGAGTACGTGTGGTCGATCACGGCGTCCCGGGCGCCCGCACCGCCGTGGTAACCGACGAAGAAGGCTGCGTCGAAGCCCGGGCCCATCCCCTGGCACATGTACAGCGCCTTGGGGTACCCGGAGATGAGCTCGGCGGCCGGGTTGAGCTCCTCCGCCACGAGGTTTCGGGCCTCGGCGTGGGAGTCGTTGACGACGATCTCCTGCGCCCCCGCCTGCAGCGCGCCCTCGATGGCGGCGTTGGCCTCCTGGGTCATCAGCCTGCGGCAGCGTTCGTAGTCGACCTCGCCCATGCGGCCCTGGTGGGGGTGGACGATGCCGGCCACCCCCTCGATGTCGACCGAGATGAAGATCCGCACCCTGCTGCCTTTTACTCCGTGTAGCGGCGGATCAGGCCATCCTCGCGGCCCTTCTCCTCCTGGTAGAGGTGGCAGGACTCGTAGTCGCGCACGCAGATCGGCGGGCTGTCGCGGAGGCTGAGCTTGCGCTTCGACAGGTGGTCGACGTGGCAGTCGAAGCGGTACACGCGGAGGGGCCCTCGGGTGTCCTTGACCAGCAGCTCGAGGTAGGGACAGCGGCGCACGTACGATAAGTTACCTTGCTCGAGTTCGCCCGCACGGCGGAGGCGATCGCCGCCACCTCCTCCACCCTCGAGAAGGCGCGCCTGCTGGCCGCCTACCTGCGCGACCTGCCTCCCGACGACCTGAGGCGGGCTGCGGTCTTCATGACGGGCCGGCCCTACGGCCTGGGCGAGCGCCGCAAGCTCAACCTGGGCTGGCGAGCGATCAGCAAGGTGGTGGAGCGCCTCTCCGGCCGCGACTCGGAGGAGCTGGGGGCTATCTTCCTCAAGCACTCCGACCTCGGCGACTGGGCCGCGGAGGCGCTGGAGGGGCGCACCCACCCGCACCCGACGAGCCTGGCCGACGTGGCGGCCGGGTTGGAGGCGATCCGCACCGCCGCGGCGGCCGCCGCCAAGCAGGAGCGGCTGGCCGAGCTGCTCGACCGGCTGGAGCCGCTCGCGGCCAAGTACCTCGTGAAGGTGCTTTCGGGGGAGCTCCGGATCGGGCTCCAGGAAGGCATCGTGGAGGCGGCCCTGGCCCAGGCCTTCGACATCCCGCTCGACGCGGTACGCCGGGTCCACATGCTGACGGGCGACATTGGGGAGGCCGCCGTCCGCTGCCGGGCGGGCGACCTCGCCGACGCCCGGATCACGCTCTTCCAGCCCATCCGGTTCATGCTCGCCACGGCCGTCGAGACCGCCGACGAGGCGATGAGGCGGATGGCGACCTCGGCGGTCTGGACCGAGGAGAAGTACGACGGGGTGCGCTGCCAGGTCCACCGAAACGAGGCCGCGGCCGAGCTGTTCTCGCGTGACCTCAAAGAGACCACCCTGGCCTTTCCCGAGGTGGCGGAAGCGGCGGCCCGGCTCGACCGCGAGATCGTGATGGACGGCGAGATCCTGGCCCACCGAGAGGGCCATGTGCTCCCCTTCTTCGACCTTCAGCGCCGGCTCGGTCGCAAGGTCGTCTCAGCCAAGCTGCGCCAGGAGGTCCCGGTGGTGTTCGTGGCTTTCGACCTGCTCTATCTCAACGGCGACGTG
Source organism: Chloroflexi bacterium UBA4736 (assembly GCA_002404015.1). Lineage (GTDB taxonomy): Bacteria > Chloroflexota > Dormibacteria > Dormibacterales > Dormibacteraceae > UBA4736. The sequence goes on from DHIW01000017.1 coordinate 24,419, forward strand.
GTCATGGACCAGCCGCTGGCCGAGCGGCGCCGGCTGATGGAGAGTCTGGGCCTCCAGCACCCGTTCCTGCTGGCCCGGCTGGAGACCGCCAGCAGCGCCGCCGACCTGGACCGGATCTTCGCCGAGACCCGCGAGCGCGGCAACGAGGGCCTGATGGTGAAGGATCCGAACAGCGCCTACAGCCCAGGCCGGCGCGGGATGTCCTGGCTCAAGCTGAAGCGGCCGCTGGCGACCCTGGACTGCGTTGTCACGTCCGTCGAGTGGGGCCACGGCAAGCGCCGCGGTGTGCTCTCCGACTACACGTTCGCGGTCCGCGACGAGGCCGGCGGCCGGCTGCTGAATGTGGGCAAGGCTTACACCGGGCTGACCGACGCCGAGATCGCCACCATGACGCGCCACTTCCTGGCCCACAAGGTCGCGGACTACGGGCGGTCGCTCGCGGTCGATCCGGACACCGTGGTCGAGGTGGCGTTCGACGCGATCCAGCGCTCGGCCCGCCACAAGAGCGGATTCGCGCTGCGCTTCCCGAGGATCGTCCGCCTGCGGGACGACAAGCCGGTCTCCGAGATCGATACGCTGGACCGGGTGAGCGAGCTCTACGACCGCTACTTCGGGCGCGGGATCCCGCTCGCCGAGGTGGCCGAGGTGCCTGAGCCCGAGTCCCGATGAAGCTGACGTTCATGGGCACCGCCGGCGCCCGCTTCATGGTCGCCAAGCAGTTCCTGGCCTCCGGCGGGTTGTTCCTCGAGGAGGGTGGGACCCGCCTCTGCATGGACCCCGGGCCTGGCGCAGTGGTCCAGTACGCCAAGCGCAAGGTGGACGCCAGCCGCCTGGACGGCATCCTGATCAGCCACCGCCACCTCGACCACTGCGGCGACGTCAACGTGATGATCGAGGCCATGACGGAGGGCGGCTTCCGGCCCCGAGGCACCCTCTTCTGCCCCTCGGACGCGCTCGACTCGGATCCGGTCGTCCTTCAGTACCTGCGCGGCTTCCCGCGGGAGCTGGTGCGCCTGGAGCCGGCCACGGGGTATCAGCTGGGCGAGATCAGCTTCCGGACCAGTCCCCGGCACCCCCACGGCGCCGAGACGTACGGGTTCATCTTCGGGGACGGAAAGCTGGGCTGGGTGACCGACAGCGGCTACTACGAGGGGATCGCGGAGGACCACCGGGCCGAGGTCCTCATCATCCACACCGTGCTCATGGACTGCCGGCCGGAGCTTCCCCACCTCTGCATCGCCGATGCGGAGCGGATCATCCGCGAGGTCAAGCCCCGGCTGGCCGTCCTGACCCACTTCGGGATGACCGTGTGGCGCGCCCATCCCTGGGAGGTCGCGGAGGCGCTGGCCCAGCGCACCGGGATCGAGGTGAAGGCGGCCCGGGACGGGATGACGCTGGAGGTCTAGAGGTCTAGCGGGGGGCGATGCTGGACGCCGCGACCAAGTCCGCCGTGGCGGGCGCGTCGATGATGGCGTCGATGAGGCCGTACTCGATGGCCTCCTCCGGCGACATGTAGTAGTCCCGGTCGGTGTCCTTCTCGACCCGCTCCAGGGCCTGCCCGGTGTGGCTGGAGATCAGCTTGTTGAGCTCCTCCTTTATCCGGATGATCTCGCGGGCGTGGATGTCGAGATCGGTGGCCTGGCCCTGAAGGCCGCGGCCCGAGATCAGCGGCTGGTGCATGTGGATCCGGGAGTTGGGCAGCGCGAAGCGCCTGCCCTTGGCGCCCGCCATCAGGAGCACGGTGCCGAAGCTGGCCGCCCGGCCGACGGCCACCGTCGAGACCGGCGGGGGCACGTACTGCATGGTGTCGTAGATGGCGAAGCCGGAGGCCACCGAGCCACCCGGCGAGTTGATGTACATCTGGATCTCCTTCTCGGGGTCCTCCGCCGCCAGAAAGATCAGCTGGGCAACGACCAGGTTGGCGACCACGTCGTTGATCGGGCGGCCGATCATGATGATCCGGTCGCGGAGCAGGCGCGAGTAAATATCGAACGATCGCTCGCGGTTGCCGCCCTCGTTCTCGGTGACGGTGGGGACCCAGGCCATGCTGGGCTCAAGTGTATCCAGACCCCCGTATATTCATTTCCAGGTGAGGACGGCGCTGGCTCCGGCCGACTTCTTTCATGCGCTGCCGGTCGCGCTGGCCCCGCGGCTTCCGGCCGGGCTCCGCGGCTTCGACGCTGCCCGCGGGCGGGGCCGGCTGATGAAGCTGGATTACGGCCACCGGGAGACCCACTTCGAGGTCTGGCACCACGTCCGCACCGGCCGCGTCGAGGTCGGCCTCCACTTCGAGGGCCGCCCCGAGCTCAACCAGCGCGCCCTCGACTTCTTCCGGGAGCGGATGGTGGAGGTCAAAGGCGCCCTGCCGCGAGCAGAGTTGGAACCCTGGGAACGGGGCTGGGTGCGGCTCTACGAGACCCTCCCCGCACCCGAGCTGTCCGATGAGGTCCTGGCGCTGGCGGCGGAGCGGCTGGCCGCGTACATGCGGACCCTGCAACCGATCCTCGAAGAGTTCTGGGAGAAGCGCTGAATGGACCCCGTCGAAGCCAGGAACCTGTTCCCGATCACCGCGAAGTTCATCTTCATGAACCACGCCGGCGTCTCCCCGATGTCCGAGCGGGCGCGCGCAGCCGTGGAGTCGGTGATGGAGATCGCCACCTCGCGACCGGCGCCCGACGACTGGTCCCGCAACCACGCCGACGACCTCCGGGAGGCGATTGGGCGGCTGGTCGGGGCGGAGCCCGAGAGCATCGCCATCACCCGCAGCACCGCCCATGCGGTGTCCCTCCTGGCCTGTGGCCTGGACTGGCAGCCAGGCGACAACGTCGTCGGCGCCCGCGGCGAGTACCCGGCCAACGTCTACCCCTGGATGGCGCTGAAGGACCGGGGCGTGGAGTACCGAATGGCCGAGCCGGTCGAGGGCCGCGTCACGCCCGAGTCGGTCCTGGCGCTCGTCGACGAGCGGACGCGCGTGGTCGCCCTCAGCCACGTCGAGTTCTGGAACGGCTACCGGCTGGACCTCGACGCGATCGGCAGCGAGCTCGATCGGCGCGGCGTGATCTTCGCGGTGGACGCCATCCAGAGCGCCGGCGCGCTGCGCATCGACCTCTCCAGGCTGCCCGTGGACTACCTGAGCGCCGGCGCCTACAAGTGGCTGATGGGACCTGTCGGCATCGGTTTCTGCTACTGCCGGCCGGAGCTGCTCAGAAATCTGCGCCCAGCGCTGGTGGGGACCGGGAACATGAAGCGCAACAAGGAGTACTTCGACTACGACTTCGACCTTGTCGAGACTGGGCGGCGCTTCGAGGAGGCGAGCATCTCGGTGCTGGACATGGTGGCGTTCGAGGCCGCCGTCGAGCTGTTCCTGGAGATCGGGACCGACGTCGTCGAGAAGCGCGTCCTAAGCCTCGCCCGCCAGCTTGGAGAGGGCCTGGCGGAGCGCGGCTACGAGCTCGTGGAACCGTGGCCGCGGGAGCCCGGGGAGGCGTCCGGGATCGTGTCGTTCAGGAAGCCGGGGGCGCCGGCCCAGGAGATCCTGCGCGACCTCAACGCCTGCCACGTGGTCGGCCGGATCCACCAGGACTTCGTGCGCCTGGGGACCCATTTCTACAACACCGAGGAGGAGGTCGAGAGGGTGCTGGAACTCCTGTCCCCGCAGCGCGTGGATTCGTGACCCGGCTGGTCCCGGTCCAGGTCACGGCGGAGCTCGAGGCTTACCTCGAGAGCCTCATCCCCGAGCGGGAACCGGTCCTCGCCCGGCTCGAGCAGGAGCTGGAAGCCGACAACGTGCCAGCGATCGGCGTCCAGGTGGGCAACCTGCTGCGCCTCCTGCTCCGGATGGTCGGCGCCGGGAGCGCGCTGGAGCTGGGTACGGCCGCCGGCTACAGCGGCATCTGGCTGCTGCGCGGCCTGGACCAGGGCCGGCTCGTCACGCTGGAGACCGACCCGGAGCGCGCCGAGCGGGCAAGGCGCAACTTCGCCGAGGCCGGGTTCGAGAAGCAGGCCGAGGTCCGTGAGGAGGACGCGCTGGCCTACTTGGAGCGGCCCGGCGAAAGCTTCGACTGCGTGTTCAACGACCTCCTCAACTCCTTTCCCTCAGAGGCGGTCGTCGAGCGCTGCTTCGAGCTCTCGCTGACCCGGCTCCGGCCGGGCGGCCTGCTCATCGCCGACAACGCGCTGCGCCGGGGCGAGGTCGTGCGGCCGACGGGCCGCCAGGCCCGGAACGTGGCGCACTACAACCGGCTGGTGGCCGGGAGCCCCCAACTGGACTCGGTCGTGATCCCGATGCGGGACGGGGTCTCGTTGGCGCTGCTCAGGAAGTAGGCGGCGGCCCTGGCCGGGCGTCCGGACCCTCGATCCAGACGGCTCCGCTCTTCGCGAACTCCTTCTTCCAGATCGGGACCGACTCCTTAAGGCGGTCGATGCCCCAGCGGCAGGCCTCGAACGCCTCGGCGCGGTGCGGGCAGGAAGCCGCGACGACCACGGAGACCTCGCCGATCTCGAGCCGGCCCGTGCGGTGAGCCATGGCGACCCGAGCGCTCGGCCAGCGCTGGCTGATCTCGTCCGCGATGGCTCGCATCTGGCGATCGGCCATCGCCGAGTAGGCCTCGTACTCCAGGTGGGTGACCGCCTCGCCGCGGGCGTTGTCGCGGACGACACCGCTGAAGGTGCAGATCGCGCCGGCGCCGGGGTGGGCGACGGCCGCCTCCAAGCGCCGGGGGTCGAGCGGGGCGAGCGTGATCTCGAAGAAGGCGCCCGCGCCGGCCGCGCCGCCGCTTACGGGAGGGATGAAGGCGACCTCGTCTCCGTCCCTGACCGCGTCGCTCCACTCGGCGAAGGTCTCGTTGCGGGCGGGCCGGATCAGGGCCAGGTCCGATTCCAGCGCCGGGTGGCGCCGGCGCAGCTCCGCGTACACGTCTCGAATGGTGGCCCCGGCCGGAAGGTCGACCGGCTCTACGTCCGTGGCAGCCTGCTCGCGCAGGCGGGCGAAGAGCCGAGCCTTGATGCTCACACGCCCAGTCTATGAGGGGGTCCCGAGACGAACACGTGCACCTCCTTGCCGGAGTCGAGCGCGCGCTCGACGGTGCGCCGCGTGCCCTCGGAGACTCCATCCCAGAAGGCGACCAGGACATCGCACTGGTCCACCAGGCGCTGGTTGCGCGCGGCGGCCGCCGCGGCGTCGCGCGCCTCCTCGAACGAGGCCGCCACCACCTTGACCGGCAGGCCACGCCCCCGCGCGGCCCGGGTCGCCGCGGCGTCGACGCCGCTGGCGCTGCCGGTCACGAGGCTGGAGTCCTGAGGCAGAGTGGCGACGTACGCCTCAACGCCGCCCAGGTCGGCGTAGTGCCGGCTGCCGATGATGCCGACCCTCAAGCCTTGAGGTGGCGGTCGAACCAGTCCAGCACAACCCGCATGTGGCGAAGCCGGTTCGACGGCCTGCCCATCACGACGACGGCATGTGGCTCGCCGTGGAACACGATCAGGTCCACCGGCTTGCCCATCTTGCGCAGCCGGACGAAAACCTGCTCGGCCTGCTCGAGCGGCGTCCGCAGGTCGCCGGTCGACGCGATCAGGCGGAGCGGTGTGGTGATGTCGGCCGCGTAGCTGGCCGGCGACAGCCGGTGGAACCGGTCCGCGTCCTCCCAGGGTTCGGCGCCGATCGAGCCCTCGCCGAAGCTCCAGCCCACGTCGCTGGAACCGTAGAAGCCACCCAGGTGGGAGACCGGCCGCGCGGAGACGGCGGCTTTGAAGCGGTCCGTGTGGGTCACCACCCAGAGGGTGCTGAAGCCGCCATAGCTGGCGCCCCCCACGCCCAGCCGCTCGGGGTCGGCGAAGCCGGCGTCCTGCGCCCGGTCGACCAGGGCCATGAAGTAGGGAAAGTCGAGCTCGCCCCACTGACCCGTGAGGACCCGCGCGAACTCCTCCTCGTAGGTCTGGTGCCCGGCGGGTTGCAGTACACCACCGCGTAGCCGGCGCCCGCCAGTACCTGGAACACGAACTGGAACGACCAGCCGTACGCGGCGTGCGGCCCTCCGTGGATGTAGAGGAGCGTGGGTACTTTGTGGCCCTCCTCGTGGCCGGGCGGCAGGACGGCCCAGGCGTCGATCTTCCGGCCGTCGTGCTCGAAGTCGAACTGGCGGACCGCGCCGATCGCCCGCTCGCACACCCAGGGGTTGGGATCGAAAAGGACACGCTCGTCGCTGCCGTCCAGGCCGGCCGCGCGAAGGCTCACCGGGTCCTCCAGCGAGGTCGACACGAAGGCCAGGACCTCGCCGCCGACGGCGGCGCCGATGATCACCCGCCGGCCCCCCAGGACCACCTCGGGAAGTGCACCCGAGTGCGCCCGGTAGAGGTGGACGGCGCCATGGTCGCCGATGTCGAAGTAGATGTGGCCGCCGGCCCAGATCGGATCCAGCGCCTCGCGGCCGGGGGCGGTGTCGGCCAGGACGGACGGGAGGCTGGAACGGCCGAGGTGGCGCGTCAGGCAGACATCCCCCACGAACACCCGCATGTGGCCGCCGCCGAAAGCGGCCAGTCGGTCGTCCCCGCGCACTGTGGCGACGTGGCCCTCGGGGCTGACGGAGAAGGCCTCGGTCGGCTTCGAGTTGGCGGTCAGCGCCCGCACCGCGCCGCCCGCCGCCGGCACGGCGTACACCTCGTTCACCTCGCTGCGGTCATGGTCGGGGTTCCGGTTCCCCAGGAAGGCGATGTCATGGTCGTTGATCCAGCGCGGGCGGACGGGCTCCGACGGCCCGTCCGTGATCATGCCCAGCCCGCTGCCGTCCAGCTCGCACACCCAGACCTGGCGAGGCTCGTCGTCGAGCGGGCCCTGGCCGTCCAGCCGGTAGCGGAACCGTTCTATGTGGCGGACGCGCTCCTGGTAGCGGCGCCGGGCCTCGGCCGGGTCGGGGGCCGGGCCGCGGTCGGGATCGTCGGGGTATTCCGGACGGCCGAGGAGACAGAAGCGCTGGGAGTCCGGGCTCCAGGCGAACTCGTCGACACCCCGGGGCAGGGCAGCGACCTTGCGCGCCTCGCCACCCCGAAGGTCGACCACGAACAGGTCCTTGGCCCAATCCCGGTCCCGGGCGCCCAGGAATGCCAGCCAGCGGCCATCCGGTGACCAGCGCGGGCGGGCGTCCCGGCCGGTGCCCTGCGTGAGGGGTCGGGCAGCCTCTGAGCCGTCGCTGGGGACGACCCAGATGCTCGACCGCTGGCGGTTCTCCTCGGCGTCCTGCTCGGTGAGGACGAACGCTACCCGGCCGCCATCTGGCGACACGCGCGGATCGCCGATCATCCGGAAGGCGAGGATGTCCTCGGTGACAAGAGGGCCGGCTGACACGAGTGGGTAGGCTACCCGATCTTGCCGGAGGGACCTAGCCTGCCGCTGAGCCACCCTCGGAGACATGGCTGATGTTCTCGTCGAACATCGCCTTGAGCTTCCGAGCCTGGCGGTCGTAATCGTCCGGGTCGCGCCACGCGCTCCGGGGGTCGAGGACCTGGTCCGGCACCTCGGGCACGCGCGTCGGGACGCGCACCCCGAAAACGCTGTCGGTGCGGGTGGGGACGTCGCGCAGCTTGCCCTGCACGACGGCGGTGACGATGGCGCGGGTGTGCGCTATGGAGATGCGCTGTCCCGTCCCGTAGGCGCCGCCGACCCAGCCCGTGTTGAGCATCCAGACCCGGGCGTCGTGATTGCGCACGCGCTCGATGAGCATGCCGGCGTACGTCTCGGGGGTGAGGGGCAGGAAGGGGGCGGCGAAGCACGTGCTGAACGTGGGCTCCGGCTCGGTGACGCCCCGCTCGGTGCCGGCCACCTTGGCGGTGTAGCCGGACAGGAAGAAGAAGCGGATCTGGTCCTCCTCCAACAGGGAGACCGGAGGCAGCACGCCGAAGGCGTCGGCCGACAGGAAGAGCACATTGCGGGGGTGACCGGCGTGGCCCGAGAGGTCGGCGTTGGGGATCAGGTCGATCGGGTAGGCGGAGCGCGTGTTCTCGGTGAGGCTCTCGTCGTCGTAGTCGGGGACCCTGGTGTCGGGGTCGTAGACGACGTTTTCCAGGATCGTCCCGAAATGGTTGGTCGCCGCGTAGATCTCCGGTTCCGCGTTCTTAGAGATCCGGATCGTCTTGGCGTAGCAGCCGCCTTCGAAGTTGAAGACCCCGGTATCGCTCCAGCCGTGCTCGTCGTCGCCGATCAGGCGCCGATCAGGCTCTGAGGAGAGCGTCGTCTTGCCGGTTCCCGAGAGCCCGAAGAAGAGCGCCACGTCCGCTTTCCGGCCGACGTTGGCGGAGCAGTGCATCGGTAGCGTGCCCGATTCCGGGAGCAGGTAGTTGAGGGCCGTGAACACCGACTTCTTGATCTCGCCCGCGTACTGGGTGCCGCCGATGATCACCATCCGGCGCTTGAAGTTGACCAGGATGAAGGTCTCGGAGAGGGTGCCGTCCCGGGCCGGGTCGGCAGCTACCGAGGGCAGCGACATCACGGTGAAGTCGGGCCTGAACCCCTCGCGCTCCTGCTCGGCCGGCCGGATGAACAGGTTGTGCGCGAAGAGGCTGTGCCAGGCGAACTGCGTCACGATCCGGACCTTGAGCCGGTAGCGGGGGTCGGCGCAGGCGAAGAGGTCCTGGACGTACACCTCGTTGCGGGCGATGTACTCGACCATCCGCTCGAGCACCCCGTCGAAGTGCGCCTCGGAGATCGGCTGGTTGCCTTCGTGCCACCAGATCCGGTCGCGGGAGGTCTCCTCCTCGACGAAGAACTTGTCCTTCGGCGAGCGGCCGGTATGGCGCCCCGTCTCGGCGGTCAGCGCACCTGTGGAAACCACGGCGGCCTCGCCGTGCCGGATCGCGTGCTCGTAGAGCTCGGCCGGGGATAGGTTGTGCCAGCTCCGGACGATCCGCGGCACCCCGACGTGGTCGAGGACGGGGCGTTCCTGGAGCTGCATCCTTTGATGATAGGCGAGGTCGGCGAGCTATCCCGCCACGCGCGCCGAGCGCCGGCGCTGCTTGCCGGACACGTAGTCCACCAGGATGTACTCGCCCAGCCGCTCCGGCGAGACGAAGAAAGCGCGGCCCTTGTTGATTCGCGTCATCTGGTTGATGAACTCGGTGAGATAGGGACCCCGCTCCAGCATGAACGTGTTGATCACGATCCGGTCCCGGGTGCAGCGCCGGACCTCCTTCAGCGTCTCCTGGATGGTGCGGAAGGTGGGCGGGTAGGCGAAGTAGACGCGGCCGTTGTCGAGATGGGCCGTGGGCTCGCCGTCGGTGACCATGATGATCTGGCGATTGCCCCGGTGCTTGGCCAGGAGCGAGCGGGCCACCTGGAACCCGTGCTGCATGTTGGTGCCGTAGACGTAGTCGTTGAGCGCGATCTGGGGCAGCGATTGCGGCTTCAGCTCCACGGCGTGGTTGGAGAAGCCGACCACGTACAGGCTGTCCCGCGGGAACTGGCTGCGGATCAGCGCGTCAAGCGCTATGGCGACCTTTTTGGCCGCCAGGAAGCAGCCGCGCAGAAACATCGAGCGGCTCATGTCGATCATCAGCACGGTGGACGCCTGCGTCGAGTGCTCGGTGCGGTGGATCACGAAGTCCGAAGGCTCGATGTGCACGGGAACCCCTTTGCCCTCGCGCGTCAGCGAGGTGAAGAGGGTCTCCTTCATGTCCAGCAGGAAGGGGTCGCCGTACTCGTACTCCTTCAGCTCTTCGCCGGCTTCCGTGCCGAGCCCGGCCCCCAGCATCCTGTGCTGGCCGATCCGGCTCTTCTTGAGCTGGTTGAAGATGTCCTTGAGAGCGCTCTGCCCGATCCGCCGCATGCCGCGCGGCGTCAGCTCCAGGCGGCGGTCCTTGCGCTCGACGTAGCCCGCCTTCTCGAGCACCTCGGTCATCTGGCGCAGCTGGTCCAGCTGCTGCCGGGCCTGCGGCCCCAGGACCTGCTCGGCCAGCCCGCGGTCAACGTCGTCGAGGCGGAAGCTGCCTCGCTCCAGCTGCGACTCCAGCCGGTCCATCTGCTGGAGGCGCTCCATCAGCCCCATCGCCTCCTGGAGGGAGAGCGGGTCGTCCCCGAAGAAGGGGTACCGCTCGGTCATCTCCGAGGGCGGCATCATCTGCTGCATCATCGCCCCGAGGCGGGCCAGCTCCAGGCGCAGCGAGTCGTCCGCGAGCAGCTCGTCCATCATCCGGCGCAGTTCGTCGCGCGCCTCCGGGGAGAGGCTCTGCAGCAGCGACTGCATCTGGGCCATCTGGCGCTGCAGGTGCTCCAGCAGCTGGTCGAGGGAGTCGATCTCGGGCGGGAACATGTCGCCGTACTTCTGCTTGAACTCCTGGAAGTTCGGCGTGAGCCCCTGCTGGCGCTGCTCGAGCATCTGATTCAGGTCGCGCACCATCTCGCGGATCCGGCTCAGGTCCTGGCCTTTCATGCCCTCGATGGACTGCTTCATGCCCTGGAACATCTGGTCCACGATCTGCTGCTGCAGCTTCTTCAGGAGGTCCTCGAACTTCTGGCGGGCCTCTTCGTCTATGAACTCGTAGTTGCGGAGCTCCTTGACGCGGCTGCCGAGGTCGTCGGGCATCCGGTCCAGCTGGTCCCGGCGCTGCCTGGCGATCCGCTCCATCAGCTTCTTGCCGTCAGGCGGCGCCTGCTCCACCTTGCGGTCGATGCCGGTGCGCTCGGTGTCGATCACGTCCTGCAGCTGCTCGCGGATCTGGTCGACTGTGGACTCGAGGTCGTAGCGCGAGAGCTCCTGCTCGCGCTGCTCGCGCAGATCCTTCAGCAGCTGCTCCAGGCCCGGCATGTCCTCGTTGCCCCAGCGGTGGAGGCGCTGGAGGGCGGCCGAGAGGTCGCCGTAGCTCATCAGGTCGTCGGACAGCGCGTCCAGGACCTGGTCGGCGTCCAGCTCGTCGAGGTGCTGGGTGCCGTCCCAGCGGGAGTAGCGGGCTCTCATCCGGCCATGCTAGAGGTTCGGCCGGGTCCGGCCGAACCTCTATACCTCGTCGCCGGGTTTGATGTCGAGCACACTGACGCCGCTCCCGACCAGTTCCTGGAGCTCGCTGGGCCGGCCCGTCAGCGGCGGGAAGGTGCCGAAGTGCATGGGCACCACGGTCTTGACCCCCAGCAGCTCGACCGCCTTGGCAGCCCGCTTGGGGCCCATCGTGTAGTAGTTCCCGATCGGCAGGAACGCCACGTCGAACTGGTGGAGGTCCGCGATCAGGCGCATGTCCGAGAACACGTCGGTGTCACCGGCGAAGTAGACGGTGAAGCCGTTCTCGAACTCGATCACCATCCCGCACGGCTCGCCGCCATAGATGATGGTCGTGGAGCCCGGCGGGTCGGTGATGCCGCAAGAGTGCTCGGCGTGGACCAGCGTGACCTTGATGCCGTCGAACTCGTGGGTGCCGCCCTTGTTGCCGCCGTCCACCTTCTCGATCCCCTTGCCGGCCATCCAGTTGGCGGTCTCGAAGATCGCGTGCACGGTGCAGCCGGTGGCTTTTGCGATCTCCACGCCGTCGTGGATGTGATCGAAATGGCCGTGAGTGATGAGCATCAGGTCGCAGGCGTCGACCGTCTTCAGATGCTCGGGTGCGACCGGGTTGTTCATCACCCAGGGATCGATCAGGACGGTTTTTCCGCCGGCGCTCGACACCTTCCAGCTGCCGTGCCCGATCCAGGTGAACTTGACCCCCTCATTGATCCCCATGCAGTTATCTCCCTGAGTTCGAATCCGGCCGGAAAAGTCCATGGTGCCATAGGCCGAGGGCGAAGACGGCCAGGCCGGCGAGGGCCCAGACGTTGGGGAACGGGAGCTCGCAGGGCTGTCTGACGAAGCCAATCAAGGCGACCAGGAGGAGGGCCAGCGGCCAGGGCCGGGCCAGCTCTAGAGAGCGCACGGCGAGGAGCAGGACCAGCGGCAGCAGGGGCAGCCATTGGTAGGGGTAGACCTCGCCCGGGATGAGGGCCCCCAGGCCGAACCCGAGCGCCATGCCATACAGCGGCGACCAGCCGCTCCGACGCGCCGCGAGGACCGTGCCGCCCAACAGTCCCAGGTCGGTCAGGGCGGTCAGCGCCGACGCCAGGAGCGGGAGGTGGATCGGAGACCGGACAGGGCCGCTGGGGAGCAGGTAAGCCTGGCCCCCGAGGGCCCTCTGCCACAGGCCGGGTACCGAGGCGATGCCGCAGTCGGGGTCGGACGCGCCGGCCGCCGGCAGCAGGACGCCGCGAACGTACTGGAGCGGGTCCCCGAAGGGGATGAAGGCGATCGCGCTGACCACCACGAAACCGAGGGCGAGCCCGGCCAGGAAGCGGGGTCGCGGGTTGCCGATCCCCATCGCCAGCGGGTAGAGCTTGAGCGCGCCCGAGACGCCGCCTGCGACACCGGCCAGCAGTGGCCGGCGGGCGTGGAGCGCAAAGGCGGCCATGCCGAAGAGCAGGACGGCGCCGCCCCGCTGGCCCGCGTCGAGGTCGGCGAAGAGCGGCGGGAAGTACGCGGCCAACAGCCAGAAAAGGGGCTGGGCGGAGGGATGTGCGGGTGCTAGGGCGCGGTACAGGACGAAGAGCGCCGTGACTACGGCGAGAGCGTCCGTGGCTGTCCAGAGCTGGACCGCGAGACCCTCCGGCAGCAGCGCATAGGGCGCCGCCAGCCAGAGCTGGGCGGGCGGTGCCAGGAAGTGCAGAGTGCCAGGCACCGGCAGCAAGTGGCTGCGGGCCATGATCGAAGCGGTCAGCGGGTAGAGATCTCCGGGCCGGGTCAGCATCAGCCGCCCCGCCATCCACCAGTTGCGGGCGTCGGGACGGTCGGGGGCGAGGGCGGTGTAGAAAGCGACGCGAACTGCGAAGACGGCGGCGAGCGTCCAAAGCAGCCAGGGCCGCGCCAGTACCCGCGCCAGTCGCTCGAATGGTCCTACTTCCACCTGCGCGTCCGGAGGAACTGGACGCAGCCCAGCACGATCTGGTAGGAGACGGAGGGTTGGCTCAGGGACAGGTCCTGGGCCGCCGCGCTGAAGCTGAGATGGTCAGCCACCGCCTTGAAGATGCGCAGCTGGTGGAGCGTGACCGCCTTGTCCAGCGCCAGCGGCTCGGCCATCGGCGACTACGATAGGCGACGTATGGCGGAGAGGGCCGATCGCAAGCCCCCAAAACTGAGCCCTGTCCGGCGCACCCCCAAGGCCGCCGGGAAGCGCGAGGCGCCCACCCGCACGCCCGCCACCGCGTCTGAGCAGAAGCTCAACCAGTATCGCAAGCGGCGCTACGAGGTTCTGCACCAGGGCGGCGAGGCGGGCGCCAAGCGGAAGGCGCAGGGCAAGCTCGGCGCCCGCGAGCGGATCGACCTCCTGCTCGACGAGGGCAGCTTCGTGGAGCTCGACATCTTCGCCACCACCCGGGCGACCGGCTTCGGGATGGAGGACAGGCGGATCCCGGGCGACGGTGTGGTCGTCGGCTTCGGCACCGTGGACGGACGCGAGGTGGCCGTCTACGCCTACGACCCCACGGTGCTGGGCGGCTCCCTGGGCGAGGTGACGGCCGAAAAGATCGTCAAGGTCCAGGAGCTGGCGCTGCGGAACCGCATCCCGATCGTGGGCATCAACGACTCCGGGGGCGCGCGCATCCAGGAGGGCGTGGTGGCTTTGGCCGGCTACGCGGACATCTTCTTCCGAAACGTCCGCTCGTCCGGCGTGGTGCCCCAGATCAGCGTCATCGCCGGCCCCTGCACTGGCGGCGCGGTGTACTCGCCGGCGATCACCGACTTCATCTTCATCGTCGCGGGGTCCGGCTACATGTTCATAACCGGCCCCGAGGTCGTGCGCGTCACGACCGGCGAGGAGGTCACCTTCGACCAGTTGGGCGGCGGCGAGGTGCACAACGTCCGCTCCGGCGTGGGCCACTTCCTGCCCAAGGACGAGGAGGAGTGCTCGGCGATGGTGCGTGAGCTGCTCTCCTACCTGCCCGCCAACAACACGGAGCAGCCACCCTTCAAGCCCACTGCGGACGACTTCGAACGCGCCGACCCCGAGCTCCAGACGATCGTCCCGGACTCGCCCAACCTGCCCTATGACATGCGCGAGGTGATCGTGCGGCTGGTCGACGATCGTCGCTTCCTCGAGGTTCAGCCCTTCTTCGCGCAGAACATGGTGGTGGGCTTCGGGCGGCTGGGCGGCCACCCGATCGGCATCGTCGGCAACCAGCCCAAGGTGCTGGCGGGGGCGATCGACATCAAGGCCTCCACCAAGGCAGCTCGCTTCATCCGCTTCTGTGACGCGTTCAACATCCCGATCGTCTCGCTGGTGGACGTGCCCGGCTACCTGCCCGGCACGGCCCAGGAGCACGAGGGGATCATCCGGCACGGGGCCAAGCTCCTTTACGCCTACGCCGAGGCGACGGTGCCCAAGCTCACGGTTATAACGCGCAAAGACTACGGGGGCGCGTACTGCGTCATGTCACCCAAGCAGATGGGCGCGGACCTGAACCTGGCCTGGCCGACGGCCGAGATCGCGGTGATGGGCCCGGAAGCGGCGGTCAACATCATCTACCGGCGCGACCTGGTGGCGGCGGCGGACCCGGTGGCCAAGCGCAAGGAGCTGGTGGCGCAGTACACCGCGCGCTTCGCCAACCCCTACGTGGCGGCCGAGCGCGGCTACATCGACGACGTGATCGAGCCCCGCGAGACGCGCCGCGAGCTGATCCGCGGGCTCCAGCTCTGCCTGCGCAAGACAGTCGAGCGGCCCCCCCGTAAGCACGGCAACATCCCGCTCTAAGCCCGGGCTAAGCCGGCACCTTTTTCTGGGCCCAGGGGCCGTAACGCCGGTAGGCGCGCACCATCCAGACGAAGACCGCCAGCCAGCAGAGCTCCAGGACGATCTCGATCACCGCCAGCAGCACCGGTTCGTGGATGGCCTGCCCGTTCAATCCGGTCGGCGTGCCAATCCCGAACAGCTGCGCCACCTGGCCGGGAAGACCGAGGACCGACAGGACGGTGGCGATCATCAGGAGCCAGTACATCCAGGTCCAGCGCTTGAGCGTGCCAAACGATGAGGAGCACCGTCCAGGCCAGGCCGACGACGGCGGCCACTGCGAGCGTTCCCGACATGACGGCGTCGAAGCCGCTGCGAAAGGCGGCCGGGTCGGAGCCCGCCGGCACCTGCATGCCGGCGAGCACGCTGTCTCTGATCGCGGGCCCGATGCTGGCAACGGCCCAGCCCGCCAGGAGGCTCGCGACCAGCGTCAGCGCGATCACGGCGGCCTGCAGAGGGCGCGTCCACTCGGTCGGCACCCGCTTCGTCGCGGGTGCCCGGTTGGGCACCCAGCCCTGGCCGTCGAACCACCAGGCGCCGTCCGGCGAGACCGCCCGCACCCAGGTGCTCCCGTCCCACCACCAGAGCTTGTCGGGCGAGTGGCTCACGGCGCCCAGCTTAGGGCTACCATCCCGGCACCGGGATGGCGGACACGTTCTACGAGCCGCTCACGGCGCGGGACGCCTGGTTCCTCTACGCCGAGGGGTCCGACACGCCATTCGACATCGGCACCGTCTACGTCTTCGAGGCCGGCTCCCAGGTCCCGGGCGGCGGGGGCGCGCTTGCCATCGAGGAGTCGATCGCCCAGCGCCTGCACCTGGTGCCGCGCTACCGCCAGAAGCTGAACCGCGTCGCGTTCAACCTGGGCCACCCGGTCTGGGTCGACGGTCCGAATTTCGACCTCGGCTTCCACGTCCGGCACGAGGTGCTGCCCGAGCCCGCCGACGCCGCCCGGGCCCGGGCGGCGGTCGCCCGCATCCTGCAGCGACGGCTCGACAAGAGCCGGCCCCTCTGGGAGATGGCCGTCCTGCGCGGCCTCCCCGGGGGCCGGGTCATGATCGTCAACCGCACCCACCACGCGATGGTGGATGGCGTCTCGAACCGCGACATCATGTCGATCCTCTTCGACGCCACCCCCGGCGAGCCCCAGCCCCAGCCCCCGGCTGCGCCCTGGCGGCCTCGGCCGTCGCCCGGCAACCTGCGGCTGATCTGGGCTCAGCTCGTGGGGCGGATCCTGGGAACGGGCGGACCGGTGGCCAACCCCCTGGTCGGGCTGGCGATGTGGTGGATGTCGTGGCGAGGTTTCCTGCAGCTGGGGCGCTCAGCCCGCGCCCACGCATCTTCTTCAACCGCAGCATCGGGCCCCAGCGCAGCGGTCGTGGCCTCAAGGTGCCGCTGGCCGGCCTCAAGGCCCTCAAGCGGCGATTCGGCTGTACGGTCAACGACGCCCTCCTCGCCATCGTGGGCGAGGGTCTCAACGGCTGGCTGCGCGAGCGCGGCGAGCGGGTGCCCGGAGATGGTCCGGGTATTCATCCCGGTCAGCGTCCGCCAGCCCGGGGGTCGCGAGCAGATGGGCAATCGAATCAGCGGCATGGTGATCGAGCTGCCGACCGGAGACCTGGCGTTCGAGGAGCGCCTCCGCCGTGTCCACGCCTCCACCGAAGGCCTGAAGCGCTCCCGCCAGGCGCTGGCCGCCGACCGGATCGCCGGCCTGGCGGGCTGGGCGCCTCCCAGCCTGCTGGTGCTGGCCGACACGATCGCCACGCCCAGCGCCATCGAGGGATAGAGCGGCGCGAACGGCCAGACCTCCAGCAGCTGGGCGCACCCACCGGGATCGCGAGCGCCGAGGCCAGGAAGGCGACCAGGAAGACCCAGAACACCCAACGCCAGCGGTTCACGATTCCGATCGCGAGGACGCCCACCCAGAGCACCACGGCAAGCAGAAACGGCAGCGCCACACCCCGGGTCTTGAGCACGTCGTCGTACACGCCGGGAGCCGCCAGGTAGATCGCCACCACGGCCGCCGCGGCCAACCCGCAGAAGCCGAGCAGCGCACTCTGGAGCCGGTTCAGGCGCCCCCCGCCTCCAGCAGCTCCTTGCGGGTGAGCTTCCGCGTGCGGCTGCCGGCGCGGCGCAGCGTCAACACCCGTTTCACGTAGTCGTCGACCGCGACCATGAACTCGGCATGGCTCCAGGTGAGCGGGGAGACCGAGAGCGGCGCGCCGGTGTGAGGATCGAGCTGCTCGGAGAGCAGGCCACCCGGCATCTGATGTCTGACGGTCCAGTCGATGATGGCCCGGGCCGGCACCATGTCGGCCTCCGACCTGGCGCTGGCGATGTACCACTGGGCCAGCCAGAGCGTGCAGATGAACCAGGGGTTGCCGGGGCAGGTCGTGAGGTCGGGCTCCGCCTGAAAGTAGTGGTCGTCGGCGTAGCGGGCCTGGCCGCCGCTGGCCGCCCGGTTGGCCAGCTCGTCGCGGATGGCGTGCATCGTCTCGACGACCTGGGGTTCCGCCGGGCCGTACATTCCGAACCGCCAGAGCCCGCCGAGCGCGCTGTCAAGGATGGGATCGGCCGTCAGGGAGCCGTCCGGCTCGACGCTCAAGCGGCGGGCGAAGCGGCCCAGCTCTGGCCGGTAGAGGTGGCGGTCGGCCGCCTGCCGGAGCCGGTCGCGGGCCTCCTTCATCCGGAGCGCGAACCCGGCGTCGCCGAAGAGGTCACCGAAGTTCTGGGCGGCCTGCAGACCGCCCCACACGGCGCCGACGGTGAAGGCATGCACCCCCCAGCGCTCCTCCCAGAGATCCCAGGAGGGCTTGACCAGGTCGTTGCGGTCGTCAAAGTAGCCGGCCATCCAGTCCGCGGCCGGCACCACCAGGGAGGTGTAGAGCTCGGCCACGAAATCGAGGTTGTGGTGGATGCGGAAGTGCTCCCACAGCGCCCACAGGACAAGCCCGGTCTCGTCCTCCTGGATGGGCAGCACGCGCTCGCCGCCGGCGTCCATCCAGGCGTGCCAGGAGCTGCCCGGGTAGCCGTGCGGGGTGTACTTGTGGAGGAAGTAGCCGCCGGCACTGCGCACGTCGCGGCAGAAGGCGAAGAACTTGCGGGTCATATCCTCGTGGCCGGCCCGGTCCAGGGCGTTGGCGACCAGCGCACCGTCCCGCGGCCAGACGTAGGCATACGTATCGCGCGCGAACTTGGTGATGTCGAAGTCGGTGGCGGCGACGATCCCACCCCGGTTGTCGGAGTGGGTCCTCACGGTCAGGACGCTGCGCCGGTACAGGCGCTCGACCTCGGGCCCCAGCTCGTCCGCGATGTGGCGGCGGTCCTTGTCCGACCAGACGGTCCAGTAGGTGGTGGTGCGCACGCGGTAGTTGGCCTCGCCCCGCTGCAGGATCAGCTCCTGGCCGTAGTTGGAGACGCTCTCGAAATTGCTGCCGACGCAGGCCCAGTGGGTCAGGGCCTTGCCTTCGAGTGCCGCCGCCGCGCCCAGGTCGAACTCGATCGTGCAGTCCACCGAGCCCTGCTCGATGGGGTTGCGGCTGAGGCTGCCGTCCTCGGCGTCCACCCAGGTGCCGGCGGCAGGGCCGCCCTTCTTGCCGGTGGCCCACGAGCTGATCCCGAACTCAGTCCCGGCCTGGCCGCCGAGCAGGAAGTAGCGATCGCCCTTGTAGGCGATGACGGCCCTGTGCTTGGGGTCGTAGAGGACGGTGTTCCCGATGTCGGAGCCGTCGATGTACCAGTCGTAGTGGAAGAACACCTGGGCGGAGCGGAAGCCGGCCGGGCTGCTGACGCGCAGGTTCCGGATGAAATAGTCGCGTGCCATGTCCACGTAGTCGCCAAACCGGACCTCGATGCCGAGTCCGGCGTGGCGCAGGGTGACCAGGGTCACCAGCGAGTCGCCGGAATAGCCGATCTCGCGCTCCCAGGCGGGGTCGCTCACCCAGACGAACTTGCCGTCCACCCGGAAGCCGGTCCGGCAGATGTTGCCCATCGTGTGGTTCGCCTCGCCCACCCGCGGCCAGAAAATGTCGCGCACCGCGTAGTTGGCGTCGTAGTTGACCAGGAGGTTGCCGTTCCCGACCACGATGCTGCGGGGCATGGCGCGCATGGTATCTCTGGACGCTGAAGTGGCGAGTGCAGAGCCTAGGGAACCATGGCAGCCGGAGATCCGCGTCGTGGCCTCGCCGCGGCGGCGGCGGACGGTCTCCGCCCGCCTGGTCGAAGGCGTCCTGGAGCTGCGCGTGCCCGCCTGGATGTCCCAGCGGGAGCGCGACGAGTGGGCCGAGAAGATGCGCCGGCGGATCGAACGCCAGATCCGGCGCGCGAAGCCGGCCGACGCCGACCTGAGCCGCCGGGCCCAGGGTCTGAACCGCCGCTTCTTCGAAGGCCGGCTGCGCTGGACCTCGATCAGCTTCGCCGAGCAGGAGAGGCGCTGGGGCTCCTGCAGCTACGTCAGCGGCGTGATCCGGATCTCCTCGCGAGCGGCCCGATTGCCCGCCTGGGTGCTCGACTACATCGTGGTCCACGAGCTGGCCCATCTGGAGCGCGCGGAGCACGGTCCGAAGTTCTGGGAGCTGGTCGCCGCCTACCCACTGGCTGAGCGGGCGCGCGGCTACCTGATGGCGCTCGACCACGCCGCCGGCGAGCTCGGCGTCGAGGATTACTAGATTCAGACGTGGCGGGAAAGCCTGGCTCCGCCAGGCTGTCTGAGTCCCGAATTCAAGACGCGCACCAACCCGATAAGTCCTCTGGGGGGAGGAAGGGTACTGGGGAGGAACCGCAGGTTCTTCCCCAGACTTAAGGGGTAAGAACGACCTTGGTGGCTTCCCGGGAGTCGAACAGCTGGTAGGCGCGGACGGCCTCGTCGAGCTTCATGCGGTGGCTGATCACCACTTCAGGGTGCAGGCGGCCGGCCGCGATCAGGTCGAGGAGCGGGCGCATGTACGCGTGCACGTTGGCGCAGCCTGAGCGATAGGTGAGGTCGCGCGTCCAGAAGTCCCAGTAGGGGAAGTCGGCGCTGACCTGGTTGGGAACGCCCACTGAGGACACGATCCCGCCTCCCCGCACGCAGTTGATCGCCGTCTCGATGGCCGCCATCTGGCCCACGCACTCGAGCGCCGAGTCGGCGCCCTGGCCGTGGTTGCGCATGGCGATCTCTTGCACCGGGTGGGCCGCCCGCATGTCCAGCGGGACGGCCCCCAGCTGCTGGGCCAGCTCCAGCCGCTGGTCGACCTGGTCCACGGCGAACACGACGGCGGGGCCGAAGAGCTGGGCGCACATGACCGCCATGAGGCCGACCGGGCCGGCTCCGATGACCGCCACCACGTCGCCGGGGACGATCTGCGCGCGCTCGGCCGCGAAGTAGCCGGTGCTCAGGATGTCGCCTACGAAGATCGCTTGCTCGTCGAGCACCCCGTCGGGTATCGCAGCCAGATTGAGGTCGGCCCTGGGGACTACCAGGAACTCGGCCTGGGCGCCGCCCAGGCCCCCGGAATAGAAGCCGTTGCCGAAGATGGCGCGCTCCTGGCACTGGGCGAACCAGCCCCGCTGGCAGGGCCGGCAGTGCCCGCAGACCGCGAAAAAGGCGGATACGACGCGATCCCCGACCTTGAAGCGCCTGACGTCAGGCCCCACCTCCTCGATGACACCCACCATCTCGTGGCCTACGATGGCGCCCTCGTCCATCGGAGCGTTGCCGTGGTAGATGTGCAGGTCGGAGCCGCAGATGGCGCCCAGCGTGATCTTCACCAGGGCGTCGCCCGGGTCCTGGACAGCGGGCTTGGGGACCTCCGTGACCCGGAAGTCGCCCACGTCCTGGAAGGTGACAGCCTTCACGCGCCGGATTGTAGCGTCCGCTCCGGAGGTGGAGTTGGCAAGGCCCACGTTTGGCCCTATAGTGATAGAGCTGCTGTCATTATTTGACCGTCTTTATGGACGGTTTCATCTGGAGGACACCAATGCAAACCTGGATTTGGGTGATCCTGGTCGTGGCCGTGATCGCCGTCCTGCTCGGCCTCGCCATGGTGGGCGTGCGCAGCCGCCGGCGAGCGCCGTTCGAGACGCGCATGTTCCCGGCCAACTACGTCGAGCCGTACGCCCGGCGCATCGAGGAGATCGAGAGGATGTTCGTCGACCAGCCGCGGGGGGCTGTAGCCGCCGCGAAGCTGCTGGTGGACGACATGCTCACCCGGCAGGGCTACCCCGTCCGGATGAGCCCTGAGGAACGGGTCCGCGACCTGCGCCACTTCGGTAAGGAGCGGGCAGGCCGCTACCGCACGGCGTCGGCCCTCAAGGACGATGCCACCACCGAGCACATGCGCAGGGCTCTGCAGCACTACCTCGGTCTGGCCGGCGACATGCTCAGCGACGCTCGCAAGGAGTACAAGGACGTGCCGGCGGCCGAAGACGCGAGCCAGGGCCGGGAGATCGCCGGCTAGCGATCGCAGCGCCCCCGTAGAGTGGGCGCGTGGGAAGGCTTCGCGGGGCGTCCGTCCTGGTGACGGGGGCCTCCAGCGGTATTGGCGAGGCGACGGCGCTGGCTTTCGCGCGCCAGGGCAGCCGGCTGGCGCTCTGCGCGCGCCGCCTGGATCGCCTGCAATCGGTGGCCGAACGCTGCCGGGCCGCGGGCGCCGTGGCCGTGACCGTGAGGCGGGCCGACGTCAGCCGGCGCGCGGAGGCACAGGCATTCGTAGCGGGCGCGCTGGGCGACTTCGAACGGGTGGACGTGCTTGTGAACAACGCCGGGTTCGGGTGGCGAGGCCCGCTCCAGGACATGCCGCCCGAGCAGGTGGAGGCCCTGTTCGCAACCAACGTGCAGGGGCTCATCTGGACGACTCAGGCGGTTCTGCCGGGCATGCTGGAGCTCAACTCGGGAGTGATCGTGAACGTGGCCTCGGTCGTGGGCTTTCGAGCCGCCCCCTACTCCGCCGTATATTCGGCCAGCAAGCACGCGGTGGTCGGTCTCTCCCACGCCCTGCGCGGCGAGCTGAGCGGGAGCGGGGTCAAGGTGACGGTCGTCTACCCGGGCACGACCGACACGGAGTTCTTCGAGAACGAGACCCCAGGGCCGCTCATGCAGCCCGCGTCGGCGGTCGCGGCCGCCATCGTCCGGGCCGCGCGCCGGCCCCGGCGCGACGTGATCATGGTCCCCTACCGGCTGGCGCACCTCGCCGAGCCCCTCTTCGGCGGCCTCATGGACCACCTGATAGGCGGGTTCCGGCGCCGCCAGGGCAGATCGGCTAGGCCGTAGCCGCCGCCGCCTCTTCGAGCAGTCGCTCCAGCTGGTGGGCGTTCTGGACCGAGTAGTTCGAGTAGTTGTTGTTCATGATCGCGTGGACCTCGGCCGTGCGTTCCTCCAGCTCGCGGATGCGGGGCACCCACTCGCTCAGCTCCTCATCCGTGTAGAGGTACTGAAAGCGGACGCTGGGCGGCACTCCCTTCAGGTTCCAGGTCTCGTGGTTGCGGCCGTGGAAGCGGACGATCGCCAGCTTGTCGGAGGTCGCCTCGGCCAGCGGCGGCATGCTGGTGCCGTAGCCCTGAGGCACGTCCACGGCAACGTAGGGGATGCCGCGGGAGCGTAGGAACGTGAGTGTGCCGGAGGCGTGCCGCTCGTCCAGCCACTCCCGTTTCCGGAACTCGACGGCCACCTGGAAGCCATACATGCGCTCCTGGCACTGCTCGATGTACGCCAGCGACTTGCTGGTCGGAAAGAACCAGGGCGGGTATTGAAAGAACACGGCCCCCAGCTTCCCGGCCACCTGGAGAGGCTCGAGCGCGTCCCGGAAGGCGTCCCAGGCGGCGTCGACGACGTCCGGCGGCAGGTTCTCGACATACAGGTCCTTGCCCTGCAACTCCTTCGGCACCCCCTCGCGGATCTCAGGCGGGAGAGCGTTGAACTTGGTCGGGTGCTGCGTGAAAAGGGAGAAGGACTTCACGTCGAACGTGAAGCTGTCTGGTGTACGGGCGACCCAGTAGTCCGAGTTCTTCCGCGTGGGCATCCCGTAGTAGGTGGAGTCCACCTCCACCAGCGGGAACTGGCTGGCGTAATACTGCAGGCGCTCCTCGGACGACGTCGCCCCTTTGGGGTAGAACAGGCCGGAGCCGATCAATGACTTGTCGATCCAGCCGGCGATGCCGCACTTCGCCATGGCCTCAAGTTTGCCCTCAGGCCCGCCGCCAAGGACAGCCGGATGACGAGCCCCCGAGCCGGTTAGCGGCTGAGGGTCGCCCCCAGGAGTCCCGCCAGCGAGAGCGCGCCCGCCAGCGCCAGCAGCACGCCCAGGCAACCGGTCGAGACCCCCTTCTTCTCCACGTTCTTGACCGGCGCGTCAGGACTGTCGGCAGGCGCGACGGGCGAGGCGACCTGGACCCCTGGGGAAGCCTCGGGCTGGGAAGAGGGCATCGACTGAGAGGGCCCATCAAATGCCCCCGCCGCGGCCATTGTCGACAGGTCGACGCCCGGTTCCAGGCCCCTGCGCCAGCCCGGGGTCAGCCGGTCGGCGACCCTGCTGAGCGCTTCGTCGAACTCATCGCCGGTCTGGAAGCGGGTCTCCGGCCGCTTGGCGAGCGACTTCAGCATGACCTCCTCGAGCCGGGGGTCCAGCCCCGGGCGGTGGAGGGTAGGCGGCGGGGGCGGCGACTGCACGTGCTGGGCCATGAGGGTGAACGGCCCGGCCGCCTCGGTCGCGGTGAAGGGCGGCTGGCCGCAGATCAGCTCGTAGAGCATGACCCCGGCCGAGTAAAGGTCCGACCTGCCATCGACCTTGCTCGAGGCCACCTGCTCGGGGGACATGTACTGAGGCGTCCCCACGGTGGTCCCGGTGCGCGTTGCGGTGGAACCGCCCGTATCGTCGGTCAGCCGGGCGATGCCGAAGTCGGCGACCTTGACCTCGCCCTCGTCCGATATCAGCACGTTCTCGGGCTTCATATCGCGATGCACGATCGAGTGCTTGTGCGCGTAGTTCAACGCCTGGAGAACCGAGTGCATGACTGCGAATGTTTGCGGCAGCGGCACCAGGCCGCGGTTCATCAGGTCCCGAAGGGACTGGCCGCGGACGAACTCCAGGATGATGTAGTTGGCCGCGCCGACCTGCTCCAGGTCGTGAACCTGCACCAGGTTGGGATGGCTGGTGCGGGCCATCACCCGCGCCTCCTGCAAGAAGCGCGTCAGGGCGGTGGAGTCGGCGGCCGAGTTGACGATCAGCTCCTTGATCGCGACCTCGCGGCCGAGACCGGGCTGCTCGGCCAGGTACACCGCTCCCATGCCGCCGCGACCGAGCTCCCGCTTGACCACGTATTTGCCGATGCGGCGGCCCTCGGGATGCGGCGCAGGCGCCGGCGGCGTGACCTCGCCCATAACGCGGCGAGCCTACCAGACGAGCGTTGAACGCGCGAAGGACCGGCGGAGAGCCACGAAAGTATGGCTATTTGTGGCTTTTGCGACGATAATTGCTGCCGCAGTCGCAACCTGTCATTTCATTCGGAGGAACCATATGCAGAATCCGCCCCCCGGACCCCCGCCGGGCAACCCGCCGGGCAACTACCCACCGGCTGCTTCGAGCGGCATCAACACCAGGACGGGTGCGCTTCTGTCCTACCTATTGACGTGGGTGACCGGCATCATCTTCCTGTTCGTCGGGAAGGGGAATCCTGACGTCAAATACCATGCTGCACAGTCGCTGGTCTGGTTCGGTTCGCTCCAGGTGCTGGGCATCATCATCAACATCGTTTCGAGCTTCAACGGGCTCGGGTTCCTGGGCTTCGTCGGGCTTCTGATCGGCCTGGTGACCTTCATCTCCTGGCTCTACTGCCTGTACAAGGCGTGGACCGGGAACGGCGCGCGGTTCGAGCTTCCGCTCGTGGGGGGCATTGTCACGCCTTACGCCGAGCAGCTCGCTAACAGCATCAACTGACGTCGCGATTCAAAAAGAGGGCCTCGCCTAGCGCGAGGCCCTTTTCATTTCCTGCAGGGCCTCCTGGACTCCCTCACGCAGCGAATCGCGCTCCTCGCGCGCGGCTGCGAGCTGCTCGCGCAGCCGGCGGTTCTCCTCTTCGAGGGCCCGCAGGCGGGGGTCCGGCTTGCCGGCCGCCGCCTTCATGTCGCCGGCCTCCAGCCGCAGCCGCTCGTTGGCGACCTTCAACTCCCGGCGCTCGGCCAGGAGCTCCTGGACGAGTGAGGGCTCAGGCCCCCGCGGCGGACCTGGCGCCCCCGTCGACATAGCGGCAGTGCCCGGGCTGGTACTCACGGAGTCGCAGATGCTCCATCTCGCCGCGCAGGTAGCGAGCCTTCACGGCGAGCGACTCGGAGAGCTTGGCGTTTTCGAACGGGTACCTGAACAGGTATTTGGAATCGATCAGAAGGCAGACGGACAGCCGATCCCCATCGTCCTCGTCCACGTACTTGTAGCAGGGCACGGTGCGGCGTGTGATCTGGCGGATCGGCACGCCGAGGACGCGGCCCCGGAAGACCTCGAGCGGCGAGCGCATGCATGGATGATGCTAGAGCTTCGGATCTCAACTGGCCAGAAGCGAGAGCTGTACCGGCTCCGGGCGCTCCACGGGCTCCAGGAAGGCGTTGGAGCGGCGGCCCACACCGTGCTCGGCGGCCAGGCGGCCGACCTCCCTCACGATCGGCCGCGTCAGCGCCTCGGGCAGGTAGGCGCGAGCGAAGTAGTCCGACTCGTACCGCGGCAGCAGCTCCGGCCAGTGCTTGGCGAGGGTTTCCAGGAAGTGCTCCCGGGTGCCCTCCCTGAGGTACAGGACGTTGGCCCAGATATGGGCGGCCCCCGCGTCGCGGGCGGCCCTGACCACCGCTGCCATCTGCTCCGGGCGGTCGCTGAGTCCGGGCAGGATGGGCGCCATCCCGACCCCGGCGCGGATCCCCGCGCTGACCAGGCGCTCCAGAGCGCGGAGGCGCTGGCGAGGATGGGCGGTGCCTGGCTCGGTGCGCCGCCCGATCTCGTCGTCCAGGGTCGGGATGCTGAAGTTGACGCTGGTCTTGGCCCTCCTCGCGAGGTCGCTGAGGACGTCGATGTCGCGGACGATCAGCGGGCCGCGCGTGATGATGCCGATCGGGTTGGAGAAGTCGTGAAAGACTGCCAGGCAGGCCCGGGTCAGGCGGTACTGGCCCTCCGCCGGCTGGTAGGGGTCGGTAGCGGCGCCCACCGCCACCCCCTCCCGCCGCCAGCCGCGCCGCCCGAACTCGCGACGCAGGACGTCGGCCACGTTGGTCTTGACGCGAACGGAGCGACCATAGCGGTCATCGGAGGGTCGGTCCGCCCGCTTCTCGAAGGCCCGGACGTAGCAGAAGGCGCAGCGGTGCTCGCAGCCCATGTACGGGTTCAGGGACCACTTGAAGGGCATCCCGCGGACCGGGTTGAGCGCGCTCTTGCACGGCTCCTCCAGGTAGGCGACGTCGACGCGGCGAGGCTCCGGGTCCACCTCTGTCACTATAGAACAAATGTTCGCCCGCCGGCTGTTTCATTTGACCGTTGAAGAGGGGCAGTAGTCGTTGAGGACGCAGCTCTCGCAGCGCGGCCGGCGGGCGTCGCAGACCCGGCGCCCGTGCAGGATCAGCCGCAGCGAGAGCCCAGTCCACTCCCGAGAGGGGACCATCGAGCAGACATAAGTCTCGATCTTCTCCGGGTCGCGGGTGGCGACCAGGCGGAGGCGGTTGGTGAGCCGGGTCACATGCGTGTCCACCGGGAAACCCGAGATCCCGAAGCCGACCCCCAGAATGACGTTGGCGGTCTTGCGGCCGATGCCGGGCAGCGTAACCAGGTCCTCCATGCGGCTCGGGACCTCGCCGTTGAAGCGCTCGACCAGCGCCCTGGCGCAGCCGATGATGGCTTTGGTCTTGGCCCGGAAGAAGCCGGTCGGCTTGATGATCCGCTCGACGTCGGCTGGGTCGGCCGCAGCCAGGTCGTGGGGCGTCGGGTAGGCCTTGAACAGGGCCGGCGTGACCGAGTTCACCATCTTGTCCGTCGTCTGCGCGGACAGGATGGTCGCGATCACGAGCTGGAAAGGTCCTTCGTGATCGAGCTCCATGATCTCCGCATAGACCGCTTTTAGGCGGTCGACCGTCAGCAGCGCACGGGTCCGGGCGCCGCGCGGCGGGGGCGGCAGCTTCGCGCGCCGCCGGGCCAGGCTCAGGGGCTTGGTGGGGCGCTTAGCCAAGGAAGATGGCGCCGTAAGGGCGGGCTGCGCCCGCCTGATTGGGTCCGTCTTCCAGACGCCGACCAGCATCTGTTGGGGGAAGGGGGCCCGTGGGGGAAACACGCTTGTCTCCCCCACGTTGCTTAGCCAAGGAGCTTCTTGGCGACTCCCGCGATCCGGCCGCCGTCCACCCGCCCGGCGAGCCGCGCGGTGGCCGCCTTCATGACCGCGCCGAAATCGCGGGGCCCCTGCGGCTTGACCTCGGCGATCACGGCGCGGAGCTCCGCTTCCAGCTCGGCGTCGCCCATCTCCGCCGGAAGGTAGCGGCGCAGCAGGGCGCTCTCGGCCTCCTCCTTGTCGGCGGCCTCCGAACGGCCGGCGTCGCGGTAGGCCTTGACCGCCTCCTCGCGCCGCTTGACCTCCTTGCGAAGCACCCGGATGACGGCCTCGTCATCTGTGACTTCCCCCGCCCCCGGCTCCTTCCCGGCCTGCACGATCTCGCTCTTCAGCATGCCCAGCGTGGTCAGGGCGAGCTCGTCCCGCTGCTTCCGGGCGTCGAAGAGGTCGTGCTCGACCCGCTCGTAGAGGGACATGGCCCCGATTGTCACACATGGTCCGAAGCGGGGATAATCGGCACCCGTGGCGCTCCTGATCGGACCTGTCGTCGCACTCATCGGGGTTCTCGCCGCGTATTTCGTGCTCAGGACCCGGGCCCGGTCGCGGGCCTCGCTCTATTCGTCGCGCCGCACCGAGCTGCAGCGCGTGGCCGCCGCGCGGAGGGCGCACGCCCTCGATCCGCACGCCCCGAAAGGGAAGGGAAAGCCCGCAGCCGCTCCGGCGGCCTACCCGCCGCTGGCACCCGCCCCGGCTCCCGCTCCCGCTTCCGCCCCCGAGCCTCGGGCCGGCGACGCCTGGGACTCCTCGCCCACCCGACCCGCCGAGACGGTGCTGCCGCCCGCCGCGGCTGCGGCCGCCCCGCCCCAGCAGTTCGAGTCGTCGGCCCCGGTCGAGCCGCCCCCGGCTCCGGAACCGCCCGCTCCGGAACCGGTCTTCGTGGAACCGCCCGCTCCCGAATCAGTCTCCGTGGAGCCGCCCGCTCCCGAACCGGTCTTCGTCGAGCCGCCGCCACCGCCGCCACCGGCTCCGGAACCTATGGCCGCGGAACCGCCGGCCCCCGAGCCGATCCCGGAACCGCAGCCTCCCGCGGCCGCCGAACCGGTCGCCGCTCCCCCGCCGGCGCCCCCTCCTCCCCCGCCGATGGAGAGCGACTGGTCTGTCAGCATGGCGCCCAGCCCGCCGCCGCCGCCGCCCGCCCCGGCGCCGGCCCCGGAACCTGCCCCCGTGGCCCAATACCTCCCCCCCGGGGAGACGCTGGCCCCTCCTGAAGGCGCCTGGGAGTCGGCTTCGCCGGCACCGTCCGAGGCTGCCGTGGACGCCACCCCGGTGGTCCCGGAGGCCGCGGCCGCCGCCTCGCCGAGCTGGGAGGTGGCGCCGGACTCGTCGCACGACGCCAAGACGTCGCTCCAGGCTCAGCCGATCCCGGACGCCACCGACGCCGCGGCGACGCCTGCCGCCTGGAGCATCATCGGCGAGGGCGGCGCCGAGATCGCGCCCGGCGACCAACCCAGCTTCAGGGCCTCCAAGCGGGGCCGCAAGGAGAAGAGCTGGGACTCGGGGATCTACGGAGAGGAGCCCAAGGAGCCCGTCGCCCAGACCGTCCTCGGCTACATAGGCCTGGTCGCCGCCCTGGTCGTGGTCCTGCTGGGCGTGATCCTGATGATCAGCGCGACGCGTTAGGCGCCGGCAGACGCCCCGCGAAGACCCTCGCCAGGGCCTCGCCTGACCAGGGCTTGCCCCCCTCCTCGGCCACGGTCTCCTCGGCCTCCGGGAGCGAGCCTTTCCGCCACTGCCGGCGCAGCCAGTCGCCCGCCTGGGGGCTCGCCCACCACCGCGGGCCGAAGCGCTCCCGAAGTCGCTCCTCCAGGGCGGCCTCGGCCAGCCAGGCGCGAAGGTAGTCGGCCGAGTAGTAGCCGCCGTCCCGGTCGAATTGCCACATCCGGGGGTCGTAGCGGAAGCCGGTGCGGGCGCCCAGTACCTCGGCGAACAGCCGCCGGCCCCGCGCGGGGTCCAGGGCATCGCCTGCGTACAGCTCGAGCTCATAGGCCAGCTTGCCCACGTAGCGGGTGAACATCATGAGGTCGACGCCGGTCAGGTCGGCTGCGATCCGGTCCGCCTCGGCGTCGCTCACGCCGGTGGCGCCGGCGATCCACTCCGGGTAGTGGCCGATCCGCTCGAAGAGGTAGGACCAGAGCTCCGCGTAGGCCATCGAGCGGCCGAGATTGGTGAGCGGCCAGCCGAGGTCGGGATCGCTGAGGCCGTAGTGCAGGGCGTGGCCGGCCTCGTGCAGGAACGCGGCGTAGTCGTGGTTGCCGCCCCGCGGCCGGGTCAGCAGGTGGACCTCGCGGCCGGCGTCCGGTACCCAGACGGAGGCCCGCGGGTTCTTGGCGGGACGATCTTCGATGTCGATCGTGATCGTCGGCGCCGAGAACAGCTCCAGGCCCAGGTCCTCGAACGTTCGCCGCATAGCCGGCTCGAAGCTCTCCTGGCGGAAGGCGAGGTCGTGCTCGGCGAGTCCGCGGAAGTAGCTGGTGTGGTGGCTCGGGCAGTCGCCCCAGCTCCGGCCGGCCGCCTGCATGCGCGGCTCGACCCAGGCCCGGTAGCGGTCCTGGGCGGCGTCGGCCACGCGCTGCAGCTCCCGGGCCAGGGACTTGTAGTCGACCTCTTTGAGGGTGGCCCAGAACCTGGTGTAGGAGTCGTGACCCAGCTCTCGCAGGACCAGCAGGGTGATCCGGTTCACCTCCAGCGCCAGGTCGTCGGCGCCGGCCATCACCTCGGACGTGAGGTCGCCGAGCAGCTCGCGGCGGGCGCGGTCCGGGTCGCGGGCGATCAGGGACTGGGCGCTGAAGAACGGGATCCGCTTGCCCTCCAGCACGACGGTGGCCGTGGCGTAGAAGGTGGTCAGCTCGTCCTGCTGGGCCGCAGTGCGGCGCTCGATGATGCCCTGGATGATCGCCGCCCGGACGCGCTTGCGAGCCTCGGCCTCCTGGCCGGTGGCGCTCTTGAGGGCGGCGCTGGCGGCACCGAGCGCGGCGTCCGAATAGAGCCACGAGTAGCGGTCAAGGATCGCGGCCGTGTCCTGCTCCTGCTTCAGCCCGGCCCGCACCGTCCGGCCCTCTGTCTGCAGCTCATGGTTGGAGTCTCGGAGGCCCTTGACGATGTCGTCGTACGTCATCACGGCCATGATATCGACCGACCATGCGGCTCCCGGTGCGGCTCTCGGACCTGCTGATCCTCTTCACGGCGGTTGACGTGCTGGTGCTCTACCTGGCGCTGTCGGCCGCGGGCCGTGGCGTCCTGGTGCTTCCCGTCCTGGTCGTGGCGGTGGTCCTCACGCGCGCCTACACCGCAGCTGCCTCCGACCGGCTCCGGCTCCTCGCGCTCCTGGCCCTGGTCGCAGTCCTCTTCATGCTGCCGCAGGCGCTGCTCATCCTCTCCCGGCCGCCCCACGCGCCCATCCAGGACGGCCTGCTGATCACCGAGGCGGCCGCGCGCCGGCTGCTCGCCGGGCTCGATCCCTATGGCCATGGCTACCTCGACAGCGCTCCGTTGCGCGCCTTCTACGCGCCCGAGTTCCCGATCAACCCGCTGCTCGGTCACTACGTCTACCCGCCCGGGGCCATCCTCCTGGCGACGCCCTTCCAGGCGCTCGGGGTGGACCTGGCCTGGCTCTGGGTGCCGGTGATCCTCGCGCTCGCCCTGGCCGCCCACGCGGCGGCGGGCCGGGCCGGTGTCGTGGCGGTGGCGCTCAACCCCCTGCTGCTGTTCGACTACCTGTACCTCTTCAATGACCTCCTGTTCCTGGCGGCCACGCTGGCCGGCGTCGGGCTGCTGGCGAGGCGCCGGTTCATCGCCGGCGGAACGGCGCTGGGCGTCGCGCTGCTCCTGAAACAGCAGGCGATCCTGTTCATTCCGTTCGCGGCGCTGCTGGCCGGTCGGCGGGGCTGGCTGCCGGCGCTGGCCGCAGGCGCGGCGACGGTCCTGCTGGTGTCGCTGCCCTTCCTGCTCTGGTCGCCGGGCGCCTTCCTGGGCGATACGGCGGCCTATTTCTACGGGTCGGGACTGGCCAGCTTCCCCATCCGCGGGCTCGGCCTGCCCGGGATGCTGGTGAGCCTCGGCGTGATCCCCAGCCGCTGGGCCGCCTACCCGGCCGGCATCCTCCAGGTCCTGGTGGCGCTGCCGCTGCTCGGGCTGGCGCTGGTGAGGCTGCACCGGCACTTCACCTGGCCGGCGTTCTGGGCCTGGCTGGGCGCGTTCTCGGTCGCGGTCTTCCTCCTCGGGCGGACGCTGGCGCCCAACTACGTGACGCTGATCGGGCTGCTGCTCACGCTGGCGATCGCCTCAGGGCTGGAAGACCCGGTGCCAGGCGCGGCCGTCGCCGGACGCCTCGACCATCCCGCCGGCGAGCCCGGCGTATAGCACGCCGTCGCTGTCCGCGAAGGCGACCACCTCCCGGCCCGCGAGCGACTGCCGGCCACCCAGGTACAGCCCGCTGACCGTGGCCGCCGCCTGCTGGCCGGGCTCGTAGGCCCAGACCCCGGCGGGCAGGCGCCCGCTCTCCCGCCAGTCGCCGGCGCGGGCCTCGAACAGCCGGCCGTCCCAGGTGGCGGCGAACGCGGCGGCGCCCTGCCAGCCCACGCTCGTCACCCTCGCCGGTCCGGGCTGGCGGAGCCAGGTCAGCCCGGAATCCGCGGAGGTGAGGATCCCGGTCAGCGAACCGGCGGTCGCCCCCCCCTGGCTGCCGAACGCGATCGACTCGATCTCCGTCGCCTCCGCCGGCAGCTGGGAGCGCTGCCAGGTCGACCCCGCATCGTTGCTCACCCACATCACCCCGGCCCAGGCCGCGGCCGCCAGGTGAGGGCCTAGGGCCGCCACCGCCAGGAAACGCCGGCCGGTCGGCGCGGCGCGCTTCCAGCTGCGCCCCGAATCGGGGGACACGAAGACACCGTCGTCCGCCCCCAGGACCAGCGTGTCTCCGGCCGCCAGGGCCAGGGGGCTCGCGGTCGGGAGCGCGAAGCGGCCGGCGACGCGCCCGGCCTGGTCGAGCAGCAGCAGGTGGCCGTGGCCGTCGGCGAGGTAGAGCCCACCGGCGGGCGCGGCGGCCATTGCCAGCCGGTAGCCGGCCCCGGAAGGGGCCGCGGCCAGCCGAAGGCCGAGCGCGGCGAAGGTCACCAGGGCGAGCCCCAGGACGGCCAGGAGGCGCGGCAGCATCGGCCTATGTTGGCCCCTGGGCGCCCTTGCGTACGCGTAGGGCTGGTACCTTACGATCACGTTCGAGCGTGCTTCTTGAGATCCGCCTGCTCGGCCCCCCGCAAATCACGGTCGACGGCAGGCCGCAGGCGGCACCGAGAGGCCGCAAGGTCTGGGGACTCCTTGCCTATCTGGTCCTAACCGACCGGCAGCCGGCTCGGTCCTGGCTGGCCGGCCTTCTCTTCGCTGACGCCGACGACCCGCTCGGCGCGCTGCGGTGGTCGCTAGCCGAGCTGCGCAGGTTGCTCGGCCCGGGAGTCACGCTCGGCGGGGACCCGGTCGTATTGGGGATCCACCCCACGGCGGTCGTCGACGTGCTGAGCGCGACCAGTCGGGAGCCGGCGAAAACTGACGACCTCGACCCTGGCCGCGAGCTGCTTGAGGGGATGGATTTCGGGGCTTCACCCGGGTTTGAGGCCTGGCTGACGGCTGAACGCCGCCAGCTCACCGCGGCCTCCATCGCGAAGGCCCGGCAGAGGGTGCTATCAGAGCTCGTGGCCGGCGATCCGGGAGCGGCGGCGCGCCTCGCCGCCCGCCTGGTCGAGGTGGACCCGCTCGACGAGGGTGCCCAGGCACTATTGGTTCGCTGCCTGGTGACCGCCGGCGACCGCGCCGCCGCGACCCGGCAGTTCGCTGCGGCGCGCGAACTCCTGCGGCGCGAGCTTGGAGTCGATCCCGGGCCCGAGCTCGCGGCGGCCAATTCCGCCGCCGGTGACCCGGCGGCCGGTCGCCTGGGGTCTCGGCCCGGCCGCCTGGCGGTCGGACGCGCCCAGCTCGAGGCAGGGCAGGCAGCGATCGGCGCCGGCGCGCTCGACACCGGGATCGCCTGCCTCCGGGAGTCCGCCGCGGCCGCCTCGGACGCCGGCGATCGGCCCCTTGAGGGAAGGGCGCTGGCCGAGTTGGGGTCAGCGCTTGTTCACTCGGTCCGCGGCAGGGACGGTGAGGGCGCGGCGGTCCTGCACGCGGCTCTGAGCATTGCCGAGGAGGCCGGCGATGACGGCCTCACCGCCCGTGCGGCCGGCGAGCTGGGATGGGTGGAGCTGCTCGGAGGCCGCTATCCGACCTCAATCGCCTGGTTCGAACGCGCGTCGGCGCTGCTACTGGACGATCCTGGCGCGAGGTCATGGGCGGACGCGAACCGCGGAGTGGCGCTCTGCGATAGCGGGCGCCACGCCGCCGGGCTGGCGCTACTCGAGACCGCCGCCGGACTGGCCGAGGAGTCCGGCCACCAGAAGAACCTGACCTGGTCGCTCGCCTTCATTGGGCGCTCCCGGTTGCTCCGGGGCGAGCTCGATCTCGCCCGCCTCGCGCTTGAGGCCTCACACCGCCTTGCCAGGGAGTTTTGGCCCTACTTCATCCCTTGGCCGGAAAGCCTGCTCGGCGACCTGGCACTGGCCGACACGAGCCCGGACCGGGCCCTGCCGCTCTACGAGGACGCTTTCGCTCACGCCTGTCACCTGGCCGATCCGTGTTGGGAGGGAATTAGCCTGCGCGGGCTGGGCCTTCACTCGGCCAGTACGGGCCGGGTGGACGAGGGGGTGAAGCAGCTCCTCGAAGCCTGCTTCCGGGCGGTGCGTTTCGATGACACCTATCAGTGGGCCGTCGCCTACTGCCGCGACGGGCTGGTCCAGGGCGGCGTGGCGGCGCGTTCGAGCAAAGCCACGGGCTGGGCCGCTGACCTCGAGACCATGGCCGGCCGTCTGGGCATGCACGAGTTCGCGGCGCGGGCGCATCTCTACCTTTCCGATCTCGGTAGCGTCAGAGCTCTGGAGGCTGCTCAGGCCCTTGCCGCCGAGGTTGAGAACCCTTCGCTCGACTCTCTCATCGCCTCACACGCTTCGTCACACGCCTGACCCCAAGACTCGCAAACAAACCGGTGGCGAGTGGCCGCCGATGCAGTTGCTGAGACCAAGGAGGCGTGGAGTAATGAGTGAGCAAGGCGAGGAGATCGCGCGGGACTGCATGTCGGCGGTCCGGGCGGCTATCGAGTTCTGCGAGAGCTGCCCGGAGGAGGGCTGGACCGCCATCACCTCGGAAGAGGGCTGGCCGGTGGCAGCCGTCGTTCGGCACATCGCCGAGGGAGGCCGGGTGCTTGTCGGCTTCGCCCAAGAGATGGCGGCGGGCCGCGACGTGACCACGACCATGGCCGAGATCGACGCTTGGAACGCTGCGCAGCTCGATGACTGGTCGAAGACAACGCGCGCCGAAGCGATCGAGCTGCTGAGCGAGGTTCGCGACCTCGCCGCGCGCACTGTCCGCGGCTACTCCCACGAGCAATTGTCGGGGGAGCACATGTTCGCCATCTACGGCCAGCCCCGGACCACCGCACGGATGGCAGAGGGCTTCGCGCTTCACGCACTCGAACATCTGGACAGCGCGCGAGCCGCAACCGGCCCGCTGCACGCCGTTCGCCCAGGGCAATTAAGCCGATAGAACCAAGGCTGGCAAGACCCGGCCTGGTTCGCCGTGGACGGGCGTTTGATCGGGCGGGCGCCGCGTCCGCTATTCGAAGCCTGTGGACCAGCGGCTACCCGGGCCGGCTGCCGGCCGCGCCGATGATCTCGGCGGCCAGCCGGCGCGCGGCCTCGGCGTCCGGCATGACCGTGTCCGTGACCACCACCCGGTAGCCGAGGGCCTCGACGGCAGGCCTGGCCTCCGCGTCGAGGTCGTCCAGGACGAACCAACCCGAGAACCCGCGGTACTCCTCGGCCACCCCGAGCGCCGTCGGCGGCTTGCCGAGCGCGCGCATCATGTCCACGGTCGGCCCTTTCAAGGAGCGGCCGCCCACGATCGGGCTGACGGCCAGGGTCCGGTCCCAGGGCAGGTCGGAGCGGACCAGGGCGGTGATCGGGGCGATCGAGATCAGCGGGTTGCTGGGCCCGATCACGACCAGGTCCGCGGTGCGGATCGCCGCCCGCGCCTCGGGCGCCGTCTGCGCCTGCTCCAGGCCCTTGAACTCGATCTGCTCCAGCCTCGGCCCGAGCTTCTCGCGAACGAAGTACTCCTGGAAGCCCAGCCAGCCCTTGTCGGTCAGGAAGCAGGTGCGAACCAGGTCGTCGGTCACGGGCAGCACCTGGGTCTGCAGGCCGAGCCGGCGGCCCAGGTCGAGCGCGGTCTCCGTCGGCCGGGCTCCCCTCCCCAGCATCTCGGTGCGCGCGATGTGAAAGGCCAGGTCGCGGTCGCCCAGCCAGAACCAATCCGGCAGTCCCAGCCGGCTCATCTGGCCGTGGACCGCGAAGGTCTCGCCCGCCACCCCGAAGCCGGCCTCCTCGTTGAAGATGCCGGCCAGCCGGTAAAGGACGGCGTCGGTGTCGGGGCAGACGCGGAGGCCCCAGACGTCGACGTCGTCGGCGGTGTTGGTGATCACTGTCAGGTCGCCGGGCGCCAGCTCGGCCTGCAGGCCGACCGCCAGCTTGGCCGCCCCGGTGCCGCCCGCCAGAAGGACCACCCTCATCTGAACAGGTCCAGGTCGGCAGGGCGGATCAGGTCGCGGCCACGGCCGGGCGGGCCCTCGACCGTGTACCCGCGCACCACGGCGACGGGGATCCGGGCCGTCTTGCCCATGACCAGCTCGGCGCTGGCGGCGAGCTCGTCGGCCACCGCGATCACGGTTGCGTACATGGCCTGGCCGAAGTCGTCCTTCTGGCCTCTGTAGTCGACCAGCGACGGCAGCCCGGCCACGCCCAACGCCACGTTTTCGATGCCCATCCGCCAGGCCCGCCCGAAGGTGTCGGCCACGATCACCGCCACCTCGGCTCCCGAGCGCTCGCGCAGCTGGGAGCGGAGGCGCTCCGCGCTCAGGTCGGAGTCCTCGGGGAGCAGGGTCACCGAGTCCTCGCCGGGCACGTTCGAGTGGTCGATCCCGGCGTTGGCGCACACGTAGCCGTGCTTGGTCTCGACGATCAGGATGCGTTCCTGGCGAACGATGCGGACGCTCTCGTCCAGGATCAGCTGCACGATCCGGGGGTCACCCTCGATCTGCGCGGCGAGCGACCTGGCCTGCTCCGAGACGGTGACCAGGCGGAGATCCCGAACCTGGCCCTCGGCCTTGGAGACGACCTTTTGGGCCAGCACCACGATGTCCCCCGAGCGCAGCTGGAAGCGCTCGCTGATGAAGCCCGCCAGGTCGTCGCCCGGCTGCACCTCGGGCAGCCCTTCGACGGGCAGCACCTGCATGGCTATCCGGCCGCCAGGCTGGACAGGTCGCCGGGCTCGTCCAGGTCCAGGGCGAGGGCGCTGGACTCGTAGAGGCCGAACCGGACGCCGCGGTCGGCTGCCTCGCGCTCGAACCTGGCCAGCGAGTCGTCGCCGAAGTGGAGCGAGACCACCTCGGGCGGCCGCAGATAGAGCGCGTTGGTGCCGCCCCGGCCGGTTGCGGGCGCCGCCAGGACCCCCCGCGGGCCGAGCCGACGGGCCCGGGCCAGCATCCCCTTCACCGCCCGCCGGCTGACCAACGGCAGGTCGCTGGAGAGCAGCAGCACCGCCTCGGCCTGGCAAGAGAGCGCGTGCTCGATGCCGCGCCGGGCGGCCGGGTTCTGGCCGGCCGGCTCCGACTCCAGCAGGACCTCGGCGCCGGCCAGCCGGGCCAGCTCGGCGGCCGCCTGGCTGCCGGCAACGGCCAGCACATGGTCGGCGGCCTGGGCGGCGGCCAGCGCCAGCTGGGCGTTCTGCCTCGCCAGGGCTTGCCGGGCCTCAGGCTCGAGAGCGCTCGCGAGCCGCTGCTTGGCCGTCTCGAAGTCCTTGATGAGGACGACGGCCCAGGTGCCGCCTACACGGCGCGACGGAGGCGTGGCAGCAGCTCCTTCGCGTAGAGGTCCAGGAACCGGGCCTGGTCATCACCGGGCGCGTGGAAAACCAGGTGCGTGAACCCGAGGTCGAGGTAGGGCCGGATCTGCTCGACGTGCTCGTCGGGGTCGCTGGAAACCAGCCAGCGCGCCTCCGGGTTCTGGACCTTCTTCGCCCGCTCCTCCATCTCGCGGGGATTGTGGACGTTGGCCTTGTCCTCGGCGGGCAGGGCGAGGGCAGCCCAGATCCGGGTGTCGGCCAGTGCGCGGTCCCGGTCGGTGTCGAACGAAACCTTGACCTCGATCGTCTTCTCGATCTGGCCAAAGTCCCGCCCGGCCGCCTCAGCGCCCTCCCTGACGGCGGGCAGGAGCTTGTCGCGGTACAGCTCGACGCCCTTCCCGGAGGTGCAGATGAAGCCGTCGCCCTGGCGCCCGGCAAACCTGGCGGCGACCTCGCCGGAAGCGCCCACATAGATCGGCACGGGCTGCTCCGGACGGTCGTACACGGTGGCGCCGTGCACGTGGTAGTACTCCCCGTCGAACTCGACGAAGTCCTCGTTCCAGAGCTTCCGGATGAGCTTGGTGGCCTCACTCAACCGCCGAAACCGCTCGCGGAACTCCGGCCACTCGATGCCGATCACGGGCACCTCGTTCATGGACTCGCCGGTCCCGACGCCGAGGATGACGCGGCCCGGATACATGACGCCCAGGGTGGCGAAGGCCTGGGCCACAATCGCCGGATGGTAGCGAAAGGTCGGCGTGAGCACGCTCGTGCCCATCTCGACCCGCTTCGTGCGCTCGCCCAGCGCGCCCAGCCAGCTGAGGGAGAAGGGGGCGTGGCCGTCCGTGTGCCGCCAGGGCTGGTAGTGGTCGCTGACCCAGACGCTGTCGAAGCCGCGCTCCTCAGCCAGCACCGCGAACTCGAGAAGCTGGCGGGGGCCGAACTGCTCCGCGGAAGCCTTCCAGCCCAGCTTGAGTTCGCTCATCGCCTACGGGGAAAGTACCGCCTCCAGCTGAACGCGATTCCAGCGATTGCGGCGGCGGCCACAACCACCAGGAGCGCGGCCAGGCTGCCGAAATTGAACGTCCGGATGCCATCGGCCGTCATCCCCACGATCACCAGGACCGAGACCAGTATCAGGACCGCCAGCGTGATCGCCCGGTGCAGCTTCACTTCGGGAGGCGGGCCACGGCGTCGCGCAATAGTGCTTCCAGGTCCTCCAGCGAGCGGTCGCGCGTGAAGGTGCCGGCCTCCTCCCGATGCAGTTTCTCCCCCTCCCACCACAGCGCGCTGACCGCGTACTCCTCGGGCCGGGCATCGTCCCAGGCCACGTCCACGGAAGCCTCACCGGCGGTCAGCCGCCAGACCGGGTCGTCCCGGAAGAACTCGTGAAGCTTCAGGCCCCCGGCCTCGGCCACGCGCCGGATCGCGGGCGCGACCAGCTCGAAGGCCTGGTCCACCTGGCCCAGCTTGTCCCAGGAGGTTCCCGCCATTCGTCCGTAAGCTTATTCGTCTCAGTGACAGTGCCTCGCGTCGTCCGGGTGGGCAGCGTGGAG
The DNA here is from genome assembly GCA_002404015.1 of Chloroflexi bacterium UBA4736. Taxonomy (GTDB): domain Bacteria; phylum Chloroflexota; class Dormibacteria; order Dormibacterales; family Dormibacteraceae; genus UBA4736. Next base: position 63,061 of record DHIW01000017.1, read on the forward strand.
TCCACGCAGGACCTCGCCCGCGGCCTGCCGATCGGGTCCGTGGTCGTCGCCGAGCACCAGAGCGCCGGCCGGGGCCGGGCCGGCCGGACGTGGGAGGCGCCGCCCCGGACCGCTCTGCTCGCGTCCTTCGTGCTTCCCTTCTCGCCCCTGGCCAGCCTAGCTGCGGGGGTGGCGGTGGCCGAGGCGTGCGGGCCCCTGGCGCGCCTCAAGTGGCCCAACGACGTGCTGCTCGGCGACGGCAAGCTGGCGGGCATCCTGGTCGAGGTCCGCGGCGAGGTGGCGGTCGTGGGCGTGGGCCTCAACCTGACCTGGGCGCCCGCGGGTGGCGCCCTGCTCGGCGCCGAGGTCGACGAGCTGCTGCCGCGGCTGCACGAGTCGCTAACCCGCTGGAACGCCGCGCCCCCCGCGCAGGTGCTCGAGCGCTGGCGGGCGCTCTCCGCAACGCTGGGGCGCCGGGTGCGCCTGGAGCTGCCTGGGGAGACGCTGGTCGGCCTGGCCGAGGACGTGCTGCCCGACGGTTCGCTGGTCGTCGGCGGCCGGGCGTTCGCGGCCGGCGACGTCATCCACCTACGAGACGCAGCAGCTCCGGCAGAACCTCCCCCGAGCGGCCCCTGACAACCGCGTCGGCCAGGTGGTCGAAGGGCGTGGGCTCGGCGTTCACGATGACCAGCGGGGCGCCGGCCTGGGCCGCCACCAGGGGCACGTCCGCGGCCGGGTAGACGACCAGCGAGCTGCCCGCGACTAGCATCAGGTCGCAGTTCCGCGCCAGCTCGAAGGCGTCGCTGACCGCCTGCTCCGGCATCGGCTCGCCGAACAGCACGACGTGCGGCTTCAGGTGACTGCCGCCGCAGAGTGGGCAGCGAGGCGGCATCTCGACGTCGAGCCGGGCCTGCACGCCGGCCCGCGCCTCACGATTCCCGCAGTCGAGGCAGACGACGCTGCGGCCGTTGCCGTGCAGCTCGACCACGTTCCGGCTGCCGGCATCCAGGTGCAGTCCATCTGTGTTCTGCGTCACGACGGCCGCCAGGTGCCCGGCCTCCTCCAGGCCGGCAAGAGCGTAGTGGCCCGGGTTGGGACGCGCCTCCCGAAAGGTGGTCCAGCGCTCCTTCGAGACGGTCCAGTAGGCGCTGGGGTCCTGCAGGAAGTAGCCGATCGAGGCGACCTTCTCGGGGTCGTACTGCTTCCAGAGCCCGTCCTCGCCCCGAAAGGTGCGGATCCCGCTCTCGGCGGAGACGCCGGCGCCGGTGAACGCCACGCCGCGCCGGGCCCTGGCCACGAGCTCGGCGGCGCGGTCCATCAACGCGGCCCGGGCCGGGTGGGCTCGAGCGGCGGAGCCGGCGGATGGTCGGGGCCGGGGACCGGCGGCTCGGGCGGCCGGCCGGGCAGGTCGGGTCCGGGCAGGGCGGGTCCGGGCGGTGTGCTCATACCTGCGAGGCTACCGGGTGGGCGTCGCGGTAGCGCGCGGATCGGCCTGACCATGCGCCGCTATCGTAGGTCGGAGATGGCTGCCCCCCGGACCCTGCCCATCTACCTGGGATTGGGCTCCGTTTTCGCGGCCGTGGCGGCTCGCAACTTCCTGCTCCCGCTGCGCGCGCATGAGCTCGGCGTGGGCAGGGCGGAGATCGGGCTGCTGGTGGCGGCCAGCACCCTCACCGCCGCGGTGCTGTCGGTCCCGGCCGGCTTCCTGGCGGATCGGTTCGGCAAGCGGCGCCTTCTGATCGTCTCCGTGCTGGCCGGACTGGTCTCCGAGATCGGCGTGGCCGCCTCCACGACGGTGGTCCCGATGTACTTCTGGCAAGCGCTGGTCGGGGTGTGCGCGGGCGCCGCCCAGGCCGCCCTGTTTGCGGCGCTGGCCGACATCGTGCCCGCCCAGCGCCTGGGCCGCTCCATGGGCTGGCTGACCCTGGCGCTCCAGTTCGGCTTCCTCGCCGGGCCGGCGGCCGCCGGGCTCTCACAGCAGTTCATGAACCTCGAGCAGGCGCTGTTCGCGACGACGGCGCTCTTCGCCATCGCGCTAGTGATGAGCTTTCTGACTCCGGCCGGGCTCGGCCACCACCTGCGCACGTGGGACATGCTGTCGCCGGTCCGGCGCCTGGCCCGGCTGCCCGGGTTCTGGGCGGCGTCCCTGGGGCTGCTGGGAGCCACGCTGCTCTGGGGGACGGTGCAGGCCTACCTGCCTCTGTTCGCGAAGGAGCAACTCCAGCTGCCGGCCACCCAGATCGGTTACATGCTGGCGATCCAGGCTGTCTTCAACGGGCTGGCCCGGCTGCCCGGGGGCCGGCTGGTGGACGCGGCTGCCCGGAAAGGTCGCATCGTCTTCGTCGGGGTCGTCAGCTACGCCCTGGCGGTCGTGCTCCTGCCCCACCTGAGCGGATTTTGGGCCCCGACCGTCCTGCTCTCGCTGGCCGTGCCCGCGCTCGCCACGGCCTACGTGGCGCTGAGCGTCGTCTTCGGCAACCTGTCGCCAGGGGAGCAGGGGGTGGCGATGGGCCTCTACGGCACGGTGCTCTACCTGGGCCTGGGCGCGGGACCCGCCCTCTTCGGGCCGATCCTGCAGCGAAGCGGCTACGCCGCCGGCTTCACGTTTGCCGCGCTGGTGTCCGTCGCCTGCATGTTCGTGATGGCCGGGCTCCGATTTCAGGCCGCGGCCCGCCGAGCGGGCACCGTGCGCCTGCCCCCGGCTTCACCCGGAACCTAGCAGCGGCCTGCTAGAGGTCCGGCCGAACCTCTGGCAGGGTGCTGAAAAGGTCGGCGAGGGATTCGGTGACCAGGTGGCCCAGATCCTAGGCGACTCCGAGAACTGGAGCAAAGCGTATTGGAGATACGCGTCGAGAGGATCGCAGGAGGCAACGACTGAGATGGGCCGCATGGGCGCCGAACGATTCCTTTTGCAACGGCCTGCTG
>DHIW01000086.1:0-999 GCA_002404015.1 Chloroflexi bacterium UBA4736
GATCGACGAGGCCGGGCCGCGAGCCCGCGGCCGGCTGCGGAGTGGCGCCGACACCACGGTGTATGGCAAGGAGACTGGCGTTACCCCGGCCTCGCGGGCACTGGCATCTGGCCCAGCCCAACGCGCCGCCGACCGGGTCCCGTTCACGCGGGTCGAGACCGCGCTCGAAGGTCCGGCGTCTGACCATCGTTCGCGATCGACAGATGGCCGTCTACAAGGACGTGCCGCTGACGGAAAAGATCCGCATCTATGACACCGACATGGAGTCACCGATCGCGGACAATTTCGGAGAATTCCAGCACTCCTATCGTCAGATGGTTGTTCCTTACATCCCGTGGCAAGAACCTCTGCGGCTGCAATGCGAGCATTTCCTGCAATCGGTTCGCACCGGAGCGACGCCCCTGACCGACGCGGCCCAGGGGGTTCGCCGTCGTCGCGGTCCTTGAGGCGGTCAGCTTCTCACTCGCCAACACTTGCAGCTTTACTCGGTCTCCAACTACAACATCCGTGTCGAGATAGACGCCCTTTCCCAGGATGCAGTGTCGACCGATTCTCACGCCTTCGCGGACCTGAGCCTCGTTCCAGATCTGGGTACTCGCGCCAATCACAGCTGACGGCGAAACCTCGGCTGTCGCGTGGATCACGACCCTTTCTGGCACGCCTGAGCGTGGCAAGAGCGTCAGGACGAGCTAAGCTGAACAGACTCCAAGATGACCCGACAGGTGACGGTCATCTGGGGCGTATCTTCCGAGAACCGTAGACCATGAGGGCGGGAGGTTGCCCGGAGCTCCTCCTGCCGGTGTGTGCGCGGTCCCAGTTGTAGTAGGTCAGGTACTCGTCGAGGTCGCGGCGCAACGCGGTGTATTTCGGCACCAGGCTGGGGGCGAAGGTTGGTCGCCAGCACTCCTCAAGGATGGTGCGCTGGACGCGCTCAACGCAGCCATTGGTCTGGGGCCGCCCGGCACGGATGAAGCGCTGCTTGGCGCCTCTGGCCCGGAC
>DHIW01000086.1:1215-2462 GCA_002404015.1 Chloroflexi bacterium UBA4736
GTGAAGCGCACCGAGGGGTTGGGGCTGTCGTCACGGTGGACCTCAGCCCAGACGTAGGAGCTGGCGACGTCGATGGCGGTGTACTGCCAGACCCGGCCCTTGGTGCCTGTCAGGCGGCCGATGTGGAAGCAATCGAACTGGACCAGATCGCCCGGATGGTCGGCTTCCAGGTGCATGGGTTTGGGCGGGCGCGCTTCCTCGGGACCAGGCGGAGAGGCGTAGCCGGCGACCAGGGCCAGGCGCCGCAGGCGGGTGTTGAGTCCATGCCGGCGCAGGACTTTGAAGACGAGGTTGGCCGAGACCGGCTGCCCGCCCCATTCTGCCAGCCCGAGCTGGGCGGCCACCCGCCTGGGCCCCAGCCCGGGGTGACCCAGGGCGAATGCGATGATCCGGGCTTCCAGCCATGGCGGCATCTGGTTGGGCATCCGCGGCAGCCTCCGCTCCCGTGGACGCAGGATCTCCAGGCCGTGGCGGACAACCATGCTTCGCCAGCGGTAGTAGGTCGAGCGGTGGTAGCCGTGCTCCCGGCAGGCCTGGCTGACTCCCACCTCGGCAGCTCTCGCGAACAAACGCTGACGATGCCTGAAAAGCACGTCATCATGGGTCATGGACGGGTCCTCCTGTAAGGCTTTGAACACCCACAGGATGGGTCCGTCCGCTTACTTCTGGCTACTCTCCGGGTGTCGCTAGATTATTGGAGGCCGTTCAAGCTAAGCCACCGTCTCCCGCAACGCCCTCAGCACACGACCCCAGGCGTCGTTGGAGGCCGTTTCCCACTCGGGGGTTCGAAAGAAACAATGCGGTGCGGCGTCGTAGACCTTGAGCTCGACGGTGCGACCGGCGGCCTTGAGGCGCTCCTCCATCTGGCTGACGTCGCTCAACGGGATGCCGTCATCGCCGCCGCCATAAGAGCCGAGCACACGCGCCTGGATCTTGGACGCCTCCTCCAGCGGCGAGTAGGGCTTGTTGCCGTCGGGGCCACTCCAGGCGGTGAGATGGCCGTAGAACGGGATCAGCAGCTTGACCTCTGGGTGGCGCGCCGCGAACAGGTACGCCACCCGCCCGCCCCAGCAGAAGCCGGTGACGGCGAGGTCGCCGACGAGGCCCTCGCCGCGGAGGTGCTCCAGGGTGACCTCGAGGTCCGCGATGGCGGCGTCGTCGCCAACGGCACCGATCCTGGCCGCGGCGGCCTCATGCGTCTGTTCTGACAGCTTCCCCTGGCGCGAGAACAGGTCGGGACATGCCGC
>DHIW01000086.1:2686-4108 GCA_002404015.1 Chloroflexi bacterium UBA4736
GATCAGCACGGTTGGGAACGGCGGCGAGCCTTCAGGACGGCTGACGTGGACCGGGAACCTGGCGCCGTCGCGCCCGGTCAACTCGACGTTGTCGCCGGCGCGAGTCTGCTTGCCCGGCCAGTAATTCGCGTTTGGATTGCACATGCTGAACTCCTCCTGGTGCCGACGGTCGAGATCCGCTCAGGTTAGACGATCGCCCCAGAGCCAGTGGCGCACGTACTCGCCCTCGAGTCCCGGCGCCCGCAAGACCTGGGGGTGCGCGTGGAGCAGGTGGTACGCATGCTCCCGGCGGCAGAGATCGAGGATGAAGGCCTCCGCTCCCTGGCGGCTCGATTCGTCGGCCGCCGCCCGAGCCAGGACCGCGCGCGCAACTTCGCGCACAGATAGGGTGCCGAACGCAAGCGCCGACCAGACCGGCGAGCCAGGCTCTGCGCCCCCCAGCCGGCCCCGATACCGCGGCAGACGCGTGAGCAGCTCCTCCAGGCTCAGACGAGCGGATGCAGGAGTGGCCCCGGTTTGAGTGTCTTGCCCGTCTGCCCTGGGCGCGAGCGAATCGGCCCATTCGTCGATCGACTGGAGTGCATTGGCCGCCCGGAACGTCCCCTCGACCGCCCCGGGCGGCTGGGGGTCCACGTTCAGCTGCTCCAGCCAGAGCCGGCTGAAGTCGTCGAACGCAGCCGGGGGGAGGCCGTCGGAGTCGACCATCAGCTGGGGGCTGACCAGCATCAGGTCGTCGAAGGTCTGCGTCACCACCCCGGTCATCTGCAGGCCGCGGGTGGCCCGGGCGTCCCGCTGCCGCGCGTAGGGAGTGTGGTCGCGGTTCAGGTACACCCCCCAGGCGTTGGCCTCCTCGGCGACGCGGTTGAGCTCGCGGGCAGCGTCGCCGCGGCGCACCAGCAGCCGGCTGCCGCGACGCCCCAACCGCTGGTCGAGATCCTCGAGCGCGGTCCGCAGGAAGCTCAGCCGACGCGCGTCGATGGGCTGCGCCAGGATGGCATCGTCGAGGATGAAGACCGGCAGGACGGGGTCGCCAGAGCGTAGAGCCGCGTCGAGGGCGGAATTGTCGTCCAGGCGCAGGTCGCGCCGGAACCAGTGGATCACGCACTCAGCCATCAGCCAATTCTGCCGCCGGGCACTGCCGGCGGCCTCTCAGTGCCGGAAGTGTCGCCGCCCGGTGTGGACCATCGCCAGGCCACGGTCGTCGGCGACGGCCAGCACCTCGGCGTCCTTGACGCTGCCGCCCGGTTGAATGATGGCGGTGATCCCCGCGTCGGCCGCGGCCTCGACGCCGTCAGGCATGGGGAAGAAGGCATCTGACGCCAGCACGCTGCCGGAGGCGCGGTCGCCGGCCCGCTGCGCCGCCAGCCGCACCGACTCCACCCGGCTCATCTGGCCGGCGCCGACGCCGACGGCGGCGCCGTC
>DHIW01000086.1:4340-4510 GCA_002404015.1 Chloroflexi bacterium UBA4736
CTCCGCCTCGCTGGGCTCGCGGCGGCCGACGCTGCGCATCTCGGCGCGATCGGCGAGGTCGATGTCAGGGCTCTGCACCAGGAAGCCGCCGGAGACCATCTTCAAAACAGCTGCTGGGGGCGCGGTCTCGATCCGCAGCAGGCGCAGCTTCTTCTTGGCCGCGAAAACCT
>DHIW01000086.1:4766-6086 GCA_002404015.1 Chloroflexi bacterium UBA4736
CTGAAGGCCGGTGCCGCCACCACCTCCACGAAGATGGTGATGATCCGCCGCGCCGTCTCCACGTCGCACTCTTGGTTGAGGGCGACGATACCCCCGAAGGCCGAGGTGGTGTCACAGTCGTACGCCCGCTGGTAAGCGTCGGCGAGGCTGCCCGCGGTGGCGACGCCGCAGGGATTGGTGTGCTTGATGATCGCGGCCGACGGCACCGGAAGATCCTGGACCAGGTCCCAGGCGGCGTCGACGTCGACGATGTTGTTGTAGGAGAGCTCGATTCCCTGGAGCTGTCCGGCGTTGGCGACGCCCTTGCCGGCGGCCCCGACCCGGTAGAGCGCGGCGGCCTGGTGGGGATTCTCACCGTACCTGAGCTCCTGGACCCGGGCGCCCCCGACCGAGTACTCACGCGGCCATCCCTCGGCGGACTCGAGGTCGCGCGTGTACGCCGCGATGGTGCTGTCGTAGGCGGCCGTGTGCGCATATGCGGCCGCCGCCAGCTGCCGCCGGAAGGTAAGCGGAACCTCCCCGGCCCGAAGCCCGTCGAGGACCGTGGCGTAGTCGACCGGGCTGACCACCACCAGCACCGAAGCATGGTTCTTGGCGGCGGCGCGGATCATCGTGGGACCGCCGATGTCGATGTTCTCGATCGCCTCCTCGACGGTGACCCCGGGCCTGGCGATGGTGGCCTCGAAGGGGTAGAGGTTGACCGCCACCAGGTCGATCGGCGCCAGCCCCTGGGCGGCCAGCTGCTCCATGTGCGCGGGCACCTCGCGGTTGGCGAGGATGCCGCCATGCACCCCGGGGTGGAGAGTCTTCAGCCTGCCGTCCATGATCTCGGGGAAGCCGGTGAGGTCGCTGACACCATGGACCTCCACGCCCGCGTCCTCGAGCGCCTTGCGGCTGCCGCCGGTGGAGTAGATCTCGAAGCCGAGCTCGCGCAGGCCGCGGGCGAAGTCGGCGAGGCCGGTCTTGTCGTAGACCGAGAGGATGGCTTTCATAGGACCAGGCTGCCTTCTATGAAGGCCTTGATCGACTGCGGCAGCAGCCGGTGCTCCACCGCATGGATCCGCTCGGTGAGCGTCTTCAGGGAGTCGGCGGCCTGGATCTCCACCGCCTCCTGGGCGATGACGCGGCCGGCATCGATGGTGTGGGGCTCGATCAGGTGGATGGTCACGCCGGTCCTGGGAACGCGAGCGTTGAAGGCGTCTTCAATGGCGTTCATGCTGCCGCCAAACTCAGGAAGCAGCGACGGATGGACGTTGAGAATGCGGCCCCTAAAAGCCGCGACAAAGCCCTCGTCGAGGACCCGGTCATAGCCGGCGGTGA
>DHIW01000019.1:0-1266 GCA_002404015.1 Chloroflexi bacterium UBA4736
CCGCGGCCCAAGCGTCGACAGCGGCGCTTCGCCGAAGGGCAAGAAGGCTGCCGTGGGCGCGGAGCGCCTTGCGCACCGTGCCTGCAACACGCGCAAGGGCGCGGTCAAGCCCATCGTGGCCTGGTCTCCGGAGCTGTTCGTCGTGGAGCCGGCCCCGATCGTGCCGACCGTCGACCGGTTGACCCGCAAGGGCGGCCGAGAGGTGGTGGCCCGCTGCCCCAGCCGGGCGGACGCCGAGAAGGCTGCCGTATGGCTGTTGGATCGGCTGTCCCGGTTCGCGCCGGAGCTAGCGGTGGCGACGCAGGTCGAGGCGGGCGGCGGGCAGTTCCTTCTGGTGCTGCGCGCCGTCTGAGCGCACTGATCGTGGCCGCTATCGCCTGCTGGTGGCGAAAAAGCCGGCCCGACCCCGAAGGGCTGGACCGGCGTTTCCGCAGGTGAATGGCGGTGGCGGGGCAGCATGACGGGCCTCGACCCTGATGAGGTGGGTCCAGTCGTCGCCGTAGTCCTCACCGATACACCAGCTGGTCGCCGACGGTGCCGGCGAGCGACTCGAGCCGGATCCGGCTCAGCGCCGGGCCCTCGATGAGCCGGGGATGCCGTCCGCCGACGTTCACCTCGAAGCCGTTCAGGTGGCTGTCGGTCCAGCCGAACGCTGTCTGCAGGACGTTCGGAACGGTCACGATGGCCGCCCCTCTGCCGTCTCGACCGGCGTTACCCGGCCAGTTGGGCGACATGTTCGACGCGGGCGCGCACCAGGTAGAGATGGTTGGCGACGTCCTCGATCTGGTCGGCCTGCTCAGGGCACGGCGGATTGGTCAGGGCCGATCCGAGCAGTCCGGCGACAGCGACGGCGTCGATGTCCTCGAAGAACGTGTCTGGTTCGCTCGCCATCGCGGCCGCGACGGTGTTCCGCATCTCTTTCGCGGGCCGCCCTTCAGCCACCCAGCAGTCCTTGATGCCGCCACCGAGCAGATGATCGACCAGGACCATCAAGGCATGCTCGCGGCCTCGGTAGTCGAACAGCACACCGACCGAGGACTGGGCCCCGAACACGTCCCCGTAGCGCCACGCTCGCAGCATCGTCGGATGGCCGACCCTGCCCGCCCACGGACTGTCCGCCACACCGGCAGCCGCCAACTCACCAGCCCCCTCACCCGCGGCGGCCCGGCTTGTCGCAGGTCCCAGGACCGAGCAGACCCGCAGCAACGCCAACGCGTCCACAGACGCCAGCGCCTGCGCATGGCCGATCACCTGGCCCAGCAGCAG
>DHIW01000019.1:1300-2711 GCA_002404015.1 Chloroflexi bacterium UBA4736
ACCAGCCCCCTCACCCGCGGCGGCCCGGCTTGTCGCAGGTCCCAGGACCGAGCAGACCCGCAGCAACGCCAACGCGTCCACAGACGCCAGCGCCTGCGCATGGCCGATCACCTGGCCCAGCAGCAGCGTCAGCGCCTCGAGCCGCTCCTCCTCATCGGCATCGTCGGGAAGACCGGCCTCCGCCGCCGCGAACGCCCCGCACAGCACCAGCTCCGCAGCCAACGGACTGCGGGCCTCGGCGATCCCCGCCAACAATGAGGCGGTCACTGCGGCGATCGGCTCAGCCGGCGCGTCATCCCGGGCGAGCCCGCCCGCGACCGGGTCAGACCCTGCACCCGACGGCGGGTTTCTGCTCACCACTGACAAAGCGGGCGGCTTCCCGGTCACGCCGCGCCGTGCTGGCCGATTCCTGCTTGTTCCCACCGGCGCATCCTGCCATGAACTCCCCAACTCGGGTTGCCGTCGGCGAACCGGTGGTACGGGCGCACCGTCTCGAAGCCGGCGAGCCAACCGTTGAAGGCCGGGTCGGCTCAAGCGGCACCCGCTCGGTTGCGACGCAGGTAGCGCAAGGGCCGGCGGGCGCATGCGCTGCTGGCGACTGGGTGAAGCCGACAGGACTACCAGGAGAGACCCTGCCTGGACGTGACCTTCATCTGGGACAGTGCCGGCGAGCTGCGTTTCGAATCCCCCTCTGTCGAGGGAACATCCGCTCAAGAGAGTGCGCCGCGAAGGAGCTGGCTGACCAGGGCGATCAGATCGGGGTCGATGTCGTCTCCTTGTGGGAGTTCGCGAACAAGGCGGCCCGTCCTGGCTGCTTTGTCGGTGAACCACAGCTTGGCGTCCCGGTCGGCGTCGACGCGGATTCTCTTGGCCGCGCCAGTGAGCTGCTCGCGCACGACTGGTCCGGTAACGGGATCGAGGGTCAGTCGGACGATGTCCAGGAGGTCGGTGGCTTCCTTGGCCCGGCCGCGGTTCCGCCGGACCGCCGCAACCGCTGGGACCCGGGACCGCCGCATAGGCGTCGTGAGCGGGGTAGCGATCGGCTATCGGCCCGTCACGAGCGGCCCGGCGATACATCTATCGCCACTCCGATCACCTCGGCAACCCGGTGGAGGTCGACGTCCTGAGCCAACAGGGCGGCACCGCGCCGCCATGCCACCGCGGCGATGAGACAGTCAATGAGACCTCGGGGTGTGACGCCGGTGCGCCGGCACCGTCGGTATATGCGCGCGGCCGCCTCAAAGTCCGCCGTCGGGTCGACCGCCGCTAACTCGAACCGCAGCAGCAACCGGCGTAGGTCGTTCTCGCGTGCGTCGGAGCGCGCTCCGGCAAGAACCTCCATGACCACCGGTTCGGTCACCGCCAGCGGGCCGCCCTCGGCGATCAAATCGGTCAGACGCCGATCTACTGC
>DHIW01000038.1 GCA_002404015.1 Chloroflexi bacterium UBA4736
GCAAGAAGCTGATCGAGATCATGCACTCGCGCCAGGTCATCGAACGCCCCAAAGAGGAGCTGCTGGACCCCGCCAACCTCACGGGTTAGGCTCGCGCGCTGAAGCGCCGGCTGGTCGCCGTCTTTTAACATGCTAATATTCGCTGTGAGCAGATGCCTTTCGCTCACAGTGAAACACCAGACCACGTGCGGACCACCTTGGGGGCCATCATCCGGCGGCTCAGGGAAACGGCCGAGCGGTCGTTGGGCGACGTGGCCCACCCGGCCGGCGTCTCGCTCGGCTTCCTCTCGGAAGTGGAGCGCGGCCGCAAGGATGTCTCCACCGACAAGCTGCTGCGCATCTGCCAGGCCCTCGACACCACCATCGCTGACGTCTACCTGGAGCTGGCCCGGGAGCTGGGCGCCCAGGTCGATCCGATCTGGGCCGTGTCGCCGGAGGCCGACCCCCGCCTCCAGCTGCGGCGCGCCGCTCGCGTCCTCGGCAGCGAGGCCCTGCGCAGCGTGGCCCAGTTCAGCGCCTACCTGGCCATGACCCAGGACCAGCTGCCGCCCCGCCGCCGCATCGGGTTCCTTTTGTGAGCGTGGCCTGATGGTGCCGATGGTGGTGGAGACCACGAGTCGCGGCGAGCGCGCCTACGACATCTACTCGCGCCTCCTGCGCGACCGCATCATCTTCGTGGGCGGCGTGATCGACGATGAGATGGCCAACTCGGTCGTCGCCCAGCTGCTCTTCCTGGCCGCCGAGGATGCGGAGAAGGACATCTCCATCTACATCAACAGCCCGGGCGGCTCGGCCACCTCCTCACTCTCGATGTACGATGCCATGCAGTACGTGGCGCCGGATGTCTCCACGCTCTGCACCGGCATGGCCGCCAGCGGCGGCTCCCTGCTGCTCGCCGGCGGCGCTCCCGGCAAGCGCTTCTCCCTGCCCCACTCCCAGATGCTCATCCACCAGCCCTGGGCGAGCGGGATGCAGGGCCAGGCCACCGACCTGGAGATCCAGGCGCGGGAGATCCTGCGCCAGCGGGCAGACCTGGTGCGGATCTACTCCAAGCACTGCGGGCGGCCCCTCGAGCAGGTCGAGCGGGACCTCGAGCGCGACTACTTCATGACCCCCCAACAGGCCCTCGAGTGGGGCCTGATCGACTCGGTCATCGAGCACTAGCGTTGCGGGTCGTCGTCCTGGGCGGGACCCGCTTCATCGGCCGGGCGATCGTCGAGGAGCTGGCCGCCACCGACCACCAGCTGCTGCTGGTACACAGGGGCGAGACGGAGCCGTCCGATCTGCCCAAGGCTGAGCACCTGCACGTCGAGCGGGCGGCGCTGTCGAGCCGGAGGGCGGACCTGGCCGCCTTCAAGCCGGACGCCCTGGTCGACTGCCGGGCCCTGAGTAGGGCCGACGCCCGGTCGGTGCTCGACGCGGCGCCGAAGGACATCCGCCTCCTGGTGCTCTCGAGCATGGACGTCTACCGGGCGTTCGGCGCCGTCCTCAACGAGCAGGAGACGGACGGGGTGCCTCTGGACGAGGAGTCCCCCGTCCGCCTGCACCGCTACCCGTACGCCGAGCGCATGCCCGACTACGACAAGCTCGACGTCGAGGAGGACTTCCTGGCTGCGGGCGCGACGGTGCTCCGGCTGCCGATGGTCTACGGCGAGCACGACTACCAGCGGCGCGAGGAGTTCATCCTCCGCCGGGTCCGGGCCGGCCGGCTCCAGATCCCTTTCGGCGCGGGCACCTGGCTGCCGACCCGCGGCTACGTCCGCGACGTGGCGCGCGCCGTGCGGATGGCGCTGGCGACGCCCGCGGCGGCCGGTGAGGTCTTCAACATCGCGGAGAGGCGCACCTCGACGGTTCGGCTGTGGGCGAGGCGGATCCTGGAGGCCGCCGGCTTCAATGCCGATCTGATCCGGGTCCCCGACGCACTGCTGCCGGCCGACCTCCGCCAGACCGGAAACATGAGCCAGCACATCGTGGCCTCGGCCGCCAAGGCCCGCCTGATCCTCGGCTGGACCGACTCCGACCCCGTCGCTGTGCTGCGGACGACGGTGGCCTGGCACCTGGCGAACCCTCCCGAGGAAGAGGACCCCGGCTTCGATGCGGACGACGAGGCGCTCGCCGCGGCGGAGTAACCTTGGCGCGAGTTGTCGCGCCGGTTTCCTCCCTTCGACCCCTTCGACCGCGGCCCTTTCGACAGGCAGATCCAGCAGATCCAGATCCCGAGGCCACCGCGCCGATTCTGGCTGGGGGTGGGGCTTTTCGGGTTGGCGCTGCTCATCCTGCTCATCACGGCACCCCTGGTTTCCTTCTGGACCGAGACCCAGTGGTACGACGCCCTCGGGCTGCGCTCGGTCTATCTGACCCGGGTCGGCCTGCAGGCCTGGCTGTTCTTCGGGAGCCTGATCGTCGCCTTCGCCTTCGCCGCGATCAATGCGGCTATCACCCTCCGCCACCGGGCGGGTCCCTCGCTGCGGGCGGTGGGCATCCGAACCCGGGTGTACCGGAGCGGGCTGGGGGTCGTGAGCGCCGGCGCGGCCGGGCTAATCGCGCTGATCCTGTCCGGCGGGGCCGGCGCCCAGTGGCAGGCCTTCGCGCTCTTCATGCACTCCTCCGCCTCGGGCGTCAAAGACCCGCTCTACGGGATGGACGTCAGCTTCTACCTGATGACGCTGCCCTTCCTGCACATCGGTCTGGACTGGCTGTTGGGCCTGGTCTTCATGTCCGCCCTGCTGTCCGCCGTCCTCTACACGTGGCGAGGCGACACCTTCGACCTCCGGTTGGCGGCGGGCGCCATCGCGCACCTCTCGGTCCTCGCCGCGCTGCTGGCGTTCATCCTGGCCGCCAACAACTTCCTCGGCCGCTACGACCTGCTCTACCAGCACAACGGCTTCGTCTGGGGCGCCGGCTACACCGACGTCAACGTGCGGGCGCCGCTGGCCGTCGGCCGCGCCGTTCTCGTCGCGGTCCTCGGCCTGCTCCTGCTGGCCAACGTGGTGCTGCGCCGGCTCTGGCTGCCCCCCGCCGTCGTCGCGGCCTGGGTCCTGCTGGCCCTCTTCGCCAACGTCTACCCGGCCGGGGTCCAGCGGATCAGCGTGCAGCCCTCCGAGATAAGCCAGGAACGGCCCTACATCCTGCGCGAGATCCAGGGCACCCGCCAGGCCTACGGGCTCCAGAACGTGACCACCCAGCAGTTCGCCGGGAACCCCCAGCTCACGGCTCAGGCCGTGCAGGACGACCAGGCCACCGTCGACAACCTTCGGCTCTGGGACACGGCCCAGCTAAAGGACGTTTACGACCAGCTGCAGACGATCCGGACGTACTACACGTTCAACGACATCGACGTGGACCGTTACGCGGTCGCCGGCAAGACCACCCAGGTCTGGATATCGGCCCGGGAGCTCGCGCCCGACAAGCTGCAGCAGCAGGCCCAGAGCTGGGTCAACCAGAAGCTGGAGTTCACGCACGGCTACGGCCTCGCCGCGAGCCCGGTCAGCGTGGTCGCGGGAGAGGGGCTGCCTGCCTTCGTGGCCCAGGACATCCCCCCCGCCGGACCCCTGACGATCTCCCGGCCGCAGATCTACTTTGGCGAGCTGGGGACCAGCTACGTGCTGGCGCCGTCCGCCCAGGCCGAGTTCGACTACCCCAAGGGCGCCGACAACGTGCGGACCACGTACAGCGGCAGCCACGGGGTCCAGATGGCTGGCTTCAACAAGACCCTTTGGTCGCTCAAAACAGGTGACTTCAACCTGCTCGTGTCACCGCAGGTCCAGGACCGGACGGAGATCCTCTATCGCCGCAACATCAGGGACCGGGTCAGCGAGATCGCACCCTTCCTGACCCTCGACCAGGACCCCTACATCGTCGACGCCGACGGCAAGCTCTACTGGGTCATGGACGCGTACACCACCGCCTCGACGTACCCCTACGCGCAGGCCGACGAGAACAGCGGTTTGGGCGAGAACTACATCCGGAACTCGGTCAAGGTCGTCGTCGACGCCTACGAGGGCACCGTCGACTTCTACGTCGCGGACTCCAAGGACCCCCTAATCCGGGGCTACCAGGCGACCTTCCCGACGATGTTCAAGCCGCTCTCGGCCATGCCCGCCAGCCTGCGCCAGCACCTGCGGGTGCCCGAGGACCTCTTCAAGATCCAGACCGACGTCTACCGGACATACCACATGGACGACCCGTCGACGTTCTACAACCGCGAGGACGTCTGGGACATCCCGGCGGAGCAGCGCGGCCCCAACACCCAGCTTCAGAACCTGCAGCCGTACTACGTGACGATGCGGCTGCCCGGCCAGTCCCAGCCGGAGTACCTGCTGATCATGCCGTTCACGCCATTCCACAAGCAGAACATGGTCGGCTGGCTGGCCGCCCGCAACGACGGTGCCAACTACGGCCAGCTGGTCGCTTACGTTCTGCCGAAGGACCGGACGGTCTTCGGTCCCCAGCAGATCGCCAATCGCATCAACCAGACGCCCGCGATCTCGACCGACTTCACGCTCCTCAACCAGAACGGCTCCCAGGTCATCCTGGGCAACCTGCTGGTGGTCCCGGTCGGGGACAGCTTCCTGTACTTCCAGCCCTTCTACCTGCGGGCGACAGGGACCACCAGCATCCCCGAGCTGAAGCGCGTCATCCTGGCCGACGCCACCAACGTGGCCTACCAGGACACCCTCCAGAAGGCGCTGGACCAGCTCGTCGGCCAACCAGTCGCCCCCCTGCCCTCCGGGGGCACGGGTACGCCCACGCCCGGGCCGGGTGGCAGCAACCCCCAGATCGCGCAGCTGGCGCAGCAGGCCCTTCAGCACTACAACCTTGCCCAGGACGCGCTGAAACGGGGCGACTTCGCCACCTACGGGAGCGAGATGCAGCAGGTGGGCACGCTCCTGCAGCAGATCAACCAGCTCCAGTCGGGCACGACCCCGTCGCCCACGGCGTCGCCGACGCCGAGACCGAGCGCGTCGCCGTGAGCGCGTGGCTACCGCTAACGGAGTGGGACGAAGCGAACCTGGAATAAGGGGACGTCGGTGACGCGCTTTCCCTGGCGCGTCAGGAGCCGCAGCACCTGGTCGTCAGGGCCGCCCACCGGCATGACCAGCCGGCCGCCGTCGGCGAGCTGCCGGAGCAGGGCGGGCGGCACCTCGGGAGCGGCGCAGGCGACCAGGATCGCCGGGTAGGGCGCCGAGGGCGGCCAGCCCAGCCTGCCGTCCGCGACGGCGACCGCCACATTCGCGTACCCGAGGCGAGCCAGGTTGGCCTGGGCCAAGGCCGCCAGCTCCGGCTCCAGCTCGAGGCTGGTGACCCGGCGGCAGAGCCGGGAGAGTACGGCCGCCTGGTATCCGGTCCCGGTGCCCACCTCCAGGGCCACGTCCGATTCTCGCAGTCGCAGCGCCTGCGTCATCGCCGCCACCACCAGCGGCTGCGAGATCGTCTGCCCAGCCGGGATGGCCAGCGCCCGATCGTCGTACGCGAATCGCCGGGAGCGGGGGCCCAGGAATACCTCGCGTGGGACCTCGCCCATCGCGGCCAAAACGCGCTCGTCGTAGATGCCGTGCGGGCGCAGCTGGCGCTCCACCATCCGAGCCCGCTGCCTCTGCATGCCTCGTACAATTGCACCTGACAGGCTCTTGGCGTCCACCCTTCCAGCAAGCGTCCCACCCAGCTGGCGCCGGCCCATAAAGCAGCGCTCGCGGCTGCTCCGGCGCTCTGGCCCGCCGCACACGCGTGTGGCGTTCGCGCACCCCTCGGAGCTCGAGTTCACGCGCTTCCTCGACCACTATCGGATCCGCTGGATCTACGAGCCCACCGCCTTCCCGATCGGCTGGGAGGGCGACCGGGTCAGCGAGATGTTCACGCCCGACTTCTACCTGCCGGAGCACGACCTCTACGTCGAGCTTACGACGATGAAGCAGAGCCTGGTCACCCCCAAGAACCGCAAGCTGCGGCTGCTGAAAGAGCTCTACCCGGACGTCAAGGTCAAGCTGATGTACCGCAAGGACTACGAGCAGCTGCTGGCGCAGGCGGGCTACGCCAACCTCGAGGTCCAGAACATCCGCAAGCAGGACGTCCAGGAGATCCTGATCTCCCCGGTCGAGCTGGAGACCCGGGTGCGGGCGCTGGGCCGGAAGATCTCGCGAGACTTCCGAGGCCAGTCCATCGTGCTGGTCGGGGTCCTCAAGGGCATCACGTTCTTCCTGGCCGACCTGGCCCGCCAGGTCACCGTGCCGATGGCGATCGACTACCTGTCGGTCGACCGGTACGCCCGCGGCGGCGAGCACAGCCGGGTGCGGATCGTGCGCGATCTCGACTACCCCATCCAGGGTCGCCACGTGATCCTGGTGGAAGACGTCGTCAACACCGGGGTGACGCTTGACTTCATCCTCCACTCGCTGGAGCTGCGCGATCCCGGCTCGATCTCAGTGTGCACGCTGCTCGACCGGCCCAGCCGGCGCCTGGCGGACGTGCCAATCCGCTACATCGGCTTCCAGATTCCCAATGACTTCGTGGTCGGTTACGGCCTCGACTTCCGCGAGCTCTACCGCAACCTGCCGTTCATCTGCGTGCTGAAGCCGACGGTCTACGCGCCCGTGGCGGTCGTCCCCGACGCTCAGCCCGAGCCGATCACCCCGTAGAGGCTCCAGCCAGAGAGGCCCAGACCGGCGTCCAGCGTCTTGACCGCGCCGCTGCTGATGTCGAGGATCGCGAGAGCCGATTGGTTGGCCGAACGAGCGCCGCTGGCGACCCGGGCGCCGCTCGCATCAACCGCCTGGAGGGGGTGGAACACCACGTGGGAGGCGTCGATGAAGCCCTCCGGCGCGCCCCCGGGCCTCAGGTTGGTCCGCTTGCCCGAGGCAGCGACGAGGACCATGGGGTCGCCGGCCAGCAGGGCCGCCGCGCCCGATGGTGCGATGGCGCCGGCCCACGGATAAAAGTTCTGGGACGGGCCCGCCGAGAGCTGCTTCTCCTGGCCTTCCCAGCCGGCCAGCACTGCCGCCGGCTGGCGGAAACAGAGCGTGCCGGCCGGTCCCGGCAGGCCGCTCGCCAGGAGCAGGGGGGCGCCGCCACCAGGCGCGGTGCTGCAGGCGTCGGCCCTACGGTCCCCGGTGGTCGCGTCGGCGACGTGGTATCCCAACCCGGCTCCGAACGGGTTGGTCAGCGGATTTTGGGGCCCAAGCGGCGAACCGACACCGATCAGCAGGAGTCCCGAGCGCGTCCAGCCGACCGGCCACTCCGCGACTGTCGGCGAGCTGAACAGCTCCAGGTGGTTGCCGCCACCGTAGAGGTCTTCGACATACAGGCTGAGCCCGAGGTAAGTGGGATAGCTCGGTCCCGGGGCGCTGGGGTCGGCCGCCCTGTACCGGAGCACCGCCACGGCGATGCGCTTGTCGTCGGCGCTGACGGCGAAGGTGCCCTGGCTGAAGCCGGCCGGCAGCTTGAGAGAGGTGACGAAGCCGGTGTTGCCGAGGCGATCCAGGTAGCGGACGTTGGCGACCCCGTCGAGGTAGTAGGCGCGTGTGCTGCTGGCGCTGACCCGCGGGACGGCGAAGTTGACGACCTGGCCCAGCGGCGGCATGTTGGCAGTCGCCCGGGCGACAACCTGGCCGTCGGCCTGGACCAGCCGGATCGTGAAGCTGGGAGGCGGACCCGCCGGCAGCCCCGCCAGCAAGATGGCCAGGGGCTGCCCAGCGCCGGGCGGAGGGTTGCTGGCGGCCCCGCTCGCGTGGCCGGATGGCGACGCTGGCCCACAGGCTGCCACCAGCATGGCCAGGACCACGAGCGCACGTCGCATGTCGGTGGAACGTACATTGCGGGCGGTGGGTTCTGAAATCCGGCCGCTGCTGGACTGGATGGCAGGGCAGGGTTTCGAGCGCGTGCGCGGGCCCCTGCTGGAAGGCGTCGAGCGGCTGCTCGTCGCCGAGCACGCAGCGGTCCACCGAGACCTCCTCGGCGAGCCCTGGTCGCCGCCCCACGCCTACCGCTGGATGCGCTACGAGAGCCCCGACCCGATCGCCCAGCTGATCGCGGCTGCCCGCCGGCTGGACGCCGAGTGGGGCCCACACTCGGCGGCGCTGGAGGCGTTCCGGCGGGCTCACGCGGCGGATGTCGCGGCGGCGCTCCGGCTGGCCGGCGAGCTGGGCTATGGGGGCTCCCATTGATCGGCCAGGCCCGGTTGGCCCAGGCGCTGACCGTGGCCTGGATGCTGATCGAGGGCGTGGCCGCGGTCGGCGTCGGTCTGGCCGCCCGGTCGGTGGCCCTCTCGGCCTTCGGGCTGGACAGCGGGATCGAGCTGTTCACGTCGCTGGTCGTGCTGCGCAGCCTCGTGGTGGGCGGGGAGGCGGCGGAGCGACGGGCCTCGCTGCTGGTGGGCTGGGGCCTGCGGGCGGTGATCGCCTACGTGGTTCTGGCGGCCGCCGCCGGGCTACTCCTGGGCATCCACGCCGAGCCCAGCGGGCCGGGCATCGTGCTCACTCTGGCCTCACTGGCGATCATGGCCGGGCTCTGGCGCTGGCGCCTGCGACTGGCCGACCGGATCGGCAGCGCCGCCCTCCGCGGCGACGCGGCCTGCTCGCTGGCCTGCCTCTACATGGCGGCTGCCACCCTGGCCGGGCTGGCCCTCAACCGCCTCTTCGGCTGGTGGTGGGCCGACCCGGTCGCGGGCCTGGCTTTGATCTGGTGGCTGCGCGGCGAGGCGGCCGAGGCCCTGGAGGCAGCCCGGGCCCAGCCCGAGCTGTCTACGCTTTGACGGAGCAAAAGGAAATGCCCCAACCGACCTTCCTGTTTACCCTGAAGTCCCCTATGCGTTTTTCGGTTTCCACCGCGCTGTTGCCAGCCCAGCTTCCACCTACTCGACGTTCGGTATCCTCAGGTTTACCGTACTCAGCCGGTTGGGGCGACGCGAAGGTTAGCGGGCGCGCCCGAGTCGGGTCAACGGCGAAAAGTTTTTCGCCGCCAGGCTACTTTTTCGAGGTGTGACGATGCGAGAAGCAGTGATCGTCGAGGCCGTCCGGACCCCGATGGGCAAGCGAAACGGGAAGCTCAAGGACTTCCACCCGGTCGTGCTGGGATCGATGGTCCTCAAGGAGCTGATCCGGCGGTCCGGGATCGAACCGGGGCTGGTCGAGGACGTGGTTTTCGGCTGCGTGATGCAGACCGGTGAGCAGAGCGTGAACATCGCCCGCAACGCTTGGCTTAGCGCCGGCTTCCCATTCGAGACCCCGGCGACCACCGTGGATCGCCAGTGCGGCTCCAGCCAGCAGGCCATCCATTTCGCCGCCAACCTGATCCAGAGCGGGATCGCCGACATCGCGATCGCGGGCGGCGTGGAGTCGATGACCCGGGTGCCGATGGGCTCGACGGTGGTCCAGGGCCCCGGCATGCCCTTCCCGCCGGAGCTGCAGGAGCTCTACGACCTGGTGCCCCAGGGCATCTCGGCTGAGCTGGTCGCCCGCAAGTACGGGATCGACCGCAGGTCGATGGACGAGTTCAGCGTGCGCAGCCACCAGCTGGCGGCCGCCGCCACCGAGAGCGGCTACCTGCGCTCCCAGATCATGCCCATCGAGATCAGCAACGGCACCACGGAGGTGATGGACCGCGACGAGGGCATCCGGGCCAACGCAAGCTACGAGACGGTCTCGCAGCTGCAGCCGGCCTTCAATCCGGAGCACTCGATCACCGCAGGCAACTCCAGCCAGATCACCGACGGCGCCGCCGCCGTCCTGCTGATGTCCAGGGAGAAGGCGCTCGAGCTGGGTCTCCGGCCGCGAGCCAGGATCCTGGCCCAGAAGGTGGTCGGCTGCGACCCCGTTCTGATGTTGGAGGGGCCGATCCCGGGCACCCGGGCCGTCCTGAAGCAGGCTGGGCTCGAGCTCAAGGACATCGACCTCTTCGAGGTCAACGAGGCTTTCGCCTCTGTCCCCCTGGCCTGGCTGAAGGAGACGGGCGCCGATCCTGCCAAGCTGAACGTGAACGGGGGCGCGATCGCGATCGGCCACCCGCTCGGCGCCTCGGGCGCCCGCCTCATGAACCACCTGCTCCACGAGCTGGAGCGCCGTGACCTTCGATACGGGCTGGAGACCATGTGCTGCGGAGGCGGCATAGGGACGGCCACGATCATCGACCGCAAGCTGGACTAGGAGAGCCCGCGGAGCCGCCTGGTTAAACGTTGTGAATTGCTGAGTTAAGCGCAGCCATTTCGGCGCAGCGTCGATAAAATCGCTACACCGTATTCGTTGGGGGGGAGATGGGGTGAACAGATTGGGCGTTTACGACGCGGTTTCGCGCGTCCGGCCGTACAAGATCTGGGAGGGCGCGGTCGCCCGTGCGGTGCACGGCGAGCGGATCACGATGGCCGTGGTCGACGTGGACGCCAATGTCGAAGTCCCCACCCATCAGCACGGCAACGAGCAGCTCGGCTTCGTGCTCAAGGGCAGCATCACCATGACGATCGCCGGCGAGAGCCGGGAGCTCAGCCAGGGCGAGACCTACGTCATCAACGGCGACGTCCCCCACGCGGCCGTCGCCGGCCCTGAGGGGGCCACGGTGGTCGACATCTTCAACCCGCCGCGCGCCGACTGGGAGAAGCTCGAGCGGCTGGAGCCAAGCGAGGGTCGATGGCCGAGGTAGCGATCGGCAGCAGGGTGGGCACGGAGCGGCGCGACGTGGCGGCCCGCGTGGCGCGGGATCGCCTCGCGCACATGCTCGGGCTCCATCCCCGCACGCTGGGAAACATCGACGGCGACCTGGCCCAGAAGATGACCCGGCACCTGAACGTGATCAACCGGCGCATGCAGCACCTCGTCGACAGCTCGGCGATGGATGAGCTGACCGGGGTGCTGCGGCGAGCCACCGGCCTGGAGGCGCTGGAGCGGGAGCTGCATCGGGCGCGCCGCTTCGGCGACCAACGGTTGGTGGTCGCGTTCATCGACGTCGACAGCCTGAAGTCGGTGAACGACTCGGCCGGCCACGCGGCGGGCGACCAGCTGATCCGCGACGTGGCCGACACCCTTCGCAGCCGGCTGCGGGCCTACGACCTGGTCGTCCGCTGGGGCGGCGACGAGTTCGTCTGTGTGCTGCCCGAGGCGGGGCTCAAGGGCGCGGCCCGCATCCTGGACGAGATCGCCGTCGACTTCAGCAGCGCCACCGGCCACAGGTTCAGCGTCGGCTTCGCGGAGATCCTGGCCAACGAGACCGCCGCCGAGATGGTGGCGCGGGCCGACGCCGCCCTGTACTCGGGTCGCCGGCAGCGGCGGCCGCTGAACCCCCGTCGCCACCGGTCCGACTGGCGGACGGCCGGAATGGCGGCCGGCCTCGCCATCCTGGTCGCGATCGCGGTTGGCATCGGCACCGCCGCGCCGGGTTCGGTGCTCGCTGGGCCGCGGGTGCAGATCCAGAACCTGGCCGATTCGATCACCGGGTCGCGTTAGACCGGTTCCGCGTAGAGCTCCGTGCTCAGGTACTTGCTGCCTGAGTCCACCGCCAGCGTCACGACCGCCTCGTCCTCTCGGAGCCGCTCCGCCACTCCAAGCGCCGCGATCACGTTGGCCCCGGTCGACGTTCCCGCGAAGATGCCCTCCTCGGCCGAAAGCCGGCGCGCCATCGCCATGGCTTCGTCGGAGTTGACCCCGATGATCTCGTCAACCATCTCGGGTCGCCACAGCGGGGGCACGAAACCCAGACCGATGCCCTCGATCCGGTGACCGCCGGTGCCCCCGCCTGACAGGACCGGTGACTCGGACGGCTCGACGGCGACGACCCGCATGGACGGCCGGTGCCGGCGAAGGACGTCGGCGGTGCCCAGCAGCGAGTGGGCGGTGCCCACAGCCTGAACGAATGCGGCCACCCGGCCCTCGGTCTGGGCCCAGATCTCCTCCGCCAGCGGGTGGTAGCCGGCCTCGCCGTCGTGGTTGTTCAGCTGGTCGGTCCAGTAGCTGCCGGGCTCGCCGGCCAGATCTCGGGCGGTCGCGATCATCTCCTTGATAAGCCCTTCGGTGATGCGCTTGTGGTCGCTGGGAACGATGACCAGCTCCGCCCCCAGGGCCCTCATACCAGTGAGCTTCTCCTGGCTGAAAGCGTCGCTGCTGACGAGTGTGCAGCGTTAGCCTGACGCCGCGCAGACGAATGCGAGCCCCATCCCGGTGCTGCCGCCCGTGTACTCGACAACGCGGCCGCCCGGGGGCAGGCGGCCGTCGGCGGCGGCGCTTTTCACCATGGCCAGCGCGATCCGGTCCTTCATGCTGCCGGTCGGGTTGAGGGACTCCAGCTTCAGCATCACCCGCGCACCCCGCCCAGGGCGGATCCGGCGAAGCTCGACCAGGGGCGTCTTCCCGATCGCATCCAGCATCGAGGTCACGACGCCAAACCGTAGCTGGACCTGAGGATTGGCGGCGCCCCGCAACTGGCGTCGCCCGGGCTCACCTTCTCGGAGCGGTCTTCGGAAGCCTTTTCGAGAGGTGCGGCGACTCCATGAGAAAGCGCCAGGGGCGATCCTTCCAGTCGCCGCTATAGTCCACCCCGATGCGCGGCGCCTGGTGGACCGCCGCCGGGCGGTAGCCGTCGTCCAGGACGTAGAGCTCAGGCGCCACCAGGGGCGCGCCGTTCAAGGAGCGGTCGACGTCCAGGGCGCGGCAGACCAGGCCGGGACCGCTGCAGCGCCCGACGCCGGGTCCGGGCTCCAGCGCCCGCACGAGGATCGCTTCCGGCATCCCCTCGGGCCGGCACACGAAGTTCAGGCAGTGGTGCATTCCGTAGACCAGGTAGACGTAGGCGTGCCCCGGCGGCCCGTACATGACCCGGGTGCGCGGTGTCAGACCGCGGGAGGAATGGGCGGCCAGGTCGTCAGGGCCCCGGTACGCCTCCACCTCGACCAGGCGTCCCCAACGGTCGCCGCGCACCAGCAACTTGCCGATCAGGTCGCGGGCGACCTGGAGGGTGTCCCGGGCGAAGAAGTCCGGGCCGAGGACCAGCCCCTCAGGCAGTCGGGGCACCCGCGCCGGCCTCGTCATGGGCCCTGCGGCGCCGGTGGCGCGCCTTCTCGCGGTAGAGGCGGGCGTCCGCCAGCTTGAAGAGGTGGGGCCAGTCCAGCCCGGGCTCCCAGGCTGCCACGCCGATGCTCAACTCCAACTCCACGTCGTCCGGCCCGAGGTGCACGGCTTGCAGGGCCTCCCGAATCCGGCGCACGACCTCGTCCGCGGCCTTCACGTCCGTGTCCGGCATGGCAAGGGCGAACTCGTCACCGCCCAGCCGGGCGCAGGTGTCGCTGGCTCGCACCACGCGCCGGAGCACCTCGCCGATCGTGCGGATGGCGACGTCCCCGGCGTGGTGGCCGCGCGTGTCGTTGATGGTCTTCAGCCGGTCGAGGTCCATCACGAGCACGCTCAGGGGCCGCCCGTGGCGTTCGGCGCCGGCTACCGCCCTCTCCATTGCCCGCTCGAACTCGGGCCGGTTGGCTAGCCCGGTCAGGTAGTCGGTGCGAGCCTCCAGGCGGTGCTGTTCGGCACGGGCCAGGGCCAGGGCCAGGTGCTCCGCCGCGGCCGCCAGGAAGTTGAGGTCGGCCTCGCTGAACATCCGCGAGCGGCGGCTCGCGACCACCATGACCCCCACCAGCTCGCCTCGCGAGCGGAGGCTGATCCCGACCGTGGACCGGAAGCCGGTCACCGGGCCCTGGGCCACGACCGGGAAAATCGCCTGCGCGGCCCTCTCCACCAGCCGGGCGGAGCCCCGAGCCAGGCGCAGGCGGCGATCCTCCTCCCAGGTCAGGCCGATGGTGTAGGCCAGCGCCAGGGGGGCCTCTTCGGCCAGCAGCCAGACGCCACCGACATCGAGGCTGAGCCCGCGCATGGTCGCCTGCAGCCCGGCCTGGGCCACCTCCGAGGGCTCCAGCGAGCGGTTCACAGCCCGGGCCACCTCCATCAGGGCTTCGAGCTCGGAATGCTGCTGGCGAGAGCGCTCGTTGACCGCATCCAGGTAGCCGAGGGAGACGTTCAGGGTGAGGTTCTCGATCGTCCGATCGAGGCGGCGCTCGGCGATCAGCAGCGCCTCGGCCGCCTTGGGGGTGGCCTTCGCCAGGTGCTCCAGCTCGCGCTCAACTACTCGCTTCTGCATCGAGAGCACCGCCAGCAGGGTCTCCAGCGGGAAGCCCTGGATCGCGCGCTGGCGGGCCCGGGCCCGGATAGCCGGCGCCTGGAGCTTGACCAGGTCGCGCTGCGTGATCGACCCGATGATCAGAATGCAGGTGCCGCGGGCGTACTCCACGGGTTCGTCACCGTTCTCGACCAGCGCCTGCAGGTAGGCCGGCTGCTGGCCCGCCAACTGATCCCCGACCTCGGCGACGATCGCCTCCAGCCGATCGGACAGCTGGAGTGCCAGCCGGTCGACCGTCTGTACTGGCGTCAACAAAGTTCCACTATAAATAGACGGGTAGCAGAGGCCAATCTGGCGTTGAACACCCTCACTTGATCACCTAACGCCACCCAAAGGAGTCGAATAATGGCGACCGCCATATCCCTGAGCAAGATCGAAGAGATCCTCGGCGACCGCTCGGGTGATCTGCTCGGGCACAAGTGCGGCACGGTGCCCGCTGACATGCTGCACGTTCCCGGGCCGCGCTTCGTGGAGGAGGTCTGGGTCGGCAGCGACCGCTCGCCGCGGGTGCTGCGGGCGCTGCAGTCTCTCTTCGACCACGGCCGCCTGGGCGGCACCGGCTACCTGTCGATCCTGCCCGTCGACCAGGGCATCGAGCACTCGGCGGGAGCCTCGTTCGCGCCCAACCCGATCTACTTCGACGGCGGCAAGATCGTCGAGCTGGCGATCGAGGGCGGCTGCAACGCGGTCGCCTCGACCTTCGGCGTCCTGGGCTCGGTGGCTCGCACGTACGCGCACCGCATCCCGTTCATCGTCAAGCTCAACCACAACCAACTCCTGACGTACCCCAACGAGTACGACCAGATCCAGTTCGGAACCGTGCATGAGGCCTGGCAGATGGGGGCCGTCGCCGTCGGGGCGACCATCTACTTCGGGTCCGAGCAGTCGAGCCGGCAGCTCGTCGAGATCGCGAGGGCGTTTCACGAGGCGCACGAGCTCGGCATGGCGACGATCCTCTGGTGCTATCTGCGAAACGCCGCGTTCGTGAAGGAGGGGGTCGACTACCACCTGGCCGCCGACCTTACAGGGCAGGCCAATCATCTAGGGGTCACGATCGAGGCCGACATCATCAAGCAGAAGCTGCCGGAGACGAACGGGGGCTTCAACGCGCTCAAGTTCGGAAAGACGAGCGCGGCCGTCTACGATCGACTGACCACGGATCACCCGATCGACCTCGCCCGCTACCAGGTCGTGAACTGCTACCTGGGACGCTCCGGGCTGATCAACTCGGGCGGGGCCTCGTCCGGCGAGGCCGACCTCAAGGAGGCGGTCACCACCGCGGTCATCAACAAACGGGCCGGCGGTATGGGCCTGATCTCCGGCCGGAAAGCCTTCCAGCGGCCGATGGCCGATGGTGTCGCCCTGCTGAACGCGATCCAGGACGTCTACTTGAACCAGGACATCACGCTCGCCTGATCTCACCAGGTCGCGAACGGCGGCCCGCTCTCGGCGGCCTGCTAGCCTGTCGCCCTTGTGAGGCTTGCCTTCCTCGGGACCGGCTCGGCGTTCTCGCTCGAGCGGTACAACGGGGCGGTCGTGGTGGACGGGCGGATCCTGCTCGATGCGGGGGCCCCGCTGCTGCCCCACATGCACCGTCTGGGAATTGACCCGGGCGACATCCAGGCGCTGTTCCTGACCCACTTCCACGGCGACCATGTCCTCGGCCTGCCGACCTTCATGCTGCATCGGGCGCTCGTGGACCCGCGGCCCTTCACCATCGTCGGCCCAGCCGGCGTGGAGGCGTTCCTGGAGCGGCTCTTCGAGCTCTGCTGGGGCGAGGAGTGGGCGGGCGGCCCCAATTTCCGCGAGCGATCTCAGGTGAGCTACCGAGAGGCCGGCGAGGGCGGCGAGGTGGCCGGTCTCGACTACGAGGCGCTGCGGTTGGATCACGGGGCCCGGGGCTGCACCGGCTATCGCCTGCACGTGGACGGCCGCGTCCTGGCCTACGCCGGCGATACAACGATGTCGGCGCCTCTGGAAAAGCTGGTGGAAGGGGCGCACGTGGCCGTGACCGAGGCCACCGGACCAGGCAACCCGTACAGCCACACCGGCTGGGAGGAAGCCCTGGGCCTAGCGGCCCGGCACCCCGCGACGCGTTTCTTCTTCAATCACCTCTATTCCGGCTCGATCGAGCACGCTGCAGGCGATCTTGAGATCGCCGATGTCTAGATTTGCGCTTAACGCATTGACAAGCCGCGACCTCGTGAGCACAATCGATCGGCGCGCGTCTTCCACACCGTCAATGTTCAGCGCAACCACGGCAAACACGGTGGAGGTGAGCCACCTTGGTGGAGCAAGAGCGGGTACGACCCGGATTCGACGACATGGCGCGGTCGCTGCACGCCAGCTATCTGAGCCGCTGGAACCGGCACGACCCGGCCGGCCTCGAGCGCGCCTCGAACTTCGAAGAGGAGCGCGCCAAGGCGGAGCGGCCGGACAAAGAGAAGTCCTCGGCAGCCTAGCCCGCGGAGCGGCGTCCTGAGGAGCCGGCTCGGCGCCACGGTCGCCGGCGTCGCGGCCGGCGTCCTGGGTTTCGCCGCCCTCCTGCTGCTCGGCCTGATCCTGTACCGGCGGCTGTTCGGGGACTCCGGCGCCGCCCTGGCTGTCATCACGATCTTATTCGGCGCCGCCGGCGCCTACGCCGGCTGGCTTCTGGGTGTGATCGTCTTCTCGGCCGTGCGCGGCGCTGAGGATCCGGATGGCCCGCCCGCGTGAGCTGGGCGGGTCGTCGTCGGAGAACGACCGCCCGCTCCTGCAGAAGCTCGGCGTCAAGGCCGGCGCCCGTGTCAGCCTGGTTGCCTTCGACGACCCCTGGTTCCGAAAGCTGCTGAGCGAGGTGACAGACGACGTCTCGACGGAGCTGCGCCCCGACTCGGACCTGGTCTTCCACCTGGTCCGCCACGTCGCCGACCTCTTCGACCTCCCGGACCTGCGCGACGCCCTCAAGGACAACGGCGCCATCTGGGTGCTCCGCGAGAAGGGGCGGTCCCGGGTGGTCCTTGAGACGGACATCATCGACGCCGGGAAGGCAACCGGACTCGTAGACAACAAGATCGCCAGCTTCTCCGACACGCTCGCCGCCATGCGGCTCGTGATACCGCTCGCCGAACGGGGCGAGGCGCGCCGTCCAGTTCAGGGTTAGACGAACAGCGATCCGCCCGCTTCAATAGTCGCGGGATCAACACTTAGAGGAGAGGGAGTTGCAGATGAAGAGACTTGTGTTCGGCGTCCTTTTGGTGCTGGTCCTGAGCGCCTGCGGCGGCGGCAACAGCGGGTCGAGCGGGAGCAGCGCGACGGTCAAGACCGGGGGCACGCTGCGCGTCGCCCAGGAGAGCGAGATCGTGACGCTCGACCCCAACAACTCGGGCCTGGTCGTTGAACGAGAGATCTACTCCAACATGTACGACTCGCTGGTCGCGATCGACCCCGGCCTGAAGTTCGTCCCGTCGCTGGCGACCGACTGGAAGTACAGCGACCCGACGACCCTCACCTTCACCCTGCGCAAGGGCGTCAAGTTCCAGGACGGCACCGACTTCAGCGCTGATGCGGTCAAGTTCAACATCGACCGCTACCTGACCGACCCCAAGTCGCTGCGCAAGAGCGAGCTGGCCAGCGTGGACTCGGTCGAGGTCAAGGACCCCCAGACCGCGGTGTTCCACCTGAAGAAGCCCGACGCCACGCTGCTGGCTCAGCTGGTGGACCGGGCTGGGATGATGCTCTCGCCGACCGCTGTCAAGGCCGGCGGCGCCGGCTTCACGGTCAGCCCGATCAACGCCGGGACCGGGCCCTTCCAGTTCGTCGAGTGGAAGCGCGACGACCACCTGACCCTGAAGAGGAACCCGAACTACTGGAAGCGGGACAGCAGCGGCAAGCAGCTGCCCTACCTGGACCAGCTCACCTACAGGCCGATGATCAACCTCGACGCCATGCTGGCCGGGCTGAAGACCAACGACCTCGACTTCGCGCGCGGCATCGCCGCCAAGGACGTGGAGGCGATCAAGGCGGACTCCTCGCTCGTCTACAAGGACGTCCCTGCGCTGGGCTTCCAGGGCTTCGAGGTCAACAGCGGCGCCGAGCCGTTCAACGACGCCGCCAAGCGCAAGGCGGTGGCGCTGGCGCTGGACCGCGCACAGTACCTGAAGAACGTGCAGTTCAACGTGGGGGTGGTGTCCCACGGCCCGATCCCGCCCAGCAGCTGGGCGGCTGATCCCAGCGAGAAGATCTACGACCAGGCGGACGCCGCCAAGGCCAAGTCAACCGCCACCGGCTTCTCGTTCACGCTCAAGACGGGCAACACCCAGGACGCCATTCAGGGCGGCCAGCTGATCCAGGCCCAACTCGCCAAGGCCGGGATCACGGTCACTCTTTCGCCCGAGGACTTCGGCAAGCTGACCACGGAGACCCGCGCCCACCAGTTCCAGGCCGCGCTCTCCGGCTGGAGCGGCCGGATCGACCCCGACGGGAACATGTTCGCCTGGTTCCACACCGGCGGCTCTTTCAACGACGGCCAGTACTCCAACGCGCAGGTCGACACCGACCTGGAGCAGGCCCGGGCGACCACGGACCAGGCCAAGCGCAAGCAGCTGTACGACGACGCCCAGAAGGCGCTGGTCCAGGACGGCGCCTACATGTTCACCTACCACCCCACCGCGCAATGGATCAGCAGCACCAAGGTCCACAACTTCACGCTGTTCCCCGACACCATCAACCGTTTCGGCGAGGTTTGGTTAGGCTGACGCCACGTGGGGGAAACCGAGCGTTTCCCCCACGACGCCCCCTTCGGCTAAAGGCATGGGGGAAACCAGGCGTTTCCCCCATGACACCCCCTTCGGCTACTGCGGTGTTTTGCGGCGATTGGATGAAACAACCCAAACGCCCTGGCGGAGCCAGGGCTTCTTGCCACACTGGAGTTTAATTTAAGTGGGTCAGTACATCGTTCGGCGGGTTGCGCTCATGGTGCCCGTGGCTTTTCTGGTCAGCGTCGCCGTGTTCATGCTCATCCACCTGACCCCCGGCGACCCGGCCGTCATCATCCTGGGCGAGTCCTACACTCCGCAGGCGGCGGCCCAGATCCGCCAGCAGCTCGGGCTCGACAGGCCCCTTCCGGAGCAGTACCTGGTCTTCGCCAACCGGGTCGTCCATGGCGACCTGGGCCGCTCGCTGCGCACCAACCTGCCCGTCACGACGGCGATCGGGGAGCGGCTCCCGGCCACCCTGGAGCTCGGCCTGGCGGCCCTGATCTGGTCCGTGATCGTGGCCATCCCGCTGGGGACGCTGGCCGCCCTGCGCCGCGGCAAGGCGCTGGACGTGATCGCCTCGGCCTTCACGGTGGCCGGCGTCTCAGTGCCCAACTTCGTGCTCGGGATCGCGCTGATCCTGGTCCTGGGGCTCGCGTTCCGGCTGCTGCCGACCAGCGGCTACGCCGCCTTCAGCGTCGACCCCGGCCAGAACCTCCGGCGCCTGATCATGCCCGCACTGGCCCTGGGGACGGCCGGGGCGGCGATCAACATGCGCTTCACGCGCTCGTCGATGATCGACGTCCTGCGCCAGGACTACATCCGGACCGCCCGGGCCAAGGGCGCCGACTGGCTGCGGGTCGTCAACCGGCACGCCCTCAAGAACGCGCTGATCCCGGTGGTGACCGTGGTCGGCCTCCAGGTCGGCGCCATCCTGGAGGGTGCGCTGGTGACCGAGACCGTGTTCAGCTGGCCCGGCGTCGGCAAGCTCGCGGTGGACTCGATCTTCTCCAAGGACTACACGATCGTGCAGGGGATCGTCCTGCTCTCGGCCCTCTCCTACATGCTGGCCAACCTGGTGGTGGACCTCGTCTACGCCTACCTCGACCCCAGGATCACGTACTCGTGACGTCCCCGAAGTGAGCACCGCGGCCGTCTACCAGGCGGACGACAGCGACGTCCTCTCGGTTGAGGATTACCGACCGGTCAGCTGGCGCCAGGCTCTGCGCAACCATCCCCGCGTCCTCGTCGCCGGGTCGGTTCTGCTGCTGTTGGCTCTCGTGGCCCTGCTGGCGCCGGTCATCTCGCCCCACAACCCGCTGGCGGTCAACCCCGACTTCTCGCGGCTGCCGCCCGGGCCGGGCCACTGGCTGGGAACCGACGAGTTGGGCCGCGACGAGCTCTCGCGGGCGCTGTGGGGAGGCCGCGTCTCCATCCCGGTCGCCTTCGTCGCGGTTGGCGTCGGCCTGGTCGTGGGCGGGCTGATCGGGGTGGCGGCCGGCTACCGGGGCGGGTCGACCGACCTTCTGCTGATGCGGCTGGTGGACGCCATCCTGGCGTTTCCCGCGCTGATCCTCGCGATCGCACTGGTCGCCGCCCTGGGGCCCAAGCTCCAGAACGCGATGATCGCCATCGGCATCGTGCAGATCCCGGTCTACGCCCGCCTCACGCGCGCCCAGGTGCTGCAGCTGAAATCGCTCGACTTCGTCACCGCGGCCCGAGCCCTGGGCGCCTCGCCTCTGCGGCTCATCTTCCGCCACCTGCTGCCGAACCTGCTCAACCCGCTGATCGTCCAGGTCTCGCTTTCGGCCGCCTTCGCGATCCTGGCCGAGGCGACCCTCGCGTACCTCGGGCTCTCGGTGCCGCCGCCCACCCCCGACTGGGGCTCCATGATCGAAGCCGGCCAGCGTTTCCTGGTAAACGGCAACTGGTGGCTCACAGTGGCTCCCGGCGCGGCGATCTGCCTGGCGGTTTTCGGCTTCAACTGGCTGGGCGATGCGCTGCGGGACGCTCTCGACCCCCGGACCAGGGGATGAGCCTCAACATCCGCGCTGCCACCGCCGCCGACGTGGCCGTCGTGGCCGACCTGATCCGCCAGCTGGCGGATTTCGAGAAGCTCTCCCACGAGGTGGTCCTTACGGAGGAGGGCCTGGCCCGCTGGATGTTCGGCGATCACGCCTACTGCGAGGCCGTCATCGCCGAGGAAGCCGGCGAGGCGGTCGGGTTCGCGCTGTTCTTTCACACGTTCTCGACCTTCCTGGGCCGGCCGGGACTGTACCTCGAGGACCTCTTCGTCCGGCCCGAGCATCGGGGCTCCGGGTTGGGTAAAGCACTGCTGCGTCACCTGGCTCGGCTGGCGGTGGACCGGGGCTGCGGGCGCTTCGAATGGGCGGTGCTGGACTGGAACGAGAGCGCGATCCGCTTCTACGAATCGCTGGGCGCGCGGCCGAACGCGGGCTGGACCGTGTACCGGCTGGCGGGGGACGCCCTGAGCTCCCTGGCCGACTCGTGAGGCTGGGCGGCCTCGATACCATTAGCTGTCGTGCAGGTCCTGGGGCCCAAGGGCCCTGTCCCGTTCGGCGGGCTCGACATCCTGGCTTGGGCCCGGGAGCAGCTCGAGCTGGCCGGCCAGATCGTCGACAACCCAGGGGGCGGCCTGCTGTTCGCCACCCAGACCGTCGGCCAGGTCAAGTCGGCCCTCAACGAGGCCGACGAGGACCGCTGGCGGCCGGTCGTGGAAGCCCTCGAACGCAGCGAGGATGCGATGGTGCGGCGCGACTTCCAGCGGGCCCGGGACCTGCTGGCCGACGCGGCTTCTAACCTTTAGAGCCTCAACCCCGAGCCGCTTCCAAGGTGGCCTCAAAGCCGGCCGCGCCCTCGTGTCCGGAGAACGGCCCCGGCCCGACCACGGTGGCGCCCGCGTCCCGGTAGCGGCGGACCGCCTCGCGGATGGCGTTCGCGTCGCCGATGCCGGCCAGCTCGTCGACCATGGCGTCGCTGATCTCGCCTCGCTCCAGCTCGGCGGCAAACCCGCTGGCGTCCATCATCTTCCGGTAGAACGGCAGGCTGGCGTACATCTGGACGCTGCGGCGGAAGACGTCGCGACCCCCGGCCGGGTTGCTGGTCAGGCTGGCCGGGACGGAGGCCACGATGGCGAAGCCCTCGAGTGACTTGCCGGCCTTCTCGCGGCCGGCCTTGACCCTGGGTACGACCTCCTTCTCGACATAGGCAGGCGAGCACATCCAGAGCACCACGCCGTCGGCCTTTTCACCCGCCAGCTCCAGCATCCTGGGGTTGAGCGCCGAGATCATGATCGGCATGTCCTCGCGGCGGGGAGTGGTGTAGTTCGCCCGGGCGGTGAAGAACTTGCCTTCGACGCTCGCCGACCCGGAGCGGATCAGCGAGGTGACGATCTCCAGGTATTCAGCCATCGCCTCGACCGGCCGTTCCAGCTTCAGGCCCCACATGCCTTCGACCGTGGCCCGGTGGCTGACCCCAATGCCGAGCCGGAAGCGGCCGCCCGAGAGCTCGTCGAGCGTGGCCGCCATCTGCGCCATCGCGGTCGGGTGGCGTGTGTAGATGGGTAGGACGCCGGTTCCCAGGCCAACCCTGGTGGTGGCGACCGCGTACGCGCTCATGACGACGGTCGTGTCGCGGGTGTACGGCAGCTGGCTCTGCCAGACCTCGTCGTAGCCCAGCTTCTCGGCCAGCTGGACGCGCTTGACCGCCTCGTCGAGCGAGCGGCCAACGTCGATGAACAGCGCCAAAGCCATCGCGACCCAAGTCTAGGGGCGCACATGATCGAACCACGTCCGGGGATGGCCGCCGTGGTCGCGACCTGCTGCCTTAGGAGTTCCTCGGACCGCTTGATCCCGGACCAGCCTGAGGCCCCAGGATCTGCGTCGGTCCGGCTCCTCAGCTGACCGCGGGCGCCCGGGACTCCTGGATCAGGATGTCGCGGACGGCCTGCAGCCAGCGCGGGTCGCCGTTGACATGGTCCTGCCAGAGCCAGTACTCGGCGCCCCAGAGCAGGACGGTCGAATAGCCGGCCTCCTTGAGGCCGGTGAACGTCGGCTTGATGTTCTGGGGCCCGAAGCTTTTGGGTGCGGTGTAGGAGACCTTGTCGGCTTCCCAGGGCTCAGCCTGGGCCTCGGTCGCCCAGGCCCGCACGCCCTGCCGTTGGGCGTTCAACCGCCAGCGCGCGACATGCTGGTCCCAGTCGTCGTTGGCCGTGCTGACAGTGTCCCGGCCGAGGAAGCGGTAGCCGATGCGCGTGTACACGTCCATGCCCAGGATGTCGCCGGGACCCAGGACCGAGAGCGAGTCCGTCTCGGCCGTGTCCACCTCGAATCCCAGCATCTGGCGCAGGTCGAAGCCCTGGCGGCTCGAGGCGGCGTCCAGGCCGCGGTTGAAATGGCTGAAGACGGTGACGATCACCGGCTTCGGATCCAGGGCCTTCACGGCGTTGATCTCCTGGCTGACGAACGCCTGGCCCAGCCACCACTTCTGGGGACCGGCCCGATTGAAGGGCTCGTTCTCGACCTGCCAGGCCACCAGCTGGGGGTTCGAGCGATAGCGCGCGACCACGTCTTCGACGAACACGAGGGCCGCCGATCGCAGGTCGGGATCGATGGTGATGTCGCTGCCGTCGGCGGCGCCGGCCGCCGGCTGGAGGGCGTCTGGGACGTAGAACTCGGGCCAGCCGAGCGACTTCATTCCGACCGTGAGCACCACCGGCTGGCCGGCCTTGGCGGACTCGGCCATCATCCAGTCCAGCTGCGCGTAGCCGGTGTCGTCCACCTCGTTCCAGTAGGCGGGCAGCCGGATGACCTTGAAATGCATGCCCAGCAGCTCGGTGTAGGCGGCCTGCCAGTCCAGCCCCAGGTAGGCCGCCTTGCGGGGGCTGAAGCTGGTGCCGACCTGGACCGGGCCGTACACCACGTTGGCCTTCGCCCGCTTATTGGCCATCAGCTGGGCGCCCCCGGCGGCCACGGAGACGATCACCACGACGCACGCCAGAAGCTTGAGCTGGGACGTGAGGGACCTGGGTCTCCGGGCCATGGAGGTCATTTGGAACCGCCCCGCACGTTGGCGCCAGGCCACAACCCCTCGCGTGGCGGAGTGGTAAAGACTTGCCGCTTTTCAGCGACCTTACGAGGCCAGTCGCTCCGGGGCCATGGTTCCTACCTGATACCGCCGCTATACTGTAATGGCCCGCCACCTTGCAGATCGTCAGCCGTGACAAACATCTGGCCACACCCCGGGCGGTGACCCGGGCCGCCGGCGAAAGTCCCGCGGCTACCGCCGCCGCCGCCCTGCGGCTGGCCTGGCTGCCCTTCCTGACCTCGCGGCTGGCGCTGTTCGCGGTGGCCTGGGCGGTCAATGTCCGGTTCCCGTACGGGCGCCCCAACGACCCCCTCGTCTTCGAGCCGGCCTGGCGGGCCTGGCTGGCCTGGGACGGCCTCCACTACCTCCGCCTGGCCAACATCGGCTACCCGCACTGGGCCAGCCAACCGGAGAGTGGTTACCTCCCGCTGCTGCCCCTCCTCATCCACCTGCTGGGGGGGTCGGCGGCGGCGGCGCTCGTCCTCGCCGTCGCCGGCGGGCTGGCGGGGCTGGGCGTCCTGACCGGTCTCACACGGGCGGTCTTCGACGAGCGGGTGGCGCGCCGTACGGCCTGGGTGGCTGCCTGGTGGCCTCTCGGTTTCGTCTGGACGGCGGTGTACACGGAGGGGCTGTTCCTGGCGCTGGCGGCCGGTGCGCTGTGGGCCGCCTGGCGGGGCCGGGCGCTGCTGGCCGGAGGGCTCGCCTTCCTCGCCTCGCTCCTGCGCCTGACCGGCGCCGGCCTCGTGTTGCCGCTGCTCGCCTTGCTCCCGGCAGGCAGGGCCCGGCTGGCGGCGCTGACGCCGGTCGCGGGCATCCTGTCGTTCTGCGTCTACCAGTGGTACGTCACCGGCGACCCACTTGCTTTCGTGCACGCACAGGTGGCGGGTCGCCCGCATCTCCATCCGCTGCAGCCACTCCAGACGCTCCAGAACCCGGCGGCGGGCGGTGGCTGGGAGCTCCTGGTCGGCTTGCCGGCCCTGGTCCTGGTCGTCGCACTGATCGTGGTGCTGGTCCGCGAACCGCGGTGGCGCGCCGCCTCTCTGGCCGTTGTGGCCGGGTTCCTGGGCCCCGTCTTCGCGGCCGGCACGCTTTTCTCTTTCGCCCGCTATGCGATGGTCGCCTTCCCGCTCTTCTGGGCGCTGCAACGGGCCCCCACGCGCTTCTTGGTCGCCGCGGGCGTGCCGGCCGCGCTGATCGTGACGGCCCTCGCCGGCAACGGCCGGTTGACGCCCTAGATGTCGGCCCAGGCCGTCGGCACCGCGCAGGGCGGACTCGTCAGGTCGCGTCGGCTCGAGGTCGCCCTCGGCCGGCGGCGCCTGCTGCTGCTGGCCTACGCATTCGCAATTCTGCCGTCGCTCCTCATGGCTTTCGTGCAGCCGGTCTGGCAGCTCACCGATGAGGCCCAGCACTACGACGTCATCGCGCAGTACGCGCACGGCGTCTACCCGGTCGAGGGGCGCACGACGCTGCGCCCGGAGACGGCCGCGATCATGCGCCAGACCGGGATCTACCGCTGGAGCCCGGCCGAGACGCAGCCGGCGCCGCTGACGGCGGACGCCGCCCTCTTCACGCCGGCCCCCAGCTATCTGAGCGGCTACGCCTATACCCTCTGGATCCGGCGCCACATCTGGTGGTTCTCCTACGAGGCGATGCAGCCACCGCTCTACTACGTGGCCGCACTACCGGTCTGGATGGCCGCGGACCATGTCGGCGGCACCTTCGCCGCCGTCTCCGCCGAGCGCGTCTTCAACTGCCTGCTGCTGGCCCTGCTGGCGCCGCTGGCCCTGCTCACCGCCTGGTCGCTGGCGCCCAGCCGGCCGCGGCTGGCGTGGGCTGCGGCGGTACTCGTCGCCACGCTGCCCGGCCTGCTGCTGAACGGCAGCCAGGTGACCAACGACGCGCTGGGCGCGGTGCTGGGCAGCGCCACGCTGCTGCTGGCGGCCCGCTGGGCGGGCGCACCCTGGACGTACCGGCGAGCAGCCCTGCTGGGCCTGCTCTTCGGACTGACACTGCTCACCAAGCTAACGGCGTTCGGCATCGTTGGCGGCCTCGCCCTGGCCTGGGCCTGGCCGGCCTGGCGGGACCCCGGGCTGCTGCTACGACAACTGCGCACCGGCCTGATCGGCGGACTCGTGGCGGTGCTGGTCGCCTCGCCCTGGCTGGCCGCCAACCTGCTGACACAGCACGAGCTGGTCCCCACCCGGGCGGCCGCGCGACTGCTTGGCGCGGGCACCAGCGCCGGCCGCTACAACATCGGCCAGGACCTGCATTACGCGTTCACGACGTTCTGGACGGGCGAACACCAGTGGTCGCTGCCTCTGTCCGGGGTGGAGATCGCGGTCCTGCTGCCCTTCCTGATCGCGGCCGCGGTCGGCCTTCTACGGCTGCTCCGCCAGTCGGTCCCGGCGCTCGGACCGCGCCCTGTCCTGCTGGTCCTGCTGGCCGGAGTCGCCGGGCAGGCGGCGTGGGCACTCGCAATCCCGTACGTGAGCGGCCTCGGCGGAATGACCCCCGGGCGCTACCTCTACCCCGCCGTGGTGCCGGCGATCGTGCTGATCGTGGCCGGTGCCTCGGCAGTGTTCCGAAGGCCACCGGTCCGGCTGGCGCTGGTCGCTGGCTTCGCCCTCCTGACGGTCGCCAACGTAGCCGGCTACACGGCCGGCTATACCGCGGTGCGGCACGTTGACCGCGAGGGTCCGCCGGCTTGGGCCGGCACCCGGGACGTGTCCGGCCAGGGCAGCTACCAGGGGGTGACGATCCAGGTCGACCGGATCATCGACGACCCCAGCTCGAGGTGGGTGTGGCTGCATCTGAACGTCGCCAACGCCACCTCCCAGCCCGTGGACTGGTGGCCGGGCCCGGCCGTGGACATCGAGGACGGGAACGGCTGGCGGGTGCGGGGCGACTTCGCCGCGTCGACGCCCTTCCCCGAGACGCTGCCGCCAAGCAGCCACTTCTCGGGCTGGGTGAAGATGCTGGTGGCGCCGGCGCAGATCGCGGATCGGAAGCTGCTCTTCCTTGACTTCGAGGACGTCGCGGCCAACGGCTACCGGGCGGTCGGCGACATCCCGATCGCCCTGGAGATCCGCTAGCGCAGGAGGTCTAGCGGAGGCTCGGGTCCTGCCTCCGGATCTCGCCCACCTTGACCAGGGCCCGCCGAAGCTCATCGATCCACTCCGACTCGTGGCGGCCCACCAGGCGCACGCACCAGGCCAGGGCATCGCTCCGGCTGCGGGCCACCCCAGCCTCGACCAGGGTGTCCAGGATGCGCCGCTCCGGCATGCGCAGGCGCGTCATGACCGGCGTGCTGTGGGTCGTAAAGATGTGGCGATTGCCCCCCACCTCGACCCCCCAGGCCACCCGCCTGCCGAACCGGCGCTCGGCCTCTGCCGCGATGCGCATACGCTGATCACGTGTCTCCTCGCGAAAGCGCTGGGCGCGGGCCTCGGCCGGCTCGCCCTCTTCGGGCGCGGCCAGCTTGCCCACGATCAGGATCTCCTCGTTGTCGGCCTCGACCTCCGGGCGACCGCTGAACCACTCCCTGGGGATCCGCTCGGTGGCCCAAGCGCTGATCTCGTCGCGCTGCACGCTTACAGTCTTACACCATGTCGGCTGAGTTGACCGAGGCGGGTTACTCGCCCTACGTCCACTTCTCTCGCGAGGAGTGGGCACTGCTGAGAGCCGCCACGCCGCTGACGCTGACGGACTCGGACCTGGACGCGCTGCGCGGCATCAACGAGCGGATCTCGCTGGACGAGGTGGCGGACGTCTACCTGCCGCTGTCGCGGCTGCTGAACCTGTACGTGATGGCCAGCCAGGACTTGCACATCGCCGCCGACACCTTCCTGGGCAAGCCGGCCGCGCGGGTGCCGTACGTCGTCGGTATCGCGGGCAGCGTGGCGGTGGGCAAGAGCACGACGGCCCGCATCCTGCAGGCGCTGCTCGCCCGCTGGCCGTCGACGCCGCGCGTGGACCTGCTCACGACCGACAGCTTCCTGCTGCCCAACCGCATCCTCGAGGAGCGGGGGCTGATGAGCCGCAAAGGCTTCCCTGAGAGCTACGACCTGCGCCGCCTGGTCCGCTTCATGGCCGACCTCAAGTCAGGCCTGGCGGAGGTATCCGCTCCCGTCTACTCGCACCTGACTTACGACCTGGTGCCGGGCGAGCTGAAGGTGGTCCGCCAGCCGGACATCGTGATCGTGGAGGGGCTGAACGTCCTCCAGAGCGGGCCCGGCTCGGCCGTCTTCATATCGGACTTCTTCGACTTCTCCATCTACGTGGATGCCCGTGAGGCGGACGTCGAGGAGTGGTACGTGGAGCGGTTCCTGACCCTCCGCGAGACCGCCTTCCGCGACCCGTCGTCGTTCTTCCGCCGCTTCGCCGACCTGAGCCACGAGGAGGCGGTGGAGACCGCCCGCAAGATCTGGCACGAGATCAACGGGGTGAACCTGCGCGACAACATCCAGCCGACACGCGACCGGGCCTGGCTGATCCTCGAAAAGGGCGCCGACCACTCGGTGCGCTCGATCCGCCTGCGGAAGCTGTAGCCACCCGCGGCCGGCGGCCGCGGCCTTCCGCCTATGCGGTCGCGGTCACGACGGCCTCCTCGGGCTTGGGGCCGATCATCT
Organism: Chloroflexi bacterium UBA4736; assembly: GCA_002404015.1. Lineage (GTDB taxonomy): Bacteria > Chloroflexota > Dormibacteria > Dormibacterales > Dormibacteraceae > UBA4736. Next base: position 28,613 of record DHIW01000038.1, read on the forward strand.
GGAAGGTGTCGACGATGACCTCGCTCGAGAAGTGCTTGCGGCCATCGGCGTCGTCCCAGCTCCGGTGCTGCAGGCGCCCGTCCGCGTACAGCAGCCGGCCCTTGCGCAGGTAGTCGGCGGCGACCTGGGCCTGCTTGCCGAACAGGACCAGCCGGTGGAACTCGGTGTGCTCCCGGGAGTTGCCGTCCTCGTCCTTTCGCGGCGGACCTCGAAGTGCAGATGCGGCCCCGTCGAGAAGCCGCTGGAGCCGACCCGGCCGACCTCCGCGCCGGCCGGCACGAGCGCGCCGTCCGCCACGGCCGCGGAGGAAAGGTGGGCATAGAGGGTGAAGAGCCGGGGGGAATGCTCGAGAAGCACGTGCAGCCCGTAGCCCTCGGAACTGTTGACGACGTGGGCGACGCCCGACCAGGCCGCCAGCACAGGGGTTCCCGCGAGCACCCCGGCGAGGTCCAGCCCGGAGTGGAAGTGGCCGCTCGGGCAGGAGGCGTCGACGGGTTCCAGCTCGAAGGTCGTGCAGCCGAACGCCTGCGTCTCAACGGCACCGGTCAGGGGGTCGCGGGGGGCCGACTGCGCTGCCGAGGAGGAGGCTCGAGCAGGGCCCCCCAGCAGGAGCGCCAGCAGGGCAACGCCGGCTACCAGGACCGTGCGCATCAGGCCGCCCTTACGACCAGGTGGGCCAGGTGGACCGCCTGGCGCTCGGCAAAGCCGGCCGCCCGCGTGCCGGCGCTGGAGGCGGCGTGCAGGGCCCCTGGCACCTTGAAGGAGATGAGAAGGGCCGCCAGCCCATAGAGGTGCCTCACGGGCGAGCCGCCGGACGAGTCCAGCCGGAAGCCGATGGCCAGGATCAGGAGCTGGGCAGGCTGCATCAAGAGGGTGGCGACATAGAGGGATGCCCACTCCCGGGCGTAGTGCTGGGTCTCGTGGAGGACGAAGCACATGGCGGCCAGGGGCGAAAGGATCGCCAGGATGACGAGCAGGGCGTAGCGCGTGACGTACGCCAGCGCCAGCACCAGGTAGCCGGCGAAGAGCCCGCCGGTGGCGACCAGGGAGAGCCAGTTGAGAGCGGCGTCGTGGACCAGGTCGTCGAGGACGGCCTGCCCCATCAGCTTGACGCTGTCGCGGCCGATGACCTGGGACACGGTGTTGGAGGCGTCGACCGTGTACTGGAGAAGCGGCAGCGCGAAGTTGACGAGCGCTACCGCCAGGACCAAGCGCGGCAGCAGGATGCGCAGCGTGTGCTGGTTGCGAAGGCTGTGCGACCACATCATGCGGTAGCCGCTCCAGACGCCCACGCCGACGAGTCCGGCGTTGGCGACGGCCAGCACCGCGGGATGAAAATCGTGCACCGCGGCGGAGTCGACGAAGGCGCGGCCGCTGGCCGGGTCACCGGTCGTCGCGAAAAGGTTCAGGAACGCACCGGTGAGAAGTGGACCGCTCTGCTGGGCGAGGTCGCGAAGGTGCGCGACAAGGTCCAGGGTGTCGTGGATCTCGCGAACCAGATCCACCAGGTTCCGCAGGTAGTCGTAGGGGTTCAATGCGGCAGCGTCTGCGTGAGGATCTTGACCAGCGTGCCCGCCATCTCGACGCCGACCGTGCCGACGACGATGCGCTGGATCCACTGCTTGGCCTCGAGCACGCTCTTCGGCTCTACGGCCGTCATCTTCCAGAGAAAGCCAAGGAATGAGTAAACACGGCCGTCCTCGCCTGTGGGAGCTCAAACCGGCCTTTGTTTCGGGCAGGAGGGGCTACCGCGGATCCTGGCGGCTGCTACTGGTTCGGCGGCCTGGGCCCGACGTAGACAAGGGAGTCGGCTTCACGCACCGTCGTGCCGTCGCGGAAGCGGAAGGTCACAGGTCCTGCGTACGTCCAGCCACACGACTCGTAAAGGGCGATGGCCCCGACGAATTGGGCGGCCACATCAAGCACCGGCCAACGGTTCCTGCGGTGGGCCTCGGCGACAGCGTGGTCGAGAAGCATCCTGCCAACTCCCCGGCGCCGGACGGTCGGAGCCACGAGGAGACGAGCCACGACTACGAGCCGCTCGGTCGCCCAGCCCGTCGCCTGTGTGGCGACCGCCATGACAGCTGCGGCGCTGGCCGGGTGCAGGGCGACGTGCCCGGCGACGGCCTCCGCGTCCACTCCGACCCACGCCGCCAGCGTCTCCGGGGAGGAGAAGAGGTCAGGACCCCGGAGTGGGTATCCGTCTAACCCACAGACGGAGTCCGCCAGACAATCCAGCTCCTCCACATCGCTGGTCTGCCGGCGTCGCACCTCCATCGTTTTGGGCAGTCAGAAGCTTGCGAGGGGGGCCAGACTCAGCGGGGCCGACACGCGCTTATCCTATCCGGGGCCCGCGCGCCCTAAAGGATCACCTTTCGACTCGACCAACTAGTGCGGCGGCTGCGAGCCGTCTTGGTTTCCACCTCCACCATCCACCGGCCCTTCAGCCGCTGTAGCGCCCGGCGCACGTGGATCCAGTCGAGTCTTTGAACCTACTTGGCAATTGCCGGGCTCCCGCAAGTGCGTTTTCCACCGGTTTGATGCGTGTGAGGTAGTAGAAGGGGTCCGGCTCAGGATTACCCATCACCAGGTAGGAGAGGCACCCAGAGGACAAGAATGGCCGCGACAGCAGCCGGAGCAGCGATCAGCAGAGCCGGTGACGCGAACCGGCCGGGCGAACCTCGTACACGATGCGGCTCATAAACCGGTACCAGGGTCACGGATCGATAAGGCGATGCAGGGAATCGACGGTAGCCTAGAAAACATGAAAGATTGGTGGCCCTACCGGATGCCGATACTCATGACGGTCGTATCGGTGCTCCTTGCCTTCCTGGGGACGCGGATCCTGATCGCGGCTGTCAGCGAGGCCGCGCCACGCTGGTTAGGCTGGCTGCTCCTCGGCGCTGCGATATTCAAGCTGCTCGTCTGGTGGACCATTGCGTTCGCCGTCCGTCGGCACCGAATGCTGAGCCGCTCTTAACCATCCCCTTTAGGATTGCCGTCCGCCGTCCGTGTAGTGGCGATGATGCCGGCCCCGGTGTTCTTAGGCCGGACATCGTTCCGCATGCGACACGAGTACGACCCCTCCCAGGCTCGCTCTTCGGGAAGCGCAATGGGCGACCTACTCCGTCAGGAGGAAGCCTCTTGATCCTAGTTCTTGAGTGCGGACATGAACGCTCGCCGACCTGTTCCCTGACGAGCCAGCTCCTTGTCGTCAGAGGGTTGACCGCCTTTCTTGAGTGCGGACATGAACGCTCGCCGACCTGTTCCCTGACGAGCCAGCTCCTTGTCGCCAAAGAGTTGACCGCCCTTCAGCTTCTCCAGCCACGCCACCACGTCGACGTGGAGCACCCGGTTCCCCGACGAGCCACCGAAGTTGATGGCGGGCAGGTCGCCGGTGCGGATCGCCCTGTGGATGGTGTCTCGGTTGAGGCCGAGGATCACCGTGAGTTCGGATACGCGGTAGATGTCGCGGTCGAGCTTACCCTGCTCTGCTTCTGGTCCCTTAGCTCTTGCCATGCGGCCATTGTAGCGGGTTTCTTGTCGTCTGTGTCTAGTTGTGCGATTGGCCTGTTCGGCCTCGATTCGAGCCGGTGAGGTCGTCGGGCATGGAGCTGCAGTGGCACCACTGGGAGCCGTCGGAGAAGGTCGCTCAATCTGGGCGCGTGCCGGCGGTCGAACCGGTAGTATTCGGCCGCGGGGCAGACAGCGGAACTTACGGTTTCTCCGTCGCTTGTTCGTGCCTGGGCCTCCGGTGTTGGCGCACCGGGGGCGCGGCGGGGACTTGGCCAGCCTCCGTCACTTTCGACCGCTTCGGCAGCTGCTCCGGGCTGAGTAGATGTTGTCTTGGTGCTGGCGGAGGAAGGCCCGTGCCTTGTCCACGAAACCGTTCCATCGATTCCGGCGGCATAACGCCGAGGAGATCGAACTCGGTCTCTGGGCCCATTTCATCCTCGAAGTCGCTGTGGAGGACCCTGCGCCGGCGCTTCTCAATGAAGCGCACCAGCAACCGAAGCCGCATGCGGACCTGCTCGAGCATGGCCAGGGTGACGTCCTCGCACCACTCTTGCGACTGCAGCTCCTCGAGCAGAGCCAACTGCTCCTTGACCATGGGGATGGTGGCCTGCTCCTCGAGAAGCCCGGCGATCAACACAGTGAAGTACACGCTGTCGGTGCTCAGGCTAGCTCTCAACCGAGCTGTCCGTTACGGGCTCGTCGCGCGCAAGGCGGCCACTTTGGTCGATCCACCCCGGATTCCCTACCGGCCCATGAAGGTGCTCAGTCCTGAACAGGCCCAGCGCCTGCTGGAAGTGTCGCGGAGCGACCGACTGCACGCTCTATACGTCGTCGCGCTGACCCTCGGTCTGGCAGGGGCGAGGCCCTGGGCCTCAGATGGGAGGACGTCGATCCGAATGGCCGCCGCTTGCACGTCCGACGGGCACTGCAGCGGACCACCGGTCAAGGAATGAAGGTTGTGGAAACCAAAACGCCACGCAGCCGGCGCACCTTGGTCCTGCCCGACCTTGCGAACGACGCCCTGCGGGAGCACCGTCACCGGCAGCTGCAAGAGCGGCTCAGCGCCGGCAGCCGCTGGGTGGAGAGTGGTTTCGTGTTCACGACCACTATCGGGAGCCGGCGCGACAGAGCTTTCACAGTTGGACAACTTGAGCCAGCCCCCGCCTGGACGGAAGTCAGGCGCCGTGTCGCCGGCGTCTCGGCGAGTGACACGAGTGTGCCTAATTTTGACTCCGCCGCCGCTTCCACTCCGGCCGCCATCGGGTTCTGACTCTGGGTGCTCGTTACACGTGTGTCCTTCTCTTCCGGGCGGCCGGGGCGGTCGGGCGGCGCGAGCCGGAGGCGAACCTGACGCCCGCGTCTGAAGAGACCGCTTAACCTGTAGCAGGCCCGGTGTGAATCGAGCTGGGGCGGCAGCCGGTTCGTTCCTCTACGTCGAGGTCGCAAGGCAGTCAGCCCAGGCGATCCGCCGCCCCTCGCCACGTTGTGCCTAGAATCGGGCGCGATAGTGGGACGCTTGACGGGCAGGGTGGCGATCGTCACGGGAGCGGGCAGCGGAATCGGGCGCGCGACTGCATATGCTCTTGCCGCGGACGGGGCGAGCGTGGCACTCGTTGGGCGCCGCGCGTCGCTCTTGGCGGAAGTCAAAGCTGAGATCGGCAGTGATGCCCTCACCTTTCCCGCTGACGTCACCGACGGGGATCAGATGGGTAGCCTCGCCTCCGGTGTCGAGGAGGCCTGGGGCCGGATCGACATCCTGGTCAACAGCGCTGGGGTCAATGTGCCCGCGCGCGCTCTTGAGCAGGTATCCGGCGAGAACTGGCGCCAGATGCTCGACATCAACCTGGCTGGGCCCTTCCTGCTCACGCGCGCCGTCCTGCCAGCCATGCGAAGGCAACGCTCAGGCACCATCGTCAACGTCTCGTCGATGGCCGCTGTCACTGCAAGCCTGCTGAGCGGCCCCGCCTACAGTGCCAGTAAAGCCGCCCTCAACTCGTTCACCGAGTCGATCAACCTGGCCGAGCGCCATAACGGAATCCGCGCCTGCGCGATCTGTCCAGGCGAGGTTTCGACACAGATCCTGGAGCAGCGTCCTCACCCGCCCTCGCTTGCGGCGCGGGCGACCATGCTGCAGCCCGAGGATCTGGCCCAAACGATCCTCCTGGTGGCAAACCTGCCCCAGAGGGCCACTATCGAACTGGTGCTCATCAGGCCGACGATGCTGCGCGACGTTGGCGACGACGCGCGCGAGGCCGGCCGATAGTCTGCGTGATTCCCCCGAGGCCGCGTTACGGGCCAATAGCTAGAATTTTCTAAAGCTCACCTGGACGTCGGGGGACCCACACGGACGACCGGGACTCTATCGGTGCCTAATCGCATCGAGCCCAAAGCCCTATGCGCGATCGGCGGATCAAGCCACGGTCGGGCGCAAGCCACGGTCAGGGCGGCGCGCTCGTGCAGGTCCGCGAGGGCAACTATGCACCCTGGAGTTTGCCCTCGACCCGGCGGCTCCGCATGACTGGCCCGGCGCTCGGCTCGTGTCGGAGGCGCGTGGTGGCCCGCCGCCGCCGCCGGCGATCCTCGGGCGATGGAAAGACAACCGAACCGACGCGAGGCGCGCATGGTGGTTCTGCTCGACGGGCGGCGGGCGCGCATCCGGCCGCAGCAAGCGGACAACCCTAGAGACCTGGCTGAACCTCTTCTCATAGCTGTCCGGCGGGTCGCGCTACCGCCGCTTTCTGTCGCCGATGCCGGCGCTATCGCCGGCGATGCCGGTCACGTCGCGCGAGCTGGTGTAAATCCGGTCGTGCGGTTGGGTCATTAGGTTAAGCGGACTCGAGCTCGAGCAGAGCCTTCACCACCTCCTCGTTGCTGTGCTGAAATAGCTTGTTCATGGACTCGGTACTGAAGTAGCGGCGCCCGACCGCCCACTCATCGTTCTGCTCCTCGAGGACGGCGCCGGCGAGGCGAAGCAGAGCCGCCCGGTTGGGGAAGATGCCGACCACCTCGCAGCGGCGTCCGACCTCGCGGTTGAGGCGCTCCAGAGAATTGGTCGACCAGATCTGACGACGGTGCTCGACCGGGAAGCCGTAGTAAGCCAGGACGTCGGTCTCAGCTTCTCGGAGACAGGCGACCAGCTGCGGGTAGCGCTTTTCGAAAAGACGGCAGACCCGTTCCACGGTGTCGTGGGCGCTGTCGGCGTCAGGCTGGGCGAAGACGGTGCGCAGGGTGGCGGCCACCATCTGCTGTGCGAGCTTGGGCACGGTGGCCAGGGCGTTGCGCATGAAGTGGACGCGGCAGCGCTGCCAGGTGGCTCCGACCAGAATCTCGGCGACCGCCTGCTTGAGGCCGAGGTGAGAGTCGGAGGTAACCAAGCGGACACCGCTGAGACCGCGGCTGACCAGCTGGCGTAGAAAGGCCCGCCAGAACTCAAGGTCCTCGGCCGGACCGACCTCGACGCCGACCACCTCGCGCTCGCCGGTGGCCTTGACCCCGGTCGCGATCAGGACCGCCATCGAGATCAAACGGCCGTTCTCGCGCACCTTCTCGAAGGTGGCATCCAGCATCAGGTAGGGATACTCGGCGTCGAGGCGGCGGGTGCGGAAGGCGGTGACCTGCCCGTCCAGCTCCTTGCAGATCCGGCTGACCTGGTCCTTGGAGATGCCCTTCAGCCCCAGCGCCTCGGCCAGGTGGTCAACCGCCCGCGTCGATACGCGGTGGACGTAGGCCTCCTGGACCACCGCCAGCAGCGCCTTCTCATGCCGGCGCCGGGGTTCTAGGAGGCTCGGAAAGTAGGTGCCTTGGCGGAGCTTGGGGATTTGAAGGTCGACGGTGCCGACCCTGGTGTCCCACTCCCGCTCCCGATAGCCGTTGCGGTAGGTCAGCCGGTTCTCACTCCGCTCGTGCAGCCCGGCGCCCGCCAACTGAGTCGCCTCGGCGTCCATTAACTCCTGGGCGAGCAGGCGCACCCCGTCGCGGAGAAAGCTGGGGTCGGCGCCCTGCTCGTCCTTGTTGAGCAGGTCCAGCAGTGTCATCCTGATATTGGCCATCGTCGTGGTCCTCCATGTGGTGCTTGAACACCGTCACTTGGAACCACACGGTGGCCGCCTTCGTCAAGGCGGCCCCGGACTTACACTGCGACGATCTAAGGGCGGTGGTTCTGGTCCGAGGGCTGACCCTGATTTACACCGGCCACGTGCCTTTTAGTGGATCTGTCGCCCTCGGCCGACCACCCAGGTTCCGGACGCGACTCGCCGAGCGAGCAGTGACCTGATAGGAGGCTGGCACAAGCCCCTTCGCAGTGCTGTCCGCCCGCCCGGGAGTCGACCACCACTCACCCTGCAGAGGAGAGCCGATGGCAATAGCCAGCATCGCACACGCACACGATCAAGTACGCGTCACCGTCGGCGTCGACACTCACAAGAACACCCATGTCGGGTGTGCCAAAGACCAGCTTGGCCGCGATCTCGGGCACCTCGAGGTCCCGACCACGGCACGCGGCTACTCGGCTCTTCTGGCCTGGGCGAAAAGCCACGGTGAGGTGGTGGCTTTCGGGGTTGAGGGAACCAGCAGCTACGGCATCGGACTGAGCCGGTATCTGCAGGGCCAGGGCCACCTGGTTCTTGAGGTCATCCGGCCAGGCCGCCAGGATCGACGGTTCCGAGGCAAATCGGACCCCATCGACGCCGAGGCGGCGGCCGCCGCTGTTCTCTCCGGCAAGGCTCGCAGCCTCCCACGCGCTTCGGCCGAAAGGGTCGAGATGATCCGGTCTCTCCGAATTGCGCGCACCTCGGCGACAAAGGCTCGCACTCAGGCCATCAACGCCATCAAGGCGCTCATCGTGATGGCTCCAGAATCAGTCCGAGACGGACTTCGGAACTTGCCCACTGCGCATCTCATGAGCACTTGCGCCCGCTTTCGCCCAGGCCACGTCGTCGACCCCACTGCCGCCACCAAGACCGCGCTCAGGTCGCTGGCCTTGCGTTGCCAGGCGTTGGAAGCGGAGGCCCGCGAGCTGGAGATCCAGCTCGATCAGCTCACTTCCGACATCGCCCCGGTCTTGCGCAGCCGCTTCGGGGTCGGTTCGGATTCGGCTGCGGCGCTACTCATCGCCGCCGGCGACAACCCCGCACGACTGCGCTCGGACTCATCGTTCTCGATGTTGTGCGGCTCTTCGCCGCTTCCGGCATCTTCAGGCCAGACGAAGCGTCATCGCCTCAACCGCGGAGGTGACCGTCAGGCCAATGCAGCACTGCATCGAATCGTGATGACCAGGCTGCGCTGGCACGAGCAGACGAGGGCCTACATGGCGAGGCGCCTGGCAGAGGGTAAGTCCAAACCCGACGTCATCCGCTGCCTGAAGCGCTATGTCGCTCGGGAGATCTACGCCGTCCTGGCGGCCCCGCGCAAGGGGGCTTGACGTCCATAGGAGGATCCACTACTCGCGACACGACTCCGGGTTGCTCCCACGCCCCTATCGATCGTGGGAACCTCCCAGTCAGCTAAATTTCTCGGTCGATTGCCCGCACGAGGTTCGACATCGGCGTAGCTTCGGCCGCGCGGCCGAGTCGCGGCCGACGAAGCAGCTCTTCGATCGTCGGCTGGATTGGTGGCGCGGTATCAAGGATCTGGCTCACGGCGGACGAGATGCCACCTCGTTCTGGCCAGCCGGAACCAAGCAATTCGCGTCCTGGACCCAGTCGTTTACGGTCTTCCGCTCCGGCTGCGTGCTGATACCCTCCGGGTTCGTCTTCTCGCTGCTGATCTACAGCTGGGCGCGGCGACAAGACGCCCTCGTCGTAGCCCGGCTTCACTCGGAAGCCCGGGCGTCTGCTGAATTCTGGGATCGGCGTGCCGCCGCCACAGCCAGTTCCGTGTAGTCAGCGAGCGACCCTTCGATCAAGTCATTCATCTCCTCGAGTTTCCGAGAGAGGATCAAACCGACGGCGGGATACCGGTCAGGAGTGAGGCTGCCGTCCTCTAGCATCGAGACGTATCCACGTATGACTCCGAGTGGAGTCCGGAGCTCGTGGGAGAACGTGTTGATCAGCTCAAGGGTGACCTTTTGGAGGGATCGCAATCGGCGGTCGTGATCTTCCAGATCGTACTTGAGGTCACGCCCCTCGTTCCTGGCTCGCGCGAGGCTCGCGGCAATAGCGACCATTGCTCCGACCACGGCCAGGCCAGCTATCTCCGCGCCCGCAGACACGGCGTCGAGCGAGCCGACAAAATGCAGAGCGGTAGCCAACACGCATCCGAGTGTTGTCACGGCCACCGCAGCGCGTCCCGAAAGTAGCCACGCGGTCGTGACTACAGGAATCGCGGCGCCGATTCCGAGGTAAGCGGTTTCGGTTAAGAATTCCGCCGCGAAAAGACCAACCAGACTTGCGCTGCAAGCCAGGCCGACGATCAGGTTCCAGCTACTCTCGGCGAGGTGTTGGGGCCGCCACAAGCTGACCGCCCAACTCGGCGCTCTACGCATCAGCCGGCCGAGTTGTCTCCTGAACAACCATCCTGCGAGCAATCCCAAAAGCACGGGCGGGAACGTGTACGTGACACGCATGTGAAGGAGACGGGCCACCGACTCCCCGTAGGCGATGCCCAGAGCGAGAAAGACCGCCGCCCAAACGGCGCTCGAAATCGCAACGCTGGCCAGGAAAATGCGCAACTCCATTCCTAGGATCCCAGCTGCGACCGTGATCGGGACCCGCAGGCCCGGCACGTGGCGGCCCAGGATGACAGCCCAGGGGCCCCATTGGCGGAACTCGCTTTCCGCCTTTGCGAGGCGCTCCGGCGTCAGATGGAGGAAGCGGGCGACCGGGTGAGCGAGAACTCGCCGGCCGAGCCGACGCGACAACAGATAGAGGTTCGTCGACCCGAGTACGACGGCCACGACGAAGCCCAACCAGGCCGCTAGCCAAGCCCAGAGGTTCGCCGGAAGGCGGTGTCCGACATAAACCAGGAAGACGTCGCCGGGTACGAACAGTGGGATGCCCGACTCCTCGACGTAGATGAGCGGAAACCCTCCGAGATATCCGAATCGCTTGATCGCGTCGCGCACGTCCCGCCACCCTCCCGGCGGTTCCATTTGCAGTTCGCTGATCGCTGCCAAGACGATGAGGGCGAGCAGACCGGCGGCCAAAGTTGCGATCAGCAGGCGCCGCAACAGGTTGGCATTGAGACGACGCGGGCGGGAACTCTCGCGGTCGGTCATGGTCGAAAGAAGTCGATCGCCAATTTGGAGCCGATCACAATTAGCACCACGCCGGCAACTGGCTTCAGCCACGTTAGGCGCTCGACCAGAAGGGACCCGACCAGCGTGAACCCGAGCAGGCACACCGCGGCTAGCAGTACCCCGCCTGCGAGCACGGGTAGCCGGTGGGAGGCGGGCACCGTCGACGCGACGGAGGAGATGGCAATGGCGTTGTCGAGCTGAAGCGCAATATCCGTGAAGGCGATCAGCACAACGGCTGTGACTATGGACCTGAGCAAAACAACCTCCTACTCGAAAACAATCGAGTAGAGGTCTTGCCGCGGCAGATGGCCGCCACCACCCCGGGCCCAAAGGCCGTCCTGACGGGGCTGGTGAGAGTGGCTACTCCCCCCTACGAATCCAGCCGAATATACCACAGGCTAGCAGCAGCCCCGGCCTTCAGCTTCAAGGCGGCCAGGTAGGCGCCAGATCAAACGTCCGCTCGCAAGACTACCCGGTGCTTATGCTCCGCCCGGGCGTGCCTCTCCTGCCGCGGCGTTGTCGAGCTTGGCCACCGAAGCCTGTCAGCACTAAGCCGGTCGGGATCGGAGATCGCCGCGAGCGCGTCATGGCTGGGTCGACTCGCACGGATTCGAACCGCGCCTCTTACTGCCGGTAGCCGTCGCGCCGAAACTTTGCGTGGCGAACGGCTAGCCGGATCTCGCGCCCGTTAAGAACTGTCAAAAGGTTCTTATTGTGTAAGGCTGGGTGCACCATTTTTTGATCTTAGCGAGATGCCAAAACCGGCGACTTTAGGTTGCCTGTGTAGCAACGCGTGTAGCAACGCGAATTTGTGGCTGAACCACAAACCAGAAACTAGGCTCCAAATGGAGCCGACGGCGCGAAGTCCGGTGCTTGGGTTCCAGAGGCCCCGTTAGATAGGCGCCTCCGGCTAGCTTCTCTCGTCAAGCTCCCTGGCGCCGGTGCCGGAGTTTCGGCCATCACGATAAGCTCGGCATCACACGTGAGCACCGGCTCGAAGAATCCCCAATCCGATCGCTGGGAGGGCCACGACTGGGCGCCTTGGCGCACACTCGACGTGGCGACCGACGCCGTGACCCCGACCGTTCAAGGTATCTACCGAATTCGTTGCGGCGCCGGCGTCGACGGACTGGCTTATATCGGCATCAGCTTCAACCTCCGCTCGCGTCTAGGGGGTCTTCGCCGAGGCCTCACCAATCCTCCCGACTACCTCGGTCACTCGGCGGCAGGCTGTCTAGCCGAAATCCAACGGCGCCACCACGCGCAGCTCGAGGTGTCGTTCGTCACGATGGAGGGCACGAAACCGAGGGAACTCAAAGGCCGTGAGGTTGACCTCATCGCCGCCCACCGGGTCGCGGTCAAGAAGAGCCCGCCGTGTCAGTTCGTAGGACACGGCGGGAAACTTGGCCTCGATGATTGAAAGCTGGACAGCGAAAGTCGGGATCTACGGTTTCTTCGTCTCGGCCACGAAGCAATCCCATGCCATACACCTTCGTTTCAGGTGCCCCAGTAATCGGCCCCCGTGTCCTCCTCGGTGATAGCCACTCCACAGACTGTTAGACGGCCGCCCGACAGGAAGGAATGAGCTTAAGCAAGGGTATCCGGACCCTGCCAGCGGGGCCGGAAGCCGACAACCACCAAAGGCTCACGCGCCAAACCTCGATCGGATCCACGGTTTCTAGTGCTGCGTCCCATAAATA
>DHIW01000028.1:0-434 GCA_002404015.1 Chloroflexi bacterium UBA4736
CGCTGGCCGCCCGAGAACTCGTGGGGGTAGCGGTTGGTGTACTCCGGACGTAGCCCGACCCGGTCGAGCGTTTCGCGGACCCGCTTCTCCCGTTCCTTGCGGTCCTTGAGGCCGTGCACAAGGAGGCCCTCGCCGACGATGTCGCCAACCGACATCCGGGGGTTGAGCGAGCCGATCGGGTCCTGGAAGATCATCTGCATCTCGGCTCGGAACGGTTTCAGGCTGCGCGCCGGTAGATCGGTGAAGTCCTTGCCGTCGAACTCGATCCGCCCTTCGGTTGGCTCGATCAGGCGGAGGATGGTGCGCCCCAGGGTCGACTTGCCGCATCCCGACTCACCCACGAGCCCGACAGTTTCACCCCGCCGCACATCGAGGCTGACGCCATCGACAGCCTTCACGTACCCGACCACCCGCTGCAGGAAGCCGCGGCGCAC
>DHIW01000028.1:697-1873 GCA_002404015.1 Chloroflexi bacterium UBA4736
GCCGGCGACGAAGGCGGTCGAGGCGGCGACCCGGCGCCCGCTCTCGCAGAGCCAGCAGGCCGACTCCTGGCCGTCGATCTCGAACGTCGGCGGTTGCTTGTCGCACTTCTCGAAGCGGTAGTCGCACCGCGGCGCGAAACGGCAGCCGCTAGGCCAGTTGAGCGGGTTGGGCACGACCCCCCGGATGACAGCCAGCTTGTCGGTCTGGCTCATGCCCAGCTGCGGGATCGATCGGAGTAGGCCCTCGGTATAGGGGTGCTGGGCCGAGGAGTAGAGCTTGTGCACGTCGGCGTGCTCGACGATCTGGCCGGCGTACATCACGCAGACGTCGGAGCACATCTCGGCGACCACCCCCAGGTCGTGGGTGATCAGGAGGATCGACATCCCCAACCGTGCCTGGAGGTCGCGCATCAGGTCCAGGATCTGGGCCTGGATGGTGACGTCGAGCGCGGTCGTGGGCTCGTCGGCGATCAGCAGCTTGGGGTCGCATGACAACGCCATGGCGATCATCACGCGCTGGCGCATGCCTCCCGACATGTTGTGCGGGTAATCGTCGGCGCGGCGCGCCGCGGAAGGGATGCCGACCAGGTCGAGCATCTCGATGGCGCGCTTCCAGGCAGTTTTGCGGTCGACGTGCATGTGATTCCGGACGGCTTCCGCGATCTGTTCGCCGACCTTGTAGACCGGGTTCAGGGAGGTCATTGGCTCCTGGAAGATCATGGCTATGTCCTTGCCGCGGACGTGTCGCATCGCCTCAGGGCTAAGGTCCAGCAGGTTGCGGTCCTGGAACTGGATGCGTCCGCTCACCACTTCACCGGGGTAGTCGATCAGACGCATGATGCTGAGCGAGGTCACGCTCTTGCCGCAGCCTGATTCGCCGACCAGGCCAATGGTCTTCCCTTCTGGGATCACAAACGAGATGTTGTCGACGGCGCGGACCACGCCGTCACCCGTCCTGAAGTGTGTCTCGAGGTTTTCGACCGAAAGGAGGTTAGACATGTGCGAATATGGCGCCCAAGGCCCGCTCAGTGTATCAACGTCCCGTTCCAATTCAAGTGCCAATCCGCACCCTGGCCAGTTTGTTTGCCGCCTTGCTGCTTCTGGCCGGCTGCGGCGATAACAGCGGCGCGGGGGCGGTCAACCTTGACCCCAACCAGTCCGCGACCCTCCCGATCG
>DHIW01000028.1:2076-2484 GCA_002404015.1 Chloroflexi bacterium UBA4736
CCGGACGTACACCTTCCATCTGCGCACCGGCGTTCGCTTCAGCAACGGCGATACGCTGACCGCGGGCGACCTGGTCTACTCCTGGTCGCGCACCGCCGCTCTCCAGGGCCCCGACGCAGGCATCTTCTCGGGCGTCACCGGGTACGCCGCCACCGTCGCCGCAGGTGCGGCGGGGATGCCCATGAGGGGCCTGACCGCCACCGACGATCACACCCTGGACGTCAAGCTGGCCGCGCCACAGAGCTATTTCCTTGACCGCTTGGCTTCGGTGGCGGCGGTCGCGGTCGACCGGAAAGTGGTCGCGACCACCGGTGACCCGCTGGGTCGAGCGAGCGACTGGGCCAACCGGCCCACCACCCTGGTCGGCACCGGGCCCTACCACATGATCGCGCGAGCGGCCGGCGCCTC
>DHIW01000028.1:2708-3517 GCA_002404015.1 Chloroflexi bacterium UBA4736
GTCCACCTCCAGGTCGCCCGCGACGCCCCCGACCCGCTCGCAAAGTACCTCACGGGCGCCTACGACCTGGTCGGCTACGCGGGCATGGAGCACCTTTCGCCGGATGCCCTCTCTCGTCTGCGCCAGAGCTCGGCCGCCCGCGACCTCACAACCGTTGCCCGCAACGCGACCACCTGGATCGGCTTCAACCACAAGCAGGGGCCGTTCGCCGGGCCAAGCAGCAGCGCCGCCAAGCTTCGGCGCGCCTTCTCCCTGGCGATCGACCGGAGGCTGCTGGGCGACGTCCTCTGTCATCACTCCGGTACCTGCATCGCGGCCACCGGCGGGTTGGTGCCACCGGGCATGCGAGGCTACGCTGGGAACGGCTCAGACAACCTGGCGGCGTTCGACGCCGCCCGGGCCAGCAGCCTGCTCAAACAGGCCGACCCCCAGGGCGCCGCCACCCGCGGCCTGCTTATCGACTTCGCCGACACACCCGAAAATGGCGCTCTCTTCCAATTCCTGCAGGACCAGTGGCAGAAGAATCTCGGCATCCACGTCGACCGCCGGACGGACCACCCGCAGACCCCAACCGGGGCCGCCCCATCGCCACTCTTCATGGAGCGCTGGCAGGCACGCTACGACGACCCGCGGGACCTCTTCGCCGGCTTTTTCGCCAGCACCGGTTCAGCCAACCTGGGGGCTCTTGCCGACAGCAGGGTCGACGACCTCATCACCAAGGCTGAGGCCCAAGCCGCCGGCGACAGCCTGGCAAGCTACGCCTCCGCCGGCCAGAGGCTCGAGGCCGAGGCTGGCTACATCCCCGCCTA
>DHIW01000042.1 GCA_002404015.1 Chloroflexi bacterium UBA4736
GACCGACTATTGCCGCCCTACGGGATGGCGGCCTGGTCATACGGCCTTTATGCACCCCACACTCTGGCGGACAACGCGCCGGTGGGTGATCGCCGGGGAACGCTCGTCAGCCCTTAATCCGGTACCGCACCAGCCGCCTACTCCACAATCTGTCCGGACTCAGAGGCTGACGGCCTGGCCCCCGTCGATGTAGATGGTGGTGCCGGTCAGGAAGCCGATCCGCTCCTGCACGAGGGCCGCGATCAGCCGCCCCACCTCCTCAGCCCGGCCGAGGCGGCCGACGGGGATGCGCCGCTCAACTGATGCACGCGCGCCCGCGTCCTCGAAGTAGGTCCGGTTGAGCTCGGTAAGGATGTAGCCCGGCGCAACCGTGTTGACCGTGATGCCATCCCGTGCCCACTCCACCGCCAGCGTGCGCGTGAGGCTGGCCAGCGCCGCCTTCGAGGCGGCGTACGCGGCGTGCGAAGGCACGCCCAACTGGTCGTAGAAGGACCCGACGTTCACCACCGTCCCGCGACTCTCCCGCAGGAACGGATACGCAGCCCGGCTGGCTCCCAGGACCGCTCTTACGTTCACGTCGAAGACGCGCGCCGGCAGATCCGGGTCCTCGTCGGAGTCGACGGTGTAGAGCCCGGCGTTGTTGACAAGCGCCACCAGTCCGTCTGCCTCGGCCGCGAACTCGGCGATCGCCGCTGCCATCCCATCCCGGTCGGTGACGTCGCACGCATACGGCACGAGCCTGCCCGGCGCAGCCTCGCCGCCAGGGACGGTGCCGCGCCGGCTGACGCAGCCCACCGTGTAACCTCGCCGCGCCAGCTCAGCGGCGGTGGCCGCGCCGATGCCTGAGCTGGCACCGGTCACGAGGACCCCGCCCAGGCCCTCAGGCAACGCCACCCTCGAACCATGCCGCCGGTTCGGTCATCAGCGAGAGGCCGCCGTCGGCATACAGCACCTGGCCTCGGAGCCAGCGGCTGTCAGGGCTGGAGAGGAAGCGGATGATGGTGGCGATGTCCTCCGGCCGGCCCAGGCGGCCGGCCGGCGTGCGCTGCACCCAGTTGGCCTCCATCTGCGGCCATGTCGCACCCGCGTAGTAGCGCGCGGAGTCGGTGTCCACCGGACCCGGGCAGACCGCGTTGACGGCGATGTCGCGGGATGCCAGTTCGACCGCAAAGCTCCGCACCAGCGCTTCCAACCCCGCCTTGGCCGCCCCCAGCAGGCCGTGCCGCGAGAGCGACCGGTAGCTGTCCCAACCTGAGACGGCGACCACGCTGCCCGGGCGCCCAGCCATCAGCGGCACGCAACCCTGGACCAGTTGGATGAACGACTGCAGGCTGGTCGTCATGGTGCGCGAGAGGTGGTGCTCGCCCACGTCCAGCAGCGGCTTGAAGGCGGTGGCGGCGGCGTTGGCGACGAGCACGTCGAGCCGGCCAAAATCCGCCTCCACTCGCTGGAGAGCGGCCGCGACCCCGGCGCGGTCCTCCAAATCGACCGCGAGAACGAGCGCGGTGACGCCGCGCTTCTCGATGGCGGCGGCCGCGTCCCGTGCTGCTGCCTCGTTCTTCTTATAGGTGACGGCCACGTCCAGCCCGGCCTCGGCCAGCGCCAGTGCGGTTGCTCTCCCGATCCCCCGCGACCCGCCCGTCACCAGCGCCGCTCGCCGCTCAGCCATCGTTCGGCCCCGCGGGTCGGTACCGGTGGCCCATCACCGTCTCGATCTCGATCACGCACCGCTGGTCCTGGTTCAAGCCCCGGTGCCGGTAGCGGACGACGCCGAACTTGGAGCGCGGCTCCCGGGCCAGCACCTCGATCTCGATGCTGAGGGTGTCACCCGCGTACACCGGCAGCAGGTAGCGGATGTGGTCCTCGAAGTGCGTCTCGCTGGCACGGCCCATGATCCGTCCGATCGGCGCCAGGACCAGGCCCGCGGTCAGGATGCCAGGCGCGATCCTGCGGCCATACCGGCTCTCGGCTGCGAAGACATCGTCAGTGTGGAGCGGGTTGAAGTCGCCGGTCAGCTGGCACGACTCGGCAATCTGGCTCTCGGTGACGGTGATCCGGCCGCAATCGAAGCGCTGGCCCACCTCCAGCTCCTCGAAGTACCAGCCCCGCCAGAGGTCGGTCGCGGTGGCGCTAGGGCGCATACTCCCTCCCCAGCAGCTGGCGGGCAACCACCAGCTTGGCGATCTGGGCGGTGCCGTCGCCGATCTCGAGCCCGATGATGTCGCGCATCCGCTGCCCCTGGGGCACCTCATCCGAATAGCCAGTGTGGCCGAAGGTGAGCAGTGCCTGGTGCGCCGCCTCGGCGGACACCTTGGGCGCCCACCACTTGGCCATGTTCGACTCAACGGTGTGTGCCAGCCCCTGGTCCTTACGCCAGAGGGCCTCGTAGCAGATGTGACGCGCGCCCTTCAGGTAGGTCGCGTACTCCACGAGCGGGAAGGCCACGCCCTGGAACCGGCCGATGGGGCCACCGAAGGCCTTCCGGTCGCGTGCGTACTGGAGGGCGTCATCGATCGCCGCCTGCGCGCAGCCGATGCAGATGAGCCCGATCAGGGCGCGCGAGTAGTCGAAGCCCCGCATCACCTGCTTGAAGCCCATGCCCTCCGCCCCCACCATGTCCCGGGCTCGCGCGGGCAGGCCTTCGAAGTGCAGCGAGGCTCGCCCGATGGCGCGGTTGCCGAGGTCCGAGAAGGGGGCCCGGGTGACATAGCGATCATCGAGGTCGACGTAAAAGGCGCTGACGCCGCCGGCGCCCGGGCCGCCGGTCCGGGCGAAGATGATGCCGGTGTTGGCGTTGACGCCGAGCGTGATCGAGGTCTTCTCCCCCACCAGCCGCCAGCCCTCGCCGTCGCGCTCCGCCTTCAGAGTGAGCTCGGCCGCATGCGACCCGTGGTCGGGCTCGGTCAGGCAGAGGGCCGGGAGCACCTCACCCCTGGCCAGCGGCCGAAGCCACCGGTCCTTCTGTTCCGCGGTGCCGTTGGTGGCCAGGATCTCGCCGATCAGGAGAGCGTTCAGCACCAGATAGGAGGCGTTGAAGTCGGCCCGCCCGAGCTCCTCGCAGGTCACCCCCGACGTCACACAGTCGGCCCCCTGGCCGCCGTACTCCTCGGGCACCCGCAGGCCCATCAGGCCCATCCCGGCCAGCTCGCCGAGCAGGCCCTCGCGCAGGCGGGCGCTGCGGTCGTCGGACTGGTAGTGCGGAGCCAGCCGGTTGGCGGCAAAGCTCCTGATCTCAGCGCGATAGTCGTCCAGTTCGGGTCCGAATGCCAGGTCCATCAAACCTCCCCCTGATCAAACTGCTCGCGCAGCCGGAATTTCTGTACCTTGCCGGAGGGCGTCTTTGGTAGCTCCGAGACCACCTCCACCCGCTCCGGCCAGAAGACCTTGGCCATCCCCATCTCGCCGAGGTGGGCCCTGATGTCGTCCAGGGTCGGCGGTTCTCCCTCCGGCACCACCACCGCGCAGGCGCGCTCACCCATCCGCTCGTCGGGGACTGCGACCACCGCCACCTCTCGCACCGACGGCATCCGGTAGAGGGCCGCCTCGATCTCCAGCACCGGGATGTTCTCCCCGCCGCGGAGGATCACGTCCTTGGTGCGGCCGGTGATCCGGATGGCGCCGGTGGCATCCATCCGGGCCAGGTCCCCGGTGTGGAACCAGCCCTCCGGGGTGAGCACCCCGGCGTAGAGGTCGGGGCGCCGGAAGTAGCCGAGACACTGGGAGGCGCCACGCGCCATCAGGTTGCCCACGGTCCCCGGCGCCACCTCCTGGCCCTCGTCGTCGACGACCTTGAGCTCCATCCCCGGCACCGGGCGGCCGTCGCTCTGGCTGGCGAAATCGGGCGGGTCGCCGGGCCCGGTGAAGGTGACCGCGCCGTTCTCGGTCATGCCCCAGATCGCGGTGAGCTGGGCGCCGAGCACCTCGCGGGCCGCCTTCACCAGGTGGGGTGGGATCGGCGATCCGGCACAGGAGAAGAGGCGAAGAGTGTGGAGGTCCCGCGGCTGCTTGCGCTGGGCCGCCACCGAGTCCATCACGAAGGGGGTGGCGCCCATGGTCCAGGTGACGCCCTCATCCTGGATCAGCTCGAGGGCCCGATCGGGCACCCAGACGTCCTGGTAGACCACCTTCATGCCGGTGCTGACCGGCATCAGCAGGCCGTAGAGAAAGCCGGTCTGGTGGGCCATGGTCGAGGCCATGAGGACGACGTCATCCTCGGTCAGGCCGAGCATGTCGGGCACCGCCCGGGTTCCCGCGAAGAGGGTGTTGTGCGAATGTGCGACGCCCTTCGGCTCTCCGGTCGTACCCGAGGTGTACTGGATCTGCGCCAGCTCGTCGGCGCCGGTCGCGAGCCGATCCAGCTCGGACGCCGGGTGCTGGTCCTCCCAGCGCTGGGCGACGAAGTGGGCGTCGAATTGCCGGGTGCCCTCCACCGGGTCCCCGATCACGAACGCGTGCTCGAGGGTGGGTATCTCGCTGGCCAGCTCCGTCAGCATCTCGCCGTGCGCGAAGTTGCGGTAGGTGGTGGGCACCACGCAGACACGGGTTCCCACCCGCTCCAGGATGAACCCCACCTCGCGCCGGCGGAGAATGGGAATGATCGGGTTCACGACCCCGCCGACCCGGATGGTGGCCAGGGCGAGCGCGGCGAACTGCCACCAGTTGGGCAGCTGCATCGCGACCACGTCGCCCGGCTTGACGCCCAGCTCGAGCAGGCCGCCCGCGAAGCGGTCGACCATCCGCGCCAGCTGCCGGAAGCTGAGCACCTCGGGCGGGCCGGCCGCGTGGTCGGAGACGATCGCTACCTTGTCGGCATGCCTCGCCGTCACCTCCTTGAAGTCGTCGATAACCGTGCGGTCGCGCCACCAGCCGGCGTCGCGATACCTCCGTGCCTCCTCGGGCCCCACCCTGATCTCCATCTCCGCTACTCCACGTATCGACTGAATTCTGGAGGGCGCTTCTCGGCGAAGGCGGCGGCACCCTCTCGACCCTCGGGCGTACTGACGAACAGCTCGAGCCCGGCGGTCGCCATGTTGGCGAGCCCCGCCTGGTGCTCGGTGTCGGTGTTAAATGCGTATTTGAGGAACTTGATCGCGGTCGGGCTCTTCTCCGCAATCTCCTGGGCCCAGCGGCGCGCCTCGGCCATCAGCTCCTCACCCGGTACCACCTTGTTCACCAGCCCCCAGCGCTCCGCCTCCTGGGCGGTGTACTGGCGGCAGAAGTACCAGATCTCCCTCGCGCGCTTCTCACCGACCACGCGCGCCAGGTAGGCGGCGCCGAAGCCTGCGTCGAACGAGCCCACGCGCGGACCGGCCTGCCCGAAGCGCGCGTGCTCGGCGGCGATGGTCACGTCGCAGAGGACGTGGAGCACGTGGCCGCCGCCCACCGCCACGCCGTTGACCGCGGCGATCACCGGCTTGGGGACGTCGCGAATCAGCTTGTGGAAGTAGTCGATCTCGAACAGGCCACTCTTGGTCGGCCCGTAGTCCCCGGTCTCCGCCCGCTGCTTGACGTCGCCGCCTGAGCAGAAGGCCTTGTCACCGGCGCCGGTGAGGATGATGCAGCGGACCTTCTTGTCCGCCCAGGCGCGCCGGAAGGCGGAGATCATCTCCTCGACGGTGCCGGCCCGAAACGCGTTGTAGCGGTCGGGCCGGTTGATGGTCACGATCGCGGTCGTTTCCTCGACCTCGTACAGGATGTCCGCGTAGTCGGCGATGGTTTCGGTTGTCACCGGTAAGTGTCTCCTCGTGGAATCAGCCGGCCATCGTGAGCCCGCCGCTCACGCTCAGGACCTGGCCGGTGATGAATGACGCGCCGTCCGACGCGAAGAAGCGGACCGCGTGCGCGATGTCCGCGGGCTGGCCGAGGCGCCGAAAGGGGATGGCGCGGATCAGAGCCTCGCGCATCTTCTCCGGCTGTTGGTGGAAGAGCGGGGTGTCAGTGGGACCGGGACAGACGCAGTTGACCGTCACCTGGTGACGCGCCATCTCGCGCGCGAGCGACTTGGTGAACCCGATAATGCCACCCTTGGCCCCGGCGTACACCGTCTCGCCGGTGCTGCCGACGCGGCCGGCGTCACTGGCGATGCTGACCACGCGGCCCCCGGCGCCGGCGTCGATCATGCCTCGCAGGAAGGCCTGCGTCACAGTCACCGGGCCGAGGTAGTTGATCGCCACGACCTTCCTGATGAAGTCGCGGTCGTTGTCCATGAAAGGACGGATCTCGTCCCAGCCGGCATTGTTGACGATCACGTTCGCCCTTCCAAAGGCGGACTCGACCTCGTCGCGGACCCGGTCGATCCCAGCCTCGTCGGTGATGTCGACCTGCCACGCCCGGGCGGTGCCGCCGGCGGCGCGGATCAGCTCCACGGTTTCCTCCGCACCCGCTTGATTGAGGTCCAAAACCGCCACCTGCGCTCCGTCAGCCGCCAACCCGGCGGCAATGGCCCGGCCGATGCCGGAGCCCGATCCCGTGACGATGCTGACCCTGCCCTCCAACGTCATGAAGCCTCCTCTTTGATAATGCGCCGGCGGTCAAGAAACGCGCCGACCAGCTGTGCGGTGACCGGCTCGCCCATCAGCAAGCGCGTGACCTCAATCTCAGTTTCGAATCCGTGCCCGCTACCAAAGGCCGCGATGCACCGTTTGGTGGCGGCCAGGGCCGGGCCGGACATCCCGGCCAGCTCCTCCGCCAGCGTCCGCGCGAAGGAGTCCACCTCAGCCGCGGGAACGGCCCACTGGACCACGCCGAGCCGCTGGGCCTCGCTGCCGCTTAGCAACTCGGCCCGCAGGATGACCCGGAGTGCCACCGCCGGACCGGCCAGGCGGGTGAGCCGCTGGCTGCCTCCGGCACCCGGGACCAGCCCGATCTTCACCTCCGGCAGTCCGAGCCTGGCATCCTCGGCCGCCACGCGAAGGTCGCAGGCCAGGGCGAGCTCGAGCCCGCCGCCGGTGGCCGCGCCCCGGATCGCGGCCACGCT
>DHIW01000081.1:0-531 GCA_002404015.1 Chloroflexi bacterium UBA4736
AGGAGCACGCCGTCCAGTGGCTGGGGCTGCTCTCGAGCCGGCCCCCGCAGCGCCGACGGATGGTGGCGCAGCTGGGCCGGGTCACGGCGAGCGCCGGTAATCCTGTGCTTTCGGTGGCCGGCCTCAACGATCTCCGGACCGCAGGGGCCATGGCGGGCCAAGACGAGCTTGCCCGCGCCTACTCCACCGCCCTCAAAGAGCGACTCCTGGCGGCGGGCTGGACGGCCACCGAGGCGGCTTCGGCGCTGGAGCCGCTGGCCGGACGCGGGGATGGAGTGGCGCCGCCCGGCCTCTACCGGCTGCATCGAGACCTGACCGGGCTGCGCCGGGCCCACGCCGGGGCCAGCTGGTGATGAATCGCCTCGCCGTCGCCCGGCAGGCGCTCTCGGAGCTGCGCGACCCCGAGATCCCAACCGTGGGCATCCTCGAACTGGGGATGCTCCACGACCTCCGCGAGGAGGACGGCGTGATGGTGGTGGAACTGCTGCCCACCTTCAGCGGCTGCCCCGCGATCGGGGTGATCACCGACGA
>DHIW01000081.1:799-1944 GCA_002404015.1 Chloroflexi bacterium UBA4736
CCGCCACGGAGCCTGGTGGTCGAGGACGTGGTCTGCCTCAACTGCCATGAGCGCAACGTGGCCCTGGTCTCCCGGTTTGGCAGCACCCCCTGCCGGGCCACCGCCAAATGCCGCAGCTGCGGGGAGCCGCTGCAGCTTTTCAAACCGGTCGGGGTCAGCTCGGGCGCCTGACCTCGCATCGACTTGCGCCCGCTGGGCTCAGGCCCTTTGCCTCAAGCCCCTTGGGCGAGCAGCTCCGCCACCTCGAGGAGGCCATCGAGGTCACCCACCGGCTCTCGCATCCGGGGCACCCATCCCAGCAGGGGCACCTGCAGCTCGGCGATGCGGGTCATCAGGTCCTGGTCGCGCTGCCCCTGGGTGCGGTAGGCGAGGAAGTTCTCAGCCAGGGCACGCTCCATTGGGGTGGAGCGCTCTATAACGCGGCGGGCGAGGTTGGTCGCGGCGGGGTCGATAAGGTAGGCGGGTAGCCGCTTGTTGACGATCGCCCCGACCAGGTGCATCCGCGCCTCGCTCAGCTTCTCGACGAAGAAGCGAGCCTCCTCGAAGGGCACGTCCTCGAGGGTTGTCACCACCAGGAAGCTGGTCGAGGCCTGGCCGAGGAGGGCGTGGACACCCTCGGCGCGAGCCTTGAAGCCCTCGTACATGTCCTCGACGCTGACCAGGAACTCGGAAAGCTCGCCCAGGGTGCTCCCGCCGAGGAGGTTGTCGGCGATTCGCATGATCGGTTTGGCGGTCAGGCTGAACATCCGCAGACCGACCTTGCCGGCGAACATCCCCGGCCGCGCCAGCAACCCCAGCAGCCCACCGCTGACAAGCTCGGTCATCCGGTTGGGCGCCTCCAGGAAGTCGAGGGCGTTGCGGCTCGGAGGCGTGTCCAGGACGATCAGGTCGTACTTCCCAGACTGATGTAAGTCGTATAGCCGCTCCATGGCGATGTACTCGTGGGAGCCCACGAAGGCTCCCGAGATCTCTTTGTAGAAGGGGTTGGAGAGGATCTTGTCGGCCTTCGCTCGGCTGCCGGCCTGCTGGGTGATGAGCTGGTCCCAGGCGGACTTGGTCTCCAGCATCCCCGCCTCGAGGCGGCCGCGGGGGGCGCCCTCACGGCTGGCGCCTTCGAGCTTGACCTGGCGGAGGCGGTTGCCGAG
>DHIW01000081.1:2151-2977 GCA_002404015.1 Chloroflexi bacterium UBA4736
TGGTCGTCTTGCCGACGCCGTCGCTGCCGCAGAGGACAAGGATCCCGGGCTTGAGCAGCGAGTCGATGCTCACTCGACCTCCTCCAGGGCCTTGGCCATGGTCCTGGTGAAAGCGAAACCGTGATGCCGTTGGAAGACGTAGGGCACGTTGACGGTGGGGAGCTTCAGTGAGCGCTGAAGCAGTTGACCCAGGTGGCGGGACCGATCACGCGCTTCGAGCATCATCTCGCCAGCACCGATGAGGGGCTCGCCTTCGGGGTACTTATTGAGAAATTGCCTGCGACCGGCGCCCGCGACCAGGCGCTTGAAGGCCGGGATCTCGGACTCGGGTACAACCTCTGGCTGTAGCTGGTTGACGAGCAGGGCGGCGGGCTTGATATCGGTTTCGTCAGCGAAGCGGTGGGCCAGGTCGATGGTTTCGTTGACCGGCATCTCCTCCACGATGGTGACCAGCACCACGGCGGTACGCGCCGGGTCGGCCAGCAGGTCGGCGATCCGCACCGCCTGGTCGTGAATCGGCCCCGACTTGACCAGTGCCGCCAGGTGACGAGCGGCGCCCAGTTGCGAGACAACGTGCCCGGTCGGAGCGCCGTCGACAACCACAAGGTCCCACCTCGGCTGGCCGTCATCAGTCGCCTCCTCTTCGAAATAGACCTTGCCTGTGACAAGGATCTCCTTCAGCCCCGGGATCGCGCCGGACGCGTACTCGATGAATCCCCGCATCGGTTTCAAGGAGAAGCCGGGAACGTGCAGCATCAGCGCCAGGTATTCCTGCATCGAGTCCCTGGGCTGCATCGACAATCCCCACACGTTCTTGTGCAGGCGC
>DHIW01000099.1:0-571 GCA_002404015.1 Chloroflexi bacterium UBA4736
ACCGGGTCGAGGTCGCCGGCCTTGATCGTGATCGACCACCGGTATTCGCCCCGAACTCGACGGATGAAGGCCGGGCTGGGCCCCATGACCACGACCTCGGGACTGCCACCGGCCAGGTTGCGCCGCAATGCCTCGGCGTAGGCGGTCGCCGCCGCGCGAGCCTTTTCGTCGTCGGCGCCCGACGCCGTCACGTCGACGAGCCGGCAGAAGGGTGGAAAATTAAGGGCCTCGCGAACCGCCAACTCCTCGGCGAAGAACCCGTGGTAGTCGTGCCCCAGCGCCAGGCGGACAGCGTAGTGGTGAGGATTCATCGTCTGCACCGCCACCCGCGAGCCGCTTCGGCGGGCCCGCCCACCGACCTGCACCAGCGAAGCGAAAGTATCCTCGGCCGCTCTGAAGTCGGGGTATTGGAGGGCCTGGTCGGCATCGATAACGCCAACCAGGCCGACGCGGGGCAGGTCCCAGCCCTTGGCCACCAGCGAGGTGCCCACGAGGATGTCGGCGCTGCCGCGCGAGAAGTCCTCCCAGATGCCGTAGTAGGAGTCGCGGGTGCGCGCGGTGTCGCGATCCA
>DHIW01000099.1:836-995 GCA_002404015.1 Chloroflexi bacterium UBA4736
TGGTGACGCCGTGGTAGACCAGCGAGACGCTGCAGTTGGGGCAGCCGACCGCCTCGCCGCATTTGCGACAGCGCGCGTACCACGCCAGCCCCCTCCGGTTGAGGTAGAGGATGACCTGGCCGCCCGCCGCCAGCTCCTCGCGGCAGAGCTCGACCATCC
>DHIW01000099.1:1243-1920 GCA_002404015.1 Chloroflexi bacterium UBA4736
CCGGCGGCGCGGCCGTGGGCCTCGTAGCTGACCACGCTCGGGGTGGCGCTGCCCAACAGCACCACCGCCCCCGCCAGGTCGGCCAGCCGGTGAGCCACGTCGACGGCGTGGTATCGCGGCACCCGGAGCTGCTTGTAGGTGATCGAGTGCTCCTCGTCGACGATAACCAGGCCGAGGTCGGGGATGGGGGCGAAGATAGCGGCCCGCGGCCCGATCGCAACCAACGCCTCGCCACGACGCAGGCGGTTCCACTCCAGCGCCTTCTCGCTGGGGGTGAGGCGGCTGTGGAGGACGGCGATCTGGCCGGCGAAGCGCTCCGCGAACCGCCCCGTCACCTGTGGCGTCAGCGACACCTCGGGGACCAGCACGATCACGCCACGGCCCAGCTCCAGGCATTTGCCGATCGCCTCGAGGTAGACCTCGGTCTTGCCGCTGCCGGTGACGCCGTGCAGGAGGAGACGCCCACGGCGGCGCTGGAGCGCATCCTCGACGGCGGCGACCGCCGTGGCCTGCTCGGGGGTCAGCTTCGCGCTGGCGACATCCTGCTCGGCCCCCGCCAGGGTGCGGTCCCGGCTCTCAACCTTGGGTCCGCGCCTGCGCTTGCTACCCGACTTGAGGGACCGGATCCCGGGCGGGATCATGGCTCGCACCGTCTCAGCCAACGGCGCCGCGTAGTG
>DHIW01000099.1:2150-5003 GCA_002404015.1 Chloroflexi bacterium UBA4736
GTGAAGGACTCCAGCGACGGCCCGGTTCGACGGTCGACTACGACCTGGGCGTAGAGGCTCAGCGGCCGCGCCCGATCAGGTACATCAGGCCCAGCGCCAGCAGGAACAGGACCATAAGGAAGGCGACCGCGCGGTAGTCGGTGATGGACTCCCCGGGGCGCCGCGGGGGCAGGTCGTCGTCAGACTCCGGGTCGCTCGGCTCGGCGCCGCCGGCAGGGGACATCAGGAGACTTTCTCGCTCCGCCCCTTGGCTCGCAGCGCCTCCAGCGCTGCGCTCAGGATCTCGTCGGCGACCTCCTCCTTGGGGGCTCGGCTGACCTCCCGACGGCTGCCGTCGCGGCTGATGATGGTGACTTCGTTGTCGGTCGCGCCGATGCCGATGGTGGGATCGGAGACATCATTGGCGACGACCAGGTCCAGCCCCTTGGCGACCAGCTTCTCCTGGGCGTTGGCCAGCACCTCATGGGTCTCGGCCGCGAACCCGACCCGGACCAGCCGACGACCCACGCCCAGCGCCGCCAGCGAAGCCAGGATGTCCTCGGTGCGCTCCAGGGCGAGGTCCGTGGTGATGTCGGTTTTGCGGAGCTTCTGCGGCGCCACCTGGCGGGGGCGGAAGTCCGCCACCGCCGCCGCCATCACCAGCACGTCGGCGGTCTCGACCGCGGTCTTGACGGCGTCGCTCATCGCCGCCGCGGTGTCGACGCGCGACGCCTCCACCCCCGCCGGCACGGTCATCGCCGAAGCCGTGACCAGGGTCACACGGGCCCCCCGCGCCTCCGCGGCGGCGGCGATCGAATGGCCCATCAACCCGCTCGAGCGATTGCCGATGTAGCGCACCGGGTCCAGCGGCTCGCGGGTGCCCCCGGAGGTGACGACGATGTGCAGGTCGGCCATGTCCCGCTCGCCAGGCAGGGCGTCCCGGAGCGCGCGCAGGATCTCGTCCTGGTCGGCAAGGCGACCCATGCCGATGTCGCCGCTGGCCAAGTGACCCTCCACCGGGCCGGCCAGGACGACGCCGCGCCGCCGCAAGGCCTCAACGTTCTCCATCGTGGCCGGCTGTTCCCACATGCGGTTGTGCATGGCCGGCGCCAGCACCAGCGGGGCCGTCGTCGCCAGCACCGTGGTGCTGACCACCTCGTCGGCCAGGCCGTGCGCCAGCTTGGCGATGAAATTGGCGGTCGCGGGCATCACCAGGAAGGCCTCGGGCCAGTCGGAGAGCGCGATGTGGACCTCGCCGCCCTCGCGGCCGGGGCTGGTCTGCGTGCCGAAGAGGTCGCTGGCAACAGGCTGGCCGGACAGAGCTTCGAAAGTCAGCGGCGAGACAAACCGGGTGGCCTCGGGCGTCATCGCCACGCGCACCACGGCGCCCGCCTGGACCAGCAGGCTCACCGTCTCGGCGCACTTGTAAGCCGCGACGCCGCCGCAGACGCCGACCAGAAGGCGGCGGCCGGCAAATGCGCGTCGGGCCAGATAGGGGTTCAAGCGGAGTCCCTCCGGCGACGTTCCTGGATCAGGTCCAACACCTCACGGGCGGCGCGGTCGAGGTCGTCGTTCACCACCACCGCGTCGTACTGGTCAGAGTATCCCATCTCTACCTCAGCATCGGCCTGGCGCCGCGCGATCTCCTCGGGGTCCTCGGTGGCCCTCGCCGCCAGGCGGCGTCTGAGTTCCTCGATGCTCGGCGGGGCCAGGAAGATGAGGAGCGCGTCGGGCACCAGCTTGCGGACCGACATGCCGCCCTGCACGTCGAGGTTGAGCACGATGTCTCGACCCGCCTCCAGCGCCTCCTCGATCCGTCGCCGCCCCGTACCCGAGCGATGGCCGTGTACGTTGGCCCACTCCAGCAACTCGCCCTCGGCAACCAGGCGATCGAATTCCTCATCGCTGACAAAGCTGTAGTCGACTCCGTCTACCTCCCCGGCACGGGCCTTCCGGGTGGTGTAGGAGACGCTGTAGGATAGCGAGGGGTCGAGTTGGAAGACGCCTTCGAGGACGCTGTCCTTGCCCACCCCGCTGGGACCGGAGACAACCACCAGCAGCCCCCGGCGCGTCAGGGCAGCCTCAGCAGGCGCAGCGCCTTCTGGAAGTCGGGTGGGGGTGCGGTCTCGAACTCCAGCGCATCGCCAGTCACGGGATGACGGAATCCGAGGCGATGGGCGTGGAGCGCGGGCCGGTCGATCAGCTTTGGTCCCCCACCGCGACCGTAGGTGGCGTCGCCGACCAGCGGGTGGCCGATGGCGGCGAGGTGGACGCGGATCTGGTGGGTGCGCCCGGTGCCCAGCCTGACCTCGAGATAAGTCGCGGCCTCGAGGGGCTCGAGGACGGTGAACCGCGTCAGCGCGGCGCGCCCACCATCGACCACCGCCATCCGCTTGCGGTCCCGCGGGTCGCGGCCGATGGCCCCGTCGACAACGCCATCCCCGGTCAGCTTGCCACGGGCGATGGCAAGGTAGACGCGGCTGACCTTGCGCTCGGCGAGGTCGGCGCTGAGCCGGCGGTGAGCGATGTCGTGCCGGGCCACCAGGATCAGGCCGCTGGTGCCCTTGTCCAGCCGGTGCACGATGCCGGGGCGGTGCGGGCCGCCGGCGGTGGGCCAGTCGGAATGGATCGCCAGCAGTGCGTTGACCATGGTCCCGGTGGCCTGCCCGGCGCCGGGGTGGACCACCATCCCCGCGGGCTTGTCGATGACCATCAGGTCATCGTCTTCGAAGACCACGCGCAGGGGGATGTCCTCGGCCTGGGGCGCCGCCGGGGTGGAGTCGGGGATGGAGATGCTGACTCTGTCGCCGGCGGCCACCGCTCGGCTGGGCCGCGCGCGCCTGCCGTTGACCAGCACCGAGCCCTCCCGCACCA
>DHIW01000115.1 GCA_002404015.1 Chloroflexi bacterium UBA4736
CCCCACCGATCGTGGTGTCGAGGCCGAGATTGGCGAGCGCCTGCGCTCGATCCGTGACCGCAGGCGCAGGAAACCCTGATCGGTAGCGGCTAAGCCTGCCGCTGGATCTAGCCAGCCTCAGGGGCCGCGTCCGGGCCCACGTTTCGCCTGATCTTCAGCTCGCCGAGACTGGTGCGAAGAGGCCGAGGATGTTGCCTTCGCTGTCTTTGAACCACGCCGCCGTCCCGATCGGCAGCGTGGCCACGCCATCGACCGTCTTGACGCCCGCCTCGGGCATGTCGTACTCCTCAAAGGTCACGCCCTTGGCCTTGAGTGCGGCCATCTCGGCCCGAACATCGGGTACGTTCCACCCAGCCAGGGTGTGGGCCGCTTGGCCGGCGCTCGGGGTTGGGTAAATGGCGATGCGGGTCCCGTCCCCGGACAGCAGGACCGTTGCCCCTTCGCCTCCGCTCGAGTCCGGCTGCAATCCCAGCGTCTCGGTGTAAAACTTGGTCGCTCGGTCCATGTCCGCTGCCGGGATCATCCCAGCCAGCTTGTATTGACTCAGGCCCATCTGGTGTCCTCCTATCGTGAATCCGAGTCCTCATCCTGATCCTCGCGCGGGGTGATCGCAAGCGCCGTCTGGATGGGAGAACAACCACGAGGCGCGCCTGATTGGGAGTTCGGCAGCCGCTACCATCGCTGGATGCCCGAGATCCTCGTCGACCTCTTCAGCGACACCCTGACCAAACCGTCGCCGGGGATGCGCCAGGCGATGGTCGAGGCGGAGGTGGGGGACGAGCAGAAGTTCGAGGACCCCACCACCAATCGCCTCCAGGAGATGGTGGCGGCCCTGGTCGGCCACGAAGCCGCGGTCTTCCTGCCGTCAGGGACGATGTGCAACGAGATCGCCTTCGCGGTTCACTGTGACGCTGGCGACGAGGTCATCCTGGACCAGACCGCCCACCCGCTGACGTCGGAGGCCGGCGGTCCGGCGGTGATAAGCCGGGTCCTGTTGCGCCCGCTGGCCGGGGAGCGCGGCATCTTCAGCGCCGAGCAGCTGGCCGCGGCTCCTTTGAGCCGATCGATGCGTCATGCCCCGGTCTCGCGGCTGGTCTCGGTCGAGCAGACCTCCAATTACGGCGGCGGTAGCTGCTGGTCGCTGGAGCAGGTCCGTGCCGTCACCGAGCTGGCCCACGAGCATGGCCTGAGCACCCACTGCGACGGCGCCCGGTTGTTGAACGCGGTGGTCGCCACGGGCACCCCGGCGGCGGACTTCGGGCGGTGCTTCGATTCGATCTGGCTGGATCTGAGCAAGGGCCTCGGCGCCCCGGTGGGGGCGGTCCTCGCGGGCCCGGCGGAGTTCATCGAGCGCTCATGGAAGTGGAAGCAGCGCCTGGGTGGGGCGATGCGGCAGTCCGGGGTTATCGCCGCGGCCGGGATCTACGCATTGGAGAACAACGTCGAGCGCCTGGGGGACGACCACGCCAACGCCAAAGCCTTCGCCGACGGCATCGCCGGCCTGCCCGGGCTCGGCCTCGACCCGACCACGGTTGAGACGAATATCGTCATCTTCGACGTGGCGGCCGCCGGTCGGTCCGCGACCGCGATTGCCGACCGCACGCTCACCGAGCACGGTGTCCGCCTGTGCCCGCTGTCGCCGACCGTGATCCGTGCCGTCACCCACCTGGACGTGGGCCGGGCTGACATCGACGCCGCCATCGAGGCGCTGGGCTCTGTGCTCGGCAATCCGTGATACTTCCAGCTGATTTTCGGGTTCCCGGGCGAGTGGTGACTCCGGCTTAGCTCTTCCCCTGCTTGGCGGCCACGTAAGCCCTGGCCCGGCCGCCGATGTCCGCGGTGGCGTGGTCGCTCTCGCCCAGCTCCGCCACGACCTTCGCAAAGACCGCAGTCCATTTGGGACCGCTGCTGCCGTCAGGCATCGCCACGCCGCCTAGGATAGCCGCAGCGCGCGGCGGACGTGTGCCTCACAATCGGAGCTTGCCGTCAAGGTCCAAACAGCCGATCGATGAGGTAAGCGATGAGTGAAGAATTCGACGTCATCTGCCTGGGCGCCGGCCCGGCCGGGGAGGCCATCGGCGTGGAGCTCGAGGGCTCGGGTCTGTCGCTGGCGGTGATCGAGAAGCACCTCGTTGGCGGTGAGTGTGCCTACTGGGGCTGCATGCCCACCAAGACCCTGCTGCGCAGCGCCGAGACGCTCGCCGATATCGGCCGCTCGCGAGAGCTCGCGGCATCGCGGGTCGAGGTCGATGTTGACTACCCCAAGATCCACAAGCGCACCTCGATGGTTGCCCGCGACCTCGACGATTCCGGTGCGGCCAAGGCGGTCGAGGACCAGGGCCACACCGTCATCCGCGGTGAGGGCCGGCTCACCGGTCCCCGAACCGTGACCGTTGGTGACCGCGAGCTGACGGCCAGGAAGGCCGTGGTGATCGCAACTGGAACGGAGCCGGTGGTGGCGCGGATCCCGGGTCTCGAGGATGTCGGCGCGTGGACCACCCGCGAGGCGGTGCTGGCCGCTGCTCTGCCACCGCGATTCGTGGTTGTCGGCGCCGGCCCGGCCGGAGTCGAGATCTCGCAGGCGTTCCTTCGCTTTGGCAGCCAGGTGCACCTCTTCGAATCCGCTCCCCGGGTGCTGGCGGCCGAGGAGCCCGAAGCCGGCGAGTTCGTCCAGAAGAAGCTGGTCGAGGCCGGCCTGGAGGTGAGATGTTCCACCGCAGTCGACAAGGTCGACGCCGAGGGCGGCGAGATCCACGTCCACTGCAGCGACGGCAGCGTGGTCGCCTGTGACAAGCTCATGGCCTCGACCGGGCGCAAGCCCAACAGCGAAGTGCTCGACATGGAGGCCGCCGGCATCCGAGCCAACGCCCGCGGCTGGGTCCAGGTCGACCCCGAAACGCTGGAAGCTACCGACGGCATCTACGCGGTCGGAGACATCACCGGCCTTGGCGGCTTCACCCATCTCTCGCACTACCACGGCACCGTGGTGGGTCGCCGACTCCGCGGCGAGGACGTCCGCGCCAATCACTCCGCCATCCCGCGGGTCACCTACACCGACCCCGAGGTCGGCTCGATCGGGATGACCGAGGCCCAGGCTCGCGAGAAAGGGATCAACGTGCGGATCGGATCGGCGGACGTCATGAACTCCGCCCGTGGCTACATCCACGGCGAGCCGGGTGGGCTGATCAAGGTCGTGGTCGATGCCGACAGCCAGCAGATCGTGGGGGCCACCCTGGTCGGCCCGCGCTCGGGCGAGATGCTGAGCGAGTTCACGCTGGCGATGCGCGCCGGCGTAACGCTGCCGATCCTCGCCGACACCATGCACGCCTTCCCGACCTTCTCGCGGATCCTCCAAGGGGTCTTCGACAGCCTCAACCGCGGCCTGACGTAGTCCCGATGCAGGCGCCATGAGCCCAGCCCTGACCAAACTCAAGATCGGCGTACAGCTGCACCCCGAGCACACCACCACCGACGACCTGCGGGCCGCGTGGCGGGCCGCCGACGAGGCTGGCTTCGACAGCATCTGGACGTGGGACCACTTCTTTCCCCTGACGGGGGACCGTAAGGGCACCCACTTCGAGAGCTACAGCCTGCTGGCGGCGATGGCCGTGGAGACCAGCCGGGCGCAGTTTGGAGCGCTGGTCACATGCAACTCCTACCGCAATCCCGACCTC
>DHIW01000020.1:0-387 GCA_002404015.1 Chloroflexi bacterium UBA4736
GGCGGGACGGTTGGAGTTGGTCAAGGGCCGGCCCCGGATCCTCATCGACGGCGGTCACACCCCCGCCGCGGTGGAGGCGGTGGTGAACACCGTGAAGGAGCTGGTGGCCGGGGAGGGTGGTCCGCGCCGGGTGGTGGTGCTGTTCGGGGCCATGGCAGACAAGCAGTGGCGCACGATGCTGCAACTTCTGCCGGCGGAGTGGCCGGTGGTCTTCACCGCCGTCGAAGAGGATCGCGCGGTGCAGCCATCGGACCTGCTCGCCGAGGCCGACAACATGAGGCGCGAGCAGGCACAGGTGGTGGATGGCTCGGCGGCCGCGCTGGAGGCGGCTCGCATCGCCGCCGGCTCCGATGGCATGGTCCTGGTGGTGGGCTCGCTCTACCTCGC
>DHIW01000020.1:591-2137 GCA_002404015.1 Chloroflexi bacterium UBA4736
GGCGAGGTGCGGACGGCGCTGGGACTGTTGTGAGCCCGCGGGAGGCTGATTCGCCGGCGTTGACGATCACCTCGGTCGGCGACGCCGCTGTGATCCTGCGCTGGGGCGGCCGGGCGCGGGTCGAACCGCTCCGAATCGCGGCCGTGGACCGGAGCATCCGTGCGGCGCGGTTGCGCGGCGTGGTCGACGTTGTGCCTGCACCGGCATCGGTGCTGGTCCGGTTCGACCCGGTGCGCGTATCGGTCGCCGACCTCGAGACGCGGCTGCGTCGCCTGGCCTCCGCCAGGGTCGCGAGGGCGCGAGCCCGAGGACACCGGCTGGCGGTGCGTTACGGCGGCGAAGAAGGTCCCGACCTCGAGGAGGTCGCGGAGCGGCTCCGACTGCGGCCTGGCCAGGTCGTGGCGCGCCACCAGGCGGTCATCTACACCGTGCTGGCCACCGGCTTCGCGCCGGGATTCGTCTACCTGGGACCTCTGCCGCGCTCGCTGCGGCTGCCCCGGCGAGCCGAGCCCCGGGTCGCGGTGCCCGCCGGCAGCGTCGCCATCGCTGACGCGCAGACCGGCGTCTACGGCGCCCGAACGGGCGGCGGGTGGTGGCTGATCGGCCGAACCCACAGTCCAACCTTCCGGCCCGAACAACGATCGCCGGCGACATTTGCCATCGGTGACAGCGTCACATTCGCGGCGGCCGGCTGATGGCGCTGGAGGTTCTCGACCCCGGGCCGCTCACCACCGTCCAGGATTTCGGTCGGCCCGGCCATGGAGCCTGCGGCGTTGCCGAAGGTGGGGCGATGGACCGCGAACTGCTGGCAGCGGTCAACCGGGCGGCCGGCAACCGGCCTCGTGCGGCGGGACTGGAGTTCGCCCTCAAAGGACCGCAACTGCGTTGGCATGGCCGAGGCCCTGTGCGGCTCGCGATCGGGGCTGACGAGATCCGGCAGGTGACGCTGAGGCCCGGCGAGAAGCTCGATTGCGGAGCTTTGCGGCGCACGGCGTACGGGTACATTGCCGTTGCCGGGGGCATCGAGGTGCCGGTTGTCATGGGTAGCCGCTCCACCTGCCTTGCCGGGAACTTTGGGGGTCTCAAGGGGAGGGCGCTACAGGCCGGCGACAGTCTGACCGTGGGCCTGGCCCCGAAAGCATTGGCGCCACCAGCAACGTTCAGGCGCCCGTACGCTGACGGTCCAGTCGTGCTGCGCGTCCTGCGGGTCAGCCGCGGTCCGGCGTGGCGGCGCCTGCTCGCCGCCGATTGGCGCGTTGCCACCGGCAACCGCGTCGGTGTGCGTCTCGACGGAGAGACGCTGCAGCTGGCGCCGCTACGACTGTCCCAGGGCATCCCACCCGGGGCGCTCCAGGTCACGGGTTCCGGGCAGCCGATCCTGCTGCTTCGCGATCACCCGACCGTCGGCGGCTACCCGGTGGTAGCGGTGGTGGTGTCCGCCGACCTCGACCTTGCCTCCCAGGTCCGGCCCGGCGCCGTCATCGAGTTCCGCGAGGCGGTCGCGTGAGCGATCGGATCGTCGACCTCAACGCCGACGTCGGCGAAG
>DHIW01000020.1:2318-2546 GCA_002404015.1 Chloroflexi bacterium UBA4736
CGCTGCGCCAGCAGCTGTCGACGCTGGGCGAGGTCGCCGCCGAGGCGGGTGTGCGGCTGACCCATGTCAAGGCTCACGGCGCCCTCTACAACCGCGCCTGGCAAGATCGAGCTGTCGCCGAGGTCGTGGTCGGCGCCGTCGCCGCCCTGGACCCCGCCCTGGCGGGGTTTTGTCCGCCCGGATCGGAGCAGGAGAAAGCGGCGCACGCGGCCGGCCTGGCAGTTGTCC
>DHIW01000021.1:0-7610 GCA_002404015.1 Chloroflexi bacterium UBA4736
AGATAGTCGAAGCCGAACTCGTTGTTGGTGCCGTACGTGATGTCGCAGGCGTAGGCCTCGGCCCGGCTGCATGGGCGCAGGTGCTGGAGGCGGGGATCGCCGTGCGTGTCGTCCACGAATTCGGGGTCGAAGACGTATGAGTTGACTGCGCCCGGGGCGGACGAGTGGATGACACCCACAGTGAGACCGAGCAGGTCGTACACCGGGGCCATCCAGCCAGCGTCGCGGCGGGCCAGGTAGTCGTTGACAGTGACCAGGTGCGAGCCCCGGCCGGCCAGCGCGTTCAGGACCAAGGGCAGGCTGGCGACCAGGGTCTTCCCCTCGCCGGTCTTCATCTCGGCGATTTTTCCGTGGTGGAGCACCATGCCGCCCACCAGCTGGACGTCGAAGGGGCGCATGCCGAGGGTTCGCCTGGACGCCTCGCGGACCAGGGCGAACGTGTCGACCAGCAGGTCGTCCAGGTCCTCCCCGTCCTGGGCCCGGGTGCGCAGCTCCGTGGCCTGGGCGCGCAGGGCGGCGTCGTCGAGCCGCTCGAGCTCGGGCTCGAGCTCGCCGATGTCGCGAGCCAGCCGCATGTGCTGTTTGACCTCGCGCTCGTTGGGGTCCAGGAGCTTACCGAAGAGGGACACCTTTCTCCTTCACGACACCACCGGCTCCAGCAGGACGAGCCCGCCGTCGGCCTTGCGGAAGGCCACGTTGATCTCACCCGTGTCCTCGTCCACGAAGACGTAGAAGGAGCGCCCGTTGGAGTTGAGCGCGATGGTCGCGTCCTCGACCGACTCCGGCTTCAGGTGCACGCGGATCCGCTCCACCGACTGCTGATCATCGGCGGCAGCCGACTCGGCCGGCTGCTTCTCCGGCCGCTTCTTTTCGATCTTGATCTTCTCTTTGAGCTTCACAACCTGGCGATCCACCTTGTCGAGGGCGAGATCCAGGGCCGTTTGGCAGTCGCCGCTCGTCTCCCGGGCCCGTGCCAGCGGGTGCTTGCGGCCATCCATGTGGACCAGGATCTGCACCATGCAGGCGGGTCCCTTCCGGTTCCGGGCCGCGTGACTGAACTCCACCTCGGCGTCCAGGACGCGGTCGAAATGGCGAGCCACCCGGGTCAGCCGGCGCTCGGCGTACGACCTGAGCCGGGCCGGGAGCTCCGCGGTCCGGTCGTGGACCACGACCTTCACTCAGCGAGTATACCCAGCACCCTTCCAGGCCCAATCAGGGCTCCGAGGTCCGGCCGAAACCACTTGGAAGCCGGCGGTCAGGCCTTCCAGCCGTTCCCGGCGCGGGGGTCGGGGAACAGGGTCAGGATCTCCTGAGGGAGCGGCAGGCCCATCGAGAACATGCGGTCCAGGATCTGGGGCCGGATGCCCGTTGCTTTGAACTCGCCGATGATCTTGCCGTCCGCGCCAGCGCCCTGCGACTCGAACTGGAAGATCTCCTGCATCGTGATCGTCTCGCCTTCCATGCCGGTCACCTCGGTGATCGAGGTCACGCGGCGGGAACCGTCGCGCAGGCGGTTGAGCTGGCAGAAGACATTGATCGCGCTGGCCACCTGCTGGCGGATGGCCTTGACGGGCAGGTCGACTCCGGACATCAGGACCAGCGTCTCGAGCCGCGAAAGGGCGTCGCGCGGGCTGTTGGCATGGATGGTCGTCATGGAGCCGTCGTGGCCCGTGTTCATGGCCTGCAGCATGTCCAGGGCCTCACCGCCGCGGCACTCGCCGACGACGATGCGCTCCGGCCGCATGCGCAGCGAGTTGATGACGAGCCGCTGGATCGTGACCTCGCCCTCGCCGTTGATGTCTTTAGGGCGGGTCTCCATCCGGCAGACGTGCTCCTGGTGGAGCTGCAGCTCGGCCGCATCCTCGATGGTGACGATGCGGTCCTCGGCCGGGATGAACCCGGAGAGGACGTTCAGGAAGGTCGTCTTGCCGGTGCCGGTTCCGCCCGAGATGATGATGTTCGCCTTGGCAAGCACGCACGCCTTCAGGAAGCCGAAGCCGGCCTCGTTGCAGCTCCCGAAGCGGATCAGGTCCTCGACCTGGAAGGGGTCCTTGGAGAACTTTCGGATCGTCAGCAGCGGGCCGTCGATCGAGAGGGGCCGGATCACCGCGTTGACGCGGGAGCCGTCGGCGAGGCGAGCGTCGGCGAGCGGCGATCGCTCATCGATGCGCCGGCCGACCGACCGCACGATGAACTGGATCACCGCGAGCAGCTGATCTTCGTCCGTGAACTTGATGTTGGTCAGCACGACCTTGCCGCCCATCTCCACGTACACATGGTCGACTCCGTTGACCATTACCTCGGTCACACGGTCGTCCATGATCAGGGGCTGGATCGGGCCCAGCTGGGCGTAATACTCGTTTAGATCGATTCCTGGGATCTTTACTGCCATGCGTAGGTCTCCTGGGCGCTTTAGTGCCGGAACTATAGCCGAACGCGCGCCAACGTAACCCCTATAACGAAACCTGCGCCCGAATCTGTCAGTCCGGCCGCGCAGGCATCGAGGGTGGCGCCGGTTGTCGTGACGTCGTCAACCACTATGACGGGCTGCCCGCCCAATGTGGGTCCCGTCCAGCGAAATGCGTCGCGCACGTTCGCCAAACGGTGCAAACGGTCCTGCCCGACCTGGGGCGGCGTGTCCCGCACACGCTCCAGCCGGCCCGCCGGCGCAGGCAGGCGGAGCCGGCGCAGCAGCAGCTCAGATTGGTTGAAGCCGCGCTCCTTCAGTCGCCGGGAGTGCAGGGGGACCGCCAGCGCCTGGGCCGCCGGCAGGGCCTCCGCGGCCAGCCGCTCGGCCAGGAGGTCGCCGAGGGTGGGTCCGAGCGACCTCCATCCCTCGTACTTGAGGCGGTGCAGAGCCTGTTCCAGCGGCCCGTCGTAGATCGCGGCGGCCACGATGCGGCCCACCGCTCGCAGCTTGCGCGAGCAGCCACAGCCTTCGTTGACGAACGCCAGCTCACGCCCGCAACGCCGGCAGAGGGGCGGCTCCGGGGCCCTTATCCGGGCTCGGCAGGGCTCGCACAGCCAGGTCCCCAGACGCCGGCAGCCACCGCACCTGGGCGGCAGGACGAGATCGAGCAGGCCACCCACCCCCTCAGGCTAGGGGCGGTGCGAAGAGTGCCTGTTAATAAAGAGGGATGGCGCCGGAAGGGCGGGCTCTGCCCGCCTGATTGAGTCCGTCTTCCCGACGCCGACGGCATCTGCTGAGGGAAGGGGGCTCGTGGGGGAAACAGGCTTGTTTCCCCCGCGTCCTCAAGTACGCCTCTCGATGGTCAGCTGCTCGCCCCGCTCCAGGCCCAGCGGCTGCAGGGAACCGGCAGGCAGCTCCAGCACGCTGTGAGCGCCCCAGACCAGGGGGACGACGCGCCAGCGGCCCAGGCGCTGGTAGACCTTCTTGACGCGGTCCTGGCGGTCCAGGAAGACGACGTCGAGCGCGAAGTTCATGAAGAACATGTGGATGCCGTTGCACGGGGTGATCCACATGCCCTGGCCGGCATCCAGGCGGCGCCGGAACATCAGGCCCAAGCCGCGGCCGATGAAGGTCTTAGGGACCATCAGCCGGTCGACCACGACCTGGCCCGTGCGGGGGTGGACGAGCCGGAGTCCCGGCTTAGCCTCGCCTGCCACCCCAGCTCAGGCCCGATTCGGCATACCGGCCATCCGGCTGCCGGCGCAGGGTGGTCCACTGGTGGTGCTGCGGGAGCGGGCCGGCCGCGTGAACGACGACGCCCAGCTCGATCCAGTCCGGCTGCTGTGACTCGGCGAAGGCAAGCGCCTCCGCCCGGCTCGGGAAGTTGCGCTTGCGTTCCTGCTCGATCAGCTCCACGTCCCAGCCCTGGCGGTGGACCACTCGAACGAACACAATTTCCATACCCTACAGGGCATGCCAGAGTTCGATTCGAACGGGATCCGCCTCCACTACGTGCTGGCCGGGCCCGATGACGGGCGGCCGATCCTCCTGGTGCACGGCTTTTGCAGCGATTACGAGCTGAACTGGGTGGGCACCCGCTGGCAGCAGACCCTGACCGACGCCGGGTTCCTGATCCTCGGCCTGGACTGCCGCGGCCACGGCCACAGCGAGAAACCGCACGACCCGGCGGCGTACGACCGCGTGCAGATGGCGCTCGACGCGATCAACCTCCTCGACCACCTGGACATCGCCGACGCCGACTACCTCGGCTACTCCATGGGGGCCCGAATCGGGCTCCACGTCTGCCTCGAGCACGGCAGCCGGGTGGGCCGGGCCGTGCTGGGGGGCAGCGGGCTGCCGAGCGGGCCGGGCCGGGCTGACCTGATCGCGGCCCGCCTGCGGGGCGACGAGTCGGTCACAGACGAGGGCGCCGTCATGTTCTACACGTTCGCCGCGGCCCGCCCGATCAACGACCTGGAGGCGCTGGCCTGCTGCATCCTGGGTCCGCACGAGGCGATCACTGAGGAGCAGCTGGCGTCCATCAAGCTCCCGATCGCCGTCGCGGCGGGCGACGCCGACCCCATAGCGAGCACTGCGCCCGAGCTGGCCAAGGCGCTCGGCAGCGGCCGCTACCACGCCCTCCCCGGCCGCAACCACATGAACGCGGTGCCGGCCAGGCAATTCAAGGACGCAGCCCTGGAGTTCCTGGCGGAACGCTAGGCCCCGGCTATTCCTCCCCGCCTGCGGGGGGAGGGCTGGGTGCTGAGTGAAGGGCTCGTGGGGGAAACACGCTTGTTTCCCGCACGCCTTTTATCGCCCGGGTTTGTAGCGGCGGCGGACCCGGTGCTTGGTTCGGGACATCTTGGCGTCCGTGGGGACGATGCTGATGCTGCCGTCCGGCTCCAGCACGCCTAACTGGACATCGCCCACCGAATCGAGGCCGTGCTCCCGGATGGCGGTTTCCGCCTCGTCCGTGTCGATCCCCTCCCGGTTCATGGCGTTCTGCAGGTACTTCCCGTCGCGGATGATCACGGTGGGCGGGGCCGCCAGCACCTTCTTGAAGTAAGGCAGGTTCTGAACGCGGCCGATCAGGAAGTTGAGACCGACCAGGCTGACGATGATGATCACGCCGCCCAGCAGCGAGCTGTCCGGGCCGGTCATCGCCGGCTGCACGGCATTGGCCACCAGCAGGATGAAAACGAGGTCGAACAGCGTGAACTGCCCGACCTCGCGCTTGCCGAACAACCGGAGCACCAGGAGCAGCGCGATATAGATCACCGCCACCCGGAGCGGCAGCTCCCACCAGGCTAGCCCCAGCTTGAGAAGGTCCGAGGCTCAGCCCCCGCTCTTCGCCTTCAGGATGATCAGCACGGCTGGTCCCAGGAGCACGATCCAGAGCGTCGGGAAGATGCAGCCGACCATCGGGAGCATCATCTTGAGAGTGGCCTGGGCGGCCTTCTCCTGGGCCCTCTGACGGCGCTTGCGCCGCATCTCGTCCGACTGCAGGCGCAGGATCTTGGCGACGCCGACACCCATCTGCTCGGACTGGATGACCGCCTGCACGAAGTTGTGCAGGTCGGCCACCCCGGTACGCCGCCCCATGTCGTCGAGAGCCTCGAGCCGAGGCCTGCCGAGACGGGTCTCCTGCAGCACCTGCGCGAACTCGTCCGAGAGGGCGTTCCGGAACTTGTCAGTGACCCGCGCCATGGCGGCATCGAAGCCGAGGCCCGCCTCCACCGCGATCGTGAGAAGGTCCATTGCGTCAGGAAGCGCTTTCCGGATCTGCGTCCGCCGGTCGTTCACTTTCTGGCGCAGCCAGAGCAGCGGGAAGAAGAAGCCGAGGGCGCCTCCCACGCCGGCGAAGATCGCGATGTACATGGGGTTGCCCGTGAACGCGCCCAGGAGCAGGCCGACTCCGAAGAGTACGACCGCCGCCACGTAGCGGAGGCCCATGAACTCCGCAGGACCCAGGTTGCCGGGCCGCCCGGCCAAGGTGAGCTGGTTCTGCAGGTCGATCCGCTGCTTCTCCGAAGTGCGTTCTGCGAGCGCCTTGCCGAGCCGGTCGATGGCCGGCCGGAGGAAGCGCTCTGAGAACGGCTTCTGGAGCTCGATCTCGTCTTCGGTGAGCGTCCGGCCGCCTCCGGATCCGTACGCCTGGAGGCGTTCCTGGACCATGGCGCTCGTGTCGGGAGCCGTCCGGCTGGCCCAGCCCCAGAAGGCCATGCCCACGCCGGCGGCTGCGATGGCTGCGAGAAGAAGTGTCATCTAGACCTCGATCGCCACGATCTTGCGAATGATCAGGTTGCCGATGAAGATGAAGAATGCCGCGGCGCCCAGCATCGCCCATCCGATGAAGCTCTCCGTCATCGGCTTGAAGTAGCTCGGCGTGACGAAGTACATGAACACGCAGAGGCCGATCGGCATCAGCGTGATGAGCGTGCCCGAGGCCGACGCCTGGGCGGTCAGGGTCCTGATCTCGCCCTTGATCCGGATCCGCTCGCGGATCGTGTGGGCGATGTTGTCCAGGATCTCGGCCAGGTTGCCGCCGACGGTCCGGTGGATCGCCACGGCCGTGACCACGAGGTCGAAGTCGGGGCTCTCGATGCGCTTGATCATGTTGTTCAGCGCCTCTTCCACGGAGCCGCCGAGGTTCATCTCGCGGACGGCGCGGGAGAACTCCTCGGAGATCGGCGGGCTGGCGTTCTTGGCGACCGTGTCCACCGCCTGGGCGAACGAGTAGCCGGCCTTGAGGGCGTTGGAGAGCAGCACGAGCGTGTCGCCCAGCTGGTCGTTGAATGCCTTCAGGCGCTTGGCCATCCGCCGCTTCACGTAGAAGCCGGGCAGGAAGTAGCCGAACACGCCCAGCGCGAACAGCTGCCAGCTGATGCCGAAGCGGAGCAGACCGATCAGGGCCAGTCCGATGACGCAGGCGATCTGGATCATGAAGTATTCCGACGTCCGGAGCTTCAGGTCGGCTTTCTGCAACTGCTCCTGGAGCGGCGGCCGGCCCTTCTTCACGTCACCCTTGCCGAGACGGTCGGCGGCGGGCTGGAAGATGCGGTTCAGCCGCTCCCGGATGTTCGCCGGTGCCGCCGCTGGGGCGCCCGACATCGCGGCGTCACCGACGCCGTACTGCGCCAGACGGGCCTGGAACTCTTCCTGGCCGCCGGCCTCCCGCCGACTTTGGGCAATGCCCATGACCACGAGGAAGACCCCCGCGGCAACGATGATGGCCCCGACCAGGACGATCATATTCATGTTCTGTTGAGTGCCTCCTGGCTAGTTGTGGCGTTCAGTAGAGCTTGTCCGCGGCGGGTTCTGAGTTGGGTTGGAACATCTTCTCGTCGAGCTCTTCGCCGCCCGCTTTCATGTGTTCGAGGCGCATGGGTTTGACACCGGTCGCGGTGTGGTATCCGATCGCCTTTCCCTCGTCTGAGATTCCCACTTGCTTGTAAACAAAGATCTCCTGGTAGCTGATCTCGCCGGATTCGATACCTGTGATCTCGGCGATGCTGACTATCTTGCGCGGTCCGCCTCTTAAGCGCTGCTGCTGGACGATTATGTGAACCGCCGATGCCATCTGCTCGCGGATTGCACGAGACGGCAGATCGGCTCCGGCCATCAGCACCAGCGTCTCCAAGCGACCCAGCGCCTCGTGCGGGCTATTGGCGTGCAACGTCGACATCGAGCCATCGTGGCC
>DHIW01000021.1:7760-24178 GCA_002404015.1 Chloroflexi bacterium UBA4736
GGCCTGCAGCATGTCCAGGGCCTCGCCACCGCGGCATTCGCCGACGATGATCCGGTCGGGGCGCATGCGCAAACAGTTCTTGACGAGCTCGCGTATCGGAACCGCACCTTTCCCTTCAACGTTCGGCGGACGAGATTCCAGCGTGATCACGTGATCCT
This sequence comes from Chloroflexi bacterium UBA4736, assembly GCA_002404015.1. Lineage (GTDB taxonomy): Bacteria > Chloroflexota > Dormibacteria > Dormibacterales > Dormibacteraceae > UBA4736. The sequence continues at coordinate 7,919 of DHIW01000021.1, forward strand.
GTTGCAGCTGGAGTTCGGCCGCGTCCTCGCAGGTGATGATTCTTTCCTCCACCGGAATGAACGTCGAGAGGATGTTCAGAAGGGTTGTCTTGCCCGATCCGGTGCCGCCTGAGACGAGGCAATTCAGCCGCGATCGAACCGCCGCTTGCAGGAATCGGATCATCTCCGGGGTGGCGCTCCCGAACGTCAGCAGGTCCTTGGGGCCCAGCTTTTCGCGGGAGAATTTCCGGATCGTCATGCACGGGCCCTTCAAGGCCAGCGGCGGGATGATCACGTTCACACGGGAGCCGTCCATCAGCCGGGCGTCGCACATGGGCGTCGACTCGTCGACGCGGCGCCCGACCGTGGAGACGATGCGGTCGATGACGAGCATGAGCTGCTTCGCGCTCTCGAACGTGACGTTCGAAAGCATCGGTTGGCCCTTGCGCTCGACGTAGATCTGCTTGGGGTGGTTGATCATGATCTCGGAGATGTCGAGGTCGTCCACCAGCTGCTGGAGAGGACCCAGGCCGAGGACGTCGTCGAGCAGCGATTCGACCAGCCGATCCTTCTCGGTCTTGGTCATGGTGATCGTGTTCACACGGAAGTACTCGTCCGCCAGCTCCTGGATCTTGTCGCGGACCCCGGGGCGGTCGGTGACCGTCAGCTTGTCGGCGTACTTCTCCAGGAGCTTGGAGTGGACGTGGACCTTGGCCGCGGTGAACGCCGGGCTGGCCACCTCGCCGGCCGCCATGGGCGGCATGCGAGGCGGCTCGGTCGTCCTGCCGGCTGTGGGTGTCGGCGCGGCGCCCGCGGGGGCGGGTCTGTTGGGCGCAGCATGGGCGGGCGCCGGAGGCGCCGCGGTGGCCGTGCCGCCACTGCTGGCGGGTGCGGGCGTAGGCACCCCGGCAGCATCAGGCGCGAGGGGGGCACCGGTCTGGCTTGCTTTGACCCTGTCGAGTAGACCCATACTCAGCTAGCGTTGGGCCGGGCCCAGAACCGCTTCTTGGCGGACTTCTGAGCGCTCGGTCCCTTGGCGCCCGCCAAGGGTACCAGACAGCCTACGAGTTCCCTCATCTTCAGGCTGATTTCGGCTTCGGGAAATAGCTGCACGAAGGGAACGCCTTTCTGGATCGACTGCAGCACGAGCTTGCCCTGGCTGGGGATGCGGACCGACACCGGGCACTTGAGGTTGGCCTCCAGCTGGGTGACCGTGACATCGGCCGGCGCGTCGGCCCGGTTGAGCACCAGGTGGACGCTCTCCCGGGACACGTTCAAGTGCTCGAAGAGCTTGAAGACGAGCTTGGCGTCCTTGATGGCCGGGATGTTCAGGTCGGTGACCAGGATCAGCTTGTCCGCGCACTCGATCGCCTCCAGCGCCACGTCGTCCAGGTGGGGGCTGCAGTCGACCACGACGTGGTCGAAGGTGTCCTTGAGGACGGTCAGGGTGTGGCGTACGTGCTCGGCGCTGACCATGTCGGCGATCTCCGGGCTCAGTGGCGCGGCCAGCACCCTGATGCCGCCGGGCGCCTCCGGCATGAGCTCGCCGAGAAACGTGGCGTCGACCCGGGGATAGGCCCTGGCCACATCGGCGATCGTGCCGGCGGGGTCCAGACCCAGGAGAACCGACAGGTCGCCGAACTGCAGGTCCAGGTCGACCAGCGCAACGGCCCCTCCTGTCTCCTGGATGAGCGCCGCGGCCAGGTTCACCGCGATGATCGACTTGCCGACCCCGCCCTTGCCGCTGAAGATGACGGTGACGACCCCCGTCTCCGAGCGCCTGACCGGCAGTGCGAGCTCGGGCGGTTTCTCGTCCGCCAGCGCCGGTTCCACGATCGGAGCGGCCGGGGGCGGGGCCGGCGCCGCCGGCGCGGGGCGCATCGCCCGGATCTCCTGGAGCAGCGGGGCGGTCGTCTCGGGGGCGAGCATCACCGGCGGCGGGGGTGTCGGCAGCCTGATCGCCGGCAGCTGCGCGGTGGCCATCATGTCGAAACCATCGGCGGGCGCCGCCTCGACAGCCACGGAAGCCTGGCCGCCCTCGGCGGCGGGCTTGCGCGGCTTGGGCTGGGTGGAGGGCCCGCCTGCCTGCTTCCGCTCATCCTGCTCGTGGACCTGGCGGATCGTGCCCACGAGCTCATCCGCGGTGAAGGGCTTGAGCAGGTATTCCCGGGCGCCCGCCTGCAGGGCCCGCCGCCGGTACTCCTTGTCCTCCTGCACCGAGACCAGCACGACCGAAACGAGCGGCAGCTGCTGCGTCACCAGCTCCGTCGCCCGGATGCCGTCCAGGTCGGGCAGGTTGACGTCCATGAGCAGGACGTTGGGCTCGAGCTTGCGGGCTTCGTCCAGGCCGGCCGCCGCGGTGGTGGCCGAGCCGACGACCTCGATGTCGTCCTCGAACCCCAGGAGCCGGCGCAGGTTCGCGACGGTCTTCGGCGTGTCGTCCACTATCAGGACGCGGATTGGATTGGGCACGAGAGTCAGTTTGACGGGGAGAACACCGGTTCTCCCCGCCTTACGCCATCTAGGTGTTGGTGAAGCCCCAGCGCGCGTTTATCTGCGTCGGGCCGACGCCCTTGGCCGCAGACGCGTTGGCGCAGGTGGAGTCCACCTTGGTGTCCTGGGGCTGGTAGTCCTTGTAGGAGCCCAGCGTGTACTTCATCTGGGCCGCACCCTGCAGCCAGTTGAGGTACTCGGCGTCACACTCGGTGAGCACCACGGTCATGCTGGAGGCCACTCCGCCGGACTGTGAGCCCTGCTGGCTCGCGCTGCCGGCCGCCTGCACCGTTCCCGTGGACGGTCCCAGCCGGAGCACGTGCAGGTTGGTGTAGACGGTCTTGACCACGGTCTTCGGAGTCGCGGTCGACGTTCCGAAGGCACTGGTGCTGATCGTCGCGATGATGTTGATGTAGTCCCCGGCCTGGATGTAGCCGGCAACGCCCTGCTGCTCGCCCGTGGGGATCGTGATGGCCACGAAGCCTTGCGGGATGGGCAGGAAGGCCGGCTGAGCGCCGGTCACGACGTCACCGCTCTTGGCGAGGATGTTCGAGCTGAGGGGCTGCCCCTTGGCGATGCCCACCTCGGCGATGAAACCACTCTTCGCCACGTCATCGAGCCTCGTATAGCCCTTGCCCGCGGCCGGGTCCTGGCTGAAGGGGGCCAGCACGACGTCGTCCTTCGTGATCTGCTCACGGATCTGCAGATCGCGGGATGCGACCACGTACTGGACTGTGGGCCCAGAGGCGCCGCCGCGGCCGCCAGTGCTCCCGATCAGGAATACCAGGCCGAACGCGAGGAGGGCCAAGATCAGACCCACAATGATGAAGAGCCGGCCGCCTCCCGGCCTCGGTCGTGTTTGAGCTGCGACTGCCAAGACTTAACTACCTCCCGCTAAGGGCGTGAAAAAAGTGGGGCACATTATAGGTTTGGGCCCCGGTCGTGTACCGGCTTAACGGAGCCCGACCCGAAACCCTACGCTTCCGACGCAAAAACTTTGTCGAAATAGACGCTTTCAGCTTCTTGACGGCTCCGCGCGACTCTCACCGCGACTCGCCGCCACTGGGCGTTTGGGGGCCCGACGGCCGGGCCCCCGAAACCTCGACGCCGGGTCGTCCCACTACGTGCTGAGGGAGCTGACCACGTTCGAGAACAGTCGGTTGAGAGCAGGACCCATCGCAAGAATGATGAAGATGGCGACCACGGAGACCATGATCAGGATGAGGGCGTATTCGACCAGGCCCTGTCCCGATTGGGCTGCTCTCACGTCGCTCGCGCCGACCCCGTGGGGCGGCGCTTGACGCGGCCAAATGGCCCGAAATGGCACTTGCATTCTCACCTCCCCTCGCGGAAATAGCGCGCTGCATTGCTCGGGCAACGGAAGTCCCGAACACTTATTGCGGCTGTGTCGGGGGCGGGAGGCGGGCAAAAAAGAGGAGAGCCCCACAGCGGGGCTCTCCGATTTCGTTTCCCTTTGAAGACGGCTCCGGACTAGGTGCCCAGGGCGGCTACGACGTTAGAGAACACGTTCTGGATCTGCTTGCCCATCGTAAGAAGAATGACGATGACCACGATCGAGACGAGCACCAGAATCAGGGCGTACTCCACCATACCCTGACCTTCCTGGCGGCTCAGAAGACCGCGAAGACGGAAGTAGAGGTTCAGCATGCTTTTCACCTCCTTTATTAAGAATCCGATTCGCCTTTCACAACGCAGGGCCCAGCGGGTTCTTGCGTCCTCCGGCGAAGTCGCTGCATGGTACCGGGGAATCCTCCGCCAGCGCAGCGGCCTTAGCTGAGTTCGAACGCGGCCTCGACGGTGGTTCCGCCGCCGGGCTGGCTGCGCACCTCGAAAGAGCCGCCTACGGCGGCTGCGCGTTCCTTCATTCCCAGGACGCCCAGTTTTCGCCGTCCCCCGGGCTGGTGATAGTTGCGGGGGTCGAAGCCCTGGCCGTCGTCCTTGACGCGCAGCGCTGCGCGCTCGGGCTGGATGTCCAGGAGAACCTCCACGTTGCTCGCCTCGGCGTGCCGGTGGACGTTGGCCATTGCCTCCTGGATGATCCAGTAGAGGGCTTCCTCCATCTCGGGGGCGAGGCGCCGGTCCTCGCCGGTGGTGTTGAACCTGCACACAACCCCGGTGCGGTCCTGGTACTCGGCCGTGATGCGGCGCATGGTCGCGATCAGACCCAGGTCGTCGAGCGAGATCGGCCGCAGCTCGAACATGAACCGCCTCATGTCGGCCACAGCGTTGCGAACTGAGATCTTGAACTCCTGCAGCTCGGCCGCCAGCAGCTCGGGGTCGCGGCGCAGAAGCCGCTCCAGGATCTCGGCTTCCAGCACCAGGTTGGAGAGGATCTGGGCTGGGCCGGCGTGCAGCTCGTGGGCGATCCGAAGCCGCTCGGCTTCGACGGCCTGGTAGACCTCCAGCGCCCCTCGCTCCGGCGATGCGCTGGCGATCGCGGACTCCTCGAGCAGCATCGAGTGCACCTGCTCCATCAGCTCCATGTGCTCTTTCAGCGCTTCGATCCCGCTCTCCAGCTCCTGGCGGTGGACCGCCACGTTCTGGGCCCGCTCGAATACCGACTCGCGCTCGTGCGGAGAGAACTTCTCGGGGTTGCGCGCAACGTGGCGGCGGATCACGGTGGCCTTGCCGAGATCCTCGGTCGCCTTGCGATGCTCCTCCTCGAGTCCTGGCAGTCGCTCCTTGATGCGTTCCATCTCGACTTCGAGACGGTGCATCATCGGCGTCATCCCACGCGCCGCCCCGAGCTCCTCGCCAATGTCAGTCACGCGCTGCTCCATAGTTCTTCCAGGAGGGGGGAGCGCCCCCCTCGGGCGGCCGGGCACATCTCGCCGCCCGTCCGGCTCCGTGGGCGCAAGTCTATTCGGAAGCCGGTGTTAGAGTACCCGTCGCCATGGATGGCAAACTCGTAGACATAGGCTTCGCCGTGCCTAACGCACGACGCCCCGGATACTGGTTTGACATCATCCTGGGACGGCTGGTCCCGGCGTTGGTTTTCAGCATCTTCCTGGTCGACAAGTTCCTCCTCCTGAAGGCGGCCGCGACGGCCTTCCAGGAGGTCGGCGGCCGGCTCGGCTCGGTCCAGCTCCTGGCGGTGGTCACCCAGCTGCTGGGGATGTCGTACTTCACGCTCCTGGTCGTCCTTTATGTTGTGCGCCTGCCCAAGCGGGCGGGCGACGCCCGGCCCTGGGTGATCCTCGTGTCCTTCTTCGGCAGCTTCTCGATCATCCTGGTGACGTTCCTGCCCGGCGTTACGCCTCGGCTCGGGCTCGTCCTGGCCGCCGACCTCCTGGTCCTGGTCGGCCTGGTTTACACGGTCTGGTCCCTGGCCTACCTACGGCGCTCCTTCTCGATCCTGCCGGAAGCCCGGCGCCTCGTGACCGGAGGCCCCTACGGCCTGAGCCGCCACCCGCTGTACCTGGGCGAAGGGGTGGCCGCGATCGGGCTCACGCTGCCCACGATCGGGTGGTTGGGGGCGATCGTGGTGGCGGCCTTCCTGATCGCTCAATACATCCGGATCCTGAGCGAGGAACGCGTCCTCGGCCGGACGTTCCCCGAGGATTACGCCCGCTACAAGCTGCGAGTGCCGCGCTACCTCCCCCAGCCCTGGCGGTCCCGCAGCTGACGGCCCGGCTGGGTCCGAGGAGCCTCCTCCTGGGAGGGATCCTGGTGGCCATCACGGCGGCCTTCGTCACACCCGTCCAGGACCCGGACTTCTGGTGGCATATCCGGACCGGGCGCTGGATCGTCGAGCACCGCGCCCTCCCCAGCCACGACCTGTTCACGTACACCGTGCCAGGGCACGCCTGGACCGACCACGAGTACCTCACGGAGGTGCTGATGTGGCTTGGCTACTCGGCCACCGGGACGATCGGGATCGCGATCGGCTTCGGAATCCTCACCTTCGTGGGCTTCCTGCTGATCCTGGCCGCGTCGCGGCCCGGCCGCCAGCCCTACGTGATCGTGGGCCTGGGCCTGGCCCTGGGGGCCGCGGCCGGCGGGCCCATCTGGGGTCCGCGGGCCCAGATGATCACGTTCCTGATCGCCTGCCTCGAGCTCTACTGGCTGCGCGGCTACCTGGCGGGCCGGAGCCGGGCGATCATGTGGTTCCCGCTCGTAATGGCGCTGTGGGCGAACCTGCACGGAGGCTGGGTCATCGGGTTCGCCTTCCTGGGCGTCGCCTTCGTCTCGGAGGCGCTCAAGTGGCTGGCAGACCGCTCAGACGTAGAGCACCGGATGCGCATGCAGCGGCTGGCCCTCGTGGGGGTGCTCTCGGTGCTCGCCGTCCTGGCGACGCCGCACGGCCTCAGCCTCTACCTGTATCCCTTCCAGACCCAGGGCAGCGCCGCTCAGCAGCGCCTCATCGTGGAGTGGTTTTCGCCGGACTTCCATAACAGCAGCCTGCGCCCGTTCGAGGCGATGCTGTTCCTCCTGATCGCGGGCTTCGCCCTCCGCCGGCCGAGCCTCTACGACATGCTGCTGACCCTGCTCGTGCTGGGCCTGGCGCTGCAGTCGGTGCGGCATGTCGCCCTGTTCGTGGCGGCCACCACCCCGATCCTGATCTCCACCTGGTCCGAGGTCTGGCGGGGCGGCTCGGCCCGGCGGGGCTGGCGGCTCGGCTCCTCCCCCACCTCGCGGCTCATGGCCGGCGTGACGGTGCTGGCGCTGGGGCTGATCGCCGCCCTGGTGTTCTCCAGGATCGGCGGCTCGCTGGCCGACGAGGGCAGCCTGACGGTCCAGACCTACCCGGTCGGGGCCGCCGACTGGCTGGCCGCGAACCCGGGCGTGGGGACCCACATGTTCAACCAGTACGGTTTCGGGGGCTACCTCGTATACCGGCTCTACCCGGCCGAGAGCCGGCGGGTGTTCGTCTTCGGCGAGGCGGCTCTGATGGGCGACGAGCTCCTCAACAGCTACGAGGCCGTGCAGTCGCTGCATCCCGACTGGCAGAAGATCCTCGACAAGTACGGCGTTGACTACGTGGTGGATAACAAGGACGCGGCGCTCTCCAACGTGCTGCGAACCCAGCCGGCCTGGAAGGTCGCCTACGAGGACAAGACGGCCGTGATCTTCGTCCGCCAGCCCTGATCGGTCGCTACCTCAGCTTCCAGATCTTCACGCCCGGGGCCGTGAAAGCGGGGGCGCCCAGGCCGCTCGGCTCCGTGGGGCCGAACTCGTCCGACCAGAAGACGTAGCGCATCCCCGCTCCGCTCGCGAACGAGCCGGCGTCCTCCGTACCGTTCAGCAGCCGCTTGGCCCGCTTCGCCTTGTCGAAGTAGTTGTAGGTCTCGCTGTACTGGCCGACGTAGACGGTGTCCGGGCTGTAGGCCGGCACGTAGAGGCCCATCCGCGCGCTCGAGAGAACCACCCCCGCCGGCTCTCCACCCAGCCACTGCAGGCCCTGGTACTCCCCCCGCGTGATGCTGTACTGGGGGTTGGCGGCGTAGACCATGGGCGAGACCAGCAGGAAGACGCTCCCGATCGTGGTGACCGCGACGAACGCGAAGGGCACCAGCCGCTTCAGCCGGAGTGAGCGCAGCCGGGGCACCATCTGCTCGTACATCCCCAGCGCGGCCAGGCAGGCCAGGGGCAGGAAGACCCCGTCGAAGAAGCGCCGCCGCAGGTTCCCGGCGGGGTTGGGGAACCAGAGGATATACACCAGCAGCAGCAGCCAGGAGACCAGGAAGATGTCACCTCGAGAGCGGCGGCGCCAGACGCCGGGCAGCGCCAATAGGGCCAGCACCAGCGTGGGCGCCAGGGCCAGGCCCAGGCTGAGCCCGTCCGGGGGCAGGTTGTTCCGCCACTGGGCGCTCCAGCGCAGCACCTCTGGGCTGACCAGCGACTCGTAGTAGGAGTAGGCGACGTAGGGGCCCGCGATCGCGAAGGCCAGCGCGGCCGCCGCGTAGCCCCGCGGGGAGACCGGCCGCACCAGCAGCGCGATGGCGGTAGCGGCTCCCAGCAGGAGCGGCATCTGGGCGTGGATCGTCGACTCGCCCAGCCAGGCCAGGCCGGCCAGCGCCCCCAGCCGGAGGCTGCCCCGCTCCGCCGCCTTGAGCGTGAGCACACAGGCGATCGCCTGGAACGCGGCCGCCCAGACGAAATGGGGCAGCGCCAGGATCGAGTACCAGGCGCTGAGCTCCGGCATCCTGAGATCGAGGATGTCCGTCTGCTGGCCGAAGACGACTGGGTGCCCGAGCAGCCCGATCACGTAGCCGAGCCCCAGGCCGAGGCTCAGGAGCACGATCCCGAAGCGCCGGGCCGTCGGGTCCGCGACGAAGTGCTTGATGAAGACCCAGCCCCAACCCAGCAGCGCGAACGCCCCCAGGACCCGAAACAGGTGGAACGTGAACAGCAGCGGCAGGCGGAAGAGCGCCGACAGCTTCCCGAGCAGGATCCAGAAGACAAAGAAATAAGCTCCCGGACCGGTCTCGGCCGTGTAGCGGTTGACCCAGATCCAGTTCCCCTCCCAGCCCTGGCGCATCTTGGCGAGGTAGGTGTTGGCGTCGTCGCCCAGGAAGAAGAAGCCCATGAAGACGCGGTCGTGGGGCGGGAAGTTGAACGCGTAGAGGTAGGGCACCAGGCTGAGGACGGAGAGGGCCAGGGCCAGCCCCAGCGGGAGGCCCCAGCCACCGAGCCGGCCGAGGCCGCCCACCGCTGCCGCGCGGGCCGCCGGCGCCCCGATCGGGCTGTCCCCTACGGCCATGGCGCGAACCTCAGGCGGAGCACGTTGAGGATCGCCTTGCGGACCTCGCCCTCGGACACCTTGGACCGGCCGAGGACGCGATCCTCGAAGCGGATCGGCACCTCGCGGATGGGAAACCCGAGGCGGGCGCAGCGGTAGACCATCTCGATCTGAAACGAGTATCCCTGGGAAACCACCCGATCGAGACCGATCGCGGCCACGACCCTGGCGGTGTAGCAGCGGTAGCCGGACGTGCAGTCGTGGATGCGCAGGCCCAGAACCAACCTGGTGTACAGGTTGGCGGCCCAGGACAGCAGCCAGCGCGAGGCACCCCAGCCCACGATCGACCCGCCCGGGATGTAGCGAGATCCGATGGCCATGCCCCCGGAATCGCGGGCCGCCTCGATGATCGGGTCGAGGTGCTCGGGAAGGTGGGACCCGTCGGCGTCCATCTCCACCAGCAGCCCGAAGTCACGCGCCAGGGCCCACGCGAACCCGGCCGTGTAGGCGCTTCCCAGGCCGAGCTTGCCGGCCCGGTGCAGCACTGAGACGCAGGGGTCGGCCGCGCTCAGCCTGTCCGCCAGCTCCCCGGTGCCGTCGGGCGAGGCGTCGTCCACCACCAGGACCTCGTGGCCGAGTTCTCGCACGCCGGCCACCACCGCCTCCAGGCTCTGCCGCTCGTTGTAGGTCGGGAGCACGACCAGCGCCCGATCGGTCACCGGGAGCGCAGCCGGAGCCGGATTACGTGGACCAGCATCTCCCAGGAGTCACTGACCGGCGAGACCCGGCTGGAGGCGGAGTTGATCCAGCGCACCGGTACCTCCGCGATCTGGTAGCCGGCCCGCTTGGCCCGGAAGAGTACGTCGAAGTCGTAGCCGAAGCCGTCCGTTCGAAGTCCTCCGAACAGCTCGCGGGCGGCCTCGCCCCGAAAGAGCTTGAAGCCGCACTGCGTGTCCCAGAGCCCCGGCAGCAGCACCGCCTGCACGATCAGGTTGAAACCCTTTCCCATCAGGACCCGATAGATCGGCTGCGAGACCTCGACGCGGGAGCCGCGCAGGGCCCGTGAGCCGATCGCGACGTCGGCGCCGGCGTCGATGGCGGCCTGCAGCTTTGGCAGCTCGTCGATCGGCGTCGAGAAATCGGCGTCGGTGATCAGGACCAGCTCTCCCCGCGAGGCCGCCACCCCCTCCGCCAGGGCCCGGCCCTTGCCCCGATTGGGCTTCAGGGCGACTACGCGGACGGGGGACCGCTCGCTCTCGGCCCGGCGCATGACCTGGAGGGTGTCGTCCGTGCTGCCGTCGTCCACCACGATCAGCTCGTACTCGCAGCCCAGGCTCTCGAGATACGGAAGCGCCGCCTCCAGCGAGGCCGGGAGGCGGTCCTGCTCGTTGAACGCAGGCACCACGACGCTGAGGCGGGGATTGGCGGCCACGGCGCCAAATGCTAACTACCCGTGCCGTATCACCTGGTAGGCATAACGCGGAAGCACAGCCATCCGGCGGACGCGCCAGGGCTGGCGAGCCAGCCGGTACAGCCACTCCAGGTGCGCACGCCGCATCCAGCGCGGCGCCCGCCGCACCCGGCCAGCGAGGAAGTCGAAGGCTCCGCCGACTCCGATCGCCACCGGGGCCTGGAGGTTTTCCAGGTTGCGGGCGATCCAGAGCTCCTGCTGAGGCGCTCCGTAGGCGACCAGCAGGATATCCGGGCGGGCGCCGGCGATCAGCCGCAGCGACTCCGCGTCGTCCTCGGGGCGCGGCGATCCCGGGTGGACCCCGACCACCGCCAGGCCCGGGTTGGCCTGCTTCAGCCGGCGGGCGGCCTCGGCGGCCACCCCTGGGCGCGCGCCCAGGAAGAACAGGCGCAGGCGCTTGGCGCCGGCGACCTCGGCCAGCCGCGGCACCAGGTCGCTGCCCGCCACCCGGTCGCGCAGCCCGCAGCCCTGGCGGCGCGCGGCCCACAGCACTCCAGCACCGTCGGCGAGGCAGAGCGCCGCCGAGTCGAGCACCTCATGGAAGGCGGCATCGGCGCGGGCGAGCATCACGAACTCCGGGTTCACGGTGACGACCAGGCGGCAGGGCCGGCGCTCGGCGACGAAGCGCTCGATCTCGGCCAGCGCCTCCTCCATTTCCACGCAGTCGACCCGTACGCCCAGGATGCGCGCGCTCCGCATATGCATATGATCGGCCGTGTCCCAGCGCCTGAAGGTCCACGCGGTCCGTGGCGACCTCGCCGGCTCGCAAGCGGCCTATGCCGACGCGCTGCTCGACCTGGTGCTCGACGACGAGCGCCTGGAGCTGGTGGAGCGCCTTGCGGGCGCCTCGGTGCTGCTGTGCCTCGATGGCAGGCCGCGGCCGCGCCCCGGCCTGCGCGTCGTGACAGTCGTCCACGACCTCGGCCACCTGCTGGCCCGGGGCGCCTACGGACGATGGGAGTGGCTGCGCCAGAACTGGCGGGTCGCCTCCGCGGTCCGCCGGTCCGACCACCTTGTGGCGCCCTCAGGAGCGGTCGAGTTCGGGCTCGAGCGCTATCTCGGGGTCCCCGCCAGGCGGATCAGCGCCGTCCCCGTGCTCCCGGCCGTCCGCCGGGCGTCCCGGCAGGAGGTCGCGGAGCTGCGGGAGCGGCGCGGGCTGCCGGAGCGCTATCTGCTCCTGGCCGGCTATCGACACAGCCTCAGCCTGCCTCCGACCGAGCTCCCGCTGGTGCCGGTCGGGCCGGCCGATCGAGCCGACCTGGCGCCGCTCCTCAGCGGCGCGATCGCCTGGCTGAACCCGAGCGTGTACGAAGGCTCAGGGCTGGGCGCCCTCGAGGCGATGGCGTGCGGGACGCCGCCGCTGGTGGCCTCAACCGGGGCTCTGCCTCACGCCGTCGGTGCGGCCGGCTTGATCCTCAGTCCCAGCGACCCTGCCGAATGGGCGGCAGCGGTTGACGGCGTGGTCGCGGACCGGGAGCTGCGCGCCAGCCTCGTGGTCAACGGCCTCAAGGCGGTGGCCGAGCTCAGGGCAGCAGGCCCTCCACGGGCAGCGCTGTACCAGGCCCTGACTGGGGGTAGGTGAGGGGAAACACCATTTTCGGGCGGGGGGTCCTGGGGGCCAGATCGGGGAGAAGCACGCCGCTGGCCATGACGTCCGGCTCCACCGCTGCCAGGTCCGCCGCGAAACGGTCCAGCCGCTCACCGCCGCCCACCCTCACCCGACCCCAGAGGAAGCGGTCCGTCTGGGAGTGCACGTTGCCGGGTGCCGTCGTGGTCGCGGTCTGGTACCCGGCCGCGGCGACCGCGGCCGCCACTCGCGGGGTCACGGCTCCCGAGGGGTAGCAGAAGTCCAGGACCGGGTGCCCGACAAGGGCCTCCAGGGAAGCCTTGCTCTCCTGCAGCTGGCGGCCCAGCTCCTGCGCGGAGGTCTTGGTCAGGTCCGCATGGCTCACCGTGTGCGAGGCGATCTGGATGCCGTTCAAGTCCATCTCCTGGACCTGCTCCGCACTCACGCTGCTGGGGGAGCCGATGAAGCCCGACACGATGTAGGCCACGGCCTTGAACCGGTGCGCCTTGAGAACTGGGAAGGCCGCCGTGTAGATGTCGCGGTAGCCGTCGTCGAACGTCAGGATCACGGGCCGGGGCGGCAGCCCGTGACGGCCCTGCAGGTAGCCGCGCAGGTCGTCGAAGTTGATCGGCTGGTAGGCGTTGGCGGCCAGCCAGTCCATCTGGGCCCGGAAGTCCTCCGGCGCCACCGAGAGGTTGAAGCCGAGCCCGTCGCGGGGATCCGGGTTGATCCGGATGTAGTGATACATGAGGATGGGGACCCGCACCGCGGCCCGGCCGGGCGGGATCACCGCGGCCGGTCCGGCCGCGATCGCCTGTTGCACGGTGGCACCGGCCGGCACCGGGGCGCGATGGGCGCCTTCGTGCGGATCGGCTCCGGGACGGCCCACGTTGATCACCGCTTCGGGCTGCGTCGAAACGGGCGTGCTGTGCGAAGTCCCCGCCGCCTGGTACGTGGCCAGGACTGCCAGGACGACCAATGCTCCCGCTCCCGCCCGCCCTAGGTGGGGGCGCTTTGGCATCTCTCTCCGGCGCATAGCGTACGGGAGATCGGGGAGACTGGCCAGAGCAGGGTGCTGAAAAAGGTCGGCGAGGGATTCGGTGGCCAGGTGGCCCAGATCCTAGGCGACTCCGAGAACCGGAGCAAAGCGTATTGGAGATACGCGTCGCGAGGATCGCAGGAGTCAACGACGGAGATGGGTCGCCTGGGCGCCGAAGCACCGTCGATTCCTTTTTCAGCGGCCTGCTAGACAAATCATGGCTCGCCTGATCGCGGTGGACGCCAACCCCGCCAGCCGCCTGGTGCAGACCGGGACCGAACGCTACGCGCTGGAGCTGTGCCGGCGGCTGCCCGCCCAGGCCCCTGACCTGGACTGGATCTTTTACGCCTCCCAGCCGGTCGTGGAGCCGGGAGTGGACGCGCTTGTGCTCCCGATGCGCAGGCTCTGGTCGCAGCTGAGGCTGCCGGCCAGGCTCTGGCGGGCGCGCCCGGACCTCCTGTTCGCGCCCTCCCACGTCGTCCCCTTCCTGGCTCCCGGCAGGGCATTGACCGTCGTCCACGACCTCGCCTTCGAGCACTTCCCCGACGCTTACGACAAGGCCCAGCTGGCCTACCTGCGGCTGACCACGCGGTGGGCCGTGCGCCGCTGCCCCGAGCTGATCGCGGTCTCCCAGGCCACCGCCGACGACCTGGTCGCGCGGTATGGCGTCGAGCGATCGCGGGTGGCGGTGGTGCATCCAGGCGGCGGCGAAGCCCCGCAGATCCGGCTGCGGCCGGTCGAGGCCGCCGAGCGCCGGCGCCGGCTGGGCGTCCAGGTCCCCTACGCGCTGCACGTGGGTCGCGTCGAGCCGCGCAAGAACCAGGCGGCCGCTCTCGCCGCCGTGGAACAGGTGCCAGGGCTGCGCCTGGTCTCGGCGGGGCCGGTCGTCGACGAGGCGATCGCCGGCCGGCTGCGTGCCTCTGGCCGCTGTCTCGTGCTGGGCAGGGTGGACGGCCCTGACCTGGAGGCCCTCTACCAGGGTGCCGCGGCGCTGGTCTTCCCGAGCCTCTACGAGGGCTTCGGTTTCCCCGTCCTGGAGGCGCTCCGGCGAGGTGTGCCCGTGGTCACCGTGCGCGCCTCGTCGCTGCCCGAGGTCGGCGGCAAGGCGGCCCTGTACGCGGCCGGCCCGGACGACGTCGACGGCCTGGCCGCCGGTTTGCGGCAGGCGCTCGAGGAGCCGGACTTCGGCCGCCGGGGGCCCGCCCAGGCCAGGCGCTTCACGTGGGAGCGCTGCGCGGCGGGCGTGGTCGAGGTCATGCGCCGGCTGCTCGCTCGATGACCTTCCAGGTCTTTTCGGCGCTGCTGTCCCAGCTGAACTCGGCTGCGCGCAGGATCCCCTTGCGGCGCAGGTCGGCGGCGAAGTCGAGGTCGCTCAGCACGCGCTCCAGCCCCACCCGCCAGGCGTCGACGTCGCCCGGGTCCACCAGCAGGGCGGCGTCGCCCACGACCTCGGGCAGCGAGGAGGTGTCGGAGCAGACCACCGGCGTGCCGCACGCCATGGCCTCGAGGGGGGTCAGCCCGAAACCCTCGTACCAAGCCGGGTGGGCCAGGCAGGTGGCCAGGCTGTAGAGCGCGGGCAGGTCGGCGGGCGGCACCCCGCCCAGCAGGCGGACCCGGTCGCCGAGCCGCTGCAGGCGCGTCTCGACCTCCTCGAAGCGCCAGCCCCAGCCGCCCGCAATCACCAGCGGCGGCCGGTCCGACATCTGGACCCAGGCCTCGAGCAGGGTGAGCAGGTTCTTCCGGGGCTCGATCGTGCCGACGAAGAGGATGAAGCGCTCGGGCAGCTGGTAGCGCTGGCGCACCTCCTGCGCCTGCTCGCGCTCGAGCGGCCGGAAGGCGGCGTTGACCCCTGAGTGGACGACCTCGATCCGCCGGGGGTCGATG
Organism: Chloroflexi bacterium UBA4736; assembly: GCA_002404015.1. Classification (GTDB taxonomy): domain Bacteria; phylum Chloroflexota; class Dormibacteria; order Dormibacterales; family Dormibacteraceae; genus UBA4736. The sequence goes on from DHIW01000021.1 coordinate 23,055, forward strand.
CCGAACCGGTCTGACAGGTCCTCCGCCGTGTTGGCTGATACGGCGATCAGGGCGGCCGCCCGCTCCAGCGAGCGAGGAACGATGAAGCGAGTGCTCAGGGCCTGGCCGCCGGGGAACCAGCGCGGCTCGATGTAGATAGCGAGGTCGTGGACGGTCAGGACGGAGGGCAGGTCGACCGAGCCCAGTGGCAGCTGCCCGGCGGGCCCGAAGTACACATCCGCCTTGAGCCTGTTGACCCGAGACGGGAACTGGAGGTGGCGGCCCACAAAGCGGGCTGCCGGCAGCGGGCGGGTCGCGATCGCGCGATGCCCGATCGTGACGCCGGCGGGCACGTAGACGGTGAACCGGTTGTGGGGCCGGGCGACCGCCATCGCGTGCAGGATCTGGTCGGTGTAGGTGCCTACGCCGGCCCAGGGCCGGGCCAATCCGGATCCGTCCACGACCACGTGGAGGCCGTGCGGGGCCGCGGGTCTCGACGCCGGCTCGCTCACCTGAGGTAGAGCTGGTTGCGCTTCAGGACCTCGAAATGTTCGAGCGCGAGCCCGGTGCCTCGGACGACGCAGGTCTGGGGTTCGTCGGCCACGATGGCAGGGATCCCGGTGTGCATGGACACGAAGCGGTCGAGTCCGCGGAGTTGGGCGGCGCCGCCGGAGAGCACGATCCCGCGCTCAAAGATATCGGCCGCCAGCTCGGGCGGGGTCTGCTCGAGCACGTTGCGGATGCCGGCCACGATCGCTGTCAGGGGCTCCTGGATGGTCTCGGTGATCTCGTTCGAGTTCACGCCTACGTTCTTCGGCAGCCCGGAAACGAGGTCGCGACCCTTCACCTCGATCCGCAGCGGCTCCTTCATCTGGACGGCCGAGCCCACCTCGATCTTGATCTCCTCGGCCGTCCGTTCCCCGATCAGCAAGCTGTGGCGGCGCTTCAGGAAAGCGGCGATCGCCTCGTCGACCCGGTTTCCGCCGACCCGCACCGAGTGGGCGACGACCATCCCGGAAAGGGAGATCACGGCGATCTCGGTCGTGCCGCCGCCGATGTCGCAGACCGCGTTGCCGCGCGGTTCGTTGATGGGCAGGCCGGCGCCGATCGCGGCCGCCAGTGGCTCCTCGATCAGGTAGGCGCGG
>DHIW01000021.1:24216-26831 GCA_002404015.1 Chloroflexi bacterium UBA4736
CATTCAGCCCAGAAAGACCCTCGCCGTCCTCGCGCCTCACCCCTCCCCCCCCGGCGGGCCGTCCCTTTTTCGCCCCCTCGCCCCCCAGCCAGGCCTGGCGGGCGCCCGCCGAGATCGCCGCCTCGGTCACCGCCCGCCGCTCCACGCTGGTCACGCCCGAGGGCACGCAGATCATGACCTCCGGCTTGAACAGGCGCTGGCGGCCCTGCACCTTGGCGATGAAGTAATGCAGCATCCCCTCGGTCACGACGAAGTCGGCGATGACCCCGTCCTTCATGGGCCGCACGACCTGGATCGCCTCATGGGTGCGGCCGACCATCTCGAATGCCTGCCGCCCGACCGCCAGGATCCGGGTTCCGTCCCGGTTGACGGCCACCAGGGAAGGCTCGTTGACGACGATCCCCTCGCCCCGTACGTAGATCAGGACGGTGCTGGTGCCGAGGTCGATCCCGATTTTTTTGGCCAGCATTCTTAAGAGAGGAGATGTCGCCTGTAGGCCCGGCTTCGCCGGGCCGTGTGGGTCCCTGTTCCAGGCGCCGGCCGACACAGCAGTAAGGGAAGGGGGTCCCCCGGGGGAAACCGCCTGCGGTTGCCCCCAGGCCCCCGCACGTAGATCAGGACGGTGATAGTGCCGAGGTCGATCCCGATTTTTTTGGCCAGCATCTAAGAGAAGGGATGTCGCCTGTAGGCCCGGCTCCGCCGGGCCGTGTGGGTCCCTCTTCCAGGCGCCGGCCGACACAGCAGTATGGGAAGGGGGTCCCCTGGGGGAAACCGCCTGCGGTTGCCCCCAGGCCCCTTATTCATACGTTTCTTTCGTTGAGGGGAGGCCGTGGCCGCCTGGGTCGCGGCGTTCGATGCGGGCGCCCAGGTCGGTCAGCTTGCCGACCAGGTCCTGGTAGCCGCGGTCCACGTGCCAGGCCTGGTGGAGCTCCGTCACCCCGCGGGCGCAGAGGGCCGCGATCACAAGCGCGGCGCCGGACCGGATGTCGGGGACCAGGACGTCGATGCCGTGCAGGCGGCTGGGCCCGTGGATGTAGCAGTCCCGGCCGTGGACCGTGATCCGAGCCCCCATTCGGAGCAGCTCAGGGACGTGCTGGAACCGGTTCTCGAAGAGGTACTCGGAGACGATCGAGTCGCCCTGGGCCTGGGTCATCAGGGCCAGGTACTGGGCCTGGAGGTCGGTCGGGAAGCCCGGGTGGACCCAGGTCGAGAGATCGACGGGCTGCAGGTGCCAGCGGCGGTTGCGGTGGACGCGGATCAGGCCCTGGCCGGTCTCGATGTCGGCTCCCGCCTGCTGGAGCTTGAGGAGGACCTGCGTCAGGTCGCCGGGCGGGCTGCACTCCAGGGTCACGTCGCCGCCCGTGGCCGCCGCCGCGATCGCGTAGGTGCCCGCCTCGAGGTAGTCGGGGATCACCTGGTGCTCGGCCCCGTGCAGCCGCTCGACACCCTCGATCACGATCTCGTCCGTGCCCGCGCCGTGGACCTGTGCGCCCATCTCCTGCAGGAAGCGGGCGAGATCCTGGACATGCGGCTCGCGGGCCGCGTTGAATATCTCCGTCCGGCCTTCGGCCGTGACGGCGGCCAGCATGATGTTCTCGGTGCCGGTCACGGTCGGCAGATCGAAGATCACCCGGGCCCCGTGCAGCCGCTTGGCGCTGGCTACGAACTCGGTCTTGGTCTCCTCCACCTCGGCGCCCATCTGGCGGAGGCCGCGGATGTGCTGCTCAACTCGGCGGGCGCCGATCTCGTCGCCTCCCGGCCGGGGCAGCCGAGCTCGCCCCGTCCTGGCGAGCAGCGCCCCCAGGAGGACGATGGAGGCCCGCATCCGGCGGCCCAGGTCGTCCGGGACGTGGCTGTCGATCTCCTTCGAGTTGAGCGAGAGCGAGCCGTCCCCCAGCGACCGCGTCCGGCCGCCCAGCGAGTGGATAATCTCCCGCATCAGGTCCGTGTCGGCGACCTCTGGGACGTTGCGAAGCACGACCCGTTCGGGGGTCAACATGGAGGCCGCCATGATCGGGAGCGAGGCGTTTTTCGACCCGCTGACGCAGATCCGGCCATGCAGCGGAAAGCCGCCGGTGACGAAGAGCACATGGTCGCGGCGGCGCGCGCGGACGGGTCGGCGCGAGGTCACGGCTTAGATCGTAGCCGTCCCGCGGGAGCCGGGTGTCTAGGAGACGACTAGCCTCTGCCCCGGCGCACCCGAGAGAGGCGAAGGCGGGCCTCCGCCATCTCCAGGACCCCCGTCATCTGGGCCTGCTCCAGGGGGCTCAGATCCCCGGCAAGCGCATCCTGGGCCCGCTTCCGCGCCTCCTCGGCGGCCTCCTCCGAGATGTCCTCCGCCCGCTCGGCGACGTCCGCGAGCACGGTCACGCGGTCGGGCAGCACCTCCATGAACCCGCCTCCGACGAAGAGCACATCCTCGCTCCCGGAGTGCCGGATCATGAGTGGCCCGGGCGCCAGCGTGGTGAGCAGGGGCGCGTGGTTGGGCAGGATGCCCAGCTCCCCGTCCGACCCGGTGGCGACGATGAAGTCGGCCTCGCCCTCGAAAAGGCTCTCCTCTACGCTGACGACCCGCAGCGGGATGGGCACTTTCTAGCAGGCCGTTGAAAAAGGAA
>DHIW01000065.1 GCA_002404015.1 Chloroflexi bacterium UBA4736
CCACTCAATTCAGCGAGGAGCCAAGAAACAGGACGTACGCGCGCGTGAGGCCGATGGCATCCACGGTGAAGAAGTCGCAGGCCACAATCGAGCTCGCTTGAGCGCTGAGAAAGCGGCGCCACGTCAGTCGTGCTCGCTGCGGCGAGGGCTGTAAGCCGGAGCGCCGAAGCAGGTTGCGGACGGTGGTGGGGGAGATGCGATGGCCGAGGCGGCGCATCTCGCCGGTGATGCGCTGGTAGCCCCAACGCGAGTTCTCGCGGGCGAGTCGCAGTACCAGCTCGCGGACCTCGGCAGACAATGCCGGCCGGCCGATTCGCCCTCCTCCTGGTGGGGTGAAAGCGAGAGTCCGGGGCATCGTAGTCCAACAGTCCGAGGCCCCGTCAGGTCGCCATGAATCGAAAGCAGAAGATCGGTCACGCAGCTTCTGTTTCCGGCAGCGCCGGTCACCCGTCAATCCGCGAGCGGTCTCCGCATCAGGCGCCTAGGCGATCGGCCAGGTCCAGGAGATCCTCGGCGGCCACGTCGAAGGAGGGGTCGGGCTCGGCCGGAGGGGCGCCCGGGCCCCACTCCAGCGGCCGGCTGACGAAGGCCGTCCGGAGGCCTTCGCCCGCCGCGGCGCGGAGGTCGTACGGGTGGGCGGCGACCAGCATCACCTGCTCTGGGCGCAGGCCCAGGAGCTCGGGCACCATGCGGTAGGTGCGCGAATCCGGCTTGTAGGCCCGGACCAGCTCGGCGGAGAGTATGCAGTCGAAGCGGAGGCCGGCCTGCCTCGTCAGGTCGACGAGCAGCCCGAAGTTGCCGTTGGAAAGCGTCGCCAGCACGAAGCGCCCACGCAGGCGTTCCAACCCCGCCGCTGAATCTGGCCAGGGCCGAAGGCGGTGCCAGGCGAGGACGAGCCGTTCTCGCTCCGGAAGGCCGAGTTCGGCGGGCCCGAACTCGGCTAGCAGCTCGTCCAGCGAGGCCCGGTGGAGGTCGTCCAGCTTGGTCCAGCCGATCTCACCTGAGCGGACCCGCTCCAGCGAGGGCTGGTAGCGGTCGCGCCAGGCGTGGGCGAAGCCCGCCGGGTCCGCGACCAGGCCAGCCAGCTCTTCGGCGATCGAGCCCCGCCAGTCGACCACAGTTCCGAAGATGTCGAAGGCGAGCGCCCGCACGTCCATGCCCGGCATTGTCAGCCCGGGAGGGCGCCGGCGGGAGGGCGCTCGGCCGGACCGAGGCCAGGGTGGGCCCGCGACAAACAACCTTGCGAAACCGCAAACCCCTGTAGCCTGGTGGCGCCACATGGGCGCCAGGGATGATCGGCCGGCGAGGATCACCGGCGTCGCCACGCGAGTGGTCAGGCTCCCCCTGGCCGAGCCGATCCGCACCGCCATCCACGATTCCAGCACCTGCCACCACGTCCTCGTCCGCGTCTCCACCGACCGCGGTGTTGACGGTATCGGCCACATCTTCGCCTTTGGTGCCGGATGGGCGGCCGCTCTCCAGTCGATGGTCCGGGAGCTGGGCCGGACGGCGGTCGGTCAGGACGCCGCCGACCTGCCGGCGTTGGAGCGCAGGCTCCACCGCGGGATTCGCTTCATGGGCCTGCGGGGGGCCGCGATCATGGCGGTGGCCGCACTCGACACGGCCTGCTGGGACATCGCCGGACGGCTGCGCGAGGAACCGCTCTGGTCTTTGCTCGGCGGCGCCCGGCGAGAGGTCCGGTGCTACGCCAGCGACAGCCTCTGGCTCGGTTCCGAGGTCGGCGCGCTGGCCGGGCTGGCGAGGGCCAGGACGGCGGCCGGTTTTGACGCGATGAAGGTTCGGATCGGCTCCGGGCGGCCCGACGAGGACGCCCGGCGGGTTGCGGCGGTGCGCGACGCGGTCGGCGGCGACGCGACCCTCATGGCGGACGCCAACCAGGGTTGGAGCCGGGCGCAGGCGATCGAGACCGGAGGGCTCCTGGCCGGCTACGGCCTGCACTGGCTGGAGGAGCCGGTGCCGGCCGAGGACTACGAGAGCCTGCGTCCCATCCACGAGGCGACCGGCCTGCCCATCGCGACCGGTGAGTCGTGGTTCGGCATGCTCGACGTCGAGCCCGGCCTGGCAACCGGGGCGGTCAGCTTCCTGATGCCGGACCTGGAACGGATGGGCGGGGTCAGCGGCTGGGCCACCGCGGCACGGGCCGCCAGGGCCGCCTCGGTGCCAGTCTCGCCGCACCTCTTCCCGGAGGTCTCCGTCCACCTCATGTGCGCCTTCCAGCCGGACGGCCTTCTGGAGTACGTGCCCTGGTACTCGGACCTGTTCGAAGATCCCCCGCTGCCGCGCGACGGCCGGCTGGCGCCCAGCGAAGAGCCCGGCCTGGGGTTGCGCTTCCGGTCCGACGTCTTCCCACCCGGATAGCCGGCGGGCGCGCGGCTCGATCGCCGCAGAGGCGAATACGCTAAAGGCATGCGTGTGGCGCTCATCGGTGTGGGCCGGATGGGAAGCGCCATCGCCGAACGCCTGCGCCGAGCCGGACACGAGCTGTCCCTCTATGACGTACGGCATGAAGCGGGATTCGCAGCCAGCCTCGCCCTCGCGGTCGGCGGCGCAGAGCTCGCTTTCTTCTGCCTTCCCGACGAGGCCGGCGTCCGCCAGGCCGCGTCCGAGCTGGCCGCCGTGCGGGTCCCGCCGCCACTCCTGGTCGACCTCACCAGCTCGCTGCCGGCGACGACCCGGCTGGTGGCCGGGCAGCTGGCGAGACGCGGGATCCGGATGCTGGACGTCCCGCTCAGCGGAGGTGTGGCGGGGGCGCGCGAGGGCCGGCTGACGGCGATGGCCGGCGGACCGGCCGAGCTGCTGGAGCTGGCCCGGCCGGCGCTCTCCGCCTTTGCCTCCAACATCGTGTGGGCCGGGCCCCTCGGCGCCGGCCACGCCATGAAGGCGGTCAACAACGCGCTATCGGCCGCGTCGCTTGCGATGACCGCCGAGATGTTAGTGAGGGCCGCGCGCGCCGGGGCTGACCCCCGTGCCGTGATCGCCGACTGGAATCGTGGCCCGGCGAGGAGCCAGAACTCCGAGGTCAAGTTCCCTCGCGACATCCTCCCGGGCAGCTACGCTGCGGGCTTCACCGCCGGCTTCATGGAGAAGGACGTGGCGACCGCGCTTCGGATGGCGGAGGCCCACGCACTGCCGTTGGCCGTCACCAAGAGCGTCCACGCCGTCTGGCGGGCCGCGCTGGCGGAACTCGGCGCGGCCGCCGACTTCACCCGGATCCACCAGCATTTCCAGAGCCGTCCTTCCGGCGGTGGCGGGACGGTGCACGAGATGGGGAGGGCGATCGCGGCGGTCTGCCTGCTGGCCGGCCGGGAGCTGATCCCCCTGGCCGTCCGGGAAGGGGTGGAGCGCGACCGGGCGCTCGGGATCGTCAACGCGAGCACGGGGAGAAGCGAGGCCACCCGTGCCGGCCTGGCCTGGGAGCTCGACAGCGAGGCCCTCAGCGCCTGCGCGCCGATCCTCGTGCTTGGAGGTGAATGAGTTGCTCGTCGACCTGACCCAGCCCTACCGCGACGGCATGTTCTCGCAGAAGCTCTTCCCGCCGGTGCGGGTCGAGCGCCTGGTCCGATTGGAGGATCGCGGGGTCAACGTGACCGGCGTGTCGGCCGCCGTCCATGCCGGGACGCATGTTGACGCGCCCTGCCACTTCATCCCCGGCGGCCGGAGTGCCGACCAGATCGAGCTCGAGGAGGTCAGCGGCCCGGCGGTGTGCTGGCAGGTCGATCGCGCCGGCGGTGAGGAGATCACGGTGGCCGACCTGGAGGCGAGCTCGCCGCGGGCCGAGCGCGGCGACATCGTGTTCATCCGGACCGGCTGGGACGTTCACTTCCACGGCGACCACCAGAGATATCACCACCACCCGTACCTTTCGGTCGACGCCGCCAGATGGCTGGTGGAGAAGGGCATCAAGCTGCTGGCGATCGACGTCGCGACGCCGGACATGCCCGAGGCCCTCCGACCGCCCGGCTTCGACTGGCCGGTGCACCGGCACCTCCTGGGTTCCGGGGTGCTGGTGGCGGAGCACCTCAACCGGCTGGACCAGGTGGCCGGCAGGCGGTTCAACGCCTACGCGCTGCCGATTCCGATCGTGGGGTCGGACGGCGCTCCGGCGCGTATCGTGGCCGACCTTTGACGCCGGCGCCATCGGCGGCCGGCTGGCACGGTGATCAGATCCGGGATGGGCGCGGGCGGCGGGCCGCTGAGCCCCCAGGGTCACTCGGGTGTCTGGCGGCCGCGATCCTCAGGCGCGGGCGCCGGCGAGAGGCGCCTCCCCATTGACTTCGAGGTCCTGGCGGTACAGCTCATAGGCCGCTGAGTACTCCATCACCCTGGCGACCTCCGCGACGAAGGCTTCGTCGTAGCCGGCGCGCCGCAGCAGGTGGAATCCCATCTCCATCCCCGAGGCGATCCCGCCGGCCGTGATGATCCGACCGGCGTCGACCACCCTGGCGCGGCTGATGACGCAGGCTGGCGCGATGTCCTTCAGGCGGTCGATCGGCACCTTCCCGGGCGGGGCCATCTCCGCGCGGTCGGGCTCCTTGCGGTTTGTTGCCGGCAGGCCGTCCAGCAGGCCCATGCGGCCGTAGATCCACGAGCCGGTGCAAACGCTCGTGATCAGGCAGGAGGCGGGCAGCGAACGGACGTACTCATGGAGGTGGGCGTTGTTCAGCTCCTGCCGAGTCCCGAACCCACCGGGGATGAGGAAGGCGTTCATGGCGGGCTGGTCGGAGAAGGAGTAGTTGGGCAGCACCGTGAAGCCGGCCTGGGTTTGGACCGGGCGCATCGATTCGGCGACGAAGAAGGCTTCCAGCTCGGGGTCGAAGCGGCGCGCCACCGAGAAGACGCCGTAGGGAGCGGCGAAGTCGAGGATCTCGGCGTCCTTGAAGACGTAGATGGCAAGTCGGAAACCCAGAATGCGCTCGCTCATGGCTGTTTCCCGACAATCATGCCGGAGAGTCGCGGGAGGCGTGCTTCGGCGCCCGACAATGCCATGAACCGTGGACGACTATGCAGTCCAGCAGGTCGCGGTTGGAGTTCAGAATTGCGAGGCAGAGGATGTCGACAGAGCACACGTCGCCGTCGGGTTGCTTCAACCGAACCGGGCTTCGCAACGCGGCGGCGACGCCGGCCGTGACGTACCGCAGCAACAGGCCTGAGGCGTCGGGCCAGCAGATCGACCACGTCCTCTTCAGGCATCCGTCTGGCGGTTCCGTCAGTGTCACTACCAAACTGCATTTCGAGGAAGAGGTCGCATTGGCCGACGGCCGCACCATGTTTGCGTCCGACCACTTCGGCGTCGAAGCCCGCATCGACTTCGCGTCCCCCAGCCGGCGATCCCAGCCAATCTGGCTGCTCGATCCGGTGATGTGGCCCTCGGCCTGTGCTATCGCCAGCTGTGGTCTCGAGTAGGGTCGAAGCCGATTCCCATTGCTAGCGGCGCTGTCGGCCAACCTTGAATTGGCAGGTGACGTATTCAAGGTTAATGGGTATCCTTGAACAAGAGGTATGGCAATTCAAGTTATCCGCCGCTGGGATCCCGCCCCCGGCTCGGGTTTACCCCGCTCGGATCGATCGGGCTGCGACTACAAGTCCTATGTTCCAGATCTCCTAGCTGGAAGG
>DHIW01000119.1 GCA_002404015.1 Chloroflexi bacterium UBA4736
GATTCGGGTCCTGTGGGGAGGGCGGGGGAGGGGGTCTCGTGACCGCCCAAAGAGACACCCACCCTACCGGCCCCACAGGGGGGAGGGAACGCTAGCTGCAGGGCTGGGGAGGGGGTCTCCGTTGCTTTGAGCCCACCCGCGATAAGCTCTTCCCGTTCCGGCCGTCGGTTTAGAGGTAGGGCATGGAGACGCCGCTCAGTCCGCTGGAGTTCGCTCGCCGCTCGCGCCGGCTGTACCCGGACCGGGAGGCCGTGGTCGACGGTGATGTGCGCCTCAGCTACGAGCAGTTCCTCGCCCGCTGCGATCGCTGGTCGGATCGTCTCCAGAAGCTCGGCGTGGCGGCCGGCGACCGGGTCGCCTACATCGCCCCAAACACCCATTCCCAGCTGGAGTCCTTCTATGCCGTACCTCAGCTGGCGGCGGTGCTGGTCCCGATCAACTACCGGCTGACGGCCGACGACTTCGTTTACATCGTCAACCACTCGGGCGCCAAGGTTCTCTGCGTCCATTCCGACCACCTCGACGCGGTCGACGGCATCAGGGACCAGCTGCCCACGGTGGAGCAGTACGTCAACCTCGACGGCCCGCAGCGGGACGGCTGGCTCGACTACGAGGCCGAGTTGGAGCGCTCCGATGGCCAGTTCACGCGGCCGCCCGAGATCCAGGAGAGCACGCTCCTCACCATCAACTACACGAGCGGCACGACGGCCCGCCCGAAGGGCGTGATGATCACGCACCGCAACGCGTACCTCAACACGGTGGGGACCCTGATCCACCTGGCGATCCGGATCGACGACCGCTACCTGTGGACGCTGCCCATGTTCCACGCCAACGGCTGGACCTTCGTCTGGACCGTCACGGCAGTGGGCGGCATCCACATCTGCCTGCCCAAGGTGGAGCCGGCACGCGTCTTCGACCTGGTCCGCAAGGAGCGGGCGACCTGGCTGTGCGCTGCCCCGACCGTCCTGATCGGGCTGGCAAACGCCTCGCCCGAGGTGAGAGGCGAAGTGCCGCGCGGGGTCCACGTGGTCACCGCCGGGGCAGCCCCGGCCGCAGCGACCATCGAGCGGATGGAAGGGGAGCTCGGCTGGGAGATCACCCAGGTCTACGGGCTGACGGAGACCGCTCCCTTCATCACCGTCTGCGAGCCGAGGCCCGAGCACGACAAGCTGAGCCCGGCCGACCGCGCTGTCATCAAGGCCCGCACTGGGGTCGAGCTCATCACTTCAGGTGAGCTGAAGGTGGTGGACGAGGCGGGGGCCGAAGTGGCCCACGACGGCAAGTCGATGGGGGAGATCGTCGTCCGCGGCAACGTGGTGATGGAGGGCTACTACAACGACCCGGAGGCCACCGCCGCCGCGATCAAAGACGGCTGGTTCCACTCCGGCGACGCCGCGGTCGTGCACCCGGACGGCTTCGCCGAGATCCGGGACCGGATCAAGGACGTGATCATCAGCGGCGGGGAGAACATCTCCTCGGTAGAGGTGGAGGGGACGCTGCTGCGGCACCCCGCGATCCAGGAGGTGGCCGTTGTGGGGATGGCGGACGAGCGCTGGGGCGAGGCCCCGCACGCGTTCGTGGTACTTAAGCCGGGCCAGTCGGCGACCGAGGAGGAGCTGATCGGGTTCACCCGCGAGAAGCTGGCTCACTTCAAGGCCCCCAAGGTCGTGCATTTCGTGCCCGAGCTCCCCAAGACGGCCACGGGCAAGATCCAAAAGTTCGTCCTAAGGGGAGGCGCTGCGGCCATCGCGCGTCAATAGAAAACTCCCTCAATAAGCTCCCTCAATAAGCTCCCTCAATCAACTCCCTCCCCCCTATCTCACTCCACCTTCGGTGGATTCGGGACAAGGGGGAGGGATAACTAGAGGGAAGGGAACTCTAGTTCTTGGAGCCCCGCGGGTTCCTGATGATCAACGCGTCGCCCTGGCCGCCGCCGCCGCACAACGCGGCCCCGCCATACTCCTCGCCCCGCCGTCGTAGCTCGTAGGCCAGCGTCAGGGCGAGGCGGGCGCCGCTGGCGCCGATCGGGTGTCCGATGGCGACCGCGCCCCCGTTCACGTTCACCTTCTCCTCGTCCAGGTCCAGCATGCGGGTGGCGTTCAGGGCGACTGACGCGAATGCCTCGTTGAACTCGACCAGGTCAAGGTCGGCGACCTCCAGGCCCGCCTTCTTGAGGGCCCGGTCAAGAGCCAGCGCCGGCACCGTGTGCAGCCAGGCATAGCGCTCGGCGCTCATGCCGTGGGCCACGATCTCGGCCAGCGGCTCCAGGCCCAGCTCGCGCGCCTTGGCCTCCGACATGACCACCACGGCCGCCGCCCCGTCCGAGATCTGGGACGCGTTGCCGGCCGTGATGGTGCCGTCCCTGGCGAAAGCGGGCTGGAGCCGCGCCAGCGACTCCGCGGTGGTATCGGGCCGGATCCCCTCGTCGGCCGTCACTCGCAGGGGCTCGCCCTTCCGCTGCGGCACCTCCACCGGGACGGTCTCCTCGACCAGCCGTCCCGACGACCAACCGGCCGCCGCCCGCTGGTGCGAGCGCGCGGACCACTCGTCCTGCTCCTCGCGGCCGATCTCCAGCTCCTTGTTGACCTCGTCCGACGACTCGCCCATGTGCTGCCCGAGGAAGGTCGACCAGAGCCCGTCGTGGACCATCGCGTCGACCATCTCGGTGTTGCCCAGCCGGGCCCCGAAGCGCGCCTTCGGCACCAGGTAGGGGGCCTGTGTCATCGACTCCATGCCGCCCGCCACGACCGTGTCGACCTCGCCCGCGCGGATCATCTGGTCGGCCAGGGCGATGGCGTTGAGGCCGGACAGGCAGACCTTGTTGATCGTGATCGCCGGCACCTCCCGCGGGATGCCGCCCTGGATGGCCGCCTGCCGCGCCGTGATCTGGCCGGCGCCGGCCTGCAGCACATGGCCCATGACCACGTAGTCGACCTGCTCGCCCTTGACCCCGGCGCGCTCCAGCGCGGCCCGGATCGCGATGCCGCCCAGGTCCACGGCCTTCAGGTCCTTCAGGCCGCCGGCGAACTTGCCGATCGGGGTGCGCGCCCCGGCCACGATCACGCTGCGGAGGCTCACCCCTCAATCCTACCCAGGGCCTGATTCAGGGACTCGATTAACAACGCCATACACCGCGAACTTGGCAGGGCGACGGTCCGACGACGATTCGTCCCTGACCTTTAACCACCCCTAACCACCGGGGCCGGGAATGGTTCGACCCGCTCGCCAACCTAGCTCGCCGTGCAGTCCTGGCTCGGCTCCCGACTTTCGCTGGCCGTCGGCGCCGTGATCGTCGCCATCTCGATGGGCGCGACCCCCGCGTCCGCGATGGGTCCCTACGCCGCGGGCGCCGAGGGCGCCGACATCTCCTGGCCGCAGTGCGGCCGCGACGTCCAGATCACCGGGGACACCTTCGGGCTGGTTGGCATCAACGGCGGCACGCCCTACACCATGAACCCCTGCTTCGGGGGCCAGTACCACTGGGCGACCAGCGGTGGCGCGGCGCCCGGTGTGTATCTGAACCTGCAGGGGGGAGAGTCCCCTACCGGGTACCAGTCCTGCACGGACGGCGACAACCTCTGCAAGTCCTACAACTACGGCTACAACGCCGCCGAGTATGCCTTCAGCCACGCCTACATCGAGACGGGCGGCGCCTCGCTGGCCGCCAACAGCTGGTGGCTGGACGTCGAGACTGGGAACGACTGGAGCGACCAGCAGGACGCCAATGCGGCGGTCGTCCGGGGTGCGGTCGACTATCTGCGGCGCAACGCCGGCCGCAATGTCGGCATCTACTCCACGTCCGGCCAGTACTGGGCCATCACGGGCGGTCTGTATGCGCCGGCCGGGGTCGGGAACTGGGTGGCCGGGGCCGACGGGCTGGATTCCGCCTACATGTGCAGCAGCTCATTCTGGCCGGGCGCCCAGGTCTGGTTCTACCAGTTCGAGAACCTGGACATGAACCTGGACCAGGACGCCGCCTGCTAGAGGCGGCCGTCTATACGCCCAGCGCGGCTCGGATCCAGGCCTCCTGGGCGGTGACAGCGTCGGCCAGGTTGGCGCCCACGAAGTCGTGGTCGGCGCCCGAGAACCACATCAGCCGGCTCTGGATGCCTTTTGCCTGGAGCGTGTCGTAGGTCGTCTGCGTCCAGGCGGCCGGGATCGTGTGGTCGGCGGTGCCCTGGATGATCAGGACGGGCGGCTGGCCGGCCTGGAAGTAGTTGCGAGGCGAGAGGTGGGCGTAGCCCTCGGGGTTGTCCTCCGGCCGCCCGATCGCGTTGGCCTGGCCGCCGTTCAGCCACCACTTGTGGGCGTTGTCGGCCATGTCGCTGCTCACCGGCCCGTGCAGGACGACCGCCTTGACCCGGGGGTCCACGATCATCGCGATCTCACTGACGCCGCCCCCATTGCTGTGGCCGACGAAGGCCAGCTTGGTGGGGTCGGCCTGGGGCAGGCTGGCCAGCGAGCTGACCAGGTCGAGCGCGCTAATCACCTCGCCGACCATCGAGGGCACGTCCGCCGGCGGCGCCCCCGAGCCTGAGTAGCCGGGCCAGTTGGGGGCCACCGAGATGAAGCCGTGCGCGGCCATCGGGTCACCGAAGATGCCGGAGTCCTGGCCGATCCAGTAGCGGTCGGGAGGAATGAAACCGTGGTTCACGACCACCACAGGGAAGGGGCCGCCACCGTCGGGGATCGAGATCGTCCCGGTCATGGTCTGGCCGCCACTCGGCCAGGTCATGTGGTACTTGGTGAAGGCCGCGCCGCGGAACATCTGGTCGCCGATCGCGAGCTGCCCGCCGGGGTAGGCCCGGGCCCGCAACGACTCGACGTAGTAGGCGGGCAGCGGCGGCGTGGGGACCGCGGTGGGCGCCACCGTCGGCATGGTTTCGGCCACCGGCGGCGGGGCGGATGGCTTGGCGGATGTGGCCGGCCGGGCCCCGCCCGTGCAGCCCGCAAACAGAAGGATGGCCAGCGCGGCCGCCATCTCCTTCACGATGCCAGTTTGACACGTAGCTGAAACCCTGAAGCGAAGAAATAGGAAATCATGATAGTCTGTCTATAAGATTGTGAAACAGAGCAGCCCGTGGCCAGTCCGGGACTGGGCCATCGCGCTGAGCCCCCAGGGCATGGTGGGGAGACCGGAAGGGCTGGTTTTCGCACTGCTCTCGGCACTGATGCTGGTGGTCGTGGCGGTGGCCAACGTCTCCGCACCCACGAACGTGACGATCGGCCTGATCGGCCTGGCGCCGATTTTGGCGTGCGCCTGGTTCCTCTCCAATCGCTTCACCATCACTCTGGCCCTGATCGCTATGGCGCTCCGCGTGGTCGTGTACCTCGTCACCAATGGCGACCAGGTGGCCGTCCTCGCTGAGCTGGCCGGCATCTGCGTGGTGGCCGTCGTCGGCCGCCTGGCCGCGGTCGCGGTGGTCCACTGGGTGCAGGTCGAGGAGCGGGCCGACTCGCTGAGCCTGCGGTCAGAGAAGGCGACCCAGCTGGAGCGGTCCAAGTCCGACTTCCTGCGCCTCGCCTCGCACGAGCTGCGCGGCCCGGTGGCGGTGCTGCAGGGATACCTCTCGATGCTGGGCGATGGCTCGCTGGGCGAGCTGCCGCCGGCTGCGCAGTCCGTTGTGCCGCTGCTTTCAGACCGGGTGAGCACGATCAACCACCTGATCGAACAGATGCTGGAGTCGGCCCGGCTGGAGGACAGCCGGCTGGAGTTGAACCGGGAGGACGTCGCGCTCGACCGCCTCGTGCTCGAGTCGCTCGACGGCGTCCGCTACCTCGCCAGCAAGGAACACAAGCTGTTGCTTCACGGCTCCGACTGCGCGCTGACGGTCAGGGCCGACCGGGCTCGGCTCGAGGCCATCGTCGGCAACCTGGTCAGCAACGCGA
Source organism: Chloroflexi bacterium UBA4736 (assembly GCA_002404015.1). Lineage (GTDB taxonomy): Bacteria > Chloroflexota > Dormibacteria > Dormibacterales > Dormibacteraceae > UBA4736. The sequence goes on from DHIW01000119.1 coordinate 5,890, forward strand.
TCAAGTACTCGCCCAAGGGGGGCGAGGTCAAGATCAGTGTGCGGAGCGCTGGTGACCACGCCCAGGTCACCGTCCAGGACCACGGGCTGGGTATTCACGCGGACGACCTCGGCAAGCTCTTCACCAGGTTCGGTCGGATCCACCGCGACGATACCGCGAGCATCTCGGGCACCGGGCTCGGCCTCTGGCTCTCCCGGGAGCTGGCCCGCATGCATGGAGGCGACGTCACCGTTAGGTCGGAGGTGGGTAAGGGCTCGACGTTCACCCTGAGCATCCCCCTCCCCAAAGCCGAAAGCCAGGCAGCGCCCTCGGTTCTTGGCGTGGTCGCCGACCGCGATCGCGAGCATCGTCCCCGGCCGGAGGTCGCCCGCTAGGACTCCACGCGTGCGCGGGCGACCCCAGCACTCGTGGTCGAAGGGGCTGGTTTGACAGTGCCTACCTACCGCTGATAGCCTGACGCGGATTTATCCGGGTACCGGGCTCCGGTGTCCCAGTCGGGGGTAGTTTTTGGCGGTATTTACGCGATATCTCGCGCATGCCATCGTGCTCGCCATAGCGGTCACGCTCTCTGGCTACGCGTCGGTCGACCGGCACCTGCCGGCCGGTCTCAGTCTTCGTCTCGGCACGGTGAACGCCGAAGGCATGGTCATCGGGCAGGGCGGCGATGTCGGTTCCGTCAAGCTGGGCCGGCTGAGCACGATCATCAAGCCGGTCTCCGTGCCGACCTCGGCTCCGGTTTCCCATTCCGCCACCACCTACACGGTCGGCGACGGCGAGGACCTGAACGCGGTGGCCGCCAAGTTCCACGTCTCGGTCGAGTCGATCCGCTGGTCCAACTTCGTCACTCTGAGCAGCGCCGCGGTCAACGTCAACAGAGGTGACACCCTGGTCGTCCCGCCGGTGAAGGGCCTGGCGGTCGCCACCAAGGAGGGCGACACGCCCAGCAAACTGGCCGATACCTACCACACCGACGCGGCCTCGATCGTCGACTACAACTACCTGCGGACCGACGCCAACACGGTCCTGGTCCCCGGCACCTGGGTCGTGATCCCGAACGGACAGGGGCCCACGATCGCCCCCATCCCGCCCCCGGCCCCAGTGCGGGTGGCGGCAGCGGCTCCGTCAGCTTCGTCTCAGGGCAGCGCCGGCTACACCGTCGGCAGTGGTGGCACCGCGGCGGCGCCCGCCGGGGGCAACCGTTTCGCCTACGGCTACTGCACCTGGTACGTGTACAACCGGCGCCCGGTGCCCTGGCTGGGCAACGCCTGGGAGTGGTACGGCCAAGCCCAGCGGGCCGGGTGGGCCACCGGGGCGACTCCCCGGCCAGGCGCCATCATGGTGACCTGGGAGAGCGGGTTCGGCCACGTGGCCTACGTGGAGTCGGTGGCCGGCGACGGGTCCTGGACGGTCTCCGAGATGAACTTCCGGGGCTGGGGCGTCGTGACCTCGCGAACGATCAGGCCGGGCGGCGTGCCCCTGATCGGCTTCATCTACTAGTGGACCGTAACAGCGGAAA
>DHIW01000080.1:0-12581 GCA_002404015.1 Chloroflexi bacterium UBA4736
CACCACCGGCGCTCCAGGGGCGACGTAGGTGAACTTGTCCGCGTTGCTGGTGGCGCTGGTCACCGCGCCCACTGTCACTTTGACGTCAACCGTCGAGCTCGCGCTCCCCGGCGGGCTGTTGGAAGATCCCGCCGTCACCGTTCACGTTGAAGCAGGCCGCCCCTGAGGACGGGCAGGGCGGGACCGTGGTTGACCCGAAGGTGACGGCCGTGGCGCCGGTGAAGCCGCTGCCCGTGATCTGCACCCCGGTCCCGCCCGTTGACGGCCCGCTGCGCGGGCTGACCCCGCTCACGACCGGCGGTCCCGGCGGATCGAAGGTGAACTTGGCGTAGGCATTGGTGGCGCTGGTATGACCGGCCTGGGTCACCGTCACATCCACCGTCGTGCTCGCGGTTCCCGGCGGGCTGGTGGCATTGATCCCGTTGTCGCCGTTCACGTTGAAGCAGGCCCCAAACACCGATGGCGTGCACGGCACCAGCGTGCTCGCTCCAAAAGCCACTGCGGTCGCGCCATTGAATCCGCTGCCCATGATCTGGACGCTGGTCCCGCCGGCGGCGGTGCCGTGGCCGGGGATCACCGCATCCACGACCGGGGGTGGGGTCACGCTCGTGTACAGGAACATGTCCGCGTTGCCTGTCGCGCTGGTCAGCCCGCCCACGGTCACTCTCACGTGAACCGTCGCGCCCGCGCTCCCCGGCGGGCTGTTGGCGAAGATCGCGCCGTCACCGTTTACGTTGAAGCAGGCCGCCCCTGAGGCCGGGCACATCGGGAGTGTGGTTGACCCGAAGGCCACGGCCGTCGCGCCGGTGAAGCCGCTGCCCAGGATCTGCACCCCGGTCCCGCCCGTGGCGGGCCCGCTGCGGTCCCGCCCGTGGCGGGCCCGCTGCGAGGGCTGACCCCGCTCACGACGGGCGGTCCCGGCGGGTCGAAGGTGAACTTGTCGTAGGCGTTGGTGGCGCTGGTATGACCGCCTGCGGTCACGGTCACATCCACCGTCGCGCCCGCGCTCCCTGGCGGGCTGTTGGCAAAGATCCCGTTGGCCCCGTTCACGTTGAAACAGGGCGCCCCTGAGGCCGGGCACGGCGGGAGAGTCGTCGACCCGAAGGCGACGGCCGTCGCGCCGCTGAAGCCGCTGCCTCTGATCTGGACGCCGGTCCCGCCCGCAGCTGTGCCGTGGCTGGGGATCAGCGCATCGACGACCGGCAAAGACGTCGCGTACGCCGGTGTCGCCATACCGATAACCGCCCCGACTATGAAGACCGGGAGGAGCGTGAGAGCACCAGGTTTTCGGATCGAACGGGCGCGGTGAACCCGAGGACCATGGAACGACGAATTGCGCGGCCGCCACGAGCTGAACATTTTCCCCTCCCCAGGACCGCCCGCGGCTTTTGCCGAGCTACACAGGCACCGCAACTCTACGCCGGGCGGACGACTTGTCAAGGAGGCCGAACATCTCCCAAGACGGTCAGAAGCTGAACGGCGAGAGTCGGATCCATTCGTAAAGTGGCCAGGCCGCCCCTCCACCGCCGGTCGCCGCTGTCGCCGATCTGGAGCCTGCCTGGGGAACGGTCGCCACCGAATGAGTTCTTTGGGTCCCGGCGCTGGGCGCGGCAGCTCCCGCCCTCGGTGGAGCCTGCGCCGCGGGACTTAGCGGTACTGGAGTGACCGGCGGAGCCTGCGCCGCGGCACTGCGCGGCGCTGGACTCTTCGGCGGAGCCTGCAGGGCTGCCGAGCGCGTGCTCAGACCCATCAGGGGAAGACCTGTCCAGTAGCCCTGGTCGAGATCAACGCCGAGACTGGGTATGCCGGGCACGACTCCGGAGCTGGTGTATTGCCAGAGAGTCCAGCCATTCCCACCCCAGTTGCTCGCGGGCACCGGTGGTGACTTGACCGCATAGTTGGCGATCCAGAGGGGATCGGCGCTGAAGGTCGTCGGGTTGCCCAGGGTGGTGAACCAGAAGGAGTAACCGGTGTAGATGACCGGCCAGGCACCGACGGCAGCCTTCATCCGATTGACCGCGGTATGGAGGGCGGCCACGATAGCCGGCCCGGACACACCGTCGGCCACTTCAACGTCAATCATCGGCACCAGGTCCTGGGGGGTTAAGGCGGGCAAGCGGGCAAGGAAGTAGATGACCTGCTGAGTCGGGTCCACGTTCGGGTGAAAAAAGAGGTAGGCGCCTGGCGACATCCCGGCGGCTTTCATTCCAGCCCAGTAGGCCGAGAACCTCTGGTCGATGAAGGTGGTGCCTTCGGTCGACTTCGCGTACCCGAATGCGTAGCCTGCCCCCGCCACCTGGCTCCAGTCGATCACACCGTCTAAGGCACTCACGTCGACACCGCGGAGGCCGGGTGGAAGCATCCTCGCGATCTGCGGGAAGCCACTATCCGTGAACCAGAGGTTGAGATCCGAGCCCAGGGCGATCCCCGCCGGTGAGCTGCTGGGGCTGGCGTATTCGGTGACCACCCCGGCCGGCGTGATCTTCCCGACACGGTTCCCGCCCGCCTCGGTGAACCAGAGGCTTCGATCGGGCCCGGAGATGATCGCCGCGGGCCGGCTGGACGGGGTGATGCCCGAGGAGAACTGGGTGGCGACCCCGGAGGTCGTCACCCGGGCGATCTCGTCGGCGAACGACTCAGTGACCCAGAGGTTTCCATCCGCTCCGGATGCGATCGCCTGGAGGTTCTGAGAGGAGATGCTGTCGGCGAACTCGGTGATCGCCCCCGACGTTGTCACCCGGCCGATGCGACCGCCGATCTGCTCGGTGAACCAGAGGTTGCCGTCGGGTCCCGCGGTGATCGCCATCGGCGTGCTGCCGGCCGTAATGCCGGTGGCGAAGACGCTCAGCCTACCGGTCGGGGTGATGCGGCCGATCTCGTCGGACCCGAAGGTCCCGTTCTTGTCCGTGGTGAACCAGAGGTTGCCGTCCGGCCCCGCGGCGATCCCCATCGGGGAGCCAAAGAGAGCCGCCGGGAATTCGGTCACCACCCCCGCCGGCGTGATCCGTCCGACCTTGTCGGCCGCCGCCTCAGTGAACCAGACGTTCCCGTCCGGGCCCCTGGTGATCCCGCCGAGCCCGGCGTTTGCGTTGAGGCCCGTCGCGTACTCGGTGACGACCCCGGACGGGGTGATCTTCCCAATCCTGTTGGGGTTGGCCGGCTCGGTGAACCAGGTGTTCCCGTCCGGGCCGTCGGTGATCTGCCCGCCCGGACTGGTGATCGAGAACTCGCTGATGCCGGTCGCCAGCGCGGGCGTCACCGTGGAAACCAGGGCACCCGTTGCGACGATGACGGCCGCCATCCCGCGCGCCAAGACGGGCATCAACGGCCGTCTAGCGCGGCCCCGGAAGCTCCTGGGACGGGCATCACGACCCTCCTCTCGATCACGACACCGAAACCGGGCTCATGGCGGCCGGGTCGCGCTTGCGCGGCCTCCGCCATGGTAAGGGGGCGCGGGCGCGCGTGGAGCACCAATCCTGTGGTCTTGACGTGTTAGGAGGGCGGCCTGGTCTGGCTCAGGGTCAATCCAGAGGCCCCGCCACGCCGCCGGCGCAAGGCGTCCACGCGGTGGGGTGGTTCACCCGGCGCTGAGTGAGCCGACCAGCTCCCACAGGTCGACCTTCTCGTCCGAAAGGGCTGAGATGTCGACGGCCGCCCGGCTCTCGATGAGGCGGCGACAGGCCGCCAGCTCGGAGCCTGACTCGGCCTCGGGATCACCGCCGCGCCCCAACCCGACGGCAGCCCTCAGGGCTCCTCCCTCCAGGTAGAAGCCCAGGAACGGTCCAACCTCCGGGCGGCCTCGGACCACGAACCGCTCCCAGCTATGGGCGATCCCGACGTACTCCAGCGTCTGCTCGTACTGATCCGACCAAAAGCTGAACGTGTAGTCGTAGGGCGCGCCTTTGCTCAGCATTGAGCGGGCCGCCGCCGCGGCCTGCTTTTCGGCATTGTTGTAGTGCTCCACCCTCAACCTTCCGAACAGCGGGTGGGCCATGTTGGCGACGTCGCCGCAGGCGAAGATGCCCGGCACGTTCGTGGCGCAGAGCTCGTCGACCAGAACGCCGTTGTCGACGGCAACGCCGCTGTTTGCCAGGAATTCCGTGTTGGGCTGGACCCCGACCGCCACGACCGCCATCGTGCACTCGAGCCGCAGACCGGACGTGGTCGTGACGGCCTCGATGCGGCTGGAACCTTCGAAACGCTGCACACCGTCCCCCGCGAGCAGCTCTACCCCGTGCTCGCGGTGAACCCTCGCCAGCGCGGCCGCGACCTCGTCGCCGAGGACTCGGGCAAGCGGCGCCGTCCCCGGGAAGACGGCGGTCACGTGGACGCCCATCTGCGTGAGCGATGCGGCAACCTCCGATCCGATGAAGCCCATGCCGGCCAGAACCACGCGGTCTCCAGGCTGCGCTGCCGCGCGGATCCGGTCACAGTCGGCCTTGGTCCTCAGTGAGAGCACCCCATCCAGGTCAGCGCCGCGCACCGGCAGGCCGCGGTTCCGGACTCCGCTGGCGATCAACAGCCGGTCGAAGGCCACGCTTTCGCCCTTTCTGGTGGTGACCCGGCGACCGGCGGCATCGACCTTGACGACCGGGTCGTCGGTGCGCAGCTCGATCTCACGTTCGCGGTACCAGCCGGGCTTGCGGACGAACCAGCCCGAAAGGTCCTCTTCGCCGCGGAGATACGTCTTCGACAGCGGCGGCCGGCCGAAGGGCACGCCCGGCTCATCGGCAAGGATCAGCAGCGGGCCGTCGTAACCCTCGTCGCGCAACGTGGCCGCGGCATTCCCTCCGGCAACGCCCCCGCCAACGATGACCACCGTCACGCCTTCAATGGTGCGGCAAGCGGACAGGCGGTACTGCAGGACCGTCTCCCTGGCCGCTGTCTCGGCACATCCGGGTACTCGTGGAGAACCCAGCGCCTTCTCAAGAATGGGCGCGCCGTTGCTGGCGGCTGCCTTGCCGGAGGATGTCGATGGTGTTCGCGACCTGCTCGCGCGAGGCGGCTAGAAGTGCAGAAGAGGCCCCGTGATCGTCAGCTTCAGGCCGTGACCGAGGGCGACGAAGCAGGCGAAGAGCGCCAGAGAGGCGCCCAGCAGCGTGATGTTGCGGTTGAAGCTCATCAGCTCGGATCGGCGCTGAGCAGGGTCTTCGAACTTCCACCAAGAGTGGATGAAGATCGACGGCAAGGGAAGCCAGACCGCGAGCATGAGAGCGCCGATGTCAGGGAAGATCCCGAGCACTATCGAAGCACAGCCGAGCGCCATCCAGACGCCGATCGGCCAGCCGCCGAGCTCGGCCAGCGGAGCTCCGCGTGTCTTCCCGGCGTTGACGAGCATCTGCGAGTTGAGGATGTGGCCACGCGCGGACATGACGAACATGTAGACGAACAGGATCCTGCCGATCAGCAGGATGACCGCGGTGGCGTCACTCATGGGCCTCCAAGCCGGTACGGAGCCGGTACCCCAAGCCTACACGGCGGGCGGGGGCCAGACAGAACCCGGGCGAGAGCCGGCCGCTGTTTAAGGGCGCCCACCGCCGGGTAATCCCAGGCTCAGAGCGGACTCGTCAGCCCGGGAGCGCAAAGTCAGTTGGAGGTAGCCGCGATGTCGCAACAGCCGTCCAAGGCTCCCCTTCTCGTAACCACGACCGAGCGCCCGGCCGGCTATGAGGTCAAACAGGCTCTCGGCCAAGTGTTCGGCGTTGTGGTTCGCAGCCGCGGCCTGGGCGGCAACATCATGGCCGGCCTCCGCTCACTCGGCGGTGGCGAGATCTTCGAGTACACGCGGCTGGTCGAGGACACGCGGCGCCACGCGATCGACCGCATGGTCGAGAACGCGCGCCATGGGCGCCAACGCGGTCGTGATGATGCGCTTCGACTCCTCGGAGCTGGGCCAGGCCATGACTGAGGTGGTCGCATACGGCACTGCCGCGATCATCGAGGGGAGCGTCACATGAACCTCTGGGTGCAGCTCGGGGCCCTTGTTGTAGTGATTGTGTTTGCGGTCACCGGCTACTTCATCTGGGACCGCCGGTACCGCGGAGAGTCGCAAGGGAACTTCACGCCCACGAATGAGGTCTTCAAGGACCCCGCCACCGGGAAGCTGACGCGCGTCTACGAGGATCCCTCGACCGGCAAGCGGCAGTACCGAGAAGAGCCGTAATTGCTGTCCGGGCATCGGCGTCGCTAGACGCAGCAGGGGCCTTATGAACGGCGACTTGGTAGCACCGGGCGCCCTAATGCTGTTAGGATTGCCTAATGGTATTAGGTGCCTTACCGGATCGGCGATTGAAGACCCGGTCTACTAGACGCCAGGAGGTGCTTGAGGCAGCTTGGCGAGTAGCCCGCGAGCGCGGAATCGCGGCCATAACGCTCCGCGAGGTGGCGTCAGGCGTCGGAATGCGAGCGCCCAGCCTCTACGAGTACTTCGAGTCGAAGGAAGCGATCTACGACGCGATGTTCGCTGAGGGATACGAGGCCTTCCTGAAGATCATGCCAGGCCCGGACGATCCTTCTGAACCCCGCCCGCGAGCAATTGCGTGGATTCGGCGATTCTTCGCCTTCTGCCGCGCTGACGTGGCGCGCTACCAGCTCCTCTTCCAACCCGCGATCCCAGGGTTCCACCCATCAGAAGACTCCATGCAACTTGCGGGGCGGGCCCTGACAACTCTCGACAGGGAAATGCGGGCGATCGGCCTCACCCGGCCTGCCGCGGCGGATCTATGGACGGCCCTGGTCACTGGAATGGTCAACCAGCAGATCGCGAACGATCCCGGGGGCGACCGGTGGGAGCGTTTGGCTGACGAAGCCGCGGCGATGTTCATAGACCACATGGAACGGATGGAGGAGCTAGTGTGAACACGACCACCGCAACCGACTGGATCGATATCGACCAGCTTGCACCGCTGGGTGACGCCGAGATCTGGCGACTGGCGCGCACGGAATATGTCCGGATGCTCGCCCTGCTGCGATCCGTTGACGACGCAGACTGGTCCAAACAGACCGACTGCGCGGCGTGGACTGTCCGCGACCTGCTGGGCCATTTGGTTGGGGCCGCGGAGGGCTTCAGCAACCCACTCCAGTTCCTGCACCAGTACCGTGTCGGCGCGCGGTTCATCGCTCAGGGGCGCACCGATGGGAAGCAGCCAGTGGACGGCGCGAACGCGGTCCAGGTCGCGGAGCGGTCTCATCTCTCGGTCGAGCAACTGCTCGGCCGCTACGAAGCAGTCATTGAGCCCACCCTCCGTTGGCGCCGACGGCTACGTCACCTTCCCGTTCGTCTACAGGACGTCGCCGGTGCGTTCACGTTCCGGGAGCTCTTCCAGATCATCCTGACCCGCGACACCTGGATCCACCGAATCGACATCTCGCGAGCGATCGGAAAGCCGATTGAGATGACGGCCGATCATGACGGGCGATTCACCGCCGACATGGTCCGCGACTGGGCTTCCCGTTTCCAGAGTCCGTTTCTCCTGCGCTTAACAGGTGTCGCGGGCGGGGCCTATCGCCGCCGCGAAGGCGGAGAGATGCTCGAGCTTACCGCCGTCGAGTTCGCCCGATTGCTATCCGGCAGAGGCAAGGGTGATGGGCTTCTCAGTTCACGGATCGTGTTCTAAGCCCACAGAAGATCACTTCTCGACGGACCCGTCCGGGACGGCGACCATCGTCGCCGACAGGGCGGCTGGGTTGCATCTCGGGTCCGCCCCCTGATCCACGAGTTTGCCGACTTTGTCCAGCGCCGCCTGACAAAACCTTGACCGACTCTTCTGGTCCCGACACTGTGGCCCGTGCGCGCATTTCAGCAGCTCGAATACGGAGGTCACACAATGTCGTCTGGGTTTTCACTTTCGCGTCCGCCTCGGCGCTTCCCTGCGTTGAGGATCCTGCTCGGTCTCCTGGTGGCCTTAGGCACCGCCACGATGACGTCGTCCGCGTCATTCGCCGCCCCGGCCACGGTTCCCGTGACGGCCTCGTCCGTCAAGGCTTGCGTACAGAGCTTCGAGGCTGGAACGCCACATCTCCTGTCGCTCAATGAGGCTCGCGCGTGCGCGCCGGGCGCATCCGAGTCCAACGCAGGTCAGCGGTTTCGACTCGGCTCGGGTTCTTCGATCATGCGAACTCCCAACGGTGGAGCCAGGATCATCGTCGGCAGCGTAACTGCAGGCACTCGCGACCCCACGCGGCTTGCCGCGGGTCCGTCGATGGCCGCCTCGCGGTGCTACAACGACTGGAGGTCGGGCACGTGGTACTACGACGACGGGTTGATCTACGGTTCCAGCTGGGCCACCGGCTACGGCAATCACTGCGGGTACGCGAACTTCCCATCCGGCCCGAGCACGGGTTGGTGGTGCGCCGCCTGCACCAGCGTCTCGAATCCAAGCGGCCGCTGGGACAACAATTACGGCCGCGCCTACTGGAACCAGAACTACGCCACCGCCTGGTCGAATGTGTATGTGTACTTCGGCGTCTTCGGAAGCGACACTTTCTTCTTGCGTTTCCTGATCGACCCGAACGCGAACTTCTGGCTCGCGGACTGGTAGCAACCAATCCGACCCCCCGCCGACTTCCCGGCGGGGGGTCAGCGCGTCATGTGTTGCGTGGGCCGCCGGACTCGCGGGCGCCGACGAACCAGGCCAGGCGCCGCGCCGAGTGCCACTACAGCGGCCACCAGGCGGCCGGCGAGAGGTCCTGCTCGGAGACGACCTTCCAGTCGCCGGCCAGCCACTCCAGCCGCGCTCGCCACTGGCGGACGAAGCCCGTCCAGGGCGGGTCGAGCCGCCCCGGCCCCACCAGGCGGACCTGGCCGCGCAGCTCGAGAACGCCTTCCCCCCCGCCGGGCCCTGCGCTCCAGTGGACGACACGGCGCTTGACGTCGTGCTCCTGTCGCGACTCGCCGCGGCGGCCCTGTTCGTCCACCCTGCGCTGCTCGAACCCGAGCGCCGCGCCGCCGAACACTGGCGGCAGCCCGTCCGGCCTCGCGTCGCGGTAGGCGGTCGCAAGCGCCGCATCGGCCTGCAGCAGGAGCCTCTCGCCATCCTGCCTGGACAGGATGGGCGCCGGCGGACCGGCAACCGCCGCGGGGCCGGGCGTGCAGCCGGCGAGGGCGAGCGCCGTGGCCGCGACCAGCACCGCCCGGATCACCGCTCGGCCTCCCGGTAGCCGGTGGCGAGGCCGGCCGCGAGGCCGCCCAGGGCGCGACCGAGCGACCCGGGCGGCAGCCGGCCAGTTGCCATCGCCGCGAGCTCGCGCGGTCCGGTCAGGGGCAGGCGAACGATGTGGTCGCGCGGTACGTGGGGGGGAATCCCCAGCCTGTGGTCGAGTCGCGGCATCGCACCATTCAGGACGAGCGTTCCCGCGCCGAGGCGGGAGACCGCCAGGTGCACGCTGCCCGGCCAGAGCTCCGCGACGACCAGCTCCGCCTGGGCCCGGACCGGGATCGTGACCAGGTCGTGAAAGGCGACCACGAAGCCGTCCTCGAGCAGTAGCGCGAAAGCCCCGGCGGGCGCTCCGGCCGCTGCAAAGACCGCGGCCAGCACCTCGCGCAGCCTGGCTCCGAAGGCAGGTGCCGCCTCGCAGTTGACCCGGACCCGCAGGCAGTCGCCCTGCCGGATGAAGGGCAGCAAGCGGCCCAGGAAACGCGGCGCCGGAGGCGGGAACACAGGCCTGGCACCGCTCGGCAGCGGCTCCGAGTCGGCCTGGAGCACTCGCAGCGGGGGAGCCTGCCGCGGGACGAGGTCGTTGAAGTCGAAGCTGAACCGCCGAACCTGCTCCTCGATCACGGGGCCCAACCTAGGTTGCCCGGCCGGCCGCTGCCAAGCCTGCCTGTTAAGAGCGCGAGTCTTGACAAGACGAGATGTCTCGTCTACTCTCGCCTCAGATGCCAACGCGACAGAAGATCGCGAGCGCCGCCCGGCCCCTGTTCGCGCGCGGAGACCGGCCTACGGTCGCCGACATCGCGGCCGCGGCGGGCATATCGCGGGCGACCTTCCATCGCGTCTACGGGTCCCGCGACGAGCTCATCCGCGAGCTGGACGTCTCACCCGACCCCGACAGCCGCAAGCGCGTCCTCGAGGCCGCCATCGAGATGCTCGGCCGGACCGGGCTGGACGGTCTCTCCATGGACGAGCTGGCCGCGGCGGCCGGTGTTTCGAGGGCCAGCGTGTACCGCCTGTTCCCCGGCAAGGCCGCGCTCTTCGCTGCGCTGGTGCGGGCCTACTCGCCGATGGAGACGATCGCCGCCACCATGGAACGCCTCGGCGGACGGCCGCCGGAGGAGGTCATGCCCGAGCTGGCGCGGACGGTCGCCGCCGAGCTGAAAAGCCGGCTGGGCATCGTCCGAACCATGCTCTTCGAGGTCACGAGCCTGGCGCCGGACACCACCGAGGCGGTCGATTTCGCGCTGACTCGCGGCATCGGCGTGGTCCTCGGTTACATCGTGGGCCAGATGGCGGCGGGCCGGCTCCACCCCATGCACCCGCTGCTCGCGATGCAAGCCTTCGTGGGACCGCTGCTGTTGCACCTGATCATGCGCGACCTGGCTGAGCAGCGGCTCGGTTTCGACGTGCCGGCGGAGGAAGCGGCCGGCGAGCTGGCGCTGGCCTGGGTCAGGGCGATGCGCCCGGACACCGTCTCGTAGGGAGGTGGACATGGATGCAAGCGACGGATACGCGGTCGTTGTCGACGAGGTCGTAAAGACCTTCGGCGGTCTGCGGGCGCTGGATGGCGTCAGCCTGCGCGTCAAGCGGGGCGAGGTTTACGGGCTACTGGGACCGAACGGCGCCGGCAAGACGACGCTGATCCGGAGCCTGATCGGAATGATCGTTCCCGACTCCGGGACCGTGACCGTGCTTGGCAAGCGCATGCCGAACGTCGCCATCCTGGCCCGCATCGGCTACATGACGCAGGCGGCCGCGCTCTACCCTGACCTCTCGGTCCAGGAGAACGTCGGGTTCTTCGCCGCCATCAACGGGGCCGAGGCCAACGTGGAGGAGGCGATGCGCCTCGTCGAGCTGTACGACCGGCGCTCCTCGGTGGTCGCGACGCTGAGTGGCGGGTTGCGGACCCGCGCCTCCCTGGCCTGCGCGGTCGTCCACCACCCCGACCTCCTGCTCCTGGACGAGCCGACCGTCGGAGTCGATCCCCTGCTGCGGATGCAGCTCTGGGACCAGTTCAAGGAGATGGCGGCCCGCGGCACCAGCATCGTCGTCTCCAGTCACGTTATGGACGAGGCGGAGCGCTGCGACCGGCTCGGCCTGATCCGCTTCGGCCGGCTGCTCGCGGAGGGCAGCGTGGCCGAACTCAAGGCCAAGGCCGGGGTCGAGCGTCTCGAAGACGCCTTCTTGAAGCTCGCGGAGGTGAAGGACCGATGAACGCCCGCCGAGTCCTGGCCATCACCCGCAGGTTGCTGCAGCAGTTCCGCCGCGACCACCGGACGCTGGCCCTGCTGTTCGTTGCCCCCCTGGTGATCCTCAGCCTCCTCTACTTCCTGCTGCGCGGTGGTGGCGACCACCCGGCGGTCGGCATCGTGAACCTCGACTCCGGGCCACTCGGAAGCGCGATCGCCCAGAAGCTGGAGAGCTCCAACCTGGTCAGCGCCTCGACCCTTGACCTCGGCACCGCCGACGCCCGCCTGAAAAACGGGGAGCTGGCCGGCTACGTGCTCCTCCCCGCCGCGTTTACCCAGGACGCCCTGCAGCAGCACGTGGTGGCCCCCGAGATCCACCTCGAGGGCAGCCAGCCCAACCTCTCCCAGGCCGTGATCGGCGCGACCACCAGGGCCCTGGTGGATGCGCTTTCGAGCCTGCCGGTCACGACCGGCACCGCTCCGCAGGTGCGGACCAAGACCACCTATCTGTATGGCGGTCCGAACTTCGACACCCTCGACTACTTCGGCGCCGCCTTCATCGGCCTGGTCGTGTTCTTCCTGGTGTTCGTCATAACCTGCGTCGCTTTTCTCCGCGAGCGGTCGCAGGGCACGCTCGAGCGGCTGATGGCGAGCCCGCTCCGGCGGGGCGAGATCGTGCTCGGCTATATGCTCGGCTTCACGACCCTCGCACTGGTGCAGTCCATCGAGGTCCTGCTCTTCTCGCTGCTCGTCCTCAAGGTCCACAACGCGGGCAACGTGGCGCTGATCTTCGGCCTCGAGATGCTCATGGCGGTGGTGGCCGTCAACCTCGGGATCTTCCTCAGCATGTTCGCGCGCACCGAGTTCCAGGCAGTCCAGTTCATACCGCTCGTGATCGTCCCTCAGATGCTGCTGTCGGGCATCATCTTCCCGGTCAGCACTGAGCCGAACTGGCTGCAGACCGTCTCCTACGTCCTGCCTCTGACCTACGCGGCCAACGGTCTGCGCGACGTGATGGTGAAGGGTTTGGACCTGGGCTCGGCCTCGGTCCAGCTGGATGCCACCGTCGTGTTCGCCTTCGCCGTCCTGCTGGTCGCCGCCGCCGTCGCGACCTTGAGACGCCGCCTGGCCTGAGCGTGCGACGATTTAGCAGGGTGTTGAAGAAGGTCGGCGAGGGATTCGGTGGCCAGGTGGCCCAGCTCCTAGGCGGCTCCGAGAACCGGAGCAAAGCGTATTG
>DHIW01000080.1:12608-17484 GCA_002404015.1 Chloroflexi bacterium UBA4736
CAGGAGCCAACGACGGAGATGGGTCGCCTGGGCGCCGAAGCACCGTCGATCCTTTTTCGACGGCCTGCTACATAGCTGCCACCCACCGGGCCGCCGCCGGAGCCTCGGAGCGGCTGGCCCTGCGCGCGCTCGTGGCCGGCTTGGCCTTGCAGCTTGCCTTCGGCCTGGTCTTCGCGTGGGGCACCGTGGTGCCTTTCGTGCGGTCCCAGGAGCACTGGCCAGCGGTGCTGCTGGGAGCCGTCTTTTCGGCCACCCCACTCGGCTACGGCACCGGCACGCTCCTGGGGGGACGGCTGGCCGACCGTCTGCCGCCGAGACGCCTGTGCTGGGCCGCTCTCGGGTTGCTGGCGCTGGGCCTCGGGGTCGCCTTCCTGTTTCCCAGTGGCTTCACGTTCGTCGTCTTCTACGCGGGGGTGGCGCTGGGGCTGGGAGGCGGAGTAGCCCTGACCGGGGCTGTGGCTGCGGCGACCCAGGTCTACCCGCGGCACGCCGGGGGGGTGGGCGGAGCGCTGACCGCAGCCTACGCTGCGGCCGCCATCTTTGAGGCACCGCTGATAGCGCTGCTTGCCCCCCGCCTCGGCTGGCTCGGCGCCCTCCGCCTTGTCGCTGTGACCGTGGCCGTCGTCGCCGCGCTGGGCCTGACGCTGATGCCGAACCTACCCCGGGCCCGGCGTCACCCCGACGCTCCCCAACCCGTCGGCCAACTCCAGCTGCTGCGACGACCGCTGATCTGGAGCGGCGGCCTCGTGATCCTGCTCGGGGCGACGCTGGGACCATACGCGGCGGTCAACCTCGTCGCGGACGCCAACCTGCACAGACTGGCCCCCTGGCTGGGCACGGCCGGGCTGGTCGGCTTCTCATTCGGCAACGCGTTCAGCCGCCTGGCGGCCGGCCTGGCGGCCGACCGGCTGGGGGTGGACCCGGTGGTGCTGGTCGTGCTCGGTCTCGACCTGCTGACGGCCGGATTGCTCTGGTCGAGCTCGACCCCTCTGACGATCTTGTTGGCGGGCCTGGCCGCCGGGACCGCACTCGGCAGCGCCGCGGGAGTGCTCTCGCGGATGGCCCGCAACGCGGCCCCCGACGCGCCCAACACGGCGTTCGGAATCCTCTTCGCCGCCTATGCCGTGGGCGCAGTGGTGGGGCCTCTTCTGGGGGCGGTCGTCGGCGGCTCGGCGGCCTGGCTGGCGGTCGGAGCTCCTGCGCTGGCCGGCCTGGCGGTGCTGGCCGGGCGCCGGCGCCTCCGCACGGCGGCGCATCCGTGAGCGAGACAGGTCTGGGAGGCCGAACGCGGCTGCTTTACGCCGGGCCGTTCGTCTCGGTGTTCGACCGCTTCGCCATGGCGCCCCTGCTGATCCCGATCGCCCACGACTTCCGCGTGCCGCTTTCGGCGGTCACGATCATGGCCTCGCTCTACTTCCTCCTCTACGGCGCGATGCAGATCGTGTACGGCCTCGTCTCCGACCGCATCGGCCGCGTGCGGCTGATGCGGATCACCCTGGTCGGATTCGGCGCGGCCGGCATGATCTCCGCGCTGGCCCCGAACCTCGCGGTGCTTATCGTCGGCCGGGCGCTGACGGGCGCCCTGGTCTGTGCGGTCATCCCGGCCTCCCTGGTCTATGTCGGCGACAGCTACCCGTTCCGGATCCGGCAGCGCGCGATCGCCGACCTGCTGGCGTCGGTGGCGCTCGGCACGACCGCGGCGACACTGGGCGCTGGCCTTCTCGCCCACTACCTGTCCTGGCGGGTGGCATTCCTGCTGCCCGCGCTGGCCGGTCTCGGCCTCTCGTACGCACTGCGGTGGCTGCCGGAGTCGCTGGGCGCGCCGGGTGGCGGGCCGCTGCAGCAGCTGGGCCGGCTGGCGCGGCCGTGGGCCGTGTTCCTTTTGCTGTTGGGGCTGGTGGAGGGCGCGGTGATGCTGGGGATGATCACCTTCCTGGCGCCGGCCCTGGAGGCGGGTGGCCAGAACCCCGCCACCGCCGGGTTCGTCACCGCGTTCTACGGCGTCGCGGTGCTCGCCGCCACGCAGGCCGTGAAGCGGCTGGAGGGCGTGCCGGCGCACCTCCTGCTGCTGGTGGGGGGCCTCCTGCTCGCAGGAGGCTTCGCGCTGGCCGCGGTCAGCCAGTCAGTTCCGGCGATCCTGGTCGCCAGCCTGTGCGCTGGCGGCGCCTACGGGGCGATGCATTCCACGTTTCAGACCTGGGCCACAGAGGTCGTTCCTGAGGCCCGCGGCACCGCCACCGCCGTCTTTGCGACGGCGATCTTCCTCGGCGCTGGGCTGGGAACGGGCGCCGTCGCCGGGCTGGCCGGTGAGCAGCGCTTCAGCACTGTCTTCTGGATCGCGTGCGCGGTCACGGTGCCCGTGTTCCTGGTGGGGTCGGCCGGCCGAGCGCGCTTCTCAGCCGGCGCGGTGGCTAGCCCGGCAGCTGCCGGTCCCGAGACTGGAATATGAAGACGAGGGCGAGCACGAGGGCCAGCCCGGCGATGGCGTAATCGGCGACCGGGCGCTCGGCCAGCGCCAGTTTCAGAGCCGACGACCCGAGCAGGTAGATGCCTGCCAGCACCAGCGCCAGCTTGAGGCGGCGGACCACGTTCCGGAGCGCGTTGCGCAGGCCGCCGGGGCGGAAGGAGAGGGTGGTCAGGACGATGGCGGGCAGCAGGACCAGGCCGACCAGGATCCCGCGCACGGCTGTGAGTCTGGCATGGACGCTAAGCCGGGATCCACCGATTCACGGCGACGGAATTGGGGTCCAAGTGCGCGAGACGGTGGCTCGGCAGCGAGCATCGCAGCGCACGTAGCAGAGCTACGTAAGCGAGACGCGCAGCTGGCGGGCCGCCAGATCGTGTGCCTGGGCGCCAAGGCCCCCGTCGGGGATCGGTGGATCCCGGCTAAGCTGCCGTTGAGATGTGGCTCGCCTGTTCCAGACGCTGCGGCAGCGACCTCTTTCGAGCCCTTTTCGCCGAGGTCGAGCTGGATGCGAGCGGAGGGTACCAGGAGTACCGGATCGCCCAGCCCGGCTACATCTGCCTGAGCTGCGGGGCGCCCGCTTTCGACCTGGGCGAGGTCCATGGCCAGATGGAGGCGGACGCGGAGGAGGAGGCGCGGGAGGCGACTCCGCCGAGTGTGGACGTCCTCTGCCCGGTCTGCGAATCGTTCGTGTCGGTCGTGCCCGGCGAGGACTGCCCCAACTGCGGGGCCGAGCTGGAGGTCGCCTAGCTCAGCGCTGCGTCGCCGGCCAGGATGCCCAGCATCCAGGTGGCGGCTGCGGCGTCCCGGTCGCGGACGGCTGCCCTCAAGGCCCTGATCCCCCGCGGGGTGTCGAGGTCGTCGTTGAGGGCCGCCGCGAACTCCCTGGCGGCCGCCCCGCGTGGCATCGCGGTCGCGGTTGGGCCCGCCCCGCCCCCACGCGCCACCTCCTGCAGGTTGCGGACGCGTTCGGTCAGGCGGGCGGCTCGGTCGAGCCCCTCCCACCGAAACGACCAGTCGCGCCGGTACCGATGCGAGGCCAGGTAGAGCCGGACCGCGGCCGCGGGTACCCGCTCCAGCGTCTGGCTGACGTTCACCAGGTTGCCGAGCGACTTCGACATCTTCCTGCCCTCGTAGCGGACCATGCCAGTGTGCATCCAGGCCCGGGCGAAGGGAACCACGCCTGTTAAGCACTCCGACTGCGCCCGCTCCGACTCGTGGTGCGAGAACGCCAGGTCCCGCCCTCCCCCATGCACGTCCACCTGCTCCCCCAGGTGGCGCATGGACATCGCCGAGCACTCGATGTGCCAGCCGGGCCGCCCCGGCCCGAACGCCGAGGGCCACGCCGGCTCGTCCTCGGCCGAGGCCCGCCAAAGCGGGAAGTCGAGCGGCGACCGCTTGGCCCCCGGCCCCACCACCCCCAGCAGGCCCTCCTCGCGCAGCTTGCGCACCATGGACCGCCGGGAGCGGTGCGACAGCTGCCCGTAGCCCGGGTAGCGGCTCACGTCGAAGTAGTAGGCGTCCGCGGCGTAGCCGTACCCTCCGGCCGCCAGCCGCTCGACTGCGGCCAGGATCGCGGGGATCTCCTCCGAGACCCGGGGCATGACGTCCGGCAAGCGGCAGCCAAGCGACGCCAGGTCGGACCGGAAAGAACGCACCTCCCGCTCCGCGAGCTCGTTCCAGCGCACCCCGTCGCGGCGCGCCCGCTCGAACAGCGGGTCGTCCACGTCCGTGACGTTCTGCACGTAGCGAACGCCGACGCCCGACGCCAGCGCCCAGCGGATCAGGATGTCGAATGACGCAAAGGTGAAGGCGTGGCCGAGATGGCCGGAGTCGTACGGCGTGATGCCGCACACGTAGAGCTTGAGCAGAGGCCCGCCGCCCTCGCCGCTCGACACGGGCAGCGGGCCGAGCCGCTGGGTCAGCGTGTCAAAGACGCGGATCGGCCGCTGCCCGCGCGCGCCCAACCCCGACCCGGCCTAGGCCGGCGTCGTAATGGAGGCCGAAGCCTCGGACCGCAGCACCTCGGCCCGGTCCGTCCGCTCCCACGGCAGGTCCAGGTCGTCCCGCCCGAAGTGGCCGTAGGCCGCGGTCGGCTGGTAGATCGGCCGCCGCAGCTGGAGGTTGTGGATGATGGCCGCCGGCCGGAGGTCGAAATGGCGCCGCACCAGCCCCAACAGCTCATCCTCGGGGACGGCGCCCGTCCCGAACGTCTCGACCGCGATCGAGGTCGGGTGGGCGCGCCCGATCGCGTAGGAAACCTGCACCTCGCAGCGCTCGGCCAGGCCCGCGGCGACCAGGTTCTTGGCCACCCAGCGCCCCGCGTACGCCGCCGAGCGGTCCACCTTCGAGGGATCCTTGCCGCTGAACGCCCCACCCCCGTGCCGGGCGATGCCGCCGTAGGTGTCGACG
>DHIW01000080.1:17683-25128 GCA_002404015.1 Chloroflexi bacterium UBA4736
GACGATGATCTTGCGCCCGGTCAGACCGGCATCCGCGGTGGGCCCGCCGATCTCGAACCGGCCCGAGGGGTTGACCAGGATCTTGGTCCGGCCGTCCACGAGGTCGGAGGGCAGGACCGCGTCCATGACCTGGGAGCGGACACCGTCCTCGATCTCCTCGGTGCTCACACCCCGCTTGTGGTGGGTGGAGATCACCACCGCCTCGATGTGCTTGGGCTTGCCGTACTCGTACTCGACCGTCACCTGGGACTTGCCGTCCGGCAGCAGCCAGGCCAGGGTGCCGTCCTTGCGGACGGCGGCCAGCCGCTTGGTGAGGCGGTGGGCCAGCCAGATCGTGAGCGGCATCAGCACCTCGGTCTCGTCGCAGGCGAAGCCGATCATCATGCCCTGGTCGCCGGCGCCCTGCAGCTCAAAGGGGTCGTCCTCCAGCTCGCCGCTGCGCTCCTCCAGAGAGTGGTTCACGCCGGCGGCGATGTCGGGAGACTGCTCCTTCAGGAACACGCTGATCTGGGCGTGGTCGGTGTCGAAACCGGACTCCGCGCTCTGGTACCCGATCCCGTAGAGCGTGTTCTTGATCACCCTCTCGATCTGGACATCGGCGGACGTCGTGACCTCGCCGATCACCGCCAGGAAGTCCTTGGTGACGGCCGTCTCGCAGGCCACCCGCGCCGCCGAGTCCTGCGCCAGCATGCCGTCCAGGATCGCGTCCGAAACCTGGTCGCAGACCTTGTCGGGGTGGCCCTCGGTCACCGACTCCGAGGTCAGAAGGTACGAAGGTGAATTGCTGAATGAGGTCATGCGCGATCCGCCTATCTAGGGTTCGGCGGCGAGGGCCGCCGGTGGGAAATGGCCTCCGGGATTCTACCGGAGATGGCCGCGGCCAGAAGACCGAGCCTCTAGCAGGCGGCCTTCTCCTCGTTCGAGCCCAGGATGCGGGCCTGGAGGGCGAAGATGTCGTCCAAAACGCGCTCGACCCGGCGGCCCTCGAGGCGGTGGTCGGGGATGAGCCCGCCCTCTCCAAGCAAGTGCCGAAGCCGGAAGCCCAGCGGCGCGTCCACCCGCACCTTGCCCGCCGCCAGCGACTCCTCTAGCAGCTGCAGGCAGCGGTCGAGCGCCGCCAGCCGGCTGCGCTCCGGGTCGTTCATGTCCCGAACACCTCGATCCGGCCGGCGCTTGTGACCCGGACCTGCAGCTTGTAGAGAGGATTGAGGGGATAGGTCTGCGAGGTCGAGTTGCCGCTAGCGTCGAAGTTCTGGTTGTGGCAGGGGCAGTTCAGCAGCGAGTTGGTGGGCATCCAGTTGAGCTCGCATGGCAGATGGCTGCAGACCGAGGAAACCGCGTTCACCTTGTCGCCCTCTTTGAAGAGAAACGCTCCGACCGCGCCCGCCGTAACCCGGACTCCCTGCTTCTCGGGCAGGTCCGACATCGCCGCTACGTCTACCCAGCGCCCGTGGCTGCCGAGGTCGATGATGCCGGTGCTGGTGCCGCTCACCGGCGGCTTGGTGGCAACGGCGGGCTCCGGCTTGTCACCGGCGGTCAGCCGGCCCAGCCCGGCACCTCCCAGCGCCCCAGCCGCGATGCCGAGGCCCGCCACCAGGGCCGCCCGGCGCGACATCCAGCCCGGCTGCTCGCCGGTCTCCAGGATGGTCGCCAGGCGGCGCCGGAAGGCGGACGACATGCGCGGATAGCCGTCGCGGGCGCCGGCCAGCCGGGCGGCCGCCATGATCGCCTCGCGCTCGGCGGCATCCGTCGGGGTCGCTTTCAGGTGGTGGCCCTCGATGACGTCCCGGACCAGCTTTTCGACGCGGTCGGCCTTCTTCTGATCGTCAGGCATCCCAGCCCACCTTCGCCGCCGCCCGCAGGGCGCGCAGCTGCATGACTTTGATGCCGCCGACCGAGCTGCCGACCTCGGCCGCGACCTCCTTCAGGGAGTACCCGCGCAGAAAGCGCAGCTCGAGCACCCGGCGGTAGTTGGCGGGCAGCTGATCGAGGATCCGGTTCACGCGCTCCGCCGGCTCACCGGTGGGCTCGGGGGCCGGGCTGTCCAGCCAGAGATCCTCGCGCAGCTCTTCCTCGGGCAGTCCGAAGCGGGCGGACCAGAAACCTCCCAGCACCGAGCGGGCCGTCGCGAACAGATAGGCGCGGATGGAGGCCGCCGCGGCGCCGGCCCGGAGCCTGGGGATGGCCTTGAGCGCGACCTGCTGCGTGAGGTCCTCGGCGTCGGCGCGGTTGCCGACCCGGGCGTAGATGTATGCGTACACCAGCTCCAGCTCCTCCAGCGCGATCTCAACTGCTGGGGCGTCGCCTGCCGGGAAGGTCAGGACGCGGCTGGGATCCGGCTGTTCCTCTCCCACCTGGACCTATGCGACCCTCAGGTTCCCGCAGGAGATCGACTTGGCGTTGGCCCCCTGGAGGTCCGGGCCGGCGTGGATGTTCGCGTACCAGCCCTCGGCTGGCAGGACGAACTCGTGCGGCACCATGGTGGTCGACGTGGCGTTCCCGGCGCCGTCCGCCACCAGCGGCAGCAGAGCGCTGATGACGTCGGTGGCGATCGGGCCCGGCGAGCCCGGGCAGCTGCCCTTGTGGATGTGGTTCACGTGGCTGCTGTTCGCGACCAGGCCTTTGATCTTCAGCGTCACGGTGAAGGAGACGGTGCCCTTCTGTACCTCGACCGTCCCCGTGACGCCGCTGCCCGCCAGCTCCTGCATGGGCTGGCTGAACGGCGCCGCCGTCGCCGGTGGGGTGGGCGCGGGCGCGGACGAGCCGCCTCCACTGGACGAGGATCCGCCGCACGCCACGAGTGCGAGCGGGACCAGAACGCTTGTCGCGAACCGTTGCAAACGCAGTCTCCCTCCGGGTCAGTCTCACTACGAGTACCGAACCTGGTTACGGAATGTAACCTGCCCGCCACGAGTGCGGGCAGGTTACCGGGGGGACGTCAGCTCGTGGCGCGGGCCTGGCGCGGTCGAAACCGCCACAGGAAGAAGCCGCCCAGGAGCGCGATCAGAAGGAAGGGGCCCGCAGCGCCCAGGGCGACGATGATCGAGTCGATCGTGGCCACGAACTGGTGCAGCGAGGAACCCACGGCGGTCTTGAAGCCCCAGTCGTCACCTGCAGCGGCAGCCGGCGGCGCCTCGCTGACCGTCACCGAGATGGTCGAGAACTGGGTCGAGTGGTCCAGGTAGTTGATCTGCCCCTGCAGCTGCTCGACCTGGCCCTGGATCGTCCCCAGCTGGTTCTGGATCTGGATTATCTCGGCGGTCGTCTTGGCCTGCGCGAGCAGCGCCAGCATGGCGTCCCTCTGCGCCTGCGCGTTCTTCAGACGGGCCTGGAGGTCGATGTACTGGAACGTGACGTCGTTGCCGCCGATGTTCAGGTGCTGGACGGTGCCCAGCTTGCGGAGCCCATCGATCGAGTCCTGGAACTTGGTCTCCGGCACCTGGAACGTGATCACGCCGTTGCGGAGGTGGCCGGTGTCGGTGTCGGCCGTTGAGCCCGACACGAACCCGCCGTTCGCCTGGACCAGCTGGAACATCTGGTCGAGGCTGGTGTCGAAGCCGCCGTGCTTGACCTGCATGCCGAGCTTGGCGTTGCGCTGGACCCCGGGTCCCTCGGCCAGCACCTGGTCGGCCGTGGGGACGGTCCCGACGGGTGGGACCGGTTGGGCCACCGCCGGCGAGCCGGGCTGGGCGGTCGCGCTGCCGGCCGCGGCCGACCTGGTGCCGCCGCCGGGGGATGACGCCGAGGAGCCCACGCCGCTGCCGCAGCCGACCAGCAGGATGGCGGCTCCTGCCGCGAGGATTAGCCTGACGAGGTTCATGTCGAGTCCCTCCAATTTCCGGATTTGGGAGAGAAACGCGCTGGCGGCCACCGGGTAATGAGCCGTGTTAAGCATTCCCTCGGAGGACGGCCCCCCGTCAGACTGCTCGGGTGATCTCCAGCCCGGCTGGCGTGCTGCGCTCGGTCTTCGGGCTGGACGCCTTCCGCCCCGGCCAGCAGGCGGTCGTGGACGCCCAGCTGGAGGGCCGGGACGTGCTCTCGGTCGCGCCCACAGGCTCCGGCAAGAGCATCAGCTACTGGGTGCCGGCGCTGGCCCGGCCCGGGCTCACGTTGGTCGTCTCGCCCCTCATCGCCCTGATGAAGGACCAGGTCGACCGGCTGCGCTCGCTGGGCGTCCCGGCCGCTTTCGTGAACTCCACGCTGCCCCGCGAGCTGCAGGTCCGCACGCTCGAGGAGGCCGAGGAAGGCGGGGTCCAGCTGCTCTACCTGGCCCCCGAGCGCTTCTCGCGCCCCGGCTTCCTGGAGCGCCTGGGCCGGCTGGGGGTGACCCGGTTCGTCGTGGACGAGGCCCACTGCATCTCCAGCTGGGGCCACGACTTCCGGCCCGACTACCGCCTGCTGGGCCGGGCGATCGAGGCCTGCGGCCGGCCCCCCGTCGCCGGCTTCACCGCCACCGCCACCCCCCAGGTCCGCGAGGACATCGCCCGCAACCTGGGCCTGCGCGAGCCCTTCATCTCGGTCACCGGCTTCAACCGCCCCAACCTGCGCCTCTCGGCGCTGCGCTGCGTCGGCGATCGCGGCAAGCGGGAGGCGCTGCGCCGCCTCCTCGACCCGGGGGCCGGGCGGGCCCTGATCTACACCGGCACCGTGGCCGCCTCGGAGGACCTCGCCGGCCTCGTCAGCTCCTGGGGCAAACCGGCGGCGGCTTACAACGGCCGGCTTCCCGACGATGTCCGCCGGCGTGTCCAGGACGACTTCAGCGCCGGCCGCTTGCGCATCGTGGTGGCCACCTCGGCCTTCGGGATGGGCGTCGACCTGCCCGACATCCGGCAGGTCCTCCACTACCACCTGCCGGGCAGCCTGGAGGCCTACTATCAGGAGGCCGGCCGGGCCGGCCGCGACGGCGAGCCGGCTGCCTGCGCCCTGCTCTTCTCCCCCGCCGACAGGGACCTGCAGTCCTTCTTCATCGAGCAGTCGCACGGGGAGGCGGACAGCGAGCTGAAGCGGCATGCCTACGCCCGCCTGGGCCAGGTCATGTCCTACGCCCGGCTGCGCACCTGCCGCCACGCCCGGATCGCGGACTATTTCGGGGAGGAGGGCGTGGCCCGCACCTGCCCCGCCTGCGACAACTGCCTTTCCACCGCCCCCGCCGAGGAACGCCCGGTGGCCGCCGAGGACGTGCGCTCGGCGCTGGCGGCCGCCTCTCGCTTCAGCGGCCGGGTGGGCGCCGCCAACGTGGCGGCCGTGCTGGCCGGGCGCCAGACCAAGTGGACGAAGGCCCAGCCCTGGGTCGAGCAGCTGGCGGCTTATGGCGCGCTGCGGGGCTGGCGCGACGAGGCCCTGCGGGAGCTGCTCCGCGAGCTCATCGAGACCGGCCTGCTGGCCCAGAGCTCCGGCGAGTACCCGGTGCTGGGGATCACGGAAGCCGGCCGGGAGGTGCTGGCCGGCCGCGCCGAGCCCGAGGTCAGCCTGCCGGTGGCCCAGGTCGGCCGATCCGCCGCGGCGGCTGCGTCTGAGGGCCCGGTCGACCTCGGCTGCCTGGGCGCGCTCAAAGCCTGGCGCGCGGAGGTCGCCCAGGAGGCGAACGTCCCCGCCTACGTGGTCTTCTGGGACCGCCACCTGGAGGCGATCGCGGCCCGCCGCCCCGCCACCCTGGCCGAGCTGGCCGCGGTGCCCGGCCTCGGACCGGCCAAGCTGGAGCGGTACGGAAGCGCCCTGTTGGGAATAATCGCTTCGTGCTAGAGGCTCGCGACATCAGCGTGGAGATCGCAGGCCGCCTGCTGCTCACGGGCGCCTCCTTCGCGATCCGGGCCGGCGACAAGGCCGGTCTGGTGGGCGTCAACGGCGCCGGCAAGACCAGCCTGCTCCGGGTCCTGGCCGGCGAGGCGGACTCGGCCGCGGGCGTCGTCCTCCGCCTGGGCAGCGTCGGCTACATGCCCCAGGACCCGCGGCCCCGGGTCGCCGGGGACCTCCCGGCACTGCTCTACGTGCTCTCCGGGCGTGGGCTCGACAAGGCGACCGCCCACCTCGAGCGCCTGCGCCAGGAGCTGGAGCACGACCCCACCCTCAAGAACGTCGAACGCTACTCGCATGCCGAGGAGAGCTTCCGCGACCAGGGCGGCTACTCGGCCGACTCCGAGGTGCGCCGGATCGCGGCCGGCCTCGGTCTGGCCAGCGACCGGGTCGACCTCCCGATCGGGGTCCTCTCAGGCGGGGAGCGGCGCCGGGTCGAGATGGCGCGCGTGCTCTTTGCCGGCAACGATCTTCTGCTCCTAGACGAGCCGACCAACCACCTTGACGCGGACGCCAAGGCCTGGCTGATGGACTTCCTGCGCAGCCACCGCGGTGGGATCGTGGTCGTCAGCCACGACCTCGACCTGCTTGACGCCTCCATCACGCGCGTCCTCCACCTGGATGCGGGCCGCCTCATCGAGTACAAGGGCACTTACTCGCAGTACCGGACTGCCCGCAGCCTGGACGAGCAGCGGGCCGCCAAGACCGCCACCCGCCAGCAGTCCGAGATCAAGCGGCTGACCACCCTGGCCGACGTGATGCGCACCCAGACCGCCAAGCGGGCGCGCACCGCCCACTCGCTGGACAAGCGAGTCGAGCGGATGAAGGCAGTCCTGGTCGAGGCCCCCCGCCGCGAGCGGAAGATCAAGATCAGCTTCCCGGAACCCCCCCACTCCGGCCGCCACGTGCTGCGCGCCGAAGGCTTGAGCAAGGGCTATGGAGGTCCCCTGGTCTTCCGCAAGGTGAACTTCGAGGTCGAGCGGGGCGAGCGGCTGCTGGTGATGGGCCTGAACGGGGCCGGCAAGACCAGCCTGCTCCGCATCCTGGCGGGCCGCTCGGAGCCGGACGAGGGCTCCTTTCGCTTCGGTCACGCAGTCGAGACCGGCTATTACGCCCAGGAGCACGAGGGGATCATCGCCGGCCGGGACGTGCTGAGCCACATGCGCGAGCTGTCCTCGGAGTCGGAGCCGCGGCTGCGCACGCTGCTCGGGATGTTCGGCCTCTCGGGCAAGAAGGCGATGCAGGACGCCGGCACCCTGTCAGGCGGCGAGAAGACCAAGCTGGCCCTGGCCCAGCTGGTGGCCGGCCGCTACAACCTGCTGCTGCTCGACGAGCCCACGAACAACCTCGACCCGCCCTCGCGCACGGCCGTCGCCCAGGCGCTCGCCCAGTGGCCGGGTTCGATGGTGCTGGTGAGCCACGACCCCGACTTCGTGCGCGCCCTGGCCCCCAGCCGAATCCTCCTGATGCCGGAAGGCCGCCTCGACTACTGGGAGGACGAGCTCCTGGACCTGGTCACCCTGGCCTGAGGTCTAAGAATCTCCCTCGTAAATAAACTCCCTCCCCCTTGTGGAGGGTCAGGGTGGGGGTCTTTTTGGGGGCCAGCTTTGAATGGAACCCCCTCCCCCGCCCTCCTTCGCCTCAAGGAGTCG
>DHIW01000066.1:0-870 GCA_002404015.1 Chloroflexi bacterium UBA4736
GGCGGGCGTGGCGGGCTCGACGGTGCCGGCAGGCGCGGTGTAGGTGGTGCCGACCGCGGTGGGGGTGCTCTCGTCGGGCTTGTGGACCTCTTCCTTGAGAGCGTCACCCATCTCGGTGGTGGCCTTGCGAAATTCCTTGATCGCCTTGCCCAGGCCCGCACCCAGCTCCGGCAGCCGCGAGGGTCCGAAGATGATGAGAGCGATGGCGGCAAGGATTAAGAGGACCCACCAGTGTCCTAAGCCGGGCATGTCTGTTACCTCAAGATGGCGACGATTCGAGTATATGTTCGCACGCTCTCGGCTATTCGAGGCGAATTCGAGACATCCGGGACCCCGTCAGAGTGGGGCGAAAGCGCCCCCCAGGAGTTCGCAAAGGCGGTCGGAATGGCTTTCGGCAAGGGGCGCCGAGATGAACCAGGCTTCGAACTGTGACGGTGGCGAGTAGACGCCTGACGCCAGCAGCCGGTTGAACACGCGGGCGTACGCCTCCACGTCGCAGGTCCGGGCGGCGGCGTAGTCCCTCACCCGAGCGCCGCTCATGAACGGCGTCAGCATCGATCCGATGCGACCCACGCTCAGTGGGACGGCGGCGGCGGCGGCGCCAGCGGCGAGGGCGCTCTCGGCGCGAGCCGCCGCCGCTTCGAGGCGAGCGTATGGCGGATCGGCGATCAGGGTTCTCAGCGTGGCCAGCCCGGCGGCAGTGGCCAGCGGGTTGCCGGACAGCGTGCCCGCCTGGTAGACGGGACCCTCGGGGGCAACCTGGCCCATCAGGTCGGCGCGACCCCCGTACGCCGCCAGGGGCAGGCCGCCGCCGATGATCTTCCCCAGCAGGGTCAGGTCGGCGGTGATACCAACGGCCGTGGCGGCGCC
>DHIW01000066.1:1071-1909 GCA_002404015.1 Chloroflexi bacterium UBA4736
AGGCGCCGCAGCGCGGCCAGGAATTCCTGTGAGCCCGGCACCACGCCCATGTTGCCGGCCACCGGCTCGACGATGACCGCCGCGGTCTGGGTCCCGTGCTCGGAAAAGTACTCCGCGACGGCCTCTACCGAGTTGTAGGGCAGCACCGCCGTCAGTGACGTGAACGCCTCTGGGACACCCGGCGACCCCGGGATCCCCAGCGTCGCGACGCCGCTGCCGGCGCTTGCCAGAAGGTGGTCGACATGGCCGTGGTACCCACCCTCGAACTTGACCACGAGTTCGCGGCCGGTCGCCGCCCGTGCCAGCCGGATCGCCGACATCGCGGCCTCGGTTCCCGAGTTGACCAACCGGACCATCTCGACTCCGGGTACCTGCTCGACGAGCAGCTCCGCGAGCTCGGTCTCGGCCTCGGTGGGAGCGCCAAAGCTGCTGCCGCGGCCGGCCTGCGCCCGGATCGCCTCCACCACCGCGGGATGGGCATGCCCCAGGATCAGCGGGCCGTAAGCCGCGACCAGGTCCAGGTATCGACCGCCGTCGGCATCGACCAGGTAGGCACCCTCCCCCGACGCCGCGAAGACCGGTTCACCACCGACGGCCTTGAACGCCCTGACGGGGCTGTTCACGCCCCCGGGCAGTACCCGGCGCGCCCGATTGAACCTGTCGCTCAGCTGGGTGACGGTGAAGGGGCGGCGCTCGGCGAAGGCGAGGCCACGGCGCCCGGCGCAGCCGAGACCGCGGGGCTCGGGCTCGAGACCGGGGCGGTCACGCTCTCGGTGGCGATCCAGAAGATGGTGTCGCCTTTGTGCAGCTGCTGGGCCACCGCCAGGCCCGAAACGAC
>DHIW01000066.1:2116-2759 GCA_002404015.1 Chloroflexi bacterium UBA4736
GGTGCCGGTGGTGTAGGTGCCCCGCGGGGTCTCGTCAGGGATCACGAAACCGGGGCCGCGTCCGGTGCCCTTGCCGCTGGGATCGCCGCCCTGGGCGATGTGCAGCGAGGTCCCCGATCCGCAGCTCTGGTCAGAGGTGTTGGGGCACACGCGATGGAAGGTGAGGCCGTCGTAGTAGCCACTGTCGGCCAGGAAGATGAATGCGTTCACCGACTGCGGCGCAACCCCGGCACGGAGCGCGATCTTGATGACCCCCCTGGTGGTGCACAGGGTGACGGTGTAGATCTTGCCGGCCTGGAGCGCGTTCTGGGGCGCCGTCGTGAAACTGTGCTGGGCGTTGGCCACCGGGTGACCGCTGGGCGCTGCCGGGCAGGGCGCGTTGGCAGTCGCGGGGGGCGGGTTCACGACCCGGTTGAGCCCCCAGGCGGCCGCGCCCAGCACCAGGGTGAAGGCGATCACGAAACCCGCAAGCAGCAGGGGGTTGCGGCCGGGGCTCTGACTCAAATCAACCTCTCCACAGCGCGCGAATCAAGATCCGCGGGGGCCGCCAAGAATGCGGGCGGCTTCTTTGGCGAGATAGCTTACCACCAGCTTTGCGCCCGCCCGCCGGATCCCCACCAGGCTCTCCAAAACCGCCGCGTCA
>DHIW01000003.1:0-125 GCA_002404015.1 Chloroflexi bacterium UBA4736
GGCGGCCAGGAGCGGGGAGCCGTCGAGCGGTTCATCGTCGTGGAGGAGCTGCTGCGGTGGGGGGCGCCGATCGGTCACCACTGGGTGGCCGACCGCCAGAGTGGCCCGGTCATCAACCGGTTCGG
>DHIW01000003.1:334-3040 GCA_002404015.1 Chloroflexi bacterium UBA4736
CGGACCCGGGCGACGAAGGTCGACGGCGGCTGGCGGGTCAGCGGCACCAAGATCTGGACCAGCGGCGCCCACGAGAACGACTGGTTCATCGTGCTGGCCCGTACCAGCGACGAGGCCGACCGCCACCACGGCCTCAGCCAGATGTTGATCGACCTCGGCTCGGACGGCCTCGAGGTGAACCCGATCCCGTTCCTCGACGGCAGCGAGCACTTCAACGAGGTCGTCCTCCGCGACGTGTTCGTGCCCGATGACCTGCGGCTCGGCGAGGTCGGAAAGGGATGGGAGCAGAACACATCCGAGATGGCGTACGAGCGGGGCGGCCCGGAGCGCTGGCTGTCCACCTACATCGTGGTCGAGGAGTTCCTACGCGAACGGGTCGGGACGCCGGCCGGCGAGGCGGTGCTCCGGCTGCTGGGCGACGCGACCGCCCGCTGGTGGGGGATCCGGCAGCTGTCGATCTCGGTCGCCCGCAAGATCGATCGCGGAGAGTCGCCGGCGGTCGAGTCCGCCCTGGTGAAGGAGATGGGCACGCGCTTCGAGCAGGACGTGCTGGCGGGGGTCGAGCAGCTGGCGGGGTTGGAGCCGTCGTCGGGGACGACGTCCCGGTTCGAGAGTCTCCTCGCGCGCGCGATCCTCAACGCCCCCTCGTTCACCATCCGAGGCGGCACCAACGAGGTCCTGCGGTCGGTCGCCGCCAAGGGTCTGCGGCCTTGACCGACGCGCTCGTGCTCGAGAGCGCCGAGCGCGTCCTCTCCGACACCTGCACCCACGAGGCTATCCAGGCTGCCGAGCGCGACGGGTGGGCGGGCGGGATCTGGTCCCGGGTGGCCGGGGTCGGGCTGCCGCTGCTCTCGATTCCTGAGGACGCCGGCGGCGCCGGCGGCAGCCTGGAGGAGGCGCTCGCCGTGCTGCGCATCGCGGGCCGCCACGCGGCGCCCATCCCGCTTGCTGAGGCCGGGCTGCTGGCCGGCTGGCTGCTCAGCGGGGCCGGCTTCAAGCTCGACGAAGGGCTGGCGACGGTCGTCCCCGGCCGGCCCGAGGATTCGATCGCGCTGGCCGGGGCGGCCGTCGCCGGCACGGCGCACCGGGTTCCCTGGGCCCGGTCGGCGGAGAGGATCGTGGCCGTGCTCGAAACGGACGCCGGCTGCGTGGTGGTGGCGGTGCCGGCGTCCGGGGTTCGGATCGAGCCGGCGGTGAACCTCGCCGGCGAGCCGCGCGACACGGTTGTCTTCGACGGCCGTACGGCCGCCGAGGTCCGGCCGGCCGGGGTGGGCGTCGATCCTGAAGCGCTCCGTTTCAGGGGGGCGCTGACCCGCGTGATGCTGATGGCCGGCGCCCTCGACCGGATGAGCCTGATGACGATCGCCTACACGCATGAGCGGATCCAGTTCGGCCGGCCGGTGGCCCAGTTCCAGGCCGTGCAGCAGCACCTGGTCTCGATCGCACAGGAGGCGGCGCTGGTGGGCATGGCGGCCGACCAGGTGGCACGTGCCTGCGCCCTCGGCCCGGCCCGGTTCGAGATCGCCGCGGCCAAGCTGCTGGCCAACCGCGCGGCGCACTCAGCCACGAGGTGGGCCCACCAGGCCCACGGAGCCATGGGCATGACGCAGGAATACCCTCTCCACCAGCTGACGCGCCGCCTGTGGTCGTGGCGGTCAGAGTACGGCGACGACGCGCACTGGAGCCTTCGGCTGGGTACGGCCGTCGCCGCGGCCGGGGCCGATAACCTCTATCCCGTGATCGCGGGCGGTTCGGACGTGGTGCGGCTGTGACAGCGCAGGTCTTCGGCGACGTGACGGTCGAGGTCGGCGATGACTTCGTGGCCACCGTCGAGTTCCACCGGCCGCCCAACAACTACTTCGACGTGAACCTGATCCGCTCACTAGCCGAGGCGCTGGAGATGCTGGATGGCGAGCCGGTCTGCAGGGCGGCGATGCTCTGTTCGGAGGGGAAGCGCTTCTGCGCCGGTGCGGACTTCGCCGGCAGCGGCGACGCCGCCCCGCCCCCGGGGGTGGGCGGCCGGATCGGACACCTCTACCAGGAGGCTCTGCGACTCTTCACCACCAGGACGCCGGTGGTCGCTGCCGTCCAGGGCGCCGCCATCGGGGGCGGGCTGGGACTGGCGCTGGCGGCGGACTTCCGGGTCGCCGGCCCGGAAACCCGCTTCGCGGCGAACTTCGCCCGGCTCGGCTTCCACCATGGCTTCGCTCTGACGGTGACGCTGCCTGCCGCGGTCGGCCGCCAGCACGCGCTCGACCTCCTCTACACGGGTCGCAACGTGCTGGGGGAGGAGGCGCTCCGGATCGGCCTCTGCGACCGCCTTGCGCCGGCCCACGAGCTGCGCGACCACGCTCGGGCGTTTGCGGCGGAGATCGCGGCCATGGCGCCCCTGGCGGTTCGCTCGATCCGGGAGACGATGCGCGGCGACCTCGCGGACCGCGTGCGAGAGGCCACCGATCGCGAGCTGGCCGAACAGGAGCGGCTGCGCGAGACCGGCGACTTCCGGGAGGGGGTTCGGGCCGCCGCCGAGCGCCGCCCGCCTGACTTCAGGGGCCGCTGACCGCGGACCAGGTCAGGGTCTCGGGGTCGAAAGTCGCCAGCCCGCGCTCCCGCAGGTGGGTCAGGCGCGCCAGCAACTGCGCCAGCGCGAAGAGGGGGGAGAGCGAGTCCACCGGGCGCCGCGGTGAGTCCGCGAAGTTGTGCGGT
>DHIW01000102.1:0-397 GCA_002404015.1 Chloroflexi bacterium UBA4736
GTCGGCGAGACCGCGGAGGTGCCGGGCCTATGGCTGTGCTGCGGTTTTTCGGGCCACGGCTTCATGCAGGCGCCCGCGGTGGGGGAGGCGCTGGCTGACCAGGTGGTGGGGCGAGAGCCGGCCTTTGACATCGCCGGGCTGCGCCCGGGCCGGTTCGCCGAGGGCGCGTCGGTGCCCGTTGGGGAGCGCGCGGTCATCTGAGGGATCGCTGGCGCCGACTGATGGCTGCCGCTGAATGGGGGCTGCCGTCAGCGGGCGGCCTGGGATCAGGCGGACTTGGTAGCGGGGAGGTCGGCTTCGGGGGTCTGGTGAGAGCAGTTCAGCCGCATGTTGGCGCTGGGGAACGAATAGAAGTAGTTGCAGAAAAGGTGGTACGGGTTCCCCTTGGCGTCGATGC
>DHIW01000102.1:483-2519 GCA_002404015.1 Chloroflexi bacterium UBA4736
GATGCGCTTGTTGTCCGGGTTGACGCCCATGGGGGCCTCTTCCACGGTCAAGATGCGCCGGTGGATGCAACTCTCACATATCTTCACGAATCGAGAATACTCCCGTGCTAGACTCCGACGCCATGCTCAAAAGCCCGCTCAACGGGCTGCCTTTTAGCGGCGCGGCGCCACCCCTGAGGATGCGGTGCTTTGCGGCGCTGGGGTTGGAGGATGGCACCTCAGAGGCGCTGCGGCGGTGGCTCGATGGCGCCCGGGCTGAGTTTGTCGAGCTGGCCGTAACGCCGGCGGAGAATCTCCATCTGACCCTGGCTTTCCTGGGCGAGATCGACACCGGGCAGGTCGAGTCGGCGGGGGCTGCGGTCCAGGCGGCAGCCGAGGGTCGGGCGCCCTGGCGCTTGCGGTGGACCGCACCGGGGGCGTTCCCGTCGGCCTCGCGGCCACGGGTACTGTGGCTGGGCGTCGACGGCGGCGAGGCGCTTCTGGAGGTCCACCGGGCGCTCGCCGAAGCCCTGGCCGGCGCCGGGCTCCCGGTGGAGGAGAGAGCCTTCCGGCCGCATCTGACGCTGGCACGGGTCCGGCGCGCCGAGGTCAGCCGCGAGCGTTACCGCGAGGTTGTGGCTCACCTCGAGACGCTGCCGGAGGTGGGCCCGTCACGGGCGGTGGCCCTGGTCCTGTACGAGAGCCGGCTAGGAGGCGGGCCTGCGGTCCATGTGCCTTTGGTTACGGCGAAGTTGCTGGGGTAGGCGGCTCTGGTCGGCCGGGCTTCAGCCATTGGGCTGTGCACCCCGTGGGTATCATTTCCGTCTGCGCGCGCCCGTAGCTCAGTGGATTAGAGCGTCGCACTACGGATGCGAAAGTCGGGAGTTCGAGTCTCTCCGGGCGCGCCACATCCTGCGCTCATCCAGGTCGTCTTTCGTTCCGGTATCTTCGGCGGGTGTCCGCGGAGCTGATCCAGCGCTTCCAAACCATGCTCGACCCCATGCTCGGCGATCTCCAGCAGCTGGTCGAGGCCGAGTCGCCGTCGCGCGACCGGGAGGCTGTCGCCGCTTGCGCCGCACTGGTCGCGTCGATGGGCCAGCGCCTCCTCGGGGCGCTGCCGGACCGCGCCGAGGTCGATGGCCAGCCCTACTTGAGCTGGAGTTTCGGCGCCCCCAGGGTGGCCTTGCTCTGCCACCTCGACACGGTCTGGCCGATGGGGACGATCGACCGCCTGCCCTTCCGGGTCGATGGCGATCGCGCCTACGGCGCCGGCATCTTCGACATGAAGGCCAGCGTCGTCCAATCCTTCCACGCCCTGGCTGAGCTTCCCTCCCGCGACGGCATCGAGCTGCTCATCACATCCGATGAGGAGATCGGCTCGCCCACCTCCCGGCCGGTGATCGAGGCGCTCGCGCGTCGCGTCGAGGCAGTCCTGGTGATCGAGCCCAGCCACAACGGCGCCCTCAAGATCGGTCGCAAAGGGGTTGGCATGTATCGCCTCCACATCCGCGGCCGGGCGGCGCACGCCGGCTTCCCCCACGAGGGCGTCAATGCCACTCTCGAGCTCGCGCACCAGGTCCTGGCCGTGGCCGCCTTGGCCGATGAGGAGGCGGGCACCACCGTCACCTCCACCGTCGCCGCCTCGGGCACCACCAACAACGTCGTCCCGGCCGAGGCCCGCGTGGACATCGATGTTCGCGTTCCCAACGCCGCCGAGCAGGATCGCGTCGACGCTGCACTGAGAGGACTGCAGCCGTCGGTCCCGGGCGCCACCCTCGGGCTCAGCGGCGGTCCCAACCGTCCCGCGCTGGAGCCGGCCGCGACGATGGCGCTTTTTGAAGTCGCCCGACGGATCGGCAGCGAAATCGGGCTCGGGGAGCTGACCGGCGCCACCGTCGGCGGGGCGTCGGACGGCAACTTTGCGGCTGCGGTGGGGGCGCAGACCCTCGACGGGCTGGGCTGCACCGGTGATGGCGCGCACGCCGACCACGAGCACATCGTCATCTCGAGCCTGCGCGAACGCGCCGCCCTTCTGACCGCCCTCCTGCAGGACCTGC
>DHIW01000032.1:0-1293 GCA_002404015.1 Chloroflexi bacterium UBA4736
TCATGCCTCGCCCAACAGGTCGGGGTGGCTGTCGAGGTAGGCCCACGCCGCGGCCTGGTCGTCGGGCGCGATCTCGCCCTCGAGCACCGCCTCCAGCAGGGCGTCCTGGACGCGCGAGATCCAAGCGCCTGGCGGCCGACCGAAGCGCTCCATCAGTTGATTGCCGTCCAGCGGTGCGCTGACGCGGCGAACGGCGTCGACGTCGAGGGCGGCCACCCGGCGGTCGAGGTCATCGAGCTTCCGTGAGGCTTCCTCTGGCGGGTAATCGCTGGCGGCCATGTCGGCTCGAGCCAGCTGCAGCAGCGGCTGCAGGACCTCACCGCTGTCGCGCACCAGCCGCCGCACTGCGCCGTCACTCCAGGTCTCGGGGTCGTACTGGATCGGGCGCATGTGGAGCGAGACCAGGCGGGTCGCTGCGGCGAGCTCGTCGTTGCTGAAGCGCAGCCTACGCAGCAACCGCGCCGCCGCCTGGGCGCCCACCTCGGGGTGGCCCAGGAAGGTGATCCGCTCGCCATCGAAAGCGGCGGTGGCTGGCTTACCGCAGTCGTGCAGCAGGACACCCAGCCGCAGCACCAACTCCTCGCGCGGCTCCAGCTCGGGATTGGGCCGGCCGGCGACGGCATCTAGCGCGGCCAGGGTGTGGTCGAGCACGTCGAGGTTGTGGAAGCCGCTCTGCTCGACCCCGGCCATCGCCTCCACCTCCGGCATCAGCTTGGCCAGCACGCCGGTCTCGCGCATAAGGCGCAGCGCCTCCCCTGGGCGCGGCGAGAGCAGCATCCGGCGCAGCTCCTCGTTGATGCGCTCGATGCTGACGACCGTCCCCAGCCGGTCGAGGCAGCCGAGTATCGCGGGTGGGATCTCGTCGTCCATCCGGAAGCCGAGGGTCACCGCGAAGCGGATCGCCCTCACCGCGCGGAGCGGGTCCTCGTGGAAGGTCTCGGCTGCCGGCAGCGGGGTGCGCAAGATGCGGGCTTCGATGTCGGCCAGTCCTTTGCCGGTGATGTCGATGACCTCGCCCTCGCGGCCGCAGAGCAAGGTGTTACAAGTGAAGTCGCGCCGCTGGATGTCCTCCTCCAGGGTGCCCGGGCGTACGTCGGGCTTGCGGCTCTCGGGGAGGTAGCTTTCGGCGCGGGCCGAAACAAACTCCAGCAGCAAGTCGCCGGCAGCCACCTGGGCGGTGCCGAATCGCTCGAAGAACACCGGCTCCCGGTCGCCGACCCGTGCCGCCACGGCCGACGCGAGCTCGGTGCCAGAGCCGCCTTCAACGACCACGTCGAGGTCCTTGCAGTCCCG
>DHIW01000032.1:1477-1771 GCA_002404015.1 Chloroflexi bacterium UBA4736
GGCTCGACGCCGGGCTGGTGCTTGATCCGCATGGGCAGAAGTTAGCCTGCCCGCGCCTCAGGCGTGCGGGCTGGTGCCTTCGCGGCCGCCCGGAAGGTGGTCCCGGGCCCACTCCAGAGCCCCGACCAGGCCGGCGTCCTGGCCCAGGCTGGCGGTTGCGATCCGGACGTGGCTGTAGGTGAACTCGAAGGCCTGCTCTTGGATCGCCGCATAGAGGTGGTCGAGGAGCAATGGCCCGATCTGGATCACCCCGCCGCCGAGGACCAGAACCTCAGGGTCGAGGATGTTGAGGAG
>DHIW01000032.1:1966-3783 GCA_002404015.1 Chloroflexi bacterium UBA4736
CGCGTCGCCTTCACCGGCGGCTGCGCCGAGGTCCTTGGCGGTGATCGATTCCAGCTCCGAGAGCGTCGAAGGCTCGCCGGCGGCGATCCGCTCAGCGGCAATGCGGGCCATCGAGGTTCCCGACGCCAGCGCCTCGAGATGGCCGCGGCGGCCGCAGCTACAGATCGGGCCGTTGGGGTCGATGACGACGTGCCCGACCTCACCGGCGGCGCCACCCGCGCCGCTGTAGAGCTTGCCGTCGATGACGATGCCGCCGCCGATACCGGTGCTGATGGTGACGAAGACCAGGTGGCGGCTGCCGCGCCCCGCGCCTTTATGGAACTCGCCATAGGCCGCCAGCTGGGCATCGTTCTCGAGATGGGTGGGCACGCCCGTGGCGGCCTCGAGCAGGCCGGCGACCGGGACGTTGTGCCACCCGGGCAGGTGCGGGGGGTCGATGAGCATGCCCTTCACCGGGTCGGTCGGGCCGGGGACGCCGACGCCAGCGGAGCCAAAGTCCGTTGTCGCCAGCCCGTGGTCGCGGGCCAACTCTTCCATCATCTCAGCCAGGGTCTTGATGCCCTCGTTGGCTCCGGCCATAGGGTGGGTGTCGCGATGCCGCTTGTCGACCACCTCGCCGGTTTCGTACCCCATCGCCACGCGCAGGTTGGTGCCACCGACGTCGATGCCGAAAACATGGCGCCCGCGAGGACTCACGCTAGCCCCTCCGCCTCGGCCGCGACACGACGGCCGCCGCCGGTCAAGGTCGCCAACGCCACCACCGCCGCGAGCAAGCAAATCCCGACCGTGATCGCGAAGATCTCGTGGTAGTCCTCCAGTAAGGCGGTCACGGAGCGCGCCTGGATCGCCGCCGCCTGTGCAACCAGGTCCCCGGAGGCTCCCGGCGCCGGTGGCGGCGCCTGGTTCAAGAGCTCATAGAAGCGGCGGATGCCGAAGGCGGTCAGGGCCGACAGCCCCAGAAGCATGCCCACGCTACGGGCCAGAACCACCAGGCTGCTGGCAAGACCGTGCTCGCGGTCGCCGGCACGGTCGAGGATGGCGGCGGCCAGGGGTGCGATCACGAGCCCGAAGCCAAGCCCACAGAGAGCCAGTGTGAGGGTCGCGTCAGGCAGCCCCAAGAGGCGTCGACCCAGCTCATCCGCCTGCCAGCCTGACATTCGGAAGAATGCCAACGCCGCCGTGGCCAGGCCGAGCACCGCTGTCAGCCGGTAACCGAGGCGGTTGCTGATCAACCCGCCCGCCAGGGCGCCGATCGGGATAGCCACCATGAAGCGCGCCAGTAGTAGCGCACCGTCGATCTCGCTGAGCCCAAAGATGCCGCGGGCGACGATCGGCACATCGACCAGGGCGACCATCAGGGCGGCCCCCACCAGCAGGTTGGTGAGATTGGCGCCGACAAAGGTTCGGTTGCGCAGCAGCGCCGGCGGGATCAAGGGATGGGCGCCGCGTGACTGGCGCCAGACATAGCCCGCCAGTGCGGCCACGGCGCCCAGAGCAAGCGGCACGAACAGCGTGCCGACAGCGTGGCGCGTGGGATCGTCGGGATACAACGCCAGCACCATCAGGGCCAGCCCCAAGCCCAGCAGGGCGCCCCCCAGCCAGTCGACGCGCCCGCCTGGACTGCGGGCGGGGCGGCTAGGCATAGGGCCGCGGCGCACCGCCATCAGGACCCCGGCGGCGCACAGCACGGTGAGCGGGAGGTTGATCCAGAAGATGGCGCGCCAGCCGCCCAAGCCGGAGGCGGCGCCGGCGAGGACGGCGCCGTAGAGGGGCCCCATCACGCTGCCCGATTCCTGCGCCGCCGCGACGGCTCCGAG
>DHIW01000027.1:0-234 GCA_002404015.1 Chloroflexi bacterium UBA4736
CGTCTTCAGTGGCGGCTACAAGTACGAGGAGAACTACAACTGGATCGGGGCCTTCGGTGCCCACTACCACGTCGGCGTCGACGGCATCAGCCTGCCCTTGATGTTGCTCTCGACAATCCTCTTCTTCGTCGCCGTGTTGGCGTCCTGGAACCTGAAGGTCAGGGTCAAGGAGTACTTCTTCCTGATCC
Source organism: Chloroflexi bacterium UBA4736 (assembly GCA_002404015.1). GTDB lineage: Bacteria > Chloroflexota > Dormibacteria > Dormibacterales > Dormibacteraceae > UBA4736. The sequence continues at coordinate 189 of DHIW01000027.1, forward strand.
TGATCCTGGACATCGGGGTCACCGGCGTCTTCACCGCCATGGACCT
>DHIW01000027.1:527-1878 GCA_002404015.1 Chloroflexi bacterium UBA4736
CCGCGTTTACGCGGCGTGGAAGTTCCTGCTCTTCACGATCGCGGCGTCGGCGCTGCTGCTGGTGGCGATCCTGGTCCTGTACTACAAGAGCGGGGCCCACACCTTCGACATGCAGACGCTGGCCGGGGCCCACCTGGCGCCGGAGCTCGGGGCGGTCCTCTTCTGGCTGTTCTTCCTGTGCTTTGCCATCAAGCTGCCCGCCTTTGGGTTCCACACCTGGCTTCCCGACGCCCACGTGGAGGCGCCCACCGCGGTATCGGTATTGCTGGCAGGGATCCTGCTGAAGATGGGCGGGTACGGCATGATCCGGATCTGCGTCGGCTTCTTCTCGAGCTCGGCCAAGCAGTTCAGCCTGGCGATCCTCGCCTTCGCCGTGGTGGGGATCCTGTGGGGCGGGTTCGCCGCCCTGGTCCAGGACGACATGAAGCGGATGGTCGCCTATAGCTCGGTCTCCCACATGGGCTTCGTGCTGTTGGGGATGTCCGCGCTGACGCCGCTGGCTCTGAACGGCGCCGTCTTCCAGCTGTTCGCGCACGGTGTCATAACCGGCGCCCTCTTCCTGTTGGTGGGGTTGGTGTACGACCGCACCCACACGCGCTCCATCAAGGAGCTCGGTGGCCTGGCCCAACGAATGCCCTACCTTGCCGTGGCCTGGGTGGTCACAGCGTTTGCCAGCGCCGGCCTGCCCGGCTTCGCCGGGTTCATCGCCGAGTTCGAGATCTTCCTCGGCAGCTACCAGGTGCACCACGTGGGCACCTTCCTGGCGGTGTTCGGTGTGGTTCTGTCGGCCGGCTACCTGCTCTGGATGCTGGAGCGGGTGTTCTTCGGGCCCCTCAAGGAGGCCTGGAACAAACTCAAAGACCCGGGCCCGTTGGAGCTCGGATACATGGTCGGGGTGCTGACGGTAATCTTCCTGGTCGGCGTCGCGCCCAAGGCCCTCGCCCAGCTCATCAATTTCGGGCTGGGGCCGATCAGCCAGAAGATCGCCGGGGGATGAGATGAGCTTTTCGATGCTTGTCGATTTCATCCCCGAGCTGATCCTGCTGGGGACGGCGCTGGTGGTGGTGCTCGGCGGCTTGATCCTCGAACCCAATCGACTTGGTCTGCTCGGCCCCGGCGCCCGCCGTGGCGAGGGCTCCGACGACCTGACCGGAGCGACCGCCCGCGCTTTCGCGTGCGGGGTCGGCCTGGCCGGCAGCATGGCTTCGCTGATCAGCCTCTACTTCCAGATCTCCCGCACCGTCTCGGAGCACGACCTCCTCCACGGCACCTTCGTCCTCGACCACTACGCGCTCTACCTCAAGGCCATCCTGCTGGTCTTTGCGGTGGTCACGATCCTGCTCGGCTACCG
>DHIW01000027.1:2150-3495 GCA_002404015.1 Chloroflexi bacterium UBA4736
GCGCGCGAAATGATCGAGCTCTACGTCGCCCTCGAAACGCTCTCGATCGCGCTCTATGTGATGGTCGCTTTCAACAAGCGCGAGCGGCTCTCATCGGAGGCAGGATTCAAGTACCTGGTCGTGGGCGCGGCCAGCTCGGCGGTCCTGCTCTACGGGTTGGCGATCCTCTACGGCCTCACCGGTCGCACCGACCTCAACGCCGTCAGCCAGGTTATCGCTGCCGGAAAGGTCAGCAGCCCGGCCCTGGTGCTGGCGATGATCTTCATCATCGGCGGCTTCTCCTTTAAGATCGCCGCGGTTCCGTTCCACCAGTGGGTGCCCGATGTCTACCAGGGGGCGCCCACCCCGGTGACGGCGTTCATCTCGGTCTCTTCGAAGGTTGCCGGTTACGCCTTGCTGATCCGGGTCCTGACGTCTGCCCTGGGACCGCTGAGCCATCAATGGCAGATCTACCTGGCGGTCATCGCCGTGATCACGATGACTGTGGGGAACATCTCGGCGCTCAACCAGACCAGCGTCAAGCGCCTGCTGGGGTACAGCTCGATCGCCCACGCCGGCTACATCCTCACCGGGTTGGTGGCGATGGCCGACCCCGCCAACGCCCAGATCGCGTTAGGCGCGGTTCTCTTCTACATCCTCGTCTACGGGCTCACCAACCTTGCCGGCTTTGGCGCCGTGCAGACTGCCGAGGAGGCGCTGGGCAGCGACGACATCGGTGCCTTCACGGGATTCGCCCACCGCTCCGGCGGGGTGTCGCTGGTGCTCGCCCTGGCGTTCCTATCGCTCACCGGGATCCCGCCGCTGATCGGCTTCCTGGCCAAGTTCTTCGTCTTCCTGGCCGCGGTCCAGGCAGGTTACTCATGGCTGGTGCTGGTAGCGGTTGCCAACAGCGCCCTATCAGCGGTGTACTACCTGCGGGTGGTCAGGATCCTGTACCTGGACCCCGAGCGGGCAGGCAGCCAGCAACGGCCGGTGCGTGTCGGCCCCGCGATGTGGACCGCGCTGGGGGTTGGCTTGATCTCCATCCTGCCCCTCGCGATCGTCGCCAACGGCTTCGTCACGGGCGCCCAGCAAGCCGCCTCCGCGATCTTCCACTAGAACTGTCGCAAACGCACGATCATGTGCGTGAGATGCGTGTGAGCAACCCCGGCGTCCGCGGCGGCTCGACCGAGCAGGCGATGGCGCCCAACGTGTTCTTCGACGACCAGCTGCAGCGGCTGCGGAGTGGCGGATTCCGCCCTCGCGCCCTGATCGAATTCGGGCGCCAACTCTGGCGGTCGTCCCGCGCCAGCGCCGACGCCCGCCCCGAGCTCCGACGCGAGCTGCGGCTGATGCGATGGGGAGG
>DHIW01000027.1:3663-3981 GCA_002404015.1 Chloroflexi bacterium UBA4736
GACCGACCTTCTCGACGGCACCGTGGCGGTGCGCCTGCACCACGAGTCCCGCCTCGGTCGCCTGCTCGACCCCGTCCTCGACGCCTTCTTCTTCTCGGCGGCGGCGGTCAGCCTGGCGCACTGGGGGCTGCTGCCGGTGTGGCTCGCGGTGGTGGTGGCCCTGCGCTATTTCCTGCCCGTCGCCGGGGGGCTGGCGCTGCTCTTCATCCGAGGCCGCACGGTGCCGGTACAGCACACGCCCTGGGGTCAGCGCTCGACGCTGGCGATCGGCATCGCGCTGCTCGTAACCTGGATGTCGTCGGTGCTGGCAGTGCCCTC
>DHIW01000045.1 GCA_002404015.1 Chloroflexi bacterium UBA4736
CCAAGTCTCACAGGGAGGGTCAGGATGGGGGTTCCTTCAAACCCGGTCCAGGCCTCCCGCCCGCCTCGACCCTCGACAACCCAACCCGGCGCGGGTACGATCCGAATTCAACGACCAGGTTTCCCGAGGCCGGCGTGGCCCTGCATGGTCGGCAGAGAGAGGTAGGAGGTAACAGTTGAGCCCAGGCATCAAGAGATTCGTGCGGTTGGGCGCGCTCGCCCTGGTCGCCGCGCTGGCCGTCGCCGCCTGCGGCGGCAGCTCTGGCGGCACCGGCAGCACGGCCACCACATTCAAGGGCACCAAGAAGATCGGCTACTCGGGCGCCCTCACGGGCCAGTCGGCCCTCTTCGGCAAGTCCGTCAGCCAGGGCTTGAACCTCGCCGCCGACGACATCAACGCCAAGGGCGGCATCAACGGCTACAAGATCGAGATGGACATCCAGGACGACGCCACCACCGTGGACAAGGCGGTCGCCAACACCAAGCAGTTCATCCTTCAGGACAACGTCATCGCCCTGATGGGCTCGGTGACGTCAGGCCAGTGCCAGGCGGAGAGCCCGATCGCCAGGCAGAACAAGGTGATGTTCATCGCCGCCACCTGCAACAGCTACCAGCTGACGGCCGAGCCGGACCTGATCAACCCCTACTACGTCTCGGTCGTGCCCAACACCTATATGGAGGGCACTGCGGCCGGCCAGCTGGCTGCCAAGGCGGGGTCCAAGAACATCTTCGTGGTCTCCCCGAACTACTTGTTCGGGAAGTCGGAGACGAACGCTTTCGTGGCCTCGCTGAAGAAGTTGAACCCCAGCGCCAAGATCATCAACGATCCCAGCACCTGGTATGTGCCGTTCCCGACCAACCCCCGCTGGGACTCCACAATCAACGCCATCCAGGCCGCCAAGCCGGACCTCGTCTACTCCAACATCTTCGCCGCCGACGAGATCAACTTCATCACGCAGGCGCTGGCCGTCGATCCCCAGTTCTTCACCAAGTACCCGATGACCACCCTGGTCAGCGTCGATGAGCTGAACTCCCTTCAGAGCAAGTACCCGATCGGCATGCACGCCTACATGCGGGCGCCCTTCTTCGCCCTCCAGACGGGCAACTCGAAGCTCACCGACTTCATCACGCGCTACAAGGCGAAGTACAACGAGTACCCGTCGGACTGGGCGATCATGGACTACGACGCATTCAACGTGTACGCGACCGGGGCCAACGCAGCCAAGACCTTCGATCCGGACAAGGTCCGAGCCCAGATCGTCGGCAAGTCGTTCGACAGCCTGCGCGGCTACAAGTTCACGATCCGCAGCGGCGACCAGCAGGCCAACGTCGGCGAGACGACCGGCGCGACGGTCGACAGCGGCGGCAAGTACCCCTTCCCCGTCCTCAGCGGGCAGGCCAACCTGAAGGGCGACGACCTGATCATGCCGACCACGCTCATGCAGGAGCTGCAGGGCGGCAAATGCGAGAAGAACAACGACCCGACGACTACGGACTTCTCGCTCTGTCCGTCGTGGAAATCAAGCTAGCCGACAACTGAAGAACCCGAGATGAATCCAGGGGAGCTCCTGCTGTTCGCGGTGGGCGGGCTGGCCAATGCGGCCTACCTGTTCATTGTGGCGGCGGGGCTCTCCCTGGTCTTCGGGTCCCTGCGCGTCATCAACATGGCGCATGGCTCCTTCTACATGGTCGCCGCCCTGGTGGTTGTCGTCATCGCGAACAGGCTGGGCAGCGGCCTCGGCTTCTGGACCGGCCTCCTGGTCGCGCTGGCCGTGGCCGGCGCCATCGGCGCCGTCGTCGAGATCGTCGTGCTGAAGCGCGTCTACCACGAGGAGCATCTCGTCCAGCTGCTTGCGACCTACGCCGTGAGCCTCATCGTGGCCGGCGCCGCCCGCCTCGTCTTCGGCGCCAACTACCGGACGGTGGCGGCGCCGGTACCCGGTTCCCTGGTCCTCTTCGGATACCACTACTCGGTGTACTCGATCTTCATGATCGGGGCCGCGATCGCGATCGGCGCCGGGGTCTGGCTGATGCTCTTCCGCACACCGCTGGGTCGCAACATCCGCGCCGCGGTGTCCGACCCCGAGCTGCTGAACGTGTCCGGGGTCAACGTGACCAGGCTGTTCACGCTCGTCTTCGTGATCGGGGCCGGGCTGGCGGGCCTGGGCGGCGTCATCGTCGCCCCGAGCCAGGCCGTGAGCACCAACGGTATGGACACCGACGTGCTGGTGCTGGCCTTTGCGATCAGCGTCATCGGCGGCCTGGGCAGCATCGTGGGCTCCCTGGTCGGCGCCCTGATCGTGGGCATGGTGTCCTACATCGGGGTCCAGATCCCGGCCACCAACAAGTTCGCCCTGGCCTTCGTTTTCATCATCATGGCGGGCGTCCTGGTCATCCGGCCCTGGGGCCTGTTCGGACGCCCCGAACAATGAGAACCCCACAATATCTCGCGATTTTGGGGTGACCCCAATGAACCGGGTCCGCGCGGTCCCCATGCGCTGGGTGGCGGTCGCGGTCCTCGTCCTGGTCGCTCTCCTGGTACCGCCGCTGGCGGGCGTGTACGAGAACGTGAATCCGGATGTCAGCTCGCGGTTCGAGATATTCCTCGGCACCAGCGCCGTGATCCTGGCCCTGTACGCCACCTCGTACAACCTCATGCTCGGCTACACGGGCATGGTCTCCTTCGCCCACGCGGCCTACTACGGCGTCGGCGCGTACACGGTGGCCATCCTGTTCAAGCGCTACAACGTGCCCGTCCTGGAGGGCCTCCTGCTGGCCCCGGTCGTGGCGGCCGTCGTCGGCCTGGTCACCGGCTGGGTTGCCCTGCGCGCGGTCCGGCTGTACTTCTCGCTGCTGACGCTGGCCATCTCGCAGCTGCTCTTCGCGTTCTTCTACGGGGCTTACGACTTCACCGGCGGCGACAACGGCATCCACGCGATCACGATCCCGGACCAGCTCTCCGACTACACGATGCTCTACTACTTCGTCGCCGCCGTGGTCGGCGTCTGCATGGTGTTGATATTCGTGCTGGTGCGCTCGCCTTTCGGCGCAGCTCTACTGGCCATCCGGGAGAACCGCGAGCGGGCCCGCTCGGTGGGCATCAACGTCAAGCGATACGAGCTGGCCGTGTACACGATCGCCGCGCTTTTCGCGGGCGTGGCCGGTGCCCTCTTCGCCATCTTCCAGCAGGAGGCCTACCCGGAGATGCTGTACTGGACGGCCAACGCGACGCCGGTTGTCGTCACCCTGCTGGGCGGCATCGGGGCGTTTTTAGGGCCGGCCATCGGCGCCTTCATCTACACCGGGCTGGACCAGGCGATAACCAGCAGCCACGTCGTGGTCTTCGGCCGCGCGATCAAGGACCTGTTCGACATCACGCTGGGCGCCATCGTGCTGGGCGTCGTTCTGGTCGTTCCGGGCGGGTTCTCGCAGCTGCCCCAGCTTTTCGTCACCCTGCGCAACCGCTTCCGGGGCGGCGACGAGGAGAGGCCGGGCGAGATGGAGAGCACGGGCGAGGCGATCCGGCTCATGGACGTGCAGAAGGCGCTCCACGCCGACGCCATCCAGGCCGACCAGTTCCGAAAGGGCGAAACCCTGCTCAAGATCGACGGTCTGAGCCGCCGCTTCGGTGGCCTGCTGGCGGTGCAGAACTTCAGCCTCGAGGTGAGGCAGGGCGACCGCCACGCCATCATCGGCCCCAACGGCGCCGGCAAGTCGACGCTTTTCAACCTGATCACGGGCCGCCTGCGGCCGGACGCGGGCCACGTCGTGTTCGACGGCCGCGACATCACCGGCAAGGCGCCCCACCTGATCGCCAAGGCGGGCATCGGGCGCGCCTTCCAGATCACGATGATCTTCCCCAGGCTGACGGTCCGCCAGAACCTCCAGTACGCGATGCTGGCCCACCGGGGCATGACCGTGCGGCCCTTCGGGATCGCCGACCGGATCTTCCGCGAGGAGGCCCAGGACCTGCTGGAGGCGGTCGGCCTGGGCAACGCGGCCGACCTGCCGGCCGGCCAGCTCTCCCACGGCGACCAGCGGGCGATCGAGATCGCCATCTCGCTGGCCCTCGGCTCCAAGCTGGTCCTGCTCGACGAGCCCACCGCGGGCATGTCTCAGTTCGAGACTGAGAAGGCGATGGAGCTGGTCCGCCGGATCGCCACCGAGCGCAACCTGACCCTGCTGTTCTGCGAGCACGACATGGACGTCGTGTTCGGCAGCGCCAAGACGATCACGGTGATGCACCAGGGCCGGGTCCTGACCGAGGGCACGCCCGAGCAGGTCCGCGGCAACGCCGAGGTCCAGAAGGTTTACCTGGGCGAGCTGGAGGAGGAGGTGCTGGGTGCTTGAGGTCAGCGGGCTAAATGTCCGCTACGGCAAGAGCCACGTGGTCTTTGACCTGGACCTCAAGGTGGAGGACGGCCAGCTGCTGGCCCTGCTGGGCCGCAACGGGGCCGGTAAGACCACGACGCTCATGGGCATCATCGGCCTGCTGCCCGGCGCCACCGGTGGAGTCTCGGTGGGTGGTCGCGAGCTCGGCCGCCGGCCGGCCTACCGGCGTGCCAAGGCGGGCATCGCCTACGTGCCCTCGGGCGCTCGCTGCTTCCCCAACCTGACGGTCGCCGAGAACCTGGACATCGCCGCCCACCGCAACGGCCGGGGCGACTGGACCCGGCAGCGCGTGTACGAGATGTTCCCCAAGCTGGAGCTGCTGAGCGCCAACATGGCGGCCGGGCTGTCAGGCGGCGAGCGCCAGATGCTGGCGGTCGGCAGGGCCCTGATGAGCAACCCCCAGGTCCTGCTCCTGGACGAACCGACCGAGGGCCTGGCCCCGGTCGTGGTGCAGGCGATCGGCCAGCTGCTCAGGGACCTGAAGAAGACCGGGGTGGCGATCCTGCTGGCGGAGCAGAACCACCAGGTGGCGCTGCGGGTGGCCGACCAGGCCGCCTTCATGGAGAAGGGCAAGATCGTGGAGCAGCTGGCCGCCGACAAAGCCAAAGGCAGCGAGATCCTGCACCGAATCCTCGGGGTGTAGCCGACTCCCTCCCAACTAGAACTCCAGGCACCATTGAGAAGCGCGCTCTCCCCGGACACTGGCGGTCGCCTAGGCATCCCGGCGATCCTGTCGATCGCCCTCGGAGTCGGGTCGGCAACCCGGCTCCTCCCCTTCGACTGGCTCGAGGCCTTCGGCTTCATCCGGGGCGCCTGGGGCGTCTGGCTGCAGGTCCGCGAGAACGTGTGGAACTGGCCGATCCAGCTGATCAGCAGTGCCCTCTACGTCGTCGTCTTCCTCCATGCGAGGCTCTTCTCGGACGCTTCCCTGAACGTCCTCTACGTCGCCCTCTACCTGCTCGGCTGGTTCTGGTGGCTGCGCGGAGGCGAGAACCACGGCGAGCTGCACATCGCGCGCCTGACCCCCCGGATGGCCCTCCTTCTGGCCGGCCTCGCCGTCATCGCCACAGCGGGCTGGACCACCTTCCTGTCCTCGATCGCCGACTCGGCCCCCTTCCTCGACGCCTTCACGACGGTGCTGAGCCTGGTCGCATTGTTGCTGACAGCCCGCAAGATCTTCGAGAGCTGGCACCTCTGGATCTTCGTGAACCTGGTCTCCATCGGCCTCTACATCTACAAGGGCCTGCCCCTGACCGCGGTCCTCTACGCAATCTTCGCCGGGCTGAGCGTCGCGGGGCTCATCAACTGGCACCACCTGCTCCACCGCCGCCAGGAGGCCGAGCGCCCTGAGCTCGCGCACCACCTCAGCCGCCGACGTGCGAACGGTTATCGCCCCGACACCCTCGCCGGCGTACATGGCGGTGTCCCCGACCTCGCCAGATCGCGATCGGTTCGGCGGTGGCACCTCCCGGTTGCCGGAAGCCTCAGCCTTCTCGAGGGCGACTCGTAACACCCGGTGCGGCGCGTCGGGCCAGCCGTCATCGAAATGGGTGGTCAGCACCGTGTCCCCAGGCCCTCGGGCGGCGATCAGAGCGCTCACATAATCCGGGTGAGCGCCCGACTCCTCACAGGCGACGAAGCGGGTACCGACGCGCACCGCGTCAGCGCCCAGCGCGAGCACTTTCCTGACGTCCTGCGCAGTGCCGATGCCCCCGGCGGCGACAACGGGCACCTTCACCGCCTGCAGCACCGCGCGAAGCAGCTCGAGGAGCGGCATCGTTCCGCGCACATGGCCGCCGGCCTCCCGACCCTGGGCCACGACGAAGTCACAGCCCGCAGCCTCCGCGGCGACGGCCTCCTCCACTGATCCGACCTGCCACGCTCCCAAGGCGCCGCCACCATGGACCGCCGCGATCAGTTCCGCGCGCGGATCGCCGTAGAAGAACTCGACCACGCGCACACCCCTTGCGGCCTGGGCGACCTCGTCGCTGCTCGGGCCGAATGGCATCAGAAAGCCGATGCCGAGCGCACCTGAAGCGGGCGGTGCCGCCGGTGGCTCCGTCCCTGCCGGCATCATGCCCAGCCCACCCTCTCGCGCGACCGCGACCGCCAGCTCGGCGGTGCCGACACCGCCCAGGGTTGCGAGTTGTAGGGGCAGCTCACAACCGACCAGCTCAGTGAAGCGAGTATTCATGCTCAGATTCTGTCGCGATGCCGCATTACCCGGGTAATGCGCCTTGCGCGGCCTTCGCTGAGCCGCGTTACCCGGACAATGCGGGCTGCTGGGGGCGCTTCCCGCCCCCCGCCGGTCGCAGCCACTCCCGGATCTGCTCATAGACCGCCGGGTGGTTCAGCAGGTCGAAGTGGTTCAAGCCGCCCAGGTGCCGGCCTTCGGGGATCGCCGAAGCGCTCGGAAGCCGGACGAATATGTCTCCCAGCAGCCGGCTGACAAGGCTGTCCGGCTCCCGGCCCAGCGTGGCCGCCACGAACCGGTGGGCCGCCCGGCCCGCGGGCTCCGCGGCGGACGCGTAGCCCAGGCGCAGGTCGCGGATGCCGGCGCTGCGCCCGTCCACGATCCGGGCCAGCGCCCTGGTCTCGGGCACCAGGTGCAGCACGTAGGCGGTCGCGTGGGCGGCCTTCTCCAACGGAGCCCCCAGGTGCGGGCAGCCCAGGCAGACCACGTGGTGTAGAGGCTCCAGCCAGCGCGCCCCTTGCAGCGCGGCATGGTGGCAGGCGCTGTGCGCCACCAGGCCTCCCATCGAGTGGCCCACCAGGACGACCTCCTCGACCGGCACAGGCCAGCCGGCGACCAGCTCCTGAAGCAACGAGCAGAGCAGGCGCCCGTTCTCTGAGACCGGGAGGCCCGTGTTGTAGCGAACCTGGACCGGGGTATGGCCCAGGTCCCGCTGCAGCCGCGAGGCGTACGTGCCCGAACCGTTCCCCCAGGAGTCCTCGGTCTCCATGAGGCCATGCAGGAATACCGCGATCCGCGGCGCGGCGGCACCGGTGGGGGTGAGCGTCATCTGGATGCGGAGGCCGCTGCCCTCGCGTTCCAGGCGGTCACCCAGCGCTCCGTTCAGGGCGCCCAGCGCGAACCTGCCCCGGCGCGAATCGGCCAACGAGGGCCCGGCCATCTGCAGCGGCAGCCGGGCCGCGGCGCTCCCACCCAGCCGGCCGGCGAGGCGCACCCCGGCGTAGGCGGTCCTGGCGACCGCGTTGTGCAGAAGGTGGGCCGGCCGCCCGAAGGGCCCGCTGGCGCGAAACGACCGTTGAGCGATCGCCAGGTGCATCTCCTCGACGCGGTCCGCGGTGCCCGCCACCGCCTGGCAGGCGAGTTGAGCCAGGCCTCTCAGCTCGGCCGTGTTCACAACGCTGACCCTACCCCAGGGCGAGGGCCAGGGCTACCAGCGCGGCGGTGTCCGCGCGCAGGGTGCGGGGCCCCAGGGTGAAGCGGCGCTCGCCCGCCAACCGGCGCTCGGCATCGGACCAGCCGCCCTCGGGGCCCACGAAGAGGGTCAGCTCGTCGCCGCCGGCTGGAAGTGCCACGCTCGCCTCGCGGTCCAGCAGGCAGGGCGAGGCGGCCGCCGTCCAGGCGTCGGGGAACGGCAGCGGTCCCCCCACCTCGGGAACCCGAAGCCGGCCGGCCAGCATCGCGGCCTCCCGGCAGATCGTCGCCCAGCGCTCCGGCTTGGCGCCCCGTGCCACGCTGCGCTCAGCCTGGACGAGGAGGAAGCCGGCGGCGCCCGCCTCGGTGCAGCGCGAGAGGACCAGCTCCAGCGACTGGGCCGGCAGCATGGCCGCCGCCATTATCACGGCGCGCTGAGGCTCGGATCGGTGCTCGACGTCCGTCTCCACCCTCCCGCCGACGAGCGATGGGGAGACGGTGTCAAGGCGCACGCCCAGGAGCCGGCCGCGCGGGTCCACTACGGAGATCAGCTCACCCGGCCGCGCACGCAGCGACTGGGCCAGGTGGCGGGCGTCGGCGCCTGTGAGCTCCACGCGGTCGCCCTGCCGCTCGCCGAAGAAGAACGGCAAGCCTACGCCGGGCTGGCTACGGGAACGGGATCCAGGTCGAGCCGCCGGAAGGCGAGCGTCCAGTAGATCCCCACGTAGGAGCCGACCGCTCCGCCGGCCACCACGGCCAGCACCAGGTAGACGGGGAACACCACGATGCCCGTGCCCAACGCAGCGCCGACTCCCCCGGCCGAGTAGGCCGTAACCACGATCCCGATCACGGGCACCAGGAGGATGAGCAGGACGATCCCCAGACCGATGGCCAGGAGGAACGCGATCCCCACCTGGATCAGCCAGGAGAGGAGGACGCGTCCCAGGCGCCGCCGCACGAGCTGCCAGCCCCGGCGCAGGCCCGCGATCGCTCCCATCTGCTCCAGCACGATCGCGCGCAGAGCCAGGATGTAGACGAGCCCCAGCGCTATCCCGACCGGGATCAGGAGCAGCGCGAACATGACGCCGAGGACGATCACGGCCGCCACTCCGCCGCCGTTGTGGCTGATGCCGGAAAGGACGGCCAGGAAGACGAGGACGCCGGCCACGGCCGCCAGCAGCAGCGCGTACAGCAGGTAAAGGAGGCGCACGCCCAGGATCGACCAGAACGTGCGCCTGCCCGCCCGCCAGGCCGGCCCGAGCCCGAATGGGCGCTCGGCGTCGTGCTCGGCGGCCGCCCTGATCAGGGCGCCGCTCGCGATGCACGAGACCAGGAAGTACGCCCAGAAGATGACGAACAGGACCAACCCGAGCCCGATCAGCAGGGCGAGGTGGTCGACGATCCAGAGTCCGACCTGCCGGAAGAACTCACCGGGCTGGGCGCTGTTGGAATTCGAGCCGAAGTTTCCGAAGTTGCCACCCCCGCCGCCCCCGCCGCCCCCGCCGACCGCTTCGCCACCGCCCAGCGCTCCCAGGAGCCACAGGTACCGGTGGTTCCAGAAGATATGGACGGAGCGGGTGATCACCTCCCCGTAGCGCATCTGAGCTCAGATAGTAGGTCCAGCGCCCGCTCCAGGCGGGCCCGGTTCGCGGCCGAGTTGAGCCAGCGGTTCTGGCCGGATGGGTGCGGCAGTGGCACGATCACCGGCCGCTCGCCGAAGCGGGCGCCGACGCGCGATTCGAGCGGGCCGGCGCCCAGGAAGCGGCTGATGGCGAGGTTGCCCACCGGGATCAGCACCTGGGGCTGGAGCAACGCCAACTCGGCGTCCAGCCAGTGGGCACAGTTGCGCACGCCCCGCGCCGACGGCGGCCGGTCGCCCGTCCCGGTCGCGTTGCGGCCCGGGAAGCAGCGCATCAGGGAGGCGATATAGGTCTGCGCCCGGAACTCGGCCTCCGACTCGAAGCCGGCCCGGGCCATCCAGCGCCAGAGCTCCTTGCCTGCGCGACCCATGAACGGCCGCCGGATCTCCCGCTCGACTGGCCCTGGCGCCTGGCCGACCAGGAACCAGCGCGCCTCGGGCCGGCCCTCGAAGGTGGGATTGGCCTCGGGGATGATGCCCTCGTCGGCGCACACCGTGCAGGCCCGGCAGGCGACCTGGAGTTGACTAAGCTGAAGCGCTGTGGTGCGGCTCGGCGTCATCGGCGACACCCAGGGACGATACCGGGTGGATGCCCTGCTCTCGATCGTGGCCGAGCGCTTCGGGGACGTGGACGAGATCTGGCACGTCGGCGACTGGCAGGAGTACGCCGTCCTGGATGGGCTGCGAGCCCTCGGCAAGCCGCTCACAGTCGTCAACGGCAACGCTCCCGACGACCGCAACTACCCCGAGGAGGTGAAGCGCCGCATCGAGGGCGTGGAGCTCGGCATGACCCACCGGCCGCCCAAGCGGGGCGACGAGTGGGCCAAGGGCTGCGACATCGTGATCCACGGCCACACGCACCGCTGGCGCGATGAGACGGTGGACGGCACCCGCTTCATCAACGTCGCCACACCGACCCTGGCCGGCCCAGGCCGCGAGCGAACGATGGCCATCCTAACGATCGAGGGCGCCGAAGCGGACCTGACCAAGATCGTCGTCTAGCGCCTACTCACCCTCCGTCATCTGCGCCTTCTGAAGCCGCCCGGAGTAGTCGACGAAGATCGTCTTCCACTCCGTGAACTCGTCCAGAGCCACCGTGCCCGCCTCGCGGTGGCCGTTGCCGGTGTTCTTGGTGCCGCCGAAGGGAACCTGGATCTCGGCTCCGATCGTGGGCGCGTTGATGTAGACGATGCCCGCCTCGAGCTCGCGCATGGCCCGGAAGGCCCGGTTCACGTCCCGCGTGTAGATCGAGAGCGAGAGCCCGTAGGCGGTCGAGTTTGCGTACTCCAGGGCCTGGTCCAGCGAGTCCACGGGCATGATTGCGGTGGTCGGCCCGAAGATCTCCTCCTGGGCGATCCGCATCTGCGGCGTGACCTCGGTGAAGATCGTCGGCGCGTAGAAGCTGCCCTTGGCGTGCGCCCCCTCGTCCAGGACCCGCCCGCCGACGAGAAGCTTGGCCTTCTCCTTGACGCCGACTGCGGTGTACTCGTGCACCCTCTCGAGCTGGGTGCCGTTGATCAGCGGACCCATCTCGACGCCCTCGTCGAGGCCGTAGCCGACCTTGAGCGTCTCCGCCCGCTGGCGCAGCAGGTCGGTGAAGTCCACCAGCTGCTTCTGGTGGACGATCAGCCGGGAGGCGGCGGTGCAGCGCTGGCCGGTCGTGCCGAAGGCGGCCCAGGTGGCACCCTCGACGGCGAGCTCGATGTCGGCGTCGTCCATGACGATGATCGCGTTCTTGCCGCCCAGCTCCAGGCCGACCCGCTTGAGCGACTGGCCGCAGAGAGCCGCGATGTGGCGACCCACCTCGGACGAGCCGGTGAACGAGATGCCCCGGACCAGCGGATGGTCCACCAGGGCCGCGCCAGCCTCCTCGCCCATCCCGTGAATCAGGTTCAGGACCCCCGGCGGCACCCCCGCCTCGACCAGGATCTCGACCACGCGGGCCCCGCAGAGAGGCGTGTCCTCGGCCGGTTTGAACACGATCGTGTTGCCGCCCATCAGAGCGGGCATGATCTTCCAGGTCGGGATCGCGACCGGGAAGTTCCAGGGCGTGATCAGCCCCACGATCCCGATCGGCTCCCGCCAGGTGAAGCAGATCTTGTCCTTGAGCTCGGAGGGCACACTCTCGCCGAAGGGACGCCGGCCCATGCCCGAGACGTACTCGGTCATGTCGATCCCTTCCTGGACGTCGCCCCGCGTCTCCCGCAGCACCTTGCCCATCTCCCGCGTCATCAGGCGGGCCAGCTCTTCCTTGTGCTCCGCAAGGAGCAGGGCGGCCCGCAGGATGATCTCGCCGCGGGCGGGCGGTGGCGTCAGGCGCCAGGCCTGGTAGGCGCGCTTGGCGGCGGCCACGGCCGCCTCCACGTCCTCGGCGCCTGAGCGGGGGAACGTGCCCACGACGTCCTCCCGGTTGGCGGGGTTCAGGCTCTCGAACGTCTTGCCCGACCGCGCCGGTACCCAATCCCCGCCGATGTAGTTCAGAAACTGCTCAGCCATGCTCTCCTCCCAGTCGTTTCGCTAGGTTATCAGCGGCAGCCAGGGCGGCAGCCAGGCAGGCCGCCTCGATGGCCAGCAGCAGCACCCCGGCCAGCGGATCGAATGGCCGGTGGGCGGCCCGAAACAGCAGCAGGTCGCGCACGACGTCTCCCTGCAGGAGCACTCGCGGCAGGTCCGGAAGCGCCTTCAGCTGGCCGGCCAGCAGGCCCAGGTAACCGGGGTCGCGGTCGACCCGGATCACGTATGAGTAGTTGGCCATCAGCAGCAGGTTCCAGGCCGTCAAGGCGCCGGCGGCGGCCCAGGCCAGCGCCGGCCGCAGGCGCCTCGCCACCGCCGCCAGGCCGACCGCGAAGAAGGGGGTCAGGTCCAGCAGCCGGCGCATCCCGAACGCCTGCCCACCCCACCAGTCGCCCTGCGTGCCCGCCACGACCACTTCCACCGCCAGGCCCAGCAGGCAGGCCGCCCGCAGCCGCCGATCCTCGAGCAGGAACCAGCCGGCGACCGCGACCAGGGCGATCGGCGTCCATGCGAACAGGCCGTTGTGGCTGGAGAAGAGGACCTGCAGATAGTGGCCGGGAAACCACTCCAGGATCGAGAACTGGCCGCGGCCGGGGGTCCAGGTCCCGAAGATCACCTTCTCCGCGATCAGCTGGGGCAGGAACCCCAACAGCAGGCCCGGCAACATGGCCAGCGCTCGGAGCCGGGCCCGCGGCAGGTCGAGGACCGCGATCACGGCCAGCGCGCCGTCCTGGATCCGCACGGCACCCATGAAGCCTCCGAGCAGGCCCAGCAGGAACCAGCCCGCCGGGCTGCGGTCGGGCGAGCGCCACCAAACCACGGCGAAAAGGGCCGACGCGAACACCGAGAAGGTGTGCGAGTAGCCGGGCTCCGCTGTGAGGTAGTAGAGCAGCGGGGTGGCGGTGAGGGTTGCCAGAGTGGCCACCAGCGAGCGCCGGGCCAGCGCGTAGCTGAGCGCCAGGGCCAGCAGCCCGTAGAGCAGCGAGGCCGCGGCGATCGCGGTCGTGAACGGCGCCGCCCATTGCGGCACGCCCGAAGGGTGGAGCGCCACGGCCACCAGGTAGAAGGGCATCGCCATCAGCGCGGACCCGACCGGCTGGAAGTTCACGGGCAGGCCGGTCGCCGTCCGCGGATCGATGTTGTCGAGGTAGAGGGTGACCCCGGCCGCCTTGGCCGCCGCGTACTCGTCGCTGAAGTTGAGGTCGTGGTCGAAGACCAGCGAGTGCTCGTAGGCGAAATAGCCCACCGCGTCGCCCTCCACGACCGGCCTGAACAGGCAGGCCAGCGCCAGCAGCGCCAGCCCGAACACCAGCCACCTCACCCCGCCACCCGCCTCGCCGCGTAGAGGCAGGCCGCCTCGAGAAGGACGAAGGCGATCCCGGCCAGCGGCTGGAAGGGCTGGTGCAGCAGCGGCCAGAGCAGCAGATCGCGCCCCACGACGCCCTGCGCGAAGAGGTTGGGCAGGTGCCCTACGGCGGCCGCCTGGCCGCCCAGCAGCCCGAGGTAACCGGGATCGTGGTCGGTCCTGATCACGTACGTGAAGTTGGCCATCAGCAGCAGGTTCCAGACCCCGAGGAGCGCCACCGCCGCCCAGGCCGGCCGCTCTCCGACGCGCCGGGCGAGCGCCGCCAGCCCGATCACGAAGAAGGGCGTCAGGTCCAGGAAGCGGCGGGCTCCGAAGGCGAAGCCACCCCACCAGTCGGGCGCCGCCGCGTTGATCAGTGTCTCCACGACCAGCGCGTACACGAAGGCGACCTGAAGGGCGCGCTCCCGAACAAAGAGGAAGCCGGCCGCCGCCAGCAGGGTCAGCGGATGCCAGGCGAACAGCCCGTGCCAGCTCGAGAAGAGCACGTCCAGGTAATGGCCGGAGAACGGCTGCAGGTCCTGGCCCGCGGGCCGCTCGGGCAGCCAGGTTCCGAAAACGACGCGGTCGACGACCAGCTGGGGGGCAAAGGCCAGCAGCACTCCCGGCACCATGAGCAGGAGCTTCCAGCGGGCGCGGGGCAGGTCGAGCAGGACGATCGCCAGCAGCGGGCCGTCCTGGTAGCGGACCAGGGCCATGAGCCCGCCCAGCAGCCCCAGCAGGAACCAGCCCGCCGGCCCCCTCGCCTCCCGCCCCCGCCACCAGGCCAGCAGGAACAGGGTCACGGCGAACGCGGAGAACGTGTGCGAGTAGCTGGGCTCGTAGGCCAGGTAGTAAGGCAGCGGGGTGGCCACCAGGACGCCGACGCAGGCCACGGCGCTGCCCGTGAAGCGGTAGGCGAGGGCTACGGCCAGCAGCCCGAACAGCAGCGAGGCCAGGGTGAAGGCCCCCACCAGCGGCAGGTCGTACTGGCGCCCCGGACCGCCGTTGACGAGCAGGCCGACCAGGTAGGCGGGCAGGCTCAGCAGGGCCGGCCCGGGTGGGAAGAAGTTGGCGGGCAGGCCGGTCCGGGCTTTGCTGTCGACCAGCAGCGACCAGAGCTTGACATGGGCGTCTTTGGCCGCCTGGTACTCATCGGAGAAGTCGAGGTCGTGGTCGATGACGGCCGTGTGCAGGTAGGAGAAGTAGCCGATCCCATCCCCCTGGACAACGGGCTTGAACGCCGCCGCGATGAGCAGGAGGGCGAAGGCGGCGGGCAGTGCCCACCGGGCGGCGAGCCGCGCGGCTAGGACACCTGCTTCAGACGGGGAGCGGGCACGATGCCGGGGACGCGCCCTCGCTTGGTGCGTGGCTCCCCGCCGACCTCCTTGATGTCGGCGGTGAAGCCGATCGCGGGAGCGGCTGCGATGGCCATCCCTACCCCGAACGAGTCCACCGGGGCGCGGGCGGCCACGAACTCGCGGATCCGCTCGGCGGTCATCCCGCCGCTCACGAAGATGCCCACTTCGGGGTGGCCGCCCAGGTCGAGCCGGGCGCGCACCTCCTTCACGAGCTCGACCGTCACGCGGCCGCGCTCCCAGGGGGTGTCCAGGCGCACCCCCCGCAGGCGCTTGCCGAGCGCCTCGGCCACGCGCAGCGACTCCTCGGCCTCGTCCTTGAAGGTGTCAACCAGCACGATCCGGAGCACGTCCTCCGGCATGTGCTGGTCGAAGGCGAGGGCGGCCTCGACCGTGTCGCCGAAGACCAGGATCATGGCGTGCGGCATGGTGCCGGACGGCGCCTTGAGGCCCGCCAGCTCGGCGCCCAGCGGGGTCGCGCAGCCGTTGCAGCCTCCCACGATCGCCGCGTACTCCATCACGGGCCCGACGAGCGGGTGCACGTGGCGGGCGCCGAAGGAGATCACGCGGGTCCCGGCCGCCGCCTCGACGACCTCGCGCGCGGCGGTCGCCCAGCCCGAGCCGCTGGCCATCATGCCGAGGACCGCCGTCTCGTAGATCCCGAACCGCGAGTAGGGCGCGGTGACCCGGAGGACGGTCTCCTTGGTGACGAATGCGTCCCCGTCGCGGAGCGTGCACAGAACGTCGCCGGGTCGCAGAACCTGCTTCAGGAGGGCGACCGCCTCGTCGATGCCGCAGAGGACGCCGTCGCGGTCGCCGAAGTAGTCCATGGTGACGACGGCGTCGATCCCGGCCCCCGCGAGGGTGTCCCTGGCGCGTTGAAAATAGACGTCGGCCGCCGGCCCGCCGTAGTACTCGAGCAGGTCCGGGAAGAACTCGCGCAACGTGGCGTGAAGTGTAAGGTCACCGCTCGTTAGACTTCGAGCGTGGCAGCCCCCTCCGAGCAGCAGGTCCTGGCGGCGCTGGCCCAGATTCAGGACCCCGACCTGGGCCGCGATGTGGTCAGCCTGGGCATGATCAAGGACCTCGTCATCACACCCGCCGGCGAGGTCAACTTCACGTTCGAGCTCACCACCCCGGCCTGCCCTGTCAAGGATCGCTTCCGGACGATGGCCCGGGACCTGGTCGAGGGGATCCCAGGGGTCACCGCCGTGGACTTCAAGATGACCGCCAACGTGCGCCCATCGTTCATGCGCCAGCAGGCCTCCGAGATGATCCCGGGGGTCCGCCAGACGATCGCCGTGGCCTCCGGCAAGGGCGGCGTCGGCAAGTCCACGGTGGCCGTGAACCTGGCGGCGGCGCTGGCCGGCAGCGGGGCCAAGGTCGGGTTGCTGGACGCCGACATCTACGGGCCGTCGGTGCCCGGCATGACCGGCACCATGGAGCAGCCGAAGATCGTCGACCAGAAGCTGATCCCGCTTGAGGCCTTCGGGCTGAAGCTGATGTCGATCGGCTTCCTGGCCGGCGCCGACAAAGCCATGGTCTGGCGGGGGCCGATGGTCTCGCGCGCGATCCAGCAGATGATGTCCGACGTCAACTGGGGTGAGCTGGACTACATGGTCATCGACCTACCGCCGGGGACCGGCGACGCGTCGCTGACCCTGGCCCAGTCGGTCCCGCTCACGGGCGTCGCCATCGTGGCCACGCCCCAGGACATCGCCCTCGACATCGCGGTCAAGGCCCTGCAGATGTTCCGCTCTCTCAACGTCACCCCGCTCGGCTTGATCGAAAACATGAGCTGGTACGTCTGCCCCAGCTGCGGCCACGAGCACCACGTGTTCGGGCATGGCGGCGCGGAGCGGGCAGCCCAGCGCCTGGGCGTGCCCTTCCTGGGCGCCATCCCGCTGGAGGCGGAGGTGCGCGAGGAGGCCGACCGGGGCTCCCCGGTGGTCATCTCGAAGCCGGACAGCGCCGCCGCCAAGGCATTTCGGGACGTGGCGTCCCAGATCGCGGCCCGGACCTCGATCCAGTCGTTCCGGCAGCTGCCGGTCATCAACGTTCGCTGAACGACCCCGACCCGTTCCCGATCTCGGTCGACCTCGTGCGTGCTGAGAACAGCCTCGAGATCGCATGGGAGGACGGCAGCCGCAGCCGGTTCACCGGCAAGCAGCTGCGCTGGGCCTGCCCCTGCGCCGAGTGCCGCGGCGAGGCCGGCGTCCCCGGCCGCCTGGACCACCTGGACGACCTGCCAGAGAAGGAGCTGCAGCTCGAGAACGTGGGCCTGATAGGCCAGTACGCGTTCCAGGTCGGCTTCACTAGCGGCCACGACACAGGCATCTACACCTTCCGCTACCTACGCGGCCTCCAACCGTAAAAAGTGCGCCAGAGGGCCCTTTGCCGGCCACCGGCCCCATCACCCGCTTCGGATAGGGCCGCATCCCGGCGAGCGGCCCTATAGACCCGACAGGTGATCTCGGCGACTGGAAGTAGCCTTCCGTGGCATAATCGCCGCGGCCTTGTCCTTCCTCACGTCAAAGTTGGCCGGCTTCTCCGCGCGCACCTGGGCGATCGTCGCCGCCGCCGTGGTCGTCGTCCTGGTCGCCGGAACCGCGGGCGGCTACTACGCCTACGCCGAAGCCCAGCCCACCATCGTCACCCTGAACCTGAAGAGCGGCGTCACCGAGGTGCCGACGGACAAACCACTCATGATCACGCTCAGCCGGACCGCGACCCTGGACGCTGTCAAAACGGCGTTCCACCTGGACCCGGTGATCGACGGCGAACTCCACTCAGGCGGCGCCGCCAGCGGAGCCCGCACCGCCAGCGGCGCGCGGTCCGCCAACACCTTCACCTGGACGCCCTCGCACCCGTGGGCGGACCTGACCAGGTACGCGGTCCGCCTGGACTCGATGAAGGACGCCGGCGGCCACCAGGTGAAGCCCGCCCGCTGGACCTTCACGACCACCATCGTGCCCAAGGTCATGTCCCTGGCCACCGACACCGGGACGACGCTCGCGGACGCCGCCGAGGTTCCCGTCAACGCCAATCTGAAGGTGGCCTTCAACACCACGATGGACCAGGCCGCCACCAAGATCCTGGTCAACAGCCAGCCGATCCAGCTGGCATGGGAGACCGACGGCAGGTCGGCCACACTGAGCCTCAAGGGCATCCGGCCGAGCGCGGTCGAGTTCTCGCTGGCGCCCGGCGGCCACGACACTGGCGGCCGGCCCATCCTCGCGGCCTGGAAGCTGACGGCCAACATCGTCTTCAAGATCAACATCCACACCATCCCGCTCACGCGACCGGCCCTGATCCAGATCCCCAACGACCCCGCGGCGCGCGACCAGTCGGGCCTGCAGGCCGCGGACGTCGTCTACGAGTACGCGACCGAGGGCGGGATCACCCGGATGACCGCGATCTTCACAAACGCTCCCGACGTGATCGGTCCTGTACGAAGCGGGCGCCTGATCTCGTTCGCGCTCACCCGCCACTACAGCGGGATGCTGTTCCTGAGCGGCCTTTCCGCCGGCTCCTTTGCGCGTATCAACGCCGATCCCGTGCCCTCCTTCTTCGACACCCAGGGCTACTTCTACCGCTCGCGCGACCGCTTTGCGCCGAACAATCTCTACATCAACGGGCCTTCCGTGCAGCGTGCGCTCGACCCCTCCGGCCACTTTCCCGGCGTCATCAAGAACGGCCCCGTGCCGATCACATCCGGAGACGGCGGCGCCAGCTTCACAGTCCCCGAGCACAACTCCAGCTACGCCGTCGACGCGGCCACGGGCACCTACACAAAGACCGAGGATGGCCACCTCATGGGCGACGCCGCCGTGGGCCAGCCGCTCCGCATCAGGCTGGTCGTGGTGATGCACACGACCGCGACCACCACCTCATACGTGGAGGACGTGAACGGCGTGCACGGCCTGGACTTCAACATGGAGTCGGGCGGCCGCGCCGATTTCTACTACGACGGGTTCCACGCCGCGGGCAGATGGTCCTCACCGAACCGAAGCACGCCGTTCAAGTTCGAGCTCGACAGCGGCCAGGTGGTCAACCTGCCGGCCGGTCTCACCTTCGTGGACGTCGTCCGCGGCTAGCTCTCGTGATAAAGAGAGGATGGCGCCGTAAGGGCGGGCTCCGCCCGCCTGTGTGAGGCCCTCTTCCAGACGCCAACCGACATGTGCTGCGGGAAGGGGGCCCGTGGGGGAAACACGCTTGTTTCCCCCACGTCTTTACTGAATCGGGAGTTTGCGGATGGTCCAGAAGTCGGCGGCCAACGCTGGCGACGTGAGGTATTCGAAGGGCAGCGTGAAGTAGCCGTCCATCCCCCAGCCCGAGCCCCAGGAGTTGCGCACCAGGAACCGGTTGTCCGCCTGCGAGTAGCCGGCGGCAACCACCGCGTGGCCGCCGACCAGGAGCTCGCCCGGCCCCGGCAGCGGCGCCACCCCCGTGTCGCGCACCCGCGGTGACTCGAACGACTCGTACACGCTGAAGCCGAACACGAAGGCGTAGCCGGCGGCCAGGCAGCCGAGCAGCTCAGGCAGCACGGGCGGCAGCCGCAGGTACTGGGAGACCCTCTCGTCCCGGGCCGACTGGTAGCAGCGGGCTGGGGGCCGCTCGGTGAACCTCGCGATGTCATAGGGCCAGAGGGCCTCCGGGCAGAAGCCATCCTTGACGACGGTCTTGATACCGTCCCGGATCTGGGCTCCTGCGTCGGACCCGACGCTGCCCTCCATAGCCCGTTCGTTGTAGTAGATGAACAGCCGGGAGGGCATCACCGGCGCCGCCTCACCCTCCTTCGCCTCCAGGAACTGGAGGGCTCCCGAGATCGCGTTGGCCGTGCAGCTGCCCAGCGCGCCCTGGTTGTAGCAGGGCGGGAAGCAGCCTCGAAGGTCGACCTTCGGAGGCAGCGAGGCGAGCACCGCCGGCGGCGCCGAGAACAGGAGATCGCGCTGGTCGGGCGTGTCGCGGACCCAGCCGAAACCCTTTACCCGCATACTCGGAGCCTAGGCCGGGGGAACCGGCGCCGCCATCCCGCAAAACAACTAGGCGGGGTTCCCGAAAACTACTTAGACGGGCGCTCTTTGTCGCGCAGGTGCTCGACGTACTGGGAGGCGGCCACGGCCGCCGTGGTGCCGTCGCCGACGGCTGTCGCGATCTGCTTTGTCAGCTGCGCCCGGACATCGCCGACCGCCCAGAGGCCCTCGACGGACGTCTGCATGTTGCGGTCCGTCAGCAGGTAGCCGGCCGGCTCGTGGTCGACGTGGATCTTCAGCAGGTCCGAGTTGGGCAGGAAGCCGATGAAGATGAAAACGCCGCCCACCTTGAGGTCCCGCTCCTCGCCGTCCTTGACATAGCGGACGCCCTCCACCTTGTGCTCGCCATAGATCTCCTTGACCTGGGCGTCGAGGATGAACTCGATCTTGGGGTTGGCCTTGGCGCGTTCGACCAGCACCGGCTGGGCGCGGAAGGAGTCCCGCCGGTGGATCACGTAAACCTTGGTCGCGTAGCGGGTCAGGAAGTCGCCCTCCTCGAGGGCGGCGTCGCCGCCGCCGATCACCGCCAGCTCCTGGCCCTTGAAGAAGGCGCCGTCGCAGACGGCGCAGTAGGAGACGCCACGACCTGCCATCTCGGCCTCGCCGGGCGTGCCCAGCTTCCTGGGCAGGCCGCCGGCGGCCATGATCAGGGCGGGCGCCCGAAGCTCCTCCCCGCTCTCCAGCTTCACGATCTTCTCGTGGTCCTGGACGTCGACCTCGAGGACGGGCTCGAACTCCCGGATGTCGAGTCCGAAGGTGCGCGCGTGCTCGCCCATCTTCATAGCCAGCTCGCTGCCCAGGATCGACTCGAAGCCCGGGTAGTCCTCGATCAGCTCGGTATTGAGAAGCTGGCCGCCCAGGGGTCCCCGGTCGAGCAGCACGGCGCGCAGGTTCATGCGGGCCGCGTACAGGCCCGCGGCCAGGCCGGCCGGGCCGCCGCCGACGATGATCACGTCGTAGCTCTCGCTCACGTCAGATCAAACTCAGGGCGCGGTGAGCGGTATTCCGAAGCCCACGGGCAGGAGCAGTCAGCCGGACCTCAGCAGGCCGTTGAAAAAGGAATCGACGGTGCTTCGGCGCCCATGCGGCAACCGAATCCCTCGCCGACCTTTTTCAACACCCTGCTAGCCGTTCTTGAACTGGACCCCGAAGCCCCCGCGCGGCGTCTGGCACAGGATGTTGTCGTAGGGGCAGCCGATCGCGCAGGCGCCGCACTCGACGCAGTTGCCGAAGCTCACGAGCGTGATCTTCTGCTCCTCGTCCCACTCGTACACCCCGGCCGGGCAGAAGTAGTTGCAGTACTTGCCGCTGCACTTGTCCCGGCAGACGTCCTGGTTGGCGATCTCGATATGGGGGTGGCCGGTGTCCTCCACGTACTTGACCGTGAAGAGCTTGTCGGCGAGCTTCTCCATCGACGGTTCAGTCTAAGACCCGGGATCCGGGCTAAGCCGATCCCGGCTAAAGTGGATCCTGTTTAGACGCGGGAGCTGCGAGAGCGGCTGAGAGGGCTCAGGGGAGCCGACCGCCAGGAAACCTGATCCGGGTAATGCCGGCGGAGGGAAGACATATGGCAGCGACAGCCATCGACGGCGTCCAGGAGGACGCCTTCCTCAAGGTCGAGAGCCACGGCATCGACCCCGTCCCGGCCCAGCAGCGCCACGGCCGGCCGCGCGAGTTGGCCTTCCTGTGGGGCGGCGCCTTCGTCAACTACGCCAGCCTGCTGACCGCCAGCCTGCTGACCAGCTTCTACGGGCTGGGGGTCTGGGACGGCCTGCTGGCCACCTTCCTCGGCACCCTGGCCGGGGCGATCATCCTCGGCCTCCTCAGCCACACGGGACCGGCCACCGGCCTGCCCCAGGTCGCCTTCACGCGGCGCGTCTTCGGGGCCCGGGGCATGCTAGCCGGCGCCTTCCTGACCCTTTTCCTGGCGGTCGGCTGGTTCGCCGTGGACTCGGTGATCGCCGCCCAGGCCGGCGTCCAGCTGCTGCAGCTCGCGGGCCTGGGCGCGGCGGCCTCGAAACTGCTATTTCCGTGGGTCCTGGTGGTCGCCGCGGCGAGCGTGGTGGTCGCGGTCTACGGCCACGCCACCATCAAGATCTTCGAGACCTACGGCGCGATCACCTTCGCGGTCCTGGCTGCCCTCCTCTTCCTCTTCCTGGCGCCCCAGTTCCACTGGACGGCCGGGCCCACCGCCTCGGGTGCCGACTACCCGGGCGGGTTCGTTCTCGGCTTCATGGTCTGCTTCGCCCTGGTCGCCTCCTGGTTCCCCTTCGCCAGCGACTATTCCCGCTACCTGCCGGAAACCTGTGCCCGCCGCAAGGGGGTGACCTGGTTCCCGGTTCTGGGCGTGACGGTGCCGCTGGTCCTGCTCGGCCTCTTCGGCCTGCTCCTCCCGACCATCGACCCCAAGCTGGCGGCGGACCCCAACGGCGGCATCCTGGCCGTGATCACGAGGCACGCCCCGACCTGGGTGGCCGTCCCGTTCTTCGCCTTCGTGATCCTCGGTGAGGTCTGGGCCAACTACCTTGATGTGTACACGGCCGGGTTGGTCGCGCTGACGATGGGCGTCGAGCTCAAGCGCTGGCAGACCGCGCTGGCCTGCGGAGTCCTGGGTGCCCTGCTGGCGACCTACGCGGTCGTGGTCAACGACTTCCACAGCGCCTACCAGCAGTTCCTGCTCCTGACCTATCTCTGGGCGCCCGCGTGGGCGGCGGTCGTCCTGCTCGCCTTTTTCGTGCTGGGCGAGGGCCGGGCGGCGCCTGCTCTCATCGCCTGGCTCGCGGGGACGGCGCTGAGCCTCGCCTTCGTCAACTACCCCAACATCTTCCCGGGCGCCCACGTGCCCAACCAGCCCCTCATCGACGCCCTCCACGGCGCCGACCTCTCGGGCCTCGTCAGCATGGGCGTGGCGGCCGCGACCTACCTGGGGCTGCGCAAGGCCTGGGCCAGGGCATGAGGCTGCCGGTCGCTCTCACCATCGCGGGATCCGACTCGGGCGGCGGCGCGGGCATCCAGGCCGACCTCAAGACGTTCGCCGCGCTGGGCGTCCACGGGACGAGCGCGATCACGGCCGTGACGGCGCAGAACACGATCGGCGTCAGCGGCTACGTGGAGGTGCCCCTGGACATGATCCGGGAGCAGATCGACCGGGTCGTGGAGGACCTCCACCCGGCCGCGGCCAAGACCGGCATGCTGGCCAGCGCCGAGATCATCGGCGTGGTGGCCCGGGCGGTTCGAGAGCATCGTCTGGCGAACCTGGTCGTCGACCCCGTGATGGTCGCCAAGGGAGGTGCCAGGCTGCTCCAGGACTCAGCAGTGGAGGCGCTTCGCCGCGAGCTGATCCCGCTGGCGGCGGTGATCACCCCCAACCTCCCCGAGGCCGAGGTGCTGCTGGGACGCCGCATCGCAACCCGCGACGAGCGGGCCCGGGCCGCCCACGACCTTCTGAACCTCGGAGCCAGGGCCGTCGTCCTGAAGGCCGGGCACGCCGAGAGCGACGCGGATGACGCCGTCTACGACGAGCGCGGCCTCAGCTGGCTGCCCGGCGAACGGACGGACACCGGCAACACTCACGGCAGCGGCTGCACCTTCTCGGCCGCGATCACAGCCGGCCTGGCCGCCGGCCTCGGCCTGCCCGAGGCGCTGGCCCAGGCCAAGGAGTTCATCGCCGGCGCCATCGCCAACTCGCTGGAGCTGGGCGCCGGGCACGGGCCCGTGAACCCCATGTGGCGGCGTTCGAGTAAGTAGGCTGTTTCTGTGGGAGAGGTCGCCTGGCGGGAGTGGACGCCCGAGGCCTTCGCGGAGGCCGCGGCCGCCGACAAGCCGATCCTGCTCTCGATCTCAGCGGTCTGGTGCCACTGGTGCCACGTCATGGACCACACCACCTACTCCAACGAGGGGGTGGCCGAGATCATCAACCGCGACTACGTGCCGATCCGCGTCGACAACGACGTGCGCCCCGACATCAACCAGCGCTACAACATGGGCGGCTGGCCGACCACCGCCTTCCTGACGCCCGCCGGCGACATCCTGACCGGCGCCACCTACCTGCCTCCCGAGCAGATGGGCGACGCGCTGGTCAAGATCGCGGCCTACTACCGGGCCAGCAAGCCGGAGATCGTGGCCAAGGTGCTGGAGGGCCGCCAGCGAGCGCAGTCGCAGGTGGCGGCCAGCGCCGGCAGCCTCGACCGCGGCCTGGTGGACCGCGTGCTGGGCGCGGTCGAGAACGCGTACGACCAGGTCTACGGCGGTTTCGGCAGCGCGCCGAAGTTCCCTCAGACCGACGCCGTCGCCCTGCTGGCCGAGCAGTCCGTGCTGAAGCGCGAGCCCCGGCTGCTGGAGATGGCACGCCACACGCTGGAGCAGATGGCGGCCGGGGGCACCTACGACCACGTGGAGGGCGGCTTCTTCAGGTACTCGACCACCCAGGACTGGTCGGTCCCCCACTTCGAGAAGATGCTGGAGGACCACGCCGGCCTGCTCTACGGCCTCGGCCTGGCCGGCCTGCCGGACATCGCCGACGACGCCGTCCGCTACCTGGACACCGTGCTGCGGGACCCCGCCAGCGGGCTCTATGCCGGCAGCCAGGACGCGGACGAACGCTACTACTCGCTCGACGCCGAGGGCCGCTCGAGGCTGGACCCGCCGTTCGTGGACCGCCGCGTCTACGCGGCCTGGAACTGCGCCCTGGCCGTCGGCCTCCTGGAGGCCTCCGTCCGGCTGGACCGGCCGGGGCTGCGGGAGGCTGCGGCCAGGCTGCTGGACAGCCTCTTCGACCGCCTTTACAACCCCGCGCGCGGGTTGGACCGTCTGGAGGGCGTCGGCGGCCAGCTGGGCGACCAGGTCTACGGCCTGTGGGCCGCGGTGCGGGCGGCCGCCGCCGGTCTCGGCGAGCGCTGGGCGCGGACGGCGCATGAGCTGGTGGGGATCCTCGACGAGCGGTACGGCGACGCCGATCTCGGCGGCTACTTCGACCGCGAGGCTGGTTCGGAGCTGGGCCGCCTGGGCGAGCGCATCAAGCCGCTGGCGGAGAACTCGGTGGCGGCGATCGCGCTCCTGGAGCTGGAGGCGCTGCTTGGCGACCCCGAGTCGGGCCACCGCCGGCGCGCCCAGGGCGCGCTGGAGTCGGTCGCCTCGCTGCCTCGGCAGTATGGCCTCATGGCGGCCGTGTTCGCACGCGCCCTGGACCGCCTGAACCGCCCGCTGGTCAAGGTCACGACCAGCGACGCCGGCCTCGCCCGGCACGCGCTGGCGACATACCCTTACGCCGTGATCGAAAGCGGCGGCGACGGCCACGCGATCGTGTGCATCGGCACGGAATGCCTGGCCCCGGTGGACACGCCGGAGGCGCTGGAGCAGAGCCTGCAGGCGCGTGTCTGAGGACACCTCCCGCACGACCTACCGGCGCGAGTCGCGCCGCCACTTCAAGAAGCGCGTCGACAAGGCGCTCGCCGATCCCCGCCTCCAGCAGGCCCTGACCGAGGCCATGGTCGGCCTCCGCGAGCGCCGGCGGAAAGGCTTCGAGAGCATGGACTTCGAAAAGGGGCGCGCCGAGCTCAAGAAGCGCCGGCAGGCGAACCTGAAGCGGCTGCCCGCGCTGGTCGAGGAGTTCAAGCAGAACCTGGAGGCGGTCGGCGGCCAGTTCCACCTGGCCGGCGACGCCGCCGAGGCCCGCCGGATCATCGGTGAGATCTGCACCGGCGCCGGGGCCGGCATCGTGACCAAGTCCAAGTCGATGGCGACCGAGGAGATCTACCTGAACCAGCACCTCGAGGCGATGGGGATGGAGGTCGTCGAGACCGATCTTGGCGAGTACATCGTGCAGCGCCTGCACCAGCACCCCTCCCACCTGATTGCGCCGGCCATCCACCTGACCGTCCAGGACTGGGCCGACGAGCTGGGGGTGGCGCCCGACAAGGACGCCATCATGGCCCACGCCCGCGATGCCCTCCGCGAGAAGTTCATCAACGCCGCGGTCGGGATCAGCGGCGCCAACGCCGCCATCGCGGACAGCGGCACGGTGGTGATCGTCACCAACGAGGGCAACGCCGACCTCACCATCACGCTGCCCCGGGTCCACATCGCCCTGTTCGGGATGGACAAGATCGTTGCGGGCATCGACGACGTGGCGGCGATGTTGAAGATGCTGGCGCGCTCGGCGACCGGCCAGAAGATGAGCGCCTACGTCAACTGGGTGACCGGCCCCTCCCGGTCGTCTGACATCGGCTTCATCCCGGTCATCGGGGCGCACGGACCCCGGGAGATGCACTGCGTGGTGCTCGACAACGGCCGCACGGACATGCTGCAGTCAGAGGTCTTCGCGGACGCCCTCACCTGCATCCGCTGCGGCGCCTGCTCCAACGCCTGCCCCCCGTTCATGGCGGTCGGCGGCCACCAGTTCGGGCACATCTACAGCGGACCCATCGGCCTGGTGCTGACGCCCTTCCACCACGGCCTGGACGCGGACGCCTGGCCGCAGTCGCTGTGCACGCAGTGCAACGCCTGCCAGGAGATCTGCCCGGTCGACATCCCACTGCCGCGCCAGATCCTCGAGCACCGCCGCCATGTGAAGCGCAAGACGCTGACCAAGCGGGTGCTGCTGGAGGCGTGGTCGCGGCCGGGGCTGGTCCAGGCCGGCATGGACCTCGCGGCACCGGTCAGCCGCCTCTTTCCGATCGGACCGGCCCCCCTCGCCTCGCGGCCCTTCCGGGACCTGGTGGAAACCGGCGGTGAAGGCAAGGCCGGGCCGCTCACGATCTTCGCCTCGTGCCTGGTGGACAGGGTCACGCCCGAGGCTGCGGTGGCGCTGAACCGGATCGCGCGCGCGGCGGGCTACCGGGTCGAGTTCCCGCGTGACCAGTGGTGCTGCGGCCTGATCTGCTCCAACGCCGGCGACTTCGACAAGGGCTCGGGCCTGAGCCGCGACCTGGTCACGGCGCTGGCCGCCTCGCAAGGCCCGATCGTCACCCCCTCGGCTTCCTGCTTCGGGGCGGTGACAATCGACGCCGTCGACTGGGGCGTGCCTGCGCCGGCGCTGGCCGAGGTCGCCGTCCGCATGCGCGACTCGACCCGTTTCACGCTCGAGCTGCTGCAGGCGCGGCCGAAGCTGATCCGGAAGGCCGAGCCGGTCCGAGTCGCCTACCACGACTCCTGCCAGACGCTCCGCCAGCTGGGTTTGAAGCAGGAGCCCCGGCGACTCCTCGAGCTGGCCGGGTACGAGGTGGTTGAGCTGCCCGACATCGCCAACTGCTGCGGCTTCGGGGGAACCTTCAGCGTGGATTGGCCCGAGGTGGCGGCGCGGCTGACCGACTGGAAGCTTGACGCGCTGGCCAAGACCGGATGCACGGTGCTGGCTTCGGACAACCCGGGCTGCCTTCTCCAGATCGCATCCCGGGGCCGGCAGCGCGGCCTGGACATCCGGGTCGCCCACGTCCTGGAGCTGGTCGCGGAGCGTCTGGTCTAAGACCCGACCCTCTTACCCCTTGGTTTTACGGCAGGTGGAGGAGCGGTCAGTCGGCCGGGGTACGGGGCAAGGTCCGAATTAGTGCTTGGAAAACCCGCAAGAAACCGGGGCCTCATTCGCTTAGACAGACCTCGGCCTACGTTGGTGCTGGTAGATCGCCGCTGGGGAGGCCGCTCAGAGGCAGGGAGGAACCGTTTTCATGCTTCGTTTTCGCTCACATCTGATGGCAGTAGCCGTCGGGAGCGTTATCACGGCCGTTTTGATCGGCGGCGTCGCGTCCGCAACATCCACCCCACAGGTGATCCAGGCGTGCGTCGGTGCCACGCAGGACAACCAGGGCCAGGACGCGCGCACGGCTGACGGCAACAACAGCGGCGCGGGCAACCTGCGCATCCCGGGCACGGCCGGATGCAAGAAGAGCGAGACGCCTCTTTCCTGGAACGTGCAGGGCCCCCAGGGACCTGCAGGCGCCAACGGCACCAACGGTGCCAACGGCGCCACCGGCGCCACCGGCGCCACCGGCGCCACCGGCGCCACCGGCGCCACCGGACCGCAGGGAGTCGCCGGCCCAGTGGGCCCCGTCGGACCCGTCGGACCTCAGGGAGCTGATGGCAAGCCAGGCCTGGTCGCGACCGACCTGAGCGGAACCCCGCTTCGGATAGTGGCCGGCAACACCACCCCAGGCGCGACCGCCTGGCAGTCGTACCAGGGCTACGCGCTCTACCTCGACGTCGATACGACCAACGCCGGGTTCAAGACGACCCCCGTCTACACCGTGTCGCTGACCGGCGACAGCATGATCTTCTGGGCGACGGGCGGCTCGGCGCCCTACTCCACGAGCCCGACCGGCTTCCGGCTGTACATCAGGCTCATCGACGGAACCCCGATCTCGCCGACCCAGGCCAACACCTACAACTGGCACATCAACTGGATGGCCGCCGGACAGTAGGCATTCACTGATCCTTGGGGGAGGGTGCCCTCCCCCAGGGTCAGTTCCCCGCCCTCAGAGACTCCCTCCCCCTTGTCCCGAATCCACCGAAGGTGGA
>DHIW01000104.1:0-123934 GCA_002404015.1 Chloroflexi bacterium UBA4736
ACCCACTCAATTCAGCGAGGAGCCCCCTTTGTAGACGTGCGAGATCCGAAGGTTAAAGCGGAGGGCAATGTACTGTGGCACACGGAACATCGGCTTCAGCGTCAGGAATACAAGCGAGTTTGGACGTAGCCAAAACTCATCGCCGTCCCGAAGCTCACCTTCGACAATACTGGCCTGCGCGTCGTCCCAATAGACGAAGTCTCCTCCAAGCGGGACCTCGTATGAGGCGGGCTTCAGCGCGTCCGCTTCGTACTTGAACGGAAAGATGAGCCCGCAGGCAGCTACATAGTCAGAGAACTCGCCCGAGTTGAGGAGTGCAGGCTGAATAGAAGGAAGCGGATCGAGTTCACGATACTTTTGATGCCTATCCTCTGCATCTTGGTCTGATCCCGAGAACGTAGGATCAGCCACTTGTTCGCGCCAGTAGGGCCATGCGCGGCGATCGGTCACGGTCCACAATTGTTGTTGGTCCTATTCCGAGCAACTGAATCTCGTGGTCTATCGAGCGCTCCACCCTCGCCACAAAATCGCGAATGATGTCGGTGAGCCGGCCGGTGACACAGCACTCATGATCGAGGTAGTCCAGGTGGTTCATCGCGACTACCGTTGGTGTGTTGACGATTATTGCCTGGCGAACGACCGACGCCTCAAAGTTGGCGACCCGCCGCACCTGTTTCGTCACGCTCGTCAATTCTTGAATGTCATGATCGTGGTTGCCTTCCGACGTGACCGTTGGCCAATCAGTCTCAAGTGGTAGGGGCCCCGAGTTGCCGGCGACGCGAATTGGGAATGCACGGAGCACCATCACTACTTGGTCGACATCCAGCGGACTGAGGCCTGCCTCACCGACAAATCCAGCCGCCGTCGTATCTCTTGACGTAACGAATGGATAGTCGGCTGAATGAACCAGCGACAACCCGAATCCTTGGGTGCCCTCGATAATTACTCGATCGCCCTTCGTCAACTTGGTGCGGAGAAACTCCGACGTATTCGTAACCATGCGTTTGAGTGCCATTGAGTCGCGAGCGAGTCGTGCACGGCCATCTCGAGCGATTCGTCGCGTAACCGCTGCTCCGGTGCCGGTCTCGGTGGATCCGATGCGGCTCCGTAACCCACTCTTCCTTTCCCATTGCCGCTCAGTAGACTCGATGATGACGGCACGCTCGTCGATTAGAAGGCGTTCTCGTGGCATGTTCAGCAGTTCAAGTTCGCGCAGTAGAACGGCGATGTCGATATACGAACCGGGACCAAGAACCGCGTATGCGCCGGGCAGTACTGCCGCGGCCGGCAATTGCCGGAGGACCAGGCGTTCTCCCGATGGCGTGTATACGGTATGACCCGAATTAGGCCCGCCCACGCGAACAGTTATGGCCGTGTCCGCTTGTTTGGCCAAGAAGTGAACGACCTTCCCCTTGCCCTCGGAGCCGAACTGACCGCCGACTACTACCGTGACCGGCATCGCAATTGGTACCGCGTCGGTCTCAGGACAACGTAGACGCGGTGGACGTCAACGTCTGACAAACAGGCAATGTTGCTACCGATCCTTCGCTGCAATCGTCCCGTTTCCAGATCCGCGTGCCCTCTCTACGGTCGCGGATAGCCAAGCCCACCAAGAGCGGCGAGGTAGCCACGTGAACAGGCGGTAGCTCGCAGTGCCTTGAGGGAGGCCACGGCCGTCAAGCCATCTCACGTCGCCATGGCTCCGCGCAGCCAAGGCCTTCGCGGCTTCAATAGCGTGTTGCTTCCCACGATGAGACGCAACGACCTCACCGCCCCCTCCAACGACCACCCAGCGATCCCCTTCGGGCCGAACTTCTAGGACGTCATGCATGATCTGGCCTCCTGGCGGGGTTGTAACTTGTAACATGTTACACGGCAAGGGGACAAGGGGCAATGGCTAATCCAGGAGAACGCCTTCAACTCTCGGTGCGTGTGCCGCGAGAATTGATGGACGTCATCGATACCGCGGTGCGCTTCCAGGAATCGTCGATACAAGACCTTGTCTTTCCTCTGGTCGAGCGACTGGCAAGCGAGCTGGCAGCCGATCCCGACATACGAGCGTCGCTCGAAGCCGGGGAACGATACCGTGGACGAATGGGGAGGAAAATCCTCCCAATAGGCAGGCCCGGTGCTGCGCAAACCGCCATGGAGCCATGATTGACCGAGCGTCCTTCCAGCCCAACCACATCAGTTAAGGTCGAAGCTGCAGCCCAATCCTAGCCATACCTCCGCGAGTCGCAATCCCGAACTTTGATCGGTTGGCGACAAATCCTCGGTTAGCGAAAGCGTTCCGAACAAAATGTCCTGCGACCACATACGGCTTTCGGGGATGCCACTGAGGACGCCTCCTCGTCCCTGATCCGCTGGTCATTGAGCGGTTAGAGTCTGGCCCCCCTCAGGCGCCTTCTGCGCCTCCCGGTCGACGGTGCCACCAGCCTGGGTTCCCGACGGACGGTGATCCTCATGGCTGCTTCTCCTACCCAGTGGTAGAGCCCTGGTCAGGGAGTCGGAGCTTGCCACAGACAGGTCCACAACGAAGCCATTGGCTTCCAAGTCGTGGGTCACGTTGAGGCAGTGCAGCTCAGCCCACCGCGCCTGCCGCACCAGTGATGTCGGATCCTCAGAACGAGAGGCAGCGAGCACTCGTGCCCCGCGTTGCGAGAGAAGGAAGACGGATGGCGGGGAGTGATACCAGATGCTTCGATGACTTCCGGCGTTGGAGGAGGTGTGCCGTTAACCTCGGTCCGTCAACTCGATTCCGATTCGATTGAGTGGTGTCAAAGCGGGTGAGCGTTTGCCGTCAGCGTTGGCGTCAGACTGGTGGAGGTGCTTTGCTGCGCCTAAGCCCTGCTGGGTCATGGGCTTGACGGCACGGGCGTTGCCGGTGGTGAACTGATTGTCAGAGGTGGAAAGTCAACACGCATCAGAAGGTCAGGGATTCGAATCCCTCGGGTCCTCCGCTTTCGATTGCTCGGCAAACCTCTTTTTGCATGGGACTGTCCACCTGTCCATCCCGCCCTTGACCCCTGGAGGGTGATCCCCTACACTCCCCCGGGCTTGTAGAGCTAGCGGCGGGGTAGGATCTCGACCCGGCTACAGGCATCAGGGAGGGAGTCGAGGAGGGAGTCGAGATGGGATTCGCACGGCCAGCGTCGGCGGCGTCATCAACATCAGCGACCGGACCAGGTAAGCGACGATCGTCGCAGGGCGAGGGGTCACCGGTCATCGAGTGCGCCGAAAACATGCAGCTTCATGCCTCGTAGGCTTGTTGTCGCGGCCAGGTTGACATTCGGCACGTTGCTCGTCGTTTCTCTGTTGGGCCCGCTCCGAAGCGCCGCTGCCAGCTCGCCGCCGAGTTACCTTTCCTCGGGCTTCGGCTCGGGGGCATCGCGCTCTTGACACCGGCCTCCGTCGGCTCCCAGGCCAACGCCGTGACCTCGGCCCCGCCGTGCCCGGGCACGGGGTCGTGTCGCTACTCGGCGATCGCGAACGACATCGTCGCGGTGGGTTACGAGGGGCTCCCGTCCGGCGGCACCGAGTTCGTGACCGCGGTGGTGGATCCTGTGACGGGTACGCCGGACGCGGCCTTCGGTGGGGGCATGGTGTCGGGCTTCGGGGGAGGGTTGAGCACCGCTGAGGCAACCGGCGTCGCCGTGTACCCACCTTGTCCGGGCGCGAGCTCGTGCCCATGGGCGGACGAGGCCGGTGACGTGGTCGTCGTCGGCACCGATCCGAGCGGCATCCAGGTTGCTGCGTATACCCCCGCGGGCAAACTGCAGTGGGAGGCCGTGGTCGCGCCGGGGCCTGCTGGTTTCGCGGTCGGCAGCTGCCGGCGATCGCATTGGACACGACGGGCGCGACGCCTGACGGCGACGTGATTGTCGCTGGCTCGGTGATCC
Source organism: Chloroflexi bacterium UBA4736 (assembly GCA_002404015.1). Lineage (GTDB taxonomy): Bacteria > Chloroflexota > Dormibacteria > Dormibacterales > Dormibacteraceae > UBA4736. The sequence goes on from DHIW01000104.1 coordinate 3,900, forward strand.
CGGAGGTCGGAGGCGCGCCGCAGCCGATCGTGGCAGCGTTGCGGCCGACCGGATCGATCGACTCGGCCTTAAGCCGTGACGAGAACGGCGGCGGCCACCACGAAGGGGCCAATGCTCAGGGCGGCAAGCCAGCTGAATAGCGTGATCAGAGCGACAGAGATCAAGCCCAGAATTACTGCCGCATGATCGCCCAACTTCATCCTACCCTCCATCGCACAGCTCGACGGAAGGGCAACCTTCCCCTCTCGCTGTCTTAATGCGAGGCTAAAAGGGGCTGTGCTCATCGAAGTCACGACCGAGGTCACCTTTGTCCAGGTGGACGTACCTCATCACCATCACGTAGCTCGTGTGACCGAGGATCCGCCGCAATCGCTCGATCTCTCCGCCTGACCGGAGGTACTCGGTGGCGAAGGTGTGCCGGAAACGGTGGGCACGAACTCCAAAGCCGACCTTCGCCCTGATCCGCCGGAACAACTCGGTAACGCTCACAAAACCAACCGGACGACCGTCGCCGAGGAGGAGCAACTGGCTGGAAGGGGAGTCAGACCGGTGGCGGTTGACGTAGCGAACCAGCTCCCGTCGTAGCCGGCTCGAGACCGGCACTCGTCGGAACTTCGCCCCCTTGCCCCGCTTGATCTTCAGGAAGGCTTGCTCACCGTCGTCCTCGAAGTCCTCGAGCGAGAGGGCGCACAGCTCCGAGAGCCTCATTCCTGTCCCGAGCAGAATCTGGACCGCCATCTCGGGCCAGCCCGGCGCCGCGGCGCCCAGGATCGCCGCGATCTGATCGGCGCTATAAGTCTCGACCTCCTTCTGGGCGACCTGGGGGCCGCGCACTCGGAGCACGGCCGGGTCGACCGGGTAGCCTTCGCGGGCAGCCCAGTTCGCAAACGCCTTCAGGACCTCGAAGAAGCCGTGGATTGTGTTGTCGGCAAGGCCCCTGTCCCGGAGCTCGCCGAGGTAGCGCTTTAGCTCAAAGGGCGTCAACTCCGACAGCGTCTGCGCCTGTCCGGTCCGCAGATACCAGCCCATCTTCTGGCGGTACCACTCGATCGTGCGCGAGCTGCGACCCATGACCTTCAGCTCGAGCAGCCACTCACGGAGCAGCGCGTCAATTCTCGGGTCGCCCTCGAACCCTTCGACTGGGGCGGGCTGCCCGGCCCCAGCCCGCGGCGGAGCCCCGCTTCCCGTCCGTTCTGGCGTTGCCGGCAGCTGTCTGGCTGGGCGTCCGCCCAGGCCTACCAGGGCACTCCCGCGGGCCCCGCCGCGCCCGGAGCCACCCCCAACGGTTTTCGAAAACCCCAACGGTTTCACGGTTTTTTCCACCACCTTGCCGCCTCCTTGAATGCTTCCTGGCGCCTCTTTTACAGGTCCCCAGAAACGAGCGAAACCGGCCCTCGGGACCGGTTCTCAAGTTCAAATTAGCTTCGCAGTGGCTCTTCAAAAAGGGTCTGGCGGGGATGGATGGGAATCGAACCCACCTGGGACCCCTCATCAGGACCCCACAAACGGTTTTGAAGACCGCGGGAGGCACCAGCCCCCGTACATCCCCACTCCTTCCAAGACTCTAGGGGCCCCGACCCCCTAGACGGGCGGCTCACGCTCGAGCTCTTTGCGGACCTCCTCGATGACCGCGGCGATCGTGGCCGGATCCGCCGCCGCCCCCGCCGCCCGCATCTGCTCCACCGCGGCGCCGGCCATGAAGGAGGCCAGGGGCGCGAACCGACGCTCCTGCGTGTGGGCGGCGACCCTGGCCAGCTCCAGCAGCTCGAGCGCGACCGCCGAATCCAGGACGGGTGCCTCGATCCGGGCCCCGCGGCGGGCGGCCGCCGCCACGAGGCGCTCGCCGAGGTCCTCAAAGAACTTGTTCATCGCGCACGACGATAGCCAATTGACGAAGTCCGCGCCCGGCCCTACTCTTCAGACGCCGTCGGCCGCGTTTGCGCGAGGTCCACTTGCCCCAGGTCAGCCGTCGCGACTTCCTGAAGATCGGCGCCGCGACGGCCGGCGGGACCGGCCTCTCCGCCCTCGGCTTCGACCTCGCCGAGGCCACCCAGGTCAAGCTGGGCCTCAGGATCGCGGGCGCCACCCAGGCCCACTCAATCTGCCCGTACTGTGCCGTCGGCTGCTCGATCCTCACCTACACCGACACCAAGGGCAAGCTGCTGCAGATCGAGGGCGATCCCGACAGCCCGGTCAACGAGGGCCGGCTCTGCCCCAAGGGCGCCAGCGCGATGCAGCTCGCCACCTCCGCCCGCCGGGTCGACAGCGTGCAGCACCGGGCCCCGGGCGCGACAGAGTGGAAGACCATCACCTGGAACGAGGCGCTCGACAAAATCGCCCAGAACATCAAGGACTCCCGCGACCGCACTTTCGTGCAGCAGGACGCCAACGGCAACACGGTCAACCGCACCGAAGGCATCGCCTTCGCCGGCGGCGCCGCCTTCAGCAGTGAGGAGGGTTACTTCACCACCAAGGTGATGCGCAGCCTGGGACTGGTGCACCTGGAGCAACAGGCGCGCGTTTGACACGGCCCGACTGTGGTCAGTTTGGCCGCAAGCTTCGGACGGGGCGCCATGACGAACCACTGGCGCGACCTGAAGAATGCCGACCTCATCCTGATCAACGGCGCCAACCCGGCGGAGGCGCACCCGGTCGGCTTCCAGTGGTTCCTCCGGGCCAAGCTGGACCGGGGCGCCAAGATCGTCCACACCGACCCCCGCTTCACGCGCACCTCGGCGGTCGCTGACCAGTACCTTCGGATTCGGACGGGCACCGACGTCGCCTACTTCGGCGGCCTCATCAACTACGTGCTCTCCAACAACCTGTACCTGAAGGACTACGTCACCCACTACACCAACGCCGCCTTCCTGGTGAAGGACGGCTTCGCCTTCACGGACGGCCTCTTCTCCGGCTACAACAAGGACGCCCGCTCCTACAACATCACCACCTGGGCGTACGAGAACACCGCTCCTCCGGCCACGCCAGGCGAGCCCAACGCCTCCCAGGCCCAGGGCCCCGCGACCTCGAGCGCCGGCTTCGCCAACACCGATTACACCCTTCAGCATCCGCGCAGCGTCTTCCAGCTGATGAAGACGCACTACTCCCGCTACACCCCGGACGTGGTCGAGAACATCAGCGGCATACCCAAGGCCGACTTCCTGAAAGTCGCCCAGATGGTGGGCGAGATGGGCAAACCGGACAAGGTCATGTCGATCGTCTATGCGGTGGGCCTGACCCACCACACCACGGGCGGCCAACTGATCCGCAGCGCAGCCTTACTGCAGCTGCTCCTCGGCAACATGGGCATGCCGGGCGGCGGCATGAACGCTGAGCGCGGGCACGCCAACATCCAGGGCAACACTGACCACGCGATCTCGTGGGAGATCCTGCCCGGCTACATGAAGATCCCGGCTCCGGGGCAGAAGACCCTGGACGCTTTCGTCACCGCGTCGGCGCCGGTCAAGTCGCACCCCAACTCCTGGAACTTCTTCGGCCTCAACTACAAGAAGTTCACGGTCAGCCTGCTCAAGGCCTGGTACGGCGACGCGGCCACCAAAGACAACGAGTTCGCCTTCGACTTCATCCCCAAGCCGGCCAGCAACGCGTCCTGGATCACGATCTTCGACCAGGCCCTGAAGGGCAAGATGGAGGGCGTCCTGCTGTCGGGAATGACGGCCACCAGCATCGGGCCCGACTCCAACCAAGTCCTCAAGGCCCTGTCCAACCTCAAGTGGCTGGTGGTGATGGACCCGCTGCCCACGACCAGCTCCGAGTTCTGGCGCGCGCCCGGCATGGACCCCAAGTCGATCCAGACCGAAGTGTTCATGCTGCCGGCAACGCACTGGATCGAGAAGGACGGCTCCTTCGTGAACAGCGGCCGGTGGAGCCAGTGGAAGGACCAGGTTCTCAAGCCCCAGGGCAACGCCCGCCACGACCACTGGATCCTGGCCGAACTCTTCGACCGCGTGAAAAAGCTCTACCAGGCCAAGGGCGGCAAGTTCCCAGACCCGATCAACGCGATGACGCTGAACTACAAGGACCCGACGAAGCCGGAGCTGGACGAGATCGCCAAGGAGATCAACGGCAAGGACCTGAAAACGGGCTCCCAGATGACGACCTTCGCCAACCTCAAGGACGACGGCACCACCATGGCCGGCAACTGGATCTACACCGGGAGCTACACGGACGCCGGCAACCTCGCCAAGCGCCGGGACGGCGTCCAGGACGTCCAGAAGAACGACCCCACCGGGCTGGGCTTCTTCCCCAACTGGGCCTGGTCGTGGCCGCTCAACCGGCGCATCCTCTACAACCGGGCCTCGGCTGACCTGGACGGCAAACCCTGGGACCCCAGCCGGCCCGGGATCCAGTGGGACGGCGCCAAGTGGACCGGCGACGTGCCTGACTACCCGCCGACGATGAACCCCAAGGACCCGGCCGCTTGGCTTCCGTTCATCATGAACGGCGAGGGGACGGGCCGGCTCTTCGCCAACTCGATGCTGGACGGGCCCTTCCCGGAGCACTACGAGCCGGTCGAGTCGCCGATCGTGAACCCGCTCCACGCCGATCCGTCCAGCTCGCCGGTGGCCTTCCTCTACGACCAGGCGGCCGGCCGGCCGAGCCGTTTCGGGACGGTCAAGGACTACCCGTACGTCGCAACCAGCTACCGGCTGACAGAACACGAGCACTACGTCACCCAGCACGTCCCGCTGCTGGTCGGGCTCCAGCCCGAGGCTTTCGTGGAGATCCCATACGAGCTGGGCCAGAAGCTGGGCATCAAGAGCGGCGACCGGGTGCGAGTCCGCTCAGCGCGAGGCAAGATCGAAGTGCTCGCCCTGGTCACCAAGCGCCTGGGGCCGGTCACGGTCGGTGGCAAGAAGGTCTATCAAGTCGGCATCCCGATCCACTGGGGCTTTGTCGGCATCAACAAGGGCGACCACTGGCTGGCGAATGCGCTGACGCCCTTCGTGGGTGACGCCAACTCGAGGACCCCGGAGTTCAAGTCCTTCCTCGTAAACCTGGACCGTATGTAAGTGGACCAGCTCGCCACTCTGCAAGAGCCCTGGACCGACCGCCGCCGGCGAACCGCCGAGCTGCGCGAGCAATACGGTTTCGCGGGCCAGGTGCTGAGGCTGTACAGCGCCCTGCTGGACGTGCAGCAGGACGCCTTCACGGCCGCCCGTGCCAACCCACCCAGCCCAGAAGCCATGATCGGGTTCGTCACGGGGCGAGTGCTGCCCAAGGTCGTCGACGCCACCATCGCCGCCGGTCCCGAGAAGCTCTCGACCGCGGTCGTCGGCCGCTTCCACAGCGCGGACCTTGAGGACCTGGTGGGGCGCTGGCTGCGCTCGGAGGAGCAGTCGCTGGTCGACCGTTACCTGGCTCGGGCTTCCACCCAACCGGTGCTGGAGGCGGGTGGCGAACAGCTCGGACTCGACTGCGCCGGCCCCCGCGACAAGCGCCACTGCCCGTCGTGCGGCGGCCTGCCTCAGCTCGCCTACAACGCGCTCTCCGGCGAGCCCCTGGTCACCGGGCCCCGCTACCTGGTCTGCTCCCGCTGCCAGCGCAGCTGGCAGTATCCCCGCCTGGTCTGCGCCGGGTGCGGCGAGGACTCCGCCCCGCAGCTGATCACGTACGCGGAGTCAGAGGTACTGCCCCACCTGACCGTCGAGGGCTGCCAGTCCTGCAGCCGGTACCTGATCTCGGTCGATCTGCGCAAGCAGCTCCTCGCCGTGCCGGCGGTCGACGAGCTGGCGGCCCTGCCGCTCGACCTGCACGCCAAAGAGCTCGGCCTCCGCAAGGTCGTGCCCAACCTGATGGGGTTCTGACATGGCATCAGCCAAGGGCTTCTTCACCGACACCAGCGTCTGCATCGGCTGCAAGGCCTGCGAGGTCGCCTGCAAGGAGTGGAACGGCCTGCAGGGCAACCCGCCCAAGTTCCTGGCGGACAGCTTCGACAACACCGGCCAACTCGACGCGGAGAACTGGCGGCACGTCAAGTTCATCGAGCACGTTCCGGACGCCGCGACCGCGGTCGGCAATGGCCAGGCCTGGCTGATGATGTCGGACGTCTGCAAGCACTGCCAGCATGCCTCCTGCATGGAGGTCTGCCCGACGGACGCCATCGTGCGGACCGAGTTCGACACAGTCTTCATCCAGCAGGCCGTCTGCAACGGATGCCGGAACTGCATCTCCGCGTGCCCATATGCCGTGATCGGCTTCAACTCCCAGACGGGGACCGTGCACAAGTGCACGCTGTGTTACGACCGCCTCCAGAACGACATGACGCCGGCCTGCGCCAAGGTTTGTCCCACCCAGTCGATCCAGTTCGGCAACCTGGTCGACCTGCAGGCGGCGGCCGACAAGCGGCTCACCACTCTGCACAGCGCCGGGGTGGCGAGCGCGCAGCTCTATGGTCGCGACGACAAGGTCTACGGCGGGCTGAACTCGTTCTTCTTGCTGATGGACAAGCCCGAGGTCTACGGCCTGCCCAACGCCGACAACGCCAAGCTGCCCAGCCGGAACAACCTGCCCGGCTATCTCGGCGCGCTGGTGGCGGGAGTACTGGCGTTGGTCGGCGGCCTGGTGGCCTTGCGCCGCCGGGGTGAGGCCGGCCCGGTCGCCGCAGACGAGGCGGAACGCTCGTGATCCTGGCTGAGCACTTCACCGCCCCCCCCGAGTGGCGCTGGTACATCCTCGTCTACTTCGTCCTGGCCGGGCTCGCGGGCGGCTGCTTCGTCCTGGCCACGCTCTTCCGATTCACCGGGTACGCGCGTGACGAAGAGGCCTCCCGCCTGGGCTTCTACCTGTCCTTTCCCCTTCTCGTGGCCTGCCCGATCGTGCTTACGGCCGACCTGGGCCAACCGCTGCGCTTCTGGCACATGGTGTTCGACACCGGCGCCGCGGGCCCTGGCCTCAACTTCCGGTACTGGTCGCCGATGTCGCTCGGGGTGTGGGTGCTGGCCATCTTCGCGATCTTTTCGCTGCTCGCATTCCTGCACGTGCTGGCCTCCGACGGACGATTCCGGAACCCGCTGACGCGGATGCTGATCGCCGCCCACTCGACCGTCCTGGGCAAGGCGTTCGACGTCGTGGGTTCGGTCGTCGCCCTTTTCTTCGTGTCTTACACGGGCGTCCTGCTCAGCGTCTCCAACCAGCCGGTCTGGAGCGACAGCTTCGCGATCGGCGGCCTCTTCCTGGCCTCCGGCCTGACGGGAGCCGCCGCGCTACTCGGGCTGGCCACTCGCTGGCGACCCGCCGCCGCCGAGGCCGGTTTGCGCCTGTCGCGGGCGGACGGCTACTTCGCCGCTCTCGAGCTGGCCTTCATCCTGGTCTTCTGGGTGACGTTGGCGCTGGCCGGCACACTCGGCCTGGCGTTCGGCTCGTTCTACTCCCTGCTCTGGCTCCTTGCCATCCTGGGCGTGCTGCCGCCTCTGGCTGGAATGGTCGGCCGCGACGTTCGGGTGGCGCCCGGCGGCGGTTCGGCGGGCGCGGCCCACGCGCTCACAGCTTCCACCACCGTCGGGGCGGTCGCCGTCCTGGTCGGCAGCGTCGCGCTGCGGGCGGCGGTGATCTGGAGCGCGCAAGGCTAGGCGGCCGGACCTCAGACGTCCGAGCGGACTGCTAGAGAAGCGACTCCAGCTTCTTCGTTAGGTCGCCTTTCAGGTTCGACCGGTAACCGATCGTGCGGTCGGCGGCCTGGCCATCCTTGAAGATGATCAGCGTCGGGATGCTCATGATCCCGAACCTCTGGGGAACGCCGGGGTTGGCGTCGATGTCCATCTTCAGGAACCGGACCTTGCCTCCCATCTCGGTGGCGATCTCCTCGACCACGGGCGCGATCATCCGGCAGGGCGCGCACCACGACGCCCAGAAGTCGACCAGGACGGGAGTGTCGGCCTGCAGCACCTGGCTCTCGAAATCGCTGTCGCTGACGGCCGTGACGGTCTCCGACATCTGGCTACTCCTTGGAGGTTTCGGACTTGGTTGACTTCTGGTCGGACGAGCCCTTGTCGGACAAGCCTTTCTCGGACGAGCCCTTCTCGGACGAGCCCTTCTCGGACGAGCCCTTCTCGGACGAGCCCTTCTCCGACGAGCTCTGGTCGGACGAACTCTTGTCCGACGAACTCTTGTCCGATCCCTCAGAGGAGGACTTCGACTCGCCGGATCCGTTGCTGGACGACTTCTTGTAGTCGGTGCTGTAAAAGCCGCTGCCCTTGAACGACACGCCGACGGGGTACATCATCTTCCGCAGCGGGCCCACGCAGTCGGGGCAGGTGCGCAGTGGTGCGTCCGACATGCTCTGGAAGACTTCCAGCTCGTGGCCGCACTGTTGACACTTGTATCCGTACGTCGGCATGGCTCTTTGTGAACTATAAGTTCCGGCCGGCGTCAAGCCGGTGGAACAGCATCCCCGAGGGCGCCTTGGGGAAGAAGTACGTGGTCTTCTGTGGCATGGTTTTACCCTCCCTGGCGACCTTCAAAACGGCGCCCAGGTCCGGCTTGTCGAGAAAGAAAGCGGCTACGCCGCGGCCTTGGTCCACCCAGCGCACCGCCTCCTCGGCGTCGCGCGTGTACTCCAGGAAGTCTTCGGGGTTGCGCTTCCCGAGGATGTTGTCGATGACCTGGCGGTGCAGCTCGGCGACCGCCACCTCGCCCTCCAGGGGCAGCGCCTGGTAGCGGCCGTCCCGGTAGGCTCCGGCCGCGACCCGGCCCCGGATGGCGTCCAGCGTCTCGGCCAGGGAGCCCTTGTCATCGCCTCCGACCACCGCCACACCCGCCTTGAGCAGGCGGTGGGTGGGCAGCACGACCAGGCCGGGGTCGGCTAGGTCCGTCAGGAGCGCCAGGGTGAAGCGGGCGGCGGCGTCAGGGCCTCCGCCCGCTCCCTGCGAGTAGGCGAGGGTGGTCTCGTAGCGGTGGTGGCCGTCGGCAATCAGCACCGGCTGGTCTTTGAAGGCGTCGCTCACCTGGCGCTGCCAGGCCGGGTCGGTCACGCGGCGCAGCGTGTGGCGCTCGCCCTGGTAGTCGAACTCAAGCGCCTGCGCGACCGGCGGTTCGTCCAGCTTCACGCCCTCGTAGAGGAACCAGAGTGGCTCCAGGCTGGTGCGAGTAGACCGCAGCAGGGCCAGCCGGTCCTCTTTGGGCCCGCGGTGTGTGCGCTCGTGGGGCAGCACGACCCGGTCCTCGTAGGGCTGCAGTCTGAGCGCGGCGACCACGTCCCGTCGGCGCCGGCCGTCGAAATCGGTCTCGTGGAGATACATGGCCGGCTCGGGCTCCTCCACCAGTACCCCCGCGGCCAGCCACTCCTCGAGAAGGCGTGCCGCGCCCTGGTAGTCGTCACCCGGCCTGGTCAGGCGCACCACGTTGTGCGGAGAGTGCCGGCCCCACTCGGCCACCTGCTCGGTCGTCAGGATGTCGTACGGGGGGGCCACAAGCTCGGCCAGGTCGGGCGCGGCATATCGCAAGGCGCGAAAGCCGCGCACGTCAGCCATCGGACTTGAGCTCCACGTAGCGGAGGTCGGACATCCCCGGGACCTGGCGCAGCTGGTCCAGCACCGGCTGCCCCACCGCGTCATCCACCGCCAGGATCATCATCGCCTCGCCGCGGGGCGCGTCGCGGCCCACCTGCATGGAGGCGATGTTGATGTCGTTCTCGCCCAGGATGGTGCCGAAGCGCCCAACCACGCCCGGCCGGTCGGAGTGCCGGCTGACCAAGAAGCGGCCGTCCGGGACCAGGTCCACCCGAAAGCCGCCGATCTGCGTCACGCGCGGCTCCCCCAGCAAGACAGTGCCGGCCAGCTCCCAGCCGTCAATCCGGAGCGTCACGACGCTGGGATAGCCAGCGGACTGAGGCGTCCGCCGCTCCACCAGGCGGAGGCCCCGCCCGGCCGCCACCAGGCGGGCGTTGACGGAGTTGATTCGGTCCTCCGTGAACGGTGCCAGCAGGCCCCGGATGGCGGCCGCGGTCAGGAGGTTGCCGTCGTGCTCGGCCACCTCGCCCGCATACTCGAGCTCGAGGCCTGAGACCCGGCCGCCGCGCAGCTGAAGGTGCAGCGAGGCCAGGCGCTCGGTCAGCTCCGCGAACGGCCGTAGGAAGGCCATCTCCTCGGGGGGCAGGGCGGGCGCGTTCACGGCGTAACGGGGCAGCTCCCCGTTCAGGACCGCGATCACCTCCTCTGCCACATCGAAGGCGACCGATGTCTGCGACTCGACCGTGGAGGCGGCGATGTGGGGCGTGGCGATGAAGTTGGGCAGCTCGAGGAGCGGGCTCTGGCCGAGCGGCTCCTCCGCGAAGACGTCCGAGGCGGCCGCGGCCAGGCCCCCATCCCTGAGGGCGGCGTGGAGCGCAGCCTCGTCCACGATGCCGCCGCGGGCGGCGTTGACCAGGCGGGCTGTGGGCTTGGCCAGCTTCAGCTGGGCGCCCCCGATCAGGTTGCGCGTGGCCTCGACCAGGGGCGCGTGCACCGAGATGAAGTCGGCCCGCCGGAGCAGGTCGTCCAGGCTGACCAGCTCGACGTTGAACTGCTCCGCCCGCTCGGGTGGGACGGCGGGGTCGAAGGCGATGACGTCCATCTCCAGCCCCTGGGCGCGCTTGGCGACCTCCGAACCGATGTTGCCGAGACCCACGATGCCGAGGGTCTTGCCGCGAATCTCGACCCCCACGTACCTGGAGCGCTGCCACTCGCCGCGGTGGACGGAGGCGTCCGCCTGCGGGATGTTGCGGGCAACGGCGAACAGTAGGCCGATCGAGTGCTCGGCCGCCGCGATGATGTTGCCTCGCGGGGCGTTGACGACCAGGATGCCCCGGCGGGTGGCCGCCTGGACGTCGATGTTGTCCACCCCGACCCCGGCCCGGCCGACGACCCGCAGCCGGCGGCCGGCGTCGATCACGGCGGCCGTGACCTGGGTCTCGCTGCGCACAACCAGCGCGTCGAAATCGGGGATGGCTGCGACCAGGTCGGCCTCCGGCTGCTTGGTCCTGACCTCGACCTCGGCGACCTGGCGTAGGCGTGCCAGACCGTCCTCGGCAAGAGGGTCGGCGACCAGGATGCGGGGACGCGTCAAGCGGCCGAGCGCCTCACGCCGTGGCTGTTGCCGTCTCCCGGGCCAGCGCCGACGTGGCAGCCGCGAGGGCCCGGCCCTCGGCCGGCGCGATGTCGAGCTCCTCGAGCGCCTGCTCCAGGGCCCAGAGCACCTGCACGATGTCACCCTCCGAGACGGCGCCCAGGTGGCCGACCCGGATCATCTTCCCGGTCATCTTGCCCTGGCCGCCCGCGATCACGACCCCGTATTTGCGCTCCAGCAGCTTGCGGAAGGCGGAGACGTCGAGGCCGTCCGGCGGCAGCGCGCTCGTGACGGTGGCGGAGCGGAAGCCCGGCGCGGCGTAGAGGCTGAAGCCAAGCGCCTCGAGGCCGGCTTCGGTGGCGTCGGCCAGGCGCCGATGGCGCTGGTACACGCGCTCCAGCCCTTCCTCCTGGAGCATCAGGATGCCTTCCTGTACCGCGTAGAGCACGCTGATCGCCGGCGTGAAGGGCGTGGCGCCCTTCTCCGCGAACTCCTTGGCCGGCTGCCAGTCCCAGTAGAACTTGGGGCCGGTGGACCGGGCCTGCAGCTCCCAGGCGCGGCGGCTGACCGTGACGAACGCGATCCCGGGGGGCGCCATCCAGCCCTTCTGGCTGGCGCTGACCGCGACGTCGATGCCCGCCTCGTCCACCCCGATCCGGATCGAGCTGACAGAGGAGACGCCGTCCACGACCACGATCCGGTCGGCGTCTCGGGCGACCCGGGCCAGTCTCACCACGTCGTTGGTGAGGCCCGTCGAGGTCTCGTTGTGGGTGAGCAGGACGACCTTGGCGTCCGGGGTCGCCTCCAGCACCCGGGCCAGGTCGTCGGGGTCCACCGGCTGCCCCCACTCCGCCTCCAGCCGGACGACGTCGGCACCGTAGGCGGCCGCCATCCCGGCAAAGCGCTCCCCGAAGTTGCCGCAGAGGGCGGCCACGACGCTGTCGCCTGGTGAGACCAGGTTGGCGATCGCCGATTCCAGGCCGCCGCTGCCGGACGAGGTCAGCACCAGGAGGTCGTTATCGGTCTCGAAGACGCGCTTGGCGCCCGTCGTGATCTCCTCGAGGAGGGCGGCGAACTGGGGTCCCCGGTGGTCGATCATGGGCCGGCCCTGGGCGCGCACGACGCGCTCGGGCAGGGGTGTCGGTCCGGGAATCCGCAGCTGAGGCGAAAAGGTCATTGGCTCCGCTCCTGGGTTGGCTGGTCTTACGGCTACCGCTGGGTGTCGCTGCTGTAGGGCAGCAGCGCGATCGCGCGCGCGCGCTTGAGCGCTGCGGTGAGCGGCCGCTGGTGCTTGGCGCAAGTCCCGGTCACGCGCCGGGGCAGGATCTTGCCGCGCTCCGAGATGAACCGGCGGAGCCGGGATATCTCCTTGTAGTCGATGTGGTCGATCTTCTCGACGCAGAAGCTGCAAACCTTGCGGTGCGGCCGCTTGCCTCTGGGGCCGCCGCCGCCAGTGCTGCCGCCCCCCTCTCTCATTCGAACTGCCATCGCTGTCTCCTCTCTAGAGGTCCCGGTGTAATCGAAGATCTCATGGGCTTAAAACGGGATGTCGTCGGGGTCGACGTCGCGGACGCCGGGCTCTTCGGGAGCCGGCAGCTCCTCGGCGCCGCCCGGGGTTGGCGCGGGGTGGCCTTCGGCGCTGGCACTCCGGGACTCCAGGAACTGCACGTCGTTGGCGACAACCTCGGTGGCCTTCCGCTTCTGGCCGTCCTGGCCCTCCCAGGAACGCGTCTGGAGGCGGCCCTCGACGTAGACCAGGGCGCCTTTCTTGGTGTAGTTGGCCACGTGTTCGGCGAGCGCCCGCTTGCCGATGTTCCAGGCCACGATGTTGTGGTAGTCGGTGAACTCGCGGCGGTCGCCGTCGGCGCCCGACGCGTACCGGTTGGTGGCGATGCTGAACGAGGTCACCGGCTGCCCCGACGGCGTGTACCGCATCTCGGGGTCGCGGGTCAGGCGCCCGATCAGCATCACTTTGTTAAGGCTGCTCATCCTCGTCCTCCTTGGCCGGCGACGCGGTCGCGGCCACCGGCTCTGCCTGGGTCTCCGGCTCCGCCGGGGCGGCGGCAGCCTCCTGGGTGGTCGTCTGCGCCGGTGCGGCGGCGGCCTTCTCCGGCTTCCGGACGATCAGGTGCCGGAACACCGTGTCGGAGATCTTCAGGGTGGCCTCCATCTCGGGCACGCGGGCGGGCTCGATCCGGAAGTCGGTGAGGACGTACTGGCCCTCGCGGAGGTGATCGACCTCGTAGGCAAGGCGGCGGCGGCCCCAGACGTCGGTCTTCTCGGAGCTGCCCCCCAGGTTGACGATGAGCGTGTCGACGCTCTTCACGGCCTTGCCGAGCTGGTCCTCGTCGAGGTCAGGCCGGACGATATAAAGGATCTCGTAGTCCCTTAGCAAGTGTTCTTCTCCTCTCTATGGGTTCGGGCCCCGCGGGCACGGAGGGACGTCCGGGCGGGACCAGAAAGGACGGCCGCTAGTTTAGCAGGGTGTTGAAAAAGGTCGGCGAGGGATTCGGTGGCCAGGTGGCCCAGCTCCTAGGCGCCTCCAGGAACCGGAGCAAGGCGTATTGGAGATACGCGTCGCGAGGATCGCAGGAGGCAACGACGGAGCTGGGCCGCATGGGCGCCGAAGCACCGTCGATACCTTTCTCAACGGCCTGCTAGCAGGGCGCCGGCCGGCTGCCGCCGGGCCCCGCGGCTACTCGTTGGTCGGGAACGTGAAGGCGGGTGGCGGCAGCTGGGGCGGTGTGATCTCGAGCACGATCAGCTCGTGGGCTTTGAGCTGGATGGCCCGGGGGTCGCCCGTGTACGGCTGGCCGTCAACAAACACCACCAGCTTCTGCCCCTTGGCGACCTGCAGGCCGGCCACGTTGGTCGAGGACAGCGGCTGCCGCCAGACATCGAAAAAGTTGCCCAGGGTGAAGGTCTTGCCGGCGGGCGCCTCGATGTGGATGACGCCGTCGTCGCCCGTGATGGCGTGCGTGTGCAGCCAGTAGAAGCAGGTGGCCGGCCGGCCGACGTCCGTCGGGATCGCCACCGGCTGCCCCGCGTTGTATATCGCGAGGTGGGCATGGTAGTGGTTGGCGGTCATCTCGCCCACGTCGCAACGGATGCCGTCGATCGTGGCGGTGGGGTCGGTCACGGTGCCGGTGTTGATCTTGGCGTACACGAGGAGGCCGATCAGTACGGCCAGGATCACGAGGCCGACCGCGATCGGCAGCACGGGCAGGTCGCTGCCGGGGCTGGGGCGGCGCCGGGGCGGGGTCCGGCCTGGCTGGGTCCGGTTGTGGCCGGCGAGCTGCTTCCGCTTGGCCTTGCTCTTGCTCAACTACTGTTTCTGGAGCGGGACACTAGAACTACAGGGTACTAAGAAGGGGATCGGGCCGCCTCGAACATCACTCGGGCGGCACGGTAGTGTTCGAGCCCGTCCAGCACCCGGCCGTCGCGCATGGCCGCCTCCGCGAGACGGACGTGGTAGGGGGCGCTGACAGAGTAGCGCTGGCCGGCCCGGATCGCCCGCAGCCGGCGCAGGCGAACCGTGTCGCCGCGCCGCCTGATCTCCGGCTCCTCCTGCTCGAGCACGCGATGCGCCTCAGGCCCTCGGCCCAGGGCCAGCAGCGCCTGGGCTGCGGTCAGGCGGGCGTCCGAGCCGGCCGGCCAATCCTGGCTGTCCAGCACCGGTTCCAGGTCGGCAAGGGCCTTGCGCGGGTTCCCCCTGGCCACGGCCAGGCGGCCCTTCTCGAGCGCCACCTCGCGGTCCAGGAAGCGCTGCTCACCGTCCAGCAGGTACTCGACGGGAGCGTCGAGGCGGCTCGCGATCACCCGCAGAACTCGCATCGACGGCTGGCTCTTGCCCAGCTCCACCTGGTTCAGGAAGGCACGGCTGAAGTCACCCCCGGCCACCTTGGCCAGGCTCATCCCGCGCTCCATCCGCAGCTTGCGGATCCGGTCCCCCAGGGTGTCCGCTGCCATGCTGGTGGGGAGGGTACACTGTAAAATCGGGCTTTACAAGTAGGCGCGGGGGTCCAGGCTCCTAGGCAGGCTGGTGAAGTTCCTGAAACCCTCCGAGGTGACCAGGCCGGTGTCCTCCACCCGGACGCCTCCCAGCCCGATCTTGTACAGGCCGGGCTCGACCGTGACCACGTCGTTCGCCTCCAGGGGGTAGTCGAGGTCGCGCATCGACGGAGCCTCGTGCACGTCGAGGCCGACGCCGTGCCCGAGCGAGTGGTTCATGACCGGGCCGGACTGGTTGCCCTCGTATCCCTTGGTGGTGGTGCCGTAGCCGGCGTCGACCAGGACCTGGCAGGCCGCCCGGTGCACGTCGCGCCCGTTCGCTCCAGCCCGGATCAGAGCGATCCCGGCGTCGAGCGCCTGGACGCAGGTATCGTGCATGCGCTGGATCCCGGGCGGGATCTCACCGGTCACCACGGTCCGGGTCAGGTCGCCGTGGTAGTGCGAGTTGGTGCCCCTCGGGAAAATGTCGATGATGACCGGGGCATGGGCGCGGATCTGGCCGGCGCCCCGGAAGTGGGGCACGGCGCAGCCGGGCGAGCCGGCGACGATCATCTCGGGCGTGGTGTAGCCGATCTCGTTCAGCGCGCCTTGAGCTTTCGCCATCAGGCGCTCGGACGTGAGCGGGCGGCCATCCAGCCAGAGCAGGCCGTCGACGACCTCGGCCACTGCCAGGTGCGCGATGACTTCGGCACAGGCCGCCTCGGCGGCGCGCTGCGCTGCGTGGATGAAGGAAGCTTCCTCGCGGGACTTGTGCCGGCGTTCGGCCTGGAAGAGCTCCTTGTCGATCTCCAGGTGCACCCCCGCCGCCTTGAGGGCCTCGTAGTACACGACGGGCAGCTTGGGTGAGATCCGGATGTGGTCCACCTTGCGCTGGCTGAGGACGCCGGCCGCCGCCTTCGCCCACTCGGCGAGGGTGTCGCGCGACTCTTCCCAGCCGGCCTCGATCCGGTCGATGACGTGCTTGGCGATGGTGGTCTGCTTCGCCCGCTCCAGCTCCAGCGTCGGCACCATCAGGAGATCGTCCCCATCCTCGAAGCGGAAGTAGAAGGACTGCTCCACCGGAAAGCGCGTGGCGTAGAGGAAGTCGGCGTCGTCGTCGCCGGCGGAGACGAGCAGGAGCGGTTTCATCGATTTGGATTATCCAACCGCCGCTGCAGCACTGTGGCCAGCAGGGAGGCCAGCGCGGCCGGTGCCAGCGTCTCCATGTCGGCCTCGACCCGCGCCGCCAGCTCGGCCGGCACCTCGCCTCGCAGCATGGTCAGCTGCTGACGGTACACGGTGGCCAGGGTGTGCGGCGCCTCGCCGCCATCGAAACCCAGTGACTCCTGGAGCTGGTAGCCGTCGCTGTAGCTGACCGGGTAGCCGAGGCGGCGAAGCTGCGTCAGGTCGCGGAACAGCGTGCGCTCGGAGATGCGTGCCTGGCTGGCCAGCTCGGAGGGCGTGAGACCGGGGTCGCGGATGACGATCGAGAGGATGCCCAGCAGCCTGGCGAATCGCCGGGCTCGCGAGCTCACGGGGAGGGGTTCAGGGGGTCCCCGCGAGATCGTCTTGTCTCGTGGGGGCTTACCCGATGTCTTCCCAGTTCGAGTTGCCGGCGCCGGCCTCGAAGGGATCGGGTTCGGCCTCCTCCGGGCTGCCCACCTTCTGGTGGAAGCGGCTCGCGATCATCTGGTACGCCATCGCCTTGGGGATGCCGAGCTTGGTCAGCGACTTGACCTCGTCCGCCATTACCTTGTCGCGAGCGGTCTCGATCGCGGCCAGCACCTCCTCGACGGAGGCGGTTCGCTTAGAGGTTGCCATCTAGTCGTACATCGTACCCGCCCCGCCCAAAAGTGAACCGACGTCGAATGAAACCAACGGCGCCGTAAGGGCCGGCTCCGGCGGCCGTATGAGTCCCGAAATCCAATCGCGCGCAGTCGAGGTAAGTCCTCCATGGGAGGTAGGGTCCGGGGGAGGAACCGCTAGGTTCCTCCCCCGTCTTAAAATCTGTCCGTGCCTAAGTACGGGCCGGACAAGATCCGAAACGTGGTCCTCCTCGGCCATTCCCACGACGGCAAGACCACCCTGGCCGAAGCGATGCTCTTCGCTTCCGGCAGCATCCCCCGGATGGGAGCCACCGAGCAGGGCAGCGCCACTCTCGACTTCGAGCCCGAGGAGCAGAAACGCCATATCTCGATCAACCTCGGCCTCGGCCACGTCGAGCACAACGGTTTCAAGGTCAACCTGCTGGACGCTCCCGGCTTCCTCGACTTCGTGGGCCAGGTCAACAGCGGCCTGCGCGCCGCCGAAGGGGCGCTGGTGGTGGTCAGCGCCAACCCGCAGCTGGCGGTCGGCACCGAGGTCGCTTGGACCCAGCTGAACGCCACCAACAAGCCGCGCCTGGTGGTGGTGAACAAGATGGACAAGGAGAACGCCGACTACTACGGCGCTCTGGACTCCATGCGCGCCAACCTCAGCCCGCGCCCGGTCGCCCTGCACCTCCCCATCGGCGCCGAGGCCGAGTTTCGCGGCGTGGTCGACCTCCTGCACAAGAAGGCCTACGTCAGCTCGCCCGACGGCAAAGGGGGCGAAGCACCGATCCCCGACGACATGGCGGCGCTGGTCGAGCAGCGGCGAGAGCAGCTGATCGAGTCGGCCGCCGAGGGGGACGACAGCCTGCTCGAGAAGTACCTGGACGAGGGCACCCTGAACGACGAGGAGATCGAGCGCGGCCTGCGCGCCGGCATCCTGGCCGGAAGGGTGATCCCGGTCGTCTGCTGCTCCGCGACCAAGCTGCTGGGCGCTCGGACGCTCCTGAACGCGATCTGCGACCTGCTGCCGGCGCCCGATGGAGACGTGTCCGCGCCCGCGCGCGCGTTCGTGTTCAACACCGCCGCCGACCCCTTCGTAGGCCGCATCAGCTACCTCAAGGTGGTGGCCGGCTGCGTCAAGTCGGACCAGCACCTGGCCAACGTCTCGCGCGGAGGCGACGAGCGGATCGGCCAGCTCTTCTTTCCCCGGGGCAAGGAGCACGTCAACACGACGGAGGTATGCGCCGGCGACATCGGGGCCGTGGCCAAGCTGCAGGCGACGCTCACCAGCGACACCGTGGGCGCCAAGGACGGCCGCCCGCTGCCCCCGATCGACACCCCGAACCCCATCTACACGCTCGCGGTGTTCCCCAAGTCGCGAGGCGACGAGGAGAAGATCTCGTCCGGGCTGGCCCGCCTGGTCGAGGAGGACCCCACCCTCCACGTGGAGCGCAGCGAGGTCACCCACCAGCTGCTGATCGGCGGCATGGGCGACGTGCACCTGGACGTCATCCTCGAGAAGCTGAAGCGCAAGTACGGCGTCGATGCCTCGACCGAGACGCCCCGGGTTGCGTACCGGGAGACGGTCGCGGGCACCGCCAAGGCGGAGGGGCGGCACGTGAAGCAGTCCGGTGGCCACGGCCAGTACGCCATCTGCACCATCGAGGTCGCGCCGACGGCGCGGGGCGACGGCTTCGTCTGGGAGGACAAGATCTTCGGCGGCTCCATACCCCAGAACTTCCGGCCTTCTGTCCAGAAGGGAATCGTCGACACGATGCTGAAGGGCGTCGTGGCCGGCTATCCGATGGAGGACGTCCGGGTCGCCCTCCTGGACGGCAAGTACCACACGGTGGACTCATCCGACATGGCCTTCCAGCTGGCCGGCTCGCACGCCATCCGCAAGGCGGCCGCGGAGGCCAATCCCGTCCTGCTGGAGCCATTCGTGGACGCCGAGATCCGGGTCCCCGAACGCTTCCTGGGCGACATCATGTCCGACCTCAACACCAAGCGCGGTAAGATCGCCGGCACCGAGCCTGCCGACGGCTGGCAGATCGTCAAAGCCCAGGTGCCCGAGGCGGAGATGCTGAGGTTCGCCCTCGACCTGCGCTCGATCACGCAGGGCCGGGGATTCTTCTCAGTGAAGCCCTCGCACTACGAGGAGATGCCGCAGCACCTGGCCAAGCCGCTCATCGAGCAGTACCAGAAGGAGCACGCCGGCAAGGAGTAGTTCCTGTGGGGACGGCTCCGGGCAGCTATGCGGTGCTGGACGCCTCCGCGGCGGGCTGTGGCTTCGACTCTGGAGGGGCCGGCTTGGCGGCGACGCGGCGACGGAGAGGCATTTGACGCCTGAGCCGCGTGATGAGGCGCAGCCGGACGGTCATGCTCTCATCGCCGGCGCGCGGGCCGCCCTACCGGGCCTGCCCACTGACTCGCTCTTCCGTATCCACGCACTGCTCGAGCGGTTGCTGAATGGTGACGAGCTTGACCCCCAAGCTCTCGCCGAGCTGGCCACTGAGCTCGACGGCAGCGAACTCGCGTGAGTCGCATCGCAGTTGCAGTATATCCACATTCTGGGTACAGTCTGGGGAAATCCCACTACATATAGGGGCACTCATCTCTAACACGATCTCGCACCTGCTCCGCGCGGTGAGGCGCAATCCCCTGGTCGACCGCCTGTTCGGGTGGCTCGTCGGGCACTTCACCACCTACCACGCCGACGAGTTCGCGCGCTTCACCCGCTCCGCCTCGCCTGGCCGCTCCGCGGCAGCAGCCACCGCCGCCCTGCCGCCGGACGCGCCTCCGGTGCGGCCGCCCGCCGCAGCCGCGATCGCTCCCGGCACGTTCGAGATCACGTTCGCGCGGCTCCAGCAGGAACGCAGCTTCGACGACATGTGGGACCTGGTGGCCGAGGACGCCCAGCGCTCCTGGGGAAGCCGCGAGCACTTCGTCGAACGTATGCGGCGCCAGGGTTCGGAATACGAGCTGCTGGAGGCGCAGGTGGGCGAGGTGGCGATCGTGCCGGAGTGGACGGACGAGCGGCGCAACCGGACCTACCGGAACGTGGCCCGGGTGGCGGTGCGCTACCGGATCCGGCATGGCTGGCGGGAGGTCGCACTGGACCGCCTGGTTCACCTGGTCCCCGCAGCTGGCGGCTGGCGGACCCTGTATTACCCGCAGGAGAACTGAGGGCTCGCCGGGTATAGTGGCCGGAAGGCTTCCGAAACATGCTCCAGTACACGGTTCAGGAACAGAAACGCGCGCTCTACTGGCACCAGCGCAAGCAGGAGCAGAGGACGCCGCGCACGTTACTGCACGAGTCGGACGAGCTGATGTACTGGCTGGAGGAGTGCCTGGTCCAGCGCCTGCGGATGGTGCCGGGCTGGCTGATGCCGCGCCTGGTTAGCCTCCTGCAGCGAGCTGACCCCGAGATCTGCCGCGCGCTCGGCTCCGAGAGACGGCCCGAGCCCATCCTGGAGCTCCTGTTCAGGGCCCAGGAGGCCTTGATGGAGCAGTCGCTCCAGGCGCGGAAGCCGGCGCGCGTCATCCCGCTTTTCAGGTAACCCTCTCTGCCCGAAGTCCTGAAGGTGGACCTCCACCTCCATTCGCGCTGGTCGCACGACAGCTGGACCACCCTGGACAAGCTGGTCGCGCGCTGCCGTGAGGCGGGGCTCGACCGGATCGCCCTGACCGACCACAACACCGCCGAGGGCGCCCTCGAGCTGAAGCGACTGGCACCCGAGCTGGCCATCGTGGGCGAGGAGGTGAAGACCGCCGAGGGCGAGATCGTGGGCCTGTTCATCAACGCGACCGTTCCCCCGGGCGGCCGGCCGGAGGACGTCTGCGACATGATCCACGCCATGGGCGGGCTGACCTACGCTGTCCACCCCTTCGACCGCCGGCGGGCGAACTTCCGGCCTGACCGCCTCGTCGAGCTGGCGCCCCGGATCGACATCATCGAGATTTACAACCCATGGTGCGAGCCAGACGCCAACCGGGCGGCCGCGGCGATGACGCGCGACCTGGGTAAGCCGGGCGCGACCGGCAGCGACGCCCACGCGCCCTACGAGCTCGGACGAAGCTGGATGGAGATGGAGCCGTACACCGGCCCCGAGGACTTCCTCGAGAAGCTGGGCCGCGCCCACCACGTGGTGACGGAGCTCAGCGGCACCGGTCGCCGCGGCTGATGTAAAACGTGGAACAATCCCTGCTCGTCGCCGGCTCGATCGCCCTCGACACGCTGGAGGGCCCGTACGGCCGGGTCGAGGGCGAGCTCGGAGGCTCCGCGACCTACTTCTCGATGGCGGCCTCCCTGATCGGCCCTGTGCGCCTGTTCGCCCCCGTCGGCCGGGACGCCTCCGACCAGGTGAAGTCGCTGCTCGGGGGCCGGCCCACCATCGACGCCGCCGGCCTCGACGTCGTGGACGCCCCCACCTACCGCTGGACCGCGAGCGACTTCAGGGGCAGCAACCTGGACCTCGGCAACCAGGACTCGATTTACGACGCGTGGCAGCCGCAACTTCCAGGCGGCTTCGACGGCTGGGCCTTCGTGGGTTCCATGCGGGTGGACCACCAGGTCGCCGCCGCCCGCCAGCTGGCGGCGTGCAGCCTGCTCGCCTCGGACGCCATGCGCTCCTACCTGGAGGCCGCGCCCGACCTGGCCCGCGACCTGGTCGGGATGTGCAGCTGGTACTTCTGCAACGCTGAGGAGTTCGTGGCGTTGGGCGGCGACCCGCAGCAGCCGGACCGCTTTCGGGCCGCCTGCGCCCTGGACGGCCTGTGCGTCAAGGCCGGCCCGGACGGGCTGGCCGCCTACACCGACTCGGGTTCGATCGTCATCCCGGCCCTCACCTCTCGCAAGGTGGTGGATACGACCGGAGCGGGCGACTCGCTGGCCGGCGGCACGCTAGCCCGCTGGCTTCAGCTGGGGGGCGGGCCGGACACACTGCGGGAGGCCCTCGTGTACGGGGTGGCGTGCGCGTCCATCGCGATCGAGGACATCGGGCTGCGGGGCCTGGCGCGAGCCGTTCCCGCCATGCTCGCCGAGCGCGTCGAGGAGGTGCGGGCCGCCCTAGCCACCCAACGGTGAGCCGGGGATCGAGCTCACGAGCAGCAGCCCTGTCAGCACGATCAGGATCGCCACGGTCGCGACGCCGACCACGTTGGTCCAGCGCCGGTTGACGTACTTCCCCATGATCTTGCGGTCGTTTATCAGAATCAGCATGTAGATGAGGATGGCGGGCAGAATCAGCCCGTTGACGTCCTGGCTGATCAGGATCATCTGGATCAGCGGCACGCCGGGCAGCAGCACGGCCAGCGCTCCCACCACGATCAGCCCCGTGAAGATGCCGAAGAATGCCGGCGCCTCGCTGAAGCGGTTGCCGACGCCGCGCTCCCAGCCGAATGCTTCCGTGACCGCGTAGGCCGTGGCCAGCGGCACCACGCTGCCGGCGAGCACCGAGGCGCCGAAGAGGCCCACCGCGAACAGCTGGGCGGCAAACCGGCCGGCTATGGGGGTGAGCGCCTGGGCGTAGTCCCCAGCCTGCAGGTGGCCCAGCTGATCCGGGGTGAAATGACCGTAGAGGGTCGCCCCGGTGGCCACGATGATGAAAAAGGCAATGAAGTCGGTGATGAAGGCGCCCACCGTCACGTCAGCACGGCTGTAGGAGAGCTGGTCGTTGGGGATGCCTTTCTCGGCCACCGCCGCCTGGAGGTAGAACTGCATCCAGGGCGTGATGGTGGTGCCGATCAATGCGATGGCGAGCAGGAAGTAGCTGCTCGTGGATTGCACCTGCGGGATGACCGAGCCGCGGATGACTTCGGACCAGTGGGGATGGACGCTGATGCCCGAGACGATGTAGGTGAGGTAGAGGACCCCGATCGCAAGCAGGACACGCTCGACGACGGGGTAGCTGCCGCGAACCACAAGCAGCCAGATCACGACCGCCATCACCGGGACCAGGATCAGCCGGCTGACGCCGAATAGCTCGCCGGCGGCGGCGATCCCGGCGAACTCGGCGGTCGTCGTGAAGGCGTTGGCGATCAGCAGCAGCACCATTGCGAAGGTCGTGCTGCGGACGCCGAACCGCTCGCGGATGAGGTCGGCCAGGCCCTTGCCGGTCACAACGCCCATCCGGGCCCCCATCTCGTTGACCACGACCAAGCTGATGGTGATCAGGATCAGGATCCAGAGCATCTTGTAGCCGAAGGCAGCGCCGGCCTGGGAGTAGGTGGCGATGCCGCCGGCGTCGTTGTCCGCGTTGGAGGTGATCAGGCCCGGACCCAGGACCGCCAGCAGGATGAAAAGCCTTCGGAAACGACGAAAGCGGCCGATGATGCGGTCCATCGCGACCGCTTTAGCGGAGCACCCCTAGCAGGCCGCTCAAAAAGGACTCGACGGTGCTTCGGCGCCCAGGCGACCCATCTCCGTCGTTGACTCCTGCGATCCTCGCGACGCGTATCTCCAATACGCTTTGCTCCGGTTCTCGGAGTCGCCTAGGATCTGGGCCACCTGGCCACCGAATCCCTCGCCGACCTCTTTCAACACCCTGCTAAAAGACCTTCGGCAGCTTCCGCTTGACGGAGTCGGGCAGGACGACGTCGAGCGCGTCGTCCACCGTGACTATGCCGTGCATCCGGCGTTCGTCGTCGACGACCGGCACGGCCAGCAGGTTGTACTTGGAAAGGACCGCCGCCACCTCCTCCTCGGCGGCGTCTAGGCGGACAGTGACCACATCCTTGATCATGATGTCGCGGATCGGGGTGCGGAGCGCCGCCACGATAAGATCGCGCAGCGACAGGACCCCTTGCAGGTGCTCCGCCTGGTCCACGACGAAGACGTAATAGATCGATTCCGCGTCCGGCTCCAGCTTGCGAAGGACCGCGATGCACTGCTGGGCGGTGAGCTGGTCGGAGATCGAGATGAACTCGGTGGTCATCATGCCGCCGGCCGTGTGCTCCTCGTAGCCCAGCAGCTCCTGGACGTCCTTGGCCTCCTCCTTGTCCATCAGTCCCAGGATCTGCTCTGCGGTCTGCTGGGGCAGGTCGTTCAGGATGTCCGCCACCTCGTCGGGCGGCATCTCCTCCAGGATGTCGCTGGCTCGTTCGGGGTCCATGTGCTCGATCACCGAGACCTGGTCCTCAAGCTCCATCTCCTCCAGGGTGTCGGCCGCCACCTCCTCCGTCAGGCTCTCGAAGACGGCGTGGCGCTGCTTAGCGCCCAGTTCCTCGACTATGTCGGCGATGTCAGCCGGGTGCAGCTTGGCGATTCGCTTGCCTGAGATGCGGAGGCGGAGGGCGTCGTCCGCGGAGGGGTGCTCGCCCTCGACCCCCGGGCCGAGAGGGTCAACGACGTCCCAGGACACCAGGACCATCGGGAGATCGCGCCCGAAGAGGCGGGCCAGCCGCTTGCCTACGCCCTCCAGGCCGAGCCGGCGCAGGATGCCCCGGATGCCGATGTCGGCCCCCACCAGCAGCCATCCCGAGCCGGTTTCGGTCAGCTGAAGGTCGTTTACACGCACAACACGTCGTCCGTCAGTGTCAACGATCTGTTTATCCAGGACGTCACGCGCCAGCCACACATGTGTGGGGTCGGCGTGGTAACGCTCGACCTCTTCGCGCGTCCGGCGCAGCGCCACCTCGTGCGCCGCTGCAGCAAAACTTCGCACCGCCGTCCACGGGATCACCTGCTCGGCGTGGCGTGAAATCACCAGGCCGGTGACGACCGGGTAGGGCTCTTCGACACGCACAGTGACGTCGCGCACGCGCCCCACGCGACGCTGCTGCACATCGATTACCTCGGCCCCAAGGATCTCTGTCAAGAAGAGCAAACCAGCCTCCGCAGCGCCGAGGGGGCCCGTCGTCGCGCACAGCAGCACGAAGCCCTTCCCCCACTCGTTGAGCTTTGGCACAGCGCGGCTTAGAGGCGCAGCGTCTCAGCCATCTCGGACGTCGCCTTAACCCGGCGAAGCCTGGTCTACCCGTTGGTGTCTTTCGACATTTCTGGGCAATGGCCTGTGTCCGCGCTGGAGCCTGGCCTAACGAGGAAGCGCCCTTGTTTTGAGGGCCAGTCTAGCACCGGTCCAGGGGCGGCAACCCGAATTGGGGTTGAATTGGAGGGACGTGGCCGCTTAGAATACGGCGCGTTGGCCTGCGCTGACGCGAATTTTGAGTCCAGCATTGTGAGGTAAACGAAGTGGAAGGATACTGTCTAAAAGACAAGCAGAAGGTCGAAATGAAGGACCCGCAGCCGATCACGATGAAGAACGGGAAGCCGGCCACCGTGGGCACGTGTCCCAAGTGTGGGACCAAGATCTACAAGATCGGCAAGGCCACCTAATTTCCTTGATCTGAAAATGGGCCGCTTTCGGGCGGCCCTTTTTCATTTCTGGTCGCTGATCTTCGGCTCCAGAGCACCCAGGAGAACTTCGGTCGCGGAGACAGCCTCATCAACGCCGAGAGTCTTAAAAATTTCCACGTTGGCCGGGTTGTTAACGCGCGCGATTGTCAGGGGGACATTGAAATGTTTCTTCGCCAGCTGCAAGGCGATCAGGTTGTCCTCATCATCACCGGTGACCGCCAGGACCGCGTCGGCGCGCTCGATTCCGGTGGTGCTCAAGAAGCCCATCTCATCGCCGTCGCCGCGCATCACGATGCTGCCCAGCTGGCTTTCGAGCCACTCGGCCCGGGCTCCGTCCATCTCCACCAGCGTCACCTCGTCTCCACGCTGGAGAAGGTCGCGCGAGAGGAAGTAACCGACCTTGCCGCCGCCGATCACGATTACGTACACCCTACTTCTGCTCCAGGATCATGGCGTGGATGCGCTCCTCCTGGTCGGTCGTGGGACAGAAGCTGTTCAGGCCCAGCTTGCGATAGGCCTCGTAGCGGATCGGGTCGGAGATCCGGCAGACGACCCGCGGCACCTTGAAAACGTGCTGGGCGATCTGGGCGGCCATGATGTTGCGGTTGTCGCCCTCAGTCACCGCGATGAAGCAGTCGGCGTCCTCGATTCCAGCCCGCCGCAGCAGGTCAGCGTCGCAGCCGTCGCCCACCATTGCGTTACCGCGGAAATCGGGGCCCAGCACCCCGCGCTCGGCCGCCTTGTTGAGGGCTGCCGGGTCGCGGTCGACGATGGTGACGTCCTGGCCGTCCCGGCTCATGTCGGACGCCAACCGCGAGCCCACGCGGCCACAGCCGACTATGAGTACCTTCACCGAGCGTTGATTATAGGTCGGGGCCTGTCGGGGCCTTGCTAGGATTGGCCTCGGATGCGCTTCCCGTTCACCTTCATGGGCTTCATGTCGCTCGCCCTCGGCGCCTGGATACTTCTCTACTTCGTGATCCGCAAGCCTGACGGGCCCGTGAGCGGAGGGATCGAGGTCGCCACCGCGTTCCTGATGGTGGCCTTCGGCTCCTGGGTGGTGTACCGCCGCCTGAGGCGGGGCCCTCAGGCCTGACGGCCCCATGAAGTTGGCACCCATCCACCGCGCGTTCACCGGGACCCTGGCCTGATGGCGGATGATGGCCTCAAGGTGCTCGTCGCCGTCGGCGGCCACAAGGTCGACGAGGAGACGGTCCGCCTAGCCTGCCGGATCGCCAAACTCCGCGAGGGCCACAAGCCTCGGCTCTATGCGGTCCACGTGATCGAGGTCAATCGCTCCCTGCCCCTCAGCGCGCCGGTGGAGCACGAGGTGGAGCGCGGCGAGGAGGTGCTCGACGAGGCCGAGCAGCTGGCCGCCGAAAACGACCTCGAGGTCGAGACGGAGATGGTGCAGGCACGCGACACAGGGCCGGCTATCGTCGGCGAAGCCGAGGAGTGGGGAGCCGACGTGATCGTCATGGGCCTCCCCTACAAGCGCCGCTTCGGTGAGTTCAACCTGGGCAAGACCGTGCCCTACGTGCTGAAGAACGCCAACTGCCGGGTGGTCCTGTTCCGCGAAAAGCTGGACGGCTGAACCCCGCGGCACCGCGACCCGGCTACCACCGCCGGCTCTGGCGGGAGCTGGCGTCGCGGGGCGGCGAGCACGACAGGATCGTCCAGCTCATCATCGTCGAACGGCTGGTCAAGGCCGTGGTGCTGGTCATCCTCGCCATCGGGTTCATCATCGCCCGCCGGCTTGGCCTCGTCACGGAGCTGGCGGAGTGGGCACAGGACCAGCTGCTGCTGGCGGCCGACAGACCGGTCCTGACCGACCTCGTTGTGCGGATCCTGGCCTACCTGGGCAACTTCCCCCACCAGACCGCGCTGGGCCTGGCCATCATCCTGTACGCGATCATCGAAGGAACGGAGGGCGTCGGCCTGTGGCTGCACCGGCGCTGGGCCGAGTACCTGACCGTGCTTGCGACCGGCTTCCTGATTCCCTACGAGGTCGTAGAGGTCCTGCACCGACTCACCCTGCTCCGGGTCGGCGGGCTGGCGCTCAACGTGGCCGTGGTGGTGTACCTGGCCTGGCGTAAGCGCCTGTTCGTGGATGTGTGAGCGACGCCGGCGTCAGCCAGCGGGCGGGGAAGCCGGCCCGGTGTATGACGTAGCGGCCGAGCGCCACCAGCGTCTTCAAGCCATAGACGACTGAGGTCCGGAAGCCGATCGAGCTGGCCTCGGCGAAATAGCGCCCGACCGCAGGCACCTCGCCGATCCGAAAGCCGAAGGTGGCGGCCTGGATCAGGATCTGGGTGTCGAAGACGAAGTCGTTGCTGTTCTCGAGAAATGGAACGGCCTCCAGGAAGCGGCGAGAGTAGGCGCGGTAGCCGGTGTGGAACTCGGAGAGCTCGAGGCCGAGCACGCGGTTCTCGAGGGCAGTCAGGAACCGGTTGCCCAGCCGCTTCCAGACGGGCATACCGGCCTTCCTGGGGTCGATGCCCAGCCAGCGCGACCCCAGCACCAGGTCGGCCTCCTGCCTCTCGATGACGCCGCATAGGGCGGGGATGATTGCGGGATCGTATTGGTGGTCGGGATGCAGCATCACGACGACATCGGCGCCCATCGCCAGCGCCTGCCGATAACAGGTCTTCTGGTTCCCCCCGTAGCCGAGGTTTCGCTCGTGGCGGATGACGTCGATCTTCAACGCCTTGGCCACGCTGACCGTGGAGTCGGAGCTGGCGTCGTCCACGAGCAGGATCCGGTCAGCGTGCCCAGCGGGGATGTCTTCGATGGTCTCCTTCAACGTGCGGGCAGCCCGGTAGGCGGGCAGGACGATGACGCGGTGCGGCCGGGGCCCCTGCCAGTCGAGGTCGGGTAGTGGGATCGGGTCGGAGCGCACCGCCAGGCGCTCCACCACCAGGTATCCAGCCAGCACGACGGGAAGCGCGAGGGCGGCGGTGGGTCCCAGATAGACAGCCCCGTAGGCGATCGCGACGATGACCGTTCCCACCGGCCACCGGAGGCGGCCGCCGATCGCGAGGTCGAACACAGCGACTGCCGGGATCAACAGGAGGGCCATGTCGTGCAGGTTCTGGTAGGGACTGAGGGCGAGCGAGGCCGCGATCGCCAGCGCCATGTCAAGCCGGGGGACGTGCGGCCGCCAGGACAGCGAGAGGCCGATCAGGCTCAGGAGGGCGGCCAGCAGAGCCAGCGCCGGCACCCGGCCACCGGGGGCGTGCTCGAAGAGGCCACGCAGGGAGCTGACGTTCTGCGCGGTGATCTGGGCGCTCTCGCGGTCACCGACTGTCCAGCCGGCGACCAGGCGCAGGTACTCGCCGGTCCCCTGCGGCCCCGACACCAGCAGGGCGACGAGGGCCAGGAGCGCCGCCACGACTGCCATTGCGGCGAGAGCGCGCCAGGCCCGTCTGGCGATGAAGAGGACGGGAAGGAGGATGAGCAGCTGGGGCTTGATGAGCGCCAGGCCGCTCAGTGCCCCCGCCCAGCCCTGGCGGCCGTAGGACCAGGCCACGTAGGCGCCGGCCAGCAGGACCAGCATCACCATGTCCGACTGGCCCTGCTGGAGGACCGCGAAGAGCGGCAGGCTGGCAGCCGCCAGTGCCGCCGGAGGCAGAGCGCGCGCGCCTCTGAGATTCCGGCTGGTGCCGAGCATCAGCGCGAGGGCGACCGCAGCCAGGATGATCGTGATGACACCCCAGGCCAGGTAGGCGGTTCGCTCGTCCAGCAGGCCGAGCGGAGCGATCAGGGGCGTGTAGTAGGGGGGATGGATGTATGGGAGAAAGGCGTACTGATGGCTGAGCGGGGACTGGTACGCCGCCTGGAGGTGGAGGTCGTAGACGCGGGCTCCGCCGCGTTCCAGGAGGAGCTTCGCGGCCGCGTAGAAGGACACGAACTGGGAGCCGGCCAGGTAGCCGTCCAGGCCGGTGAACCAGCGATACAGCTGAATCGCCGCCACTCCGCCGCCCACGAGGGTGAGGACGACACCTGCCGCCCGGAGCAGGGACGGCCGGCTCATCTCAGCGACCGTAGTCGAGGCGCGTGGCAAAGCGCTCCGGCAGGCCGGCATCGCGGATGGCCTTCTGGGCTCCGCGCCGGTCGTAGGGAACGCGCCGGAATTCAAAGGTTCCCGCCTCAGGGTCCCAGAGGCCGTAGCTGGCATCCCGGATGCCGTCCCGAGGCTGCCCGACGCTGCCGGGGTTGACGAGGATGGGCCCCTCGAGGCGGATCGCGCCGAGCCAGTAGTTGTGGGCGACCTCGCCGCCGTAGAAGAAGAAATAGCCGGGCACATGGGTGTGGCCGTGGAAGCAGATGCGATCACCGAGCATCTCGAGGTTGGGCTGAGCGATGCCGGGGTCGAGGATGTACTCGTAGATGGGGTCGCGCGGGCTGGCGTGGACGGTCAGGATGCCATGGGTCTCGCGGCTCTCAGGGCGGTCGCGCAACCAGTTCAGCTGCGCATCGGTCAACTGGGCGACCGTCCAGCGAATGGCGGTCGCCGCGTCGTCGTTGAACCAGGTCAGGATGTCATGGTCGGTGCATGCGCGGTCGTGGTTGCCGACGAGGGTCGGCCAGCCCCGGCCGCTGACCTCTTCGAGGCAGCGGACGGGGTCTCCGCCGTAGCCGACGACGTCACCCAGGCAGATGTACTCGTCCGCGTCCTTGGCGGCGGATTCGAGGACCGCTTCGAGGGCGTGCCAGTTGGAGTGGACGTCCGAGAGGACGGCGATCTTCACGCCGCGGTTCCGAAGAGCCTCGGGTGGATGTGGTCGTAGAGGATCCGGACGGTGGCCGCGACGGGGACCGCGATGAACATGCCCAGGATCCCGGCGAGGCTGAAGCCTGCGATGAAGGCGACGATGACGAGGATCGGGGGCAGGCGGACGGCGTCGCCGACCACCTTCGGGTACACGAAGTTGAGGATCAGGTTGGAGATGACGAAGTAGGCGATCGCCACGAGGATCGCCTCCTGGGGGCTGGTCGCCAGGGCGATCAGGATCGCTGGGATTGCGCCCAGGAAGGGGCCCAGGTAGGGGACGAGGCTCGTGATGGCAGCCAGTAGGCCCAGGGCGATCGCGTACTTGATGCCTAGGAGTTGGACTGCGGCGCCGCAGAAGATGCCGATCAGGCTGGCGATGATCAGCTGGCCTCGCATGTAGGAGTAGAGCATCGACTTCACCTGCTCCCACACGATGTCGAAGTCGTCCCGGTAGGCGGTGGGGGTGAGGCTGCGGAGGAGGTTGGTGACGCGATGGGCGTCCATCGCGAGGAGGAAGGCGACGATCAGCATCAGGACGATCTGCAGCATCGTCCCCAGAGCGGCGAGGCCGAGGCTCAAGGCGTTGCCGAACTGGCCGAGGAGGAACTCGTTGAAGTGGAGGTTGATCTGCTGGGTGATGCGAGCCAGGTCCAGCTTCATGCCGTAGATGTTCAGCGGCTGGCCCTCGATGGAGCTGAGCCTCGCCTGGGCCGTGGTGGCGAGTGCGGGGCCCTGGCTCTGCAGCTGGCTGACTTCCTGCGAGATCACGGGCACGAAGATGCTGAGGAGGCCCGCGAACACGAGAACGACGCCCACGAAGAGGAGGAGGATGGCGAGGGGGCGGGGCATACCTCGACGAGAGAGGAGGTCCACACCCGGAAGGATCAGGAAGGCGAGGAGGGCGCCCAGTACGAAGGCGCCGATGACATCGCGGATCAGGAAGACAACGCCTAGACCCACCAGCAACATGGCCAGAGCGAAGGCCACCTGCATGGACTTGGCGCGCTGTTGGGATAGGGCTGGCTGGAGCCGCTCGGCTAGCTCGACCGGAGTCTGGGCCTCGGCGGCGCGTGGCTCGTCTGGGTCAGCCGGTGGTTCGGAGGAGGGGCGTCCTGATCGGGCACTTGACTGCACGGTTCTTGATCCCCGCCAGTATGACGAGGGCACCCCGAAGTTGATCCGATCTGCGCCCACGGCCGGGGTAGCTACTGCCGGCCTCCCCCGGCTCAATAACGGACTCTGCCTGACGGCCAGCCCTGACCTGCGCGACCCAGTGTCGGTGCGTCTAGTTGGTGACCGCGTTTGGTGAGGGAATCGGCGGACGTGCCTCAAGCATCGGCCCAGAGGACATCTGACCAGAGTCTCGCGTAAAGCGGTTAGCCGTGACCGCGAGGGCAAGCAATCCCACCGCCAAGACTGCATACGTGACGTGAGGCCCAAGCACCGTTACCAGAATTCCACCGATTGCGGTGCCGCCAACCAATGCGCCTTGGGCAGCACCAAATCTCGCGGCCATGATGCTGCCGCGATTGCCCTGCTTCCCCATTTCCAACAGATTGGTGGTTATCGCAATTATGTAGATCGCATTTCCGACCGATGCGACCAGGAGCGCCAAACCCGTGAGTATGAGGTTGTGACTGACAGCCACGCCAATGCTGAATACACCCGTCATCGCCAAGCCGAGCACCGCTAGTCGGATTGTGCCAATCGCCTTCACGCGGGCCACGATCAGGCTACCAGCCACGACACCCACAGCGAGAGTCGCCTCGAGGATCGTGAATGCCTGGGCACCATCGCGACTCTGCTCATAGGCGAGGGCAATGAGAGCGGGAAAACTCATGCTTAGTAGAACGGCAGCTGCAGCAACGGTGATCAGACGCGGGCCGACTCCGCGGATCCGAAGGGCTTCACGAAAACCCGAGGTGATCCGGACCGAAAGTTGGCCGCCGCCCAGACTGCCGACAGCCAGTACGAGCAGCACAGATCCTACGAACGTTGCGGAATCGACGAGAAATAGCGGCGTTGTACCGCGGCCAAACCACAGCAGCAGCCCAGCCAGTGGGAACCCAGCGACACCCCCAGCCATAGTTGCGGCGGTAACTAAAGCGTTGGCCCTGCCCACATCGGCGGGGTTCACAATATCGGGGACCGAGGCTTGGCGTGCTGGCTGAACGACCGCATTCAGAGCAGCTAACACCAAGAGGATTGGGTACAGGCAAAGGTAGGAGCGCGCGAGCAGGAATGGGGTCGAGAGAAGAATCAGGGCTCTGGCGATGTCGCCGCCGACGACGAGATACCGCCGCGGGAACCGATCAGCCAGGCCACCGAGAATACTAGTCATGACGACCGTGGCGACCGCCTGAACGCCGTAGACTGCCGCTACAAAACGAGCGTCCCGCGAAACCGCATACACGGTAACCAGGCTGGCAACGATAGTGAGCGGGTCGCCTAGACTGGACACGGCTACGCTCGCAACTAGGCGTCCCAATCGCGGATTGCTTACAAGAAGCCGTAGAGGCGATACGGCGACAGGTGCGGTCACGCGATCATCGTTGATGACGTGGTCGAGGCCGTGAAGGGCGCGAAGGGCGTTGACGATACGAAAGTCGTACCATCGCCCAGCGGCCACCGTTAGGTGGTCAATTGCCTCTAGTGCGGTCATCGTGGTCGGTCGATACAAGCGCGGCGTCGTTATCGTGTCGTATGAGTCCGCGACGGCGAGGATTCGAGCCCCTAGGGGAATGCTTGATCCGAGCAAACCAGCGGGATATCCCGAGCCATCCCATCGCTCGTGGTGGTGACGTACCATGGGCGCGATCGGTGCCAAAGCGGAATGCCGACTTACCATGTCTGCGCCAATCGATGCGTGCTGTTTCATGATTTCCCATTCTTCGGGCGTCAGTCCAGTCGCCTTGTTGAGAATGTGATCTCGTATGCCGATCTTACCGATGTCGTGGAGGGTGCCCGCTGTTCTGAGTTCGTCACATTCACGACTGCTTAGCTGCAGCTGCCGAGCCAACGCCATAGCCAACTGGCCGACTCGAGCTGAATGCGACTCGGTGTACGGGTCTCGGGCATCGAGTGCTTGGGCAGCGAGGGTTAGCGTTTGCTCACGGGCAAGCGCCTGACGTTGAACATCTGCCAGATTCCCCCGCACAGCGACCAAGAAGGCGAAGAAGCCAGGAACGATCAAGTAGCCAACTGGTACCTGAAGAAGCTGGTAGACGATTGCGCCGCCGAACCCGAGAGCGGTCACCGAACGCAACGTAGAAAATGTGATGTTGTCCAGGAGCGTCTGCATTAGTCCTGTGCCATTGATATAGCCGAAAACCCTCGCGGCGACCGGATAGTTAATGAGGATGAAGGCCGCGACATAAAGGATTGTCCGGACCGGAACGGTCCAGAATTGGTCTGCGGGAATGAGGTAGCTGACGGCCAGGGACGGGATAGCGTGCGCGATTGCGACGTTGGCGCGATTGAACAGGGTGGGCCAATGCGGGACCCCCCGCCTGAACTTCGACGGCTCATTGAGCGCGGACCATGCAACTAGGCCTACTCCTGCGCCGGGCGCAAGCAGGCCTGCAGCAATGAAGAAGGGGTCAACGACTCCTATTCGGCCGTCCTTCCATTCGATGGGCATCAGCGTGGCCAGCTGGATGGCGATGGCCA
The DNA here is from genome assembly GCA_002404015.1 of Chloroflexi bacterium UBA4736. Taxonomy (GTDB): domain Bacteria; phylum Chloroflexota; class Dormibacteria; order Dormibacterales; family Dormibacteraceae; genus UBA4736. Next base: position 37,561 of record DHIW01000104.1, read on the forward strand.
AGTAGAGAAGCTCAGGTAGCGCGGTGAAAGGGATCGGCCTTAGCAACCACGCCGCGGGCACTATGGCTATGCCGACCAGGACGACCAGCAGTATGTAGCGTTGGGCCGCCCCCGCCAGGGAGCGATACGGGACCACGACGGGCGGATTCTACCGCGCGCGGTCGTAGCCGAGTCTGCCTAACATAAAAATAGGGCCCAGCGTCGCTGGGCCCTTCATCGGAACGTCGGTAGTCTACTTAGCGGCTAGACCAACCACGTTCCGACGACGCGAGTCTGTCGAGTCGAAAAGAACTTCTTCAGAATGCTCGCCATGTCAGTTTAGTGTCCTCCCGCGCCTCTCGGCGACTCCGGGTACTCGTCCGATTTGACAAGGCGGATTGTCTGGTAGATGAGCCCATGGCGGAATCCCTAAGTTACGTCGGCGGCATCCCGCAAATTAGGGAGTGGTCTCTCCCTAATTTGCTCGATCCCTTGAGGATGCAGGGCTTGGGCCGGAGCGTCTAGAGATCCGACAGCGTGATGACTCCGAGGCGGAGCGCTACGCTTACCGCCTCTCCTCTGTTGTTAACGCCCAGCTTCCGGTAGATGTTTCGGAGGTGGGTATCGACCGACGACCTGGCGATACCCATCTCTACGGCAATCCTCTTGGAAGGAGTCCCCCGTGCGATCAGGTGCAATGTCTGAACTTCCCGCTCGGTCAGGGCAGCCTCAACCTGGGACGCCGGGCGCACCAGGCGAGCGGCACGCTCAAGCACTTCGGGCAACATCCTCCGAGGGACCGGCGATTCGCGCCGGATGGCAGCGCGTAGGGCACGTTGAAGTTCGTCAGGGCCCATGTCCTTTAACACGTAGCCATGACAGCCGGCGTTGATCATCCGAAGCAGGTCATCGCTAGAGTCGGAGACCGTCCACGCAACGATGGTCAGATGTGGGTGTAGAGCCAACATGCGGGTAGCCGTCTCCGCCCCGTCCGTACCAGGCATCTCTACATCAAGCAGAATGACATCTGGCGCAAGGGCGGGAACTAGGCGAAGCGCCTCGGTACCTGAGGCCGCCTCACCGACGCATTCGAAGTCAATGGCCTCACTTATCATTGCTCGGGCGGCGATCCTCGGCATCGCACGGTCATCAACGACCAGGACCCGAAACCGCTTGGCGGGATTCTGCGAGCTATCGACTGGACGGTCCCTTACTGGCAACGCCACCTCACGCCTCCATCATCCTCTTGTTTATCTATGACAATTCGGCCACAACCTCGTGGTGGCCGATTGCACGCGACGCGGTCGCCAAACAAGGTGACGGTTAGCCCGTGGCGGTTCGCTACGTCGCGCTCTCATGTCTGTACCTGGTACTCGCAGTGTGGGTCACACTCAGCTGGGGACCGTGGCCTGCCGCAGGTGCTGGGAGTTTTGGTCAGTGGGCATTCCTCCTGGTGGCTGCAATCGTTCTCTCTGTCCCAGTCGTACGACTTGAACGGGGGATCATCAATTTAACCGCGATCGCAACAGTGGCGACTGCGTTAACGCTCAACCCCACGCAAGCCGCTGCTGTTGGACTGGCGGCAGGCACTGCAACGCTGGCAGGTCGAGTACGACATCCTGCGGGAGCAACCCAGGTCACGGGTTTCATCGTCTGGACAGCGGTGCCCACCGCGTTCCGGCTGTCGCTGCAGGCGATGGGTACGCCAGCGACTCCAACCACCATTGGGGTCGTCGCTACAGTCGTGGGCCTGAATGTCCTCATTACCGGCATGAACATATCCTTTGACAACCGCGAGTCCGTCGTTGGCGTACTGCGCGGGATTGTCACGCCGACCTTTATCGCCGCATATCTGTATTTCAGCTTGGCTGCAATTCTCTTGGCTCATTTGCTCGATGGCACGCTGGCTGGCTATGGATACGGATTGATCGTCGGTGCCATGAGCCTTGCACTGACCGACACCATCAGTGTACGACGAGTCCGCCATTTTCTCGAGGCACAGTTGACCGATTCGGATCGCCATCTTGCCTTCAGTCGCGCCGTGGAGGGCGTGGTGCACAATCTCCGCAACCACCTCGCTTCCATAATCGGCTATCTCGGTGAGGTATCAAACGAGCGTATTCAGCCGTCCGCCCAGAAGAACGTGGACATTGCGATGAGTGCGGCCTACGATGCGGCGGAGGTGCTCAAGCGGTTGTCGGCCGGTGCGGCGCCGCGCGTCGTGGCTGCGGAGAGACCCGTCGATCTAAACGAGCTGATCAGTGGATCCGCAGCACTCGTGGAGCGCGCAGCAAGGCAGGGCCGTGTACAGCTCTCGCTCAAGCGGTCCGTACGACCAGTGCTGGCGACGGCGGATCCGTTGTTGCTCCGTGAGGTGTTTACGAACCTGCTATTGAACGCATTGGAGGCGGTAGGGGAGGGGGGCGCAGTTGTAATCGAGACGGGCGTGCGTGAGGACCAGTGCTTCGTCACAGTACGCGACAATGGGCCAGGCTTTCCTGAGGAGTCGCGAGACAGACTATTTGAACCGCACTTTACAACGAAGACGAATGGGGTCGGTATCGGACTATTTACGTCATACGGTATCGTCCGTGAGCATCACGGACAATTACTCTATGAGGGATCCAACCGTGGAGCCGTCTTTACGGTGACCTTACCCGGGCAGATCCTTTAACGCCGAGACTAGCAGGTCGATATCCACAGGTTTGGTGAAATAGGCCGACGCTCCTAGTGCTACCGCGCGCTTTGGCGCCGCGAGATCGAAAGTGCCGCTGACAACAATGAACTGTGAAGTTTGAACTGCGTTCAATTGCGAAGGAGTCAGTTTTTCCAACAGTCCCAGGTCGATCACGATCCTGGTACCGAGGTGGACTGAGGCCGTAATGGTCGAATGTGCTTCCGACGGCCAGCCAGCCCTCACTAGCTGCCGGGCAGTGATTTCAGCCAGGCGCGGGTCATCGTCGAGGACATGTATGACCGTCGATCCGATAGACGGATGAACCGGGGCGAGCACGCTGGACTGATCCTCAAATCCGCGGAGGAGATTCAGGCAGTCGGCTACGGACTCCAACACGTTTGGCGCGAACGGGTGGCCGTCCAGTTCTGCTAGTTCCAACTCGCCCTTCAGACGCGCCAGCGTCGAGCGGAGCCGGTGGAGCAGCTCGCGGACGTCAGTGTTGCTGGACGAATCGGTACCCACTGCCGTGGACCGTCTGAACCCAGCCAGGATCACCAAGGGCACGCCGGATCGCGTAGACCGCCTGCGAGACCGAGTGTTCGAAGCCTCGATAGTCCGTCCCCCACTCCGACTGCAGCAGCTCCGCGCGGCTGACCACGGCGCCAGGGCGGGAAGCGAGCCGATGCAGGACCCGCAGCGGCTTCGTCTCGAGAACCACCTCCCGCCCATCCAGCGTGACCGACCGACCCTCCAGGTCTATGACCAGCCGCCCCAGACGCAGCACCTGACCCTCCGTCCGGTCGCGCAGCGCACGGCGGACGCGGGCCAGGAGGACGTGGCGGTCCGTGCCCTTGAGGATGTAGTCCGCCGCACCTCGGTCGAGACCCAGCACCTGGTCACCAGGTGCCAGTCGCGCGCCCGTGAGGATCAGGACAGGGAACGCAGGCAATCTGCCCTCGCGGCGCAGCTCGTCCAGCACCTCCGCTCCGTCCATGTCGGGCATGTCGAAGTCAAGGACCATGAGGTCCGGCTGGTCAGCTCGCACCAGCCGCAAGGCCTCGAGGGCGCTGTTGACCACCTCGACGGCGTGTCCGTCGCGACGGAGGATCTCCGCCGTGACCCCCGCCATTCGGAAATCGTCGTCCACCACGAGAAGTCTCGCCATCGCCCAGCCGGCGCCAACCTAGCACCTTCAAGAAGTCTTGAGAACTTCCTGACCAGCAGGTGAGGACTGCCAGCACCCACCCGACCTAATCTGCGGCGCATGCGACAGCTCTTCGACCTCCAGGAGACCAGAAGCAAGCTCGACGAAGCCATGGAGCTGGTCGAGCACGACCGCTTCGTCCTTGGCGGTCTGCGCGACGGCATGCTCAAGGTAATCGCCGATTCGAATGCGCCGGCGGGGCGTCGCAACAAGCGCACCCGCGAACTCGCTCCCCTGGCGCGGCGGGCCCTCTTTGAGCGTCAGGCGCTGACCGTCTCCTCCGTGCTGGAGCCTGATGAGATCGATCAGCGGGCCGACTGGGAAATGGGCTGGCCGGCACTCCTGTACGCCCCTGTTGGGATGCCGAAAGTCCGCCCGGTCGGCCTGCTGATCGTCGGCACCAGGAAGTCCTATTGGTACGAGGAGGAGGCCGTGAACTACGTGAGCGCCCTCGCGATCACTCTGACTCCCTGCGTCCTCGCTCTGACCGGACCCCTGGCCCGACTCCGGCCGGACGAGCGCCAGGCCGCCCACCTGATCGGCGAGGGACTGTCGATTCTTGAGATCGCCAACGGGCTGCAGATGGATCGGCGCCAGGCCGAGCGCGTGGTCTCGCGGGTCCTCAGTAAGCTCTCACTCCGCTCTCCGAGGGACGTCCCTCAGCTGCTCCCCGACACCCCCCTAACCTCGGGGGGCCTCATCCTCTAGTAGGTGCCCGCTGGGTCTGGTCCGAACAGGAACACGGTCGTGCCCCGCCCGGGAGTCGACACCACCTCAAGCCGGCCGCCGATTCCGGCCGCCCGCTCCCGCATCCCCACCAGGCCGTAGCCACCGCCGCCGCCCGACTCGAAGCCTTTGCCCTCGTCCGTCACTTCGATCAGGAACGGCCTGGCGGCGAAGCCGAGGCGGACGCGGCAGGTCGAGGTTCCCGAGTGCCGGCGCACGTTGGTCAGAGCCTCCCTCACGATGTGGAACACGACCTCGCGCTGGCCCTGGCTCAGGTCCTCCTCGTTACCGCTGCTCCAGAGCTCGACCCGGATGCCGTAGACCCGGCCATACTCCTCAGCCGTCGCGCGGAGATCAGCGACGAGCCCTTCCGGCCCAAGGCGGCGGGGTCTCATATCGCGCAGGGTGTTCCGGGTGTTCTCGAGCAGGGCCTCCATGATCTCGAAGACGTTGCGCAGCACCTGCTCCGCGTCGGGTGTCTTTTGGGCCGCCTCGAAGTAGTACTTGAACAGGGCGACCGCGGTCGAGAGATCGGAGGCGAGCCCGTCGTGCAGCTCGCGCGCCATCCGGACGCGCTCCCGAGCCACCGCCTCGTCGACGGCGTAGAAGGCGGCGTCCACCGCCGTCCGCGCCTCGGCGCCCTGGCGCTCGCGCTCGGCCAGCTGGGCCGCCCGGCCTCGACGCTTCATGGCCTAGCCGTCCGCCGCCGGCGCAGGTAGGACTGAGCCAGGGCGACCGTGAGCGGGTGCGCCAGGTAACGGCGCAGGCGGGCATAGGGCCGCAGCAGCGCCTCCCGCTCCCAGCCCAGGATGGCGAACTCCTCCAATTCCTCGATCACGGCGCCCCCACCTTGATCCAAAAGCTCGCGTAAGGCAACCACTCGGCTGCGGATTCGCAATGCCCGGGGCAAAGTGACCAGCAAGCCGACCACGACCAGCAGGAGGCCCAGACCCATCAGGCAGAGCCCGACCCAGCCGGGCCAGCTCACTCGGTGACCGGTTCGTCGATGTCTAGGCCGACCGGAGCCAGGCCGATGACCTCATCGTCGGGACCGACCCGCATGACGATCACGCCCTGCGTCTGGCGCCCGATCTGGGAGATCGAACCGACCGTGGTCCGAAGCACCATGCCCGTGCGCGTGATCAGCAGCACCTGCTCCTCGGGGTCGGTGCTCATGCGCAGCGCGGCCAGCCGCCCCACCTTGTCGGTGACGCGCACGGTGAACACGCCCTGGCCGGCTCGGTGATGCCGGGGATACTCGGCGATGGGGGTGCGCTTGCCGTAGCCACGCTGAGTGATCACCAGCAGGTCCCCGTCTTCCCGGATCACAGCCATCCCGGCCACCAAGTCACCCTTGCCCAGGCGCATGCCGATCACGCCCTGGGTGTCGCGGCCCATCGCGCGGACCTCGGTCTCGCTGAAGCGGATGGCCTTGCCCAGCTGGGAGGCGATCAGCACGTCGTCGCTGCCGCTGGTCGGTGAGACCCACAGCAGCTCGTCGTCTTGCTGGAGCTTGATCGCGATCAGCCCGTTGCGGCGCACGTTGGCGTACTCCTTCAGCGCCGTCTTCTTGATGTGCCCTCGGCGGGTGACCATGAGCATGTATCTGGCCGTCTCGTCATCGGACTCGGGGCGGACGAAGACCGCGGTGACGCGCTCCCCCTGGCCGATCTCGATCAGGTTGTTGACCGGGATGCCCTTGGCGGTGCGGTCCCGCTCTGGGATCTCGTGCACGCGGAGCTGGAACACCCGGCCCGTGTTGGTGAAGAACAGCAGCGACGCATGCGTGTGCGTGATCAGCAGGTGCTCGGCGTAGTCCTCCTCGCGGGACCCGGTCGGCGCGTCGCCACCGGCCGTGGGCTTGGCGCCCCGAAGACCGACCCCGCCCCGGTTCTGGGCCCGGAAGGTGCGCGAAACCTGGCGCTTCGCGTAGCCGCGGTGGGTGACCGTGACGACGACCTCCTCCTTGGGGATGAGGTCCTCGGCCGTCAGCTCGCCCGGCTCCGCGTCGGAGATCTCAGTCCGCCGGTCGTCGCCGTACTTCTTGGCGATCTCGGCCATCTCCTCGATGATCAGCAGCCGCACCTTCTGATCGGAGGCGAGGATCGACTCAAGGTAGGCGATCGTCTTGATGACCTCCTCGTACTCCTCGTCGATCTTGCTCCGCTCGAGCGCTGTTAGGCGGCGCAGGGTGAGATCGAGCACGGCCTTGGCCTGGGCCTCGGAGAGGCCGAACTTGGCCTGCAGCTCGGCGCTGGCCGCCTCGCTGTCGGCGGCCGCCCGGATGGTCTTGATGACCTCGTCCAGGTGGTCCAGGCAGATCTTCAGGCCCTCGAGGATGTGGGCGCGCTCCTGGGCTCGAGCCAGGTCGTACCGCGTCCGTCGCAGGATGACCTCACGCCGGTGATCGATGAACAGCTGGAGGGCCTGCTTCAGGCTCAGAACCACCGGCCGCCCGTCGACGATCGCCAGCATGATGACGCCGAACGACTGCTGCAGGGACGTGTGCTTGTATAGGTTGTTCAGCACCGTCAGGACGCGCGCATCCCGCTTCAGCTCGATCACGATGCGCATGCCGTCGCGATCGGACTCATCGCGCAGGTCGGCGATGCCCTCGAGCTTGCGGTCGGACACCAGCTCGGCGATCTTCATCACCAGGTTGGCTTTGTTCACCGCGTAGGGGAGCTGATCGACGATGATCCGCTCGCGCCCGTTGGGCGCCTCCTCGAACGTGTGGCGGGCCCGCACGACGATGCGGCCGTGGCCGGTGGCGTAGGCGGACTTGATGCCCGAGCGGCCCATGATCTGGCCGCCGGTTGGGAAGTCGGGCCCCGGGACGAACTCCATCAGGTCTTCGCCGGTCGCCTCCGGGTTCTCGATCAGGAACTGAACCGCGGCCGACACCTCGCGCAGGTTGTGCGGGGGGATGTTGGTGGTCATGCCGACCGCGATTCCAGTCGCCCCGTTGATCAGGAGATTGGGGATCCGCGCCGGCAGCACGAGGGGTTCCTCATCAGTGCCGTCGTAGTTGGGCGCCATGTCGACGGTGTCTTTCTCGATGTCGTCCAGCAGCTCGGCCGCGATCGGCGACATCCGGGCCTCGGTGTACCGCATCGCGGCCGGCGGGTCTCCATCCACGCTGCCGAAGTTGCCCTGGCCGTCGATGAGCGGGTAGCGCAGAGAGAAGGGCTGGGCCATGCGCACCAGCGCGTCGTAGATGGAGCTGTCGCTGTGCGGGTGGTACAGCTTCATGACGTCGCCGACGTAGGCGGCGCACTTCTTGTGCCGCGCCGCGGCGGTGCCCCCGGCGCCCAGCATCCCGTACAGGATCCGGCGCTGGACCGGCTTGAGCCCGTCACGCACGTCGGGCAGCGCCCGGCTGATGATGACGGACATGGCGTATTCCATGTAGGAGGTCTGCATCTCCTCCTGGAGGCTCTTCCCGATGATCGTGCCGATGCCGTCGTGCGGCGGGGTTGGTGTGTCGTCAGCCATGACTTATTCCTCGAATCTCTTCAGCACGACGGTGCAGTTCTGGCCGCCGAAGCCGAACCCGTTGGAGATCGCGATCCGCACATCAGCGCGCCGCGGCTGATTGGGAACGTAGTCCAGGTCGCAGTTGGGGTCCGGCGTCTCGTAGTTGATGGTGGGGTGGATCTGGCCCCGGTTTATGATCAGGAGGGTCGCGATCGCCTCCACCGCGCCGGCCGCGCCCATCAGGTGGCCGATCATCGACTTGGTGCTGCTGATCGCGACTTTCTTGGCCGCCTCTCCGAAGGCCAGCTTGAGGGCCCGGGTCTCGCCCGCGTCATTGAGCTGCGTCGACGTGCCGTGGGCGTTGACGTAGTCGACGTCCTCTGGCTTGATCCCGGCATCCGCCAGGGCATTCGTCATACAGCGCGCCGGCGCCTGGCCGGTCTCATCCGGCGCCACTGAGTGGAAGGCGTCGTTGGTGATGCCGAAGCCGATCACCTCGCCGTAGATGCGGGCGCCGCGAGCCTGGGCGTGATCGAGGGTCTCCAGGACCAGCGTGCCTGCCCCCTCCCCGGGCACAAAACCGTCCCGGTTGGCGTCGAACGGCCGGCTGGCCCGCTCCGGGTCATCGTTGCGCGTCGAGAGCGCCTTGATGGCGTTGAAGGCGGCGATGCCGGTCTCGCAGAGGGAGGCCTCGGTGCCACCCGCCAACACGACGTCGGCGTCGCCCCGCTGCAGGATCCGGGTAGCGTCCCCGATCGAGTGCGTGGAGGCCGCGCAGGCGGTCACGACGGTGGAGTTGGGCCCCCGCAGACCGAAGTTGATGGCCACCTGGGCGGCCGCGATGTTGGGGATGATCATCGGTGCGTAGAGCGGGTGCAGCCGGCCCCCGTTCAGGAAGGTGGCGGCGCCCTCGGTCATGACCTCGAAGCCGCCGATGCCGGTGCCCATGTCAACGCCGACCCGGAAGGGGTCCTCATCTTCCATCCGCAGCCCGGAGTCCTCGAGCGCCAATTTGGCCGAGGCGACCGCCAGCTGGGTGAACCGGGCGGAGCGCTGGGCCAGCTTTCGGTCCATGTACTGGCCGGGGTCGAAGTTGGCCACGAGGGCGGCGAACTTGGTGGCCAGGCGGTCGGTCGGGAAGTTCTCGATCGGGCGCACGCCGCTGCGGCCCTCGATCAGGCCGTCCCAGTATTCGTCCAGGGTCTGGCCGAGCGGGTTGACCGTCCCCATCCCGGTCACGACGACGCGGTTCTCCGCTTGCCTGCTCATCTCCCTACCGCCTCTCGAATCTTACCGACGAGACCGCCGGCCACCGCGTCTCGAGCGACCCGGATCGCGTTCTTGAACGCCCGGGCGTCGGAGCGTCCGTGGGCCACCACGGCGACGCCGTCGATGCCCAGGAGGGGCGCCCCGCCGAACTCGCGCCAGTCGATCCGTTCCCGGATCCGGCGCACGCCGGAGCGGATCAGCAAGCCGCCCAGCTTCCCGGTTGGCGAGCGCGGAATCTCGTCCCGCATCGAGCGGAAGATGAAGTCGGCGGTCGCCTCGGCCATCTTGATGGCGACGTTGCCCAGGAAGCCATCGGCCACGACGACGTCGGCCTTGCCGGCGAAGACGTCTTTCGGTTCCACATTGCCGACGAAGTTGAGGGGTGTCTTCCGAAGCCGCGCGTGGACATCCCTAACGAGGGTGTCGCCCTTGCCGCTCTCCTCGCCGTTGCTGAGCAGGCCCACCCGCGGCGAGGCCAGGTCGAGAAGCTGGGCGGCGTAGACCGAACCCATGGCGGCGAACTGGACCAGGAATTCCGGCCGCGAGTCCACGTTGGCGCCGACGTCCAGAAAGTAGGCCTGGCCGCTGCTGGTCGGGATCACGGACCCCAGCGCCGGCCGCTCCACCCCCTTGACGCGACCCTGGATGAACAGCGCGGCGGCCATGATCGCGCCCGAGTTGCCCGCTGAGACCCAGCCGTCGGCCCGACCGTCCTTGCAGAGCCGGGCGCAGACGTTCATCGAAGAGTCCGGCTTCTGGCGGACGGCCTGGGCGGGGTGCTCGTCCATCTCGATGACCTGGCTGGCCGGCACGTAACGGAGACCGGGATGCCGGTCGAGCAGGGGCTGGACCCGGTTGGGCAGGCCTACCACCGCGACCTCGACCCCATATTCCTGGGCGGCCTGGGCGGCGCCCAGGACGATCTCCTCGGGCGCGTGGTCACCCCCCATCCCGTCAATCGCGATACGCAAGACGTGCCGGACCCTAGATGTCGAGGTTGCGCACTGATTTGGCGTGCGCCTGGATGAACTTCTTGCGGGGCTCCACGTCACTACCCATCAGCTTCTCGAACGTTTCGTTGACGGCGGCGGCGTCCTCCACGCGGACCTGGAGCAGCGTGCGAGTCTGCGGGTTCATGGTGGTTTCCCAGAGCTGGTCGGCGTTCATCTCGCCGAGGCCCTTGAAGCGGTTGACCTCGACCTTGCCGCCCATCGCCTTGACCTCGCGATCGCGCTCCTGGTCGTTGTAGACCCACTTCGAGGTCTTGCCCTTCGTCAGCTTGAACAGCGGCGGCTGGGCCATGTAGACGTGACCCTCGTCCAGCAGCATCGGGAAATAGCGGAAGAAGAAGGTCAGCAGGAGCGTCCTGATGTGACTGCCGTCGACGTCCGCGTCGGTCATCGTGATGATCCGGTGGTAGCGCAGCTTCTCGTACTCGAAGCGTTCGCCAACCCCGGTTCCGAGAGCGGTTATCAGGTTGCGGATCTCCTCCGAGGTGAGGACTTTGTCCAGGCGGGCCTTCTCGACGTTCAGGATCTTGCCGCGCAGGGGCAGGATGGCCTGGGTCCGCCGGTCGCGGCCTGACTTCGCGGTGCCGCCGGCGGAATCGCCCTCGACGATGTAGAGCTCGCACTTGGTGGGGTCGCGCTCGGAGCAGTCGGCAAGCTTGCCGGGGAGCATCGAGCTCTCCAGCAGGCTCTTGCGCTGGACGAGGTCGCGGGCCTTGCGCGCCGCCTCGCGGGCGCGAGCTGCGGTCAGCGACTTCTCGATGATCCGGCGAGCCTCGGGCGGGTTCTCGTCCAGATACTGGGCCAGACCGTCGGTGAGGACCGTGGAGACCTGGCCCTGGACTTCGGCGTTGCCGAGCTTGGTCTTGGTCTGGCCTTCGAACTGGGGCTCCAGCAGCTTCACGCTGACGACCGCGGTCAGACCCTCGCGGACGTCCTCCCCGCTCAGGTTGGGGTCCTGGTCCTTGAGGATTCCCGCTTTGCGCGCGTAGCGGTTGAGGGCGTTGGTCAGGGCGGCCCGAAAGCCGGTCATATGGGCGCCGCCCTCGGCCGTGTTGATGTTGTTGGCGAACGAGAGAACGTTCTCGATGAAGCTCTGGTTGTACTGGAGCGCGATCTCGATCTGGGTGTCCTCGACCTGGCGGTCGACGTAGAACGGGGTCAGGTTCACGAGGCCCTTGCCGTGGTTCAGGTGCTTCACGAAGGAGACGATGCCGCCCTCGAAGTAGAAGGTATAGGAGTAGCCGAGGTTCTCGTCGTCGAGCACGATCTCCAGGGCTTTGTTGAGGAAGGCCATCTCGCGCAGGCGGTTGACGATGGTCTCGCGATCGAAGCTGGTATCCGGGAAGACCTCGGGATCGGGCCAGAAGCGAACCGTGGTGCCGGTGCGGTCGGTCTTGCCGGTGGCTTTGACCGGCCCCTGGGGAACGCCTCGAACATAGTCCTGCTCGTGGACCTTGCCCTCCCGCTGGACCGAGACGTGCAGGCGCTCGGAGAGGGCGTTCACGACTGACATGCCGACCCCGTGCAGACCGCCCGAGACCTTGTAACCGCCGCCCCCGAACTTGCCGCCGGCGTGGAGGACCGTGAGCACGACTTCCAGGGCGGAGCGGCCCTCGCTCTTCATGATCGCGACCGGGATCCCGCGACCGTTGTCGCCGACCGAGCAGCTGCCGTCCGCGTGCAGGGTGGCCACGATGCGCGTGCAGTAGCCGGCCAGCGCCTCGTCGACCGAGTTGTCTACGATCTCCCAGACCAGGTGGTGGAGGCCGCGGTTGTCCGTCGACCCGATGTACATGCCGGGTCGCCGACGCACCGGCTCCAGACCCTCGAGAACCTGGATCTGCTCGGCGTTGTAAGCGACATCGGCACCGAGAGGGCGGGGACGCGCCGTACGGCCGGCGGGTGGTCGCTCGACTTCGGGGGAAGAGCTCATCCCGAGATCTGCCCTCCCAGTGGAGAAGGACTTGTGCAAGACGACTGGGGCAGGGAACGGATGACCCTATTTTACCCTATTCGCACCCTTGACCGATCGCGCGCGCATGTACGCGCGCGGGCGCTAGGCTTCCTGGGGCGGGTTCCAGCGCAACTTGGGGTGGCGCGCCGCGGCCACCTCGTCGAGGCGCCCGATGGGTAGGCTGCGGGGCTCTTCGTGAAGCTCATCCGGGGCATCTTTAGCCAGGCGGACGATTTCCGCAAGAGCGTCTGTAAAGGCGTCGAGCGTCGCCTTGCTCTCGGTCTCGGTCGGCTCGACCATGACCGCCTCCGGAACGATCAGCGGGAAGTAGATGGTGGGCGCGTAGTAGCCCCGCTCGAGCAGGCCCTTGGCGACGTCCAGGGCTTTGATGCCGTGGGGGGCGAGGTTGCGGGCGGAGGCGACGAACTCGTGCATACAGGGGCCGGCGTGAGGCAGGTCGAGGACGCCCTCCACCCGTTTGCGGACGTAGTTGGCCGCCAGCACCGCGTCCTCGGAGGCCTGGGTCAGGCCATCGGCGCCCATCGCGAGGATGTACGTGTAGGCGCGAACCAGCATCCCGAAGTTGCCGTAGAAGCTGCGCACCCGGCCGATCGATTGCGGGCGTTCGAAGTCGAGGCGAAAGGCTCCGTTGCTTTTCTCGATCGTGGGCCGCGGCAAGAACGGCTCCAGGTCCTCCTTGACGCCGACCGGTCCAGCCCCCGGCCCGCCACCGCCGTGCGGCGTGGTGAACGTCTTGTGGAGGTTCATGTGGACGGCGTCGAAGCCCATGTCGCCTGGACGGCAGATCCCCATGAAGGCGTTCAGGTTGGCGCCGTCGTAGTAGAGCTTGCCACCCACGGCGTGGACCATCTCGGCCATCTCGAGAATCTCGCGCTCGAACAACCCCAGGGTGTTGGGATTCGTCAGCATCAGAGCCGCAACCCGTTCGGAGAGCTTGGACTCGAGGTCGGCGACGTCCACCCGGCCGTCCGCGCCAGAACGGACCTCGACCACCTTGAAGCCGCAGAGCGCGGCGCTGGCGGGGTTGGTGCCATGAGCCGAGTCGGGCACTATCACCTCGCTGCGGTCCTCTCCGCGCGACTGGTGGTAGGCCTGGATCATCCGGAGCGCCGTCCACTCGCCGTGGGCTCCGGCCGCGGGTTGGAGGGTCACGCGGTCGACCCCGACGACCTGGCAGAGCGCCTGCTCGAGCCGCCACATCAGCTCCAGGGCGCCCTGCACGCTGTCCTCGTCCTGGTAGGGATGTATCGCCGCGAAGCCAGGCAGTGCGGAGGCCACCTCGTTGGCGACCGGGTTGTACTTCATGGTGCAGCTGCCGAGCGGGTAGAAGTTCTCGCTGATCGAGTAGTTGAGTGAGGCCAGGCGGCTGTAATGGCGCATTATCTCGGGCTCGCTGAGGCGCGGCAGCCCGGGCTCGCTCCGGCGCCGCTGGTCGGCCGGCAGAGAAGCCTGGACCTTGACCCCCGGCTCGGGAAGCCGGGGCGCTGCCAGCTCAGCGCGGCTCTTCTCGAAGCTCAGCGGCTCGGTCACCGCAACGCCTCCACAAGCTGCTGGAGCGCCCGGGCATCGTTGAGCTCCGTGCAACAGAAGACGATCACGTCGTCGAGGTCCGGATACCACCGGCCGGCCGGGAGGCCGCCCAGGATGCCCGCGTCCTCCAGTTTTCCAAGCGTTTGTAAAACGTTTTTCACCCGTACGGGGAACTCGTTCAGAAAGGGCTGCTCAGGAAAGGCAGCCTCGACATCGGGGAGCCCGGCTAAAGCCTCGGCCAGCCAGTGGGCGCGCTGGAAGCTCACATCCGCGACCTGGCGCAGGCCGTCCGGGCCCATATACGTCAGGTAGACGCTGGCGGCCAGGGCGCACAACGAGTGGTTGGTGCAGATGTTCGAGGTCGCCTTCTCGCGCCGGATGTGCTGCTCGCGCGCCGTCAGTGTGAGCACGAAGCCGCGCCGGCCCCGGTTGTCGTGGGCTTCCCCGACCAGCCGGCCCGGGAGGCGACGGGTGAGCTCCTTGCGGCAAGCGATGAAGCCGAGGTGCGGGCCCCCGTAGCTGGGCGCCAGGCCGAGCTGCTGACCCTCGCCGACAGCAATGTCGGCGTCGTACTCGCCCGGCGGCGCCAGGAGTGCCAGGCTGATCGGGTCGACGCAGGCGATGGCTAGGGCGCCGGCGCCGTGGGCTCTTTCCGTCAGCCCGCGGGCGTCTTCCAGCAGACCCAGGAAATTGGGCTGCTGGAAGATGATGGCCGCGGTCTCCGGTCCCGGAGAGTCGCCTTCGCGGACCTTGAAGCCCCGGCCGCCGGCGTAGCAGCGGAGGACGTCGAGGTACTCCGGGTGCAGATAGGGCGCGACCAGCACCTCGTGGCGATCGGTGTGTACGACCGCCATCATGGCGGCCTCGGCGACGGCGGTCGCCCCGTCGTACAGGGAGGCGTTCGACACCTCCATGGCGGTCAGCTCGGCGATCAGGGTCTGGAATTCGAAGATCGCCTGGAGGGTGCCCTGGCTGGCCTCCGGCTGGTAGGGGGTGTAGGCAGTGTAGAACTCGGGCTTCGAGGTGACCGCGGCCACCGCGGCCGGGATGAAGCGGTGGTAGACGCCGCCGCCCCGAAAGCAAAGCCGGTCGTCGTAGATCCGGTTGCGGGCCGCCAGGCGGCGGATCTCGGCCATGGTCTCCATCTCGGAGAGGCCGGCCGCCAGGTCGAGGTCGGCCAGCCGCAGCTGGGCGGGGATGTCGACCAGCAGGGCCTCCATCGAATCCGCGCCGAGGGCGGACAGCATCTCCCGCCGGTCAGCCGGCGAATGGACCAGGTAGGGCACCTAGTGGCTGGCGCCTTCGGTAAGCGCCTTGTAGCCGGCTTCGTCGAGGAGTCCCTCCGAGAGATCGCCGTTCAGCTTCACCTTGACCAGCCAGCCCTTGCCGAAGGAGTCCGCATTCACCGTCTCGGGGTTGTCGGACAGGCTTTCGTTGATCTCCACGATCGTGCCCGCCACGGGGGAGTAGAGGTCGGAGGCGGCCTTGACAGACTCGATCACGCCGAACTGGTCTCCCGCCTCGAGGGCCTTGCCGACGCGGGGCAGCTCCAGGAACACCACGTCACCCAACTGGGCCTGGGCGTAGTCGGTGATGCCGACAGTCGCCACGTCACCATCGACAGAGACCCACTCGTGGGTCTCCGTGTAGTAGCGCTCAGCCAATGCTTTCCCCCTTTATGCGCGGGCAGCAGCCGGGTTGACCGAGCCCCGGTAGAAAGGTAGCTCGCTGACCCGGGCCGCGCCCGGTCCGCCTCGGAGCTCGACGCCCAACCGAGTGCCCACGAACGCCGCCTCAGCCTCCACCATCGCCATTCCGATTCCCCGGTTCAACCAGAACGAGTAGGTCCCGCTGGTGACCGTACCAACCTGGCGTTGGCCGTCGGAGACAGCGGCGCCGTGGCGGGGAATGGTCTTCTCCGCGCCCTCCAGGCCGGCGATCACCCGGTGGGGACCCTCTGCCTTGAGGCGCTGGAGCGCCTCACGGCCTGTGAATTCGCCCTTCTGGAGCTTCACAGTCCAGCCCAGACCGGCCTCGTAAGGGTTGGTGTCGTCGTCCATGTCGTTGCCGTAGAGGCGTAGCCCGGCTTCTAGGCGGCAAACGTCGCGGGCCGCCAGCCCGCAGGGGGTCGCCCCTGCCTCCAGGATCGCGTCCCAAACGCCGGCCACCGCCTCCGAGGGGACGAAGAGCTCGAAGCCGTCCTCACCCGTGTATCCGGTGCGGGAGATCAGCGAGGGCACTCCCGCAACCTCGCCCCGGGCGGATCCGAAGTAGGGGATGGCGTCCAAATCGACTCCTGTCGCGGGCAGGATCGCGGCGGCCTTCGGACCCTGGAGCGCGATCAGGCTCAGATCATCGCTGCGGTCGATCAGCTCGACGCCGGGGGGAGCGTGGTCGCGCATCCAGGTCATATCCTTCTCCCGATTGGAGGCATTGATCACCGCAGACCAGCGTGGCTCGCCGTCGCGCCGGTAGACGACCAGGTCATCGATGATCCCACCGTCCTCTCGGCAGAGCAGGTTGTACTGGGCGCGCATCGGCTGTAGCCGGGATAGGTCGTTGCTGACGAGGCCCTGAAGAAAGTCGGCCGTCGCCTGGCCGGTGAATTCGACGCGGCCCATGTGGCTGACATCGAACAGCCCTGCCGCGGTGCGAACCGCGTTGTGCTCATTGCGCACGTTCGTGTATTGCTGGGGCATCTCCCAACCGGCGAAGTCGACGATCTTGCCGCCGGCCGCAAGGTGGCGCTCGAAAAGCGGGGTGCGCCTAGGCGCCACCCTGGCCCTCCTCGTCCGCGGTCTCGTCCGCCTCCTGGAACAGGACTCGCTCCGGATCCAGGTACTGGATCAGCTCCTCGTCATGCCGGCGCCGCGCTTCCTCCACCATCTCGCCGATCTGCCGGGCTCGCTCCACGGACCACTCCAGCTTGAGGGCCAGCTCCTGGTGGGTCGCCCTCCGGCCCATGTCGCGGCCGACCGCGATCTCCGCGCGCTCGTACTCCTCGGCCGTCGTCACCAGCATCGCCTGGTCGCGATCGATGGCCTGCTCGGCGGCGATGGCAGCCTCCAGGTACAGGCCGACCTGCTGCCGGGCGAACAATCCGAAGTCCGTCTGCGGACTGCCGGCGAAGTGGTTGATGGCGGCCATCAGGCCGATCGAGCCTTCCTGGAAGAGGTCGGCCGGGGGCAGGCCCTCGCCGACACGCTTCAACGCCTGCTCGACGACCAGGTCGAGATGGGCGCGGCACACGCGTTCCTGGGCCGAACGATCGCCCTGGCCGGCCGCCTCGAGGAGGCGAGTGAGCTCATCGGAGCCGGGGATCCGAGCGTCGCGGCCCGCCTCAGCCAGCGCCCTCAGCGTCTCAGCATCGGAGCGCTCTGGGTCTGAGGTTCGGCCCTTGTCCTCCGGCTCCCGCTGCTGGGGTCGGGATGCCATTTAGACCCTAATTGTAGGCGGGCGCTGCCGATCTTCCGCCGGCTCCGCGGACGGCTCGAGCCTATACTCCCGCCATGCCCGGCCCCCGCTACGGGCTGGTTTTCCTGGGCCTGCTCGCCCTTCTGCCCATGACCGGTTCGGCCGGTGGGTCGGCGCTTGTCGAACGCGCTGATTTGAACGGCGTCATCAACTCCGTGACTGCCACCTACATCGGGTCCGAGGTCAGGCAGGCTGTGGCGACCCACGCCGATGCCCTGCTCATCGTGATCGATACGCCAGGCGGCGAGTCGCAGGCGATGGACGCGATTACGGAGAAGCTCCTCAGCTCCCCGGTGCCGGTCATCGCGTTCGTCGCGCCCAGCGGGGCGAGGGCGGCCTCGGCGGGCCTGTTCGTGGCTCAGTCGGCCGACGTCCTGGCGATGGCGCCGGGCACGAACATCGGGTCCGCGCATCCGATCAACGGCAACGGCACCGATATCGCGGGCGACCTGGGTCGCAAGGTTCTGAACGACGCGGTCGCGCGGGTACGCAACCTGGCAACGTTGCACGGTCGCAATGCCGACTGGGCGGAGAGCGCGGTTCGCCAGAGCGTCAACATCGGAGCCGACGAGGCGGTCAGGATCCACGTCGCCGACCTGGTCGCCAAGGACGTGACGGAACTTCTCTCAACGGTCGACGGCCGGACACTGGCTCGGAGCAGCGGTCCGCTGCCGCTGCACACGGCGGGCGCCACGGTCGCGGACAGCCCGATGTCTCCGGTGCAGGAGGTGCTGCACCTGCTGATCGATCCCAACGTGGCCTTCCTGCTGATGCTTCTGGCCATTTACGGCCTGATCATGGAGGTCACCTCGCCCGGCGCCATCCTGCCCGGGGTCGTCGGTTCGATCAGCGCCATCGTGGCTCTCATCTCTTTCGCGTCGCTGCCGGTCACCTTCGCCGGGGCACTGCTGGTGATACTGGCGTTCGTCCTCTTTCTGGTCGATGTCAAGGCGCCCACGCACGGGATCCTGACGATGGGGGGCCTGGTGGCCCTGGTTCTGGGATCGACCCTCCTGATCGACACTGGACCTATCGGCCTCGGTATCGACTGGCGCCTGATCGCGGGCGCCGCCGTGATCAGCGCCGTCGGCTTCCTCTTCGTCGTCCGCAAGGTGGTCGAGACACGGACACGCCATCTCACATCCGGCGCCGACGCGCTGATGGGCAGCCTGGGCGAGAGCCGGTCGCCGCTCGACCCCAAAGGCCAGGTTTTCGTGGCTGGGGCGATCTGGCCTGGAATCGCTTCGGGGCGACCGATCCCGGCCGGGGCCACGGTGCGGGTGATCGGCCGGCGGGAG
Source organism: Chloroflexi bacterium UBA4736 (assembly GCA_002404015.1). Classification (GTDB taxonomy): domain Bacteria; phylum Chloroflexota; class Dormibacteria; order Dormibacterales; family Dormibacteraceae; genus UBA4736. The sequence goes on from DHIW01000104.1 coordinate 56,180, forward strand.
GGCAGCCTGGAGGTCGAGGCGGAACGCAAGACCGATCGCCGCTAGCTTTAGGCGGGCATGGCGATCCTGAGTGGCCTGATCCTGGCGCTGGCCATCCTCGGCCTGATCATCCTCGCCAACTACGGCGTGGGCCGCCCGCGAGTCGCAGCGCTTGCCCTGGCGGTGGCCGCCATCTTCTGCGCGCTGGTGACCCTGGACGGCCTGCTGGACGCCTTTGTTGCCACCACGCCCTTCGGGCGTTCGGACCGCTCCGGGCTGGTCAAGGTGGGGGCTGGGTTCGCGATCACCGGCTTCGCGGCAGCACTGGCGCTGGTGCCCGGCATTCGCGCCCGGCTGGCTCGCGCCTTGCCCATCGACCCGGACAGCCCGGTCCACGCCGTGGCGTTGGTCCTAACGCTGCTGCTGTTCGGCACCCAACTCTCCGCCCAGCTGGCGGGCGACCTCCTGGCTCAGCAGGCGACCAGCGGCAGTCCCTTGGGCCCCCTGGACCTGATCGCGCAGGAGCTGCCATTCCTGGTGGGCGCCTTCTTTGGAGTCGGCCTGTTCATCCGGCGCCCCCTGGTCGGCTCGCTCAGCCGCCTCGGCCTGGTCAGGCCGGCCTGGTGGCACATTGTCCTGGCGCTTGCCGTGGCCGGGGTCTTCTACGCGTTCAGCAGCGGCGCCGACCTGCTCGGTCAGCGCTTCACGCCCGACCTCGCCCACCAGGTGAACGCCGCCAATCAGCGCCTGTTCGGGCAGCTGGCGAACCCGGTCGGGATCGCAACCATCGCGCTCGCGGCGGGCATCTGCGAGGAGGTGTTGTTCAGGGGGGCGCTGGTCCCGAGGCTTGGCATTCTCTGGACGTCGCTGGTGTTCGCAGCGGTCCACACCCAGTACGGCCTCAGCTTCGACACCGCGGCTGTGTTCGTCCTGGCCATCGCGCTGGGCTTCCTGCGCCGCTACACCAATACAACGACGACGATTCTCTGCCACGTCGCCTACAACGCCCTGGTCGGGATCGGCATCGCGGTGGCCTGGTTGGGGCCGGCGCTGGGGCTGGAGGCGGCCCTGATCGTGGTCCTAGTCCCCGTCTTAACAAAGCATGTAGGAACTTCACGCGAGACCGTTTAGAATCCCCGCGATGGCACCACCACATGTTGCCGTTTTTCCCCAAACTACCCCCAACATGTTGATATCCACGCCCCGAATCGTCGCGGTCGTGAACCAGAAGGGGGGCGTTGGCAAGACCACCACCGTCATGAATCTGGGTGCCGCCCTCGCCGAACGCGGGGCCCAGGTGCTGGTGCTCGACATCGATCCCCAGTCGAACAGCACCAGCGGACTCGGCGTGGATCCGTCGCGGGCCCGGCTCACCGTCTACGAACTGCTCGCGGGTACTGCGACGATCGACGAGGTGGCGATCCCGACAGCCTTTCCCGGGCTGCACCTCGTGCCCTCGCAGATCGGGCTGGCGGGAGCTGAGATCGAGCTGGCAACGACACCCCAGCGCGAGCATCGGCTGCGGCACGCCCTGGCGGAGCTGAGCGGTGGTTTCGGCTACGTCCTGATCGACTGCCCGCCGTCTCTCGGGCTCCTGACTCTCAACGCGCTGGCGGCTGCCACCGAGATGCTGATCCCGATGCAATGCGAGTACTTCGCGCTAGAAGGCCTCGGCCACCTGATGCACACTCACGGGCTGATTCGGATGAACCTCAACCGCCAGCTGCGCGTGGGAGGGATCCTGATGACGCAGTTCGACGCCCGCACGACCCTCTCTTGGGAGGTTCTGTCAGAGGTGCGGCGGGCCTATCCGGACCACGTATACCGGACGCTCATTCCCCGCAACGTGAGGGTGGGCGAGGCGCCCAGCCATGGCCTTCCTGTTATCGCTTACGACCCCACCTGCCGCGGCTCGGAAGCCTACCGGCAGCTTGCTGAGGAGGTGTTGAGCCAATGAACCGATCCCGCACGCGCGCCCTGGGGCGCGGTCTCGAAGCCCTGATCCCGATGAGTCCCCTGGAATCGCGGGCTGGCAGCGGGCCGCTGGAGATGGTCGCGGTCGACCAGGTGCGCCCCTCGCCGCAGCAGATGCGCAAGCAGTTCGCGGGAGAGCCGCTCCGGGAGCTGGCCGACTCGATCCGTGCCCATGGGGTCCTTCAGCCGATTCTGGTCCGGCGGCTCCCGGACGGATATGAGCTGATAGCCGGCGAACGCCGTTGGCGGGCCGCCCGCATCGCGGGCCTGGAGCGGATCCCGGCCATCGTGCGCGGGGGCCAGGTGGACCTGGAGCAGAGCTTGCTGCTGGGCTTGATCGAGAACCTCCAGCGTGAGGACCTCGACCCCGTCGAGGAGGCACACGGGATCCGGCGTCTCATCGAGCAGTTCGGGCTCACCCAGGAACAGGCGGCCGCCCGCCTCGGCAAGCATCGAGTCGCGATCGCGCAGGCGCTCCGGTTGCTCAGCGGTTGCCCGGCCGTGCTGTCGGCGGCCGCCTCGGGAGCGATCTCCGCCGGACACGCCCGAGCCCTGGTTGGGCTGTCCAGCCAGGAGGCCCAGGAGCTCGGTCTCAAGGTTGTGGTCGGCAGGCAGCTTTCGGTGCGGCAGACCGAGCGCTGGGTGCGGTCCTACCTGCCGGATATCCGCCGACGGCGGCCCGAAGCCAGGCCCGGCGCGGCCCTCACGGAGCTCGGCCGTGATCTCTCGGAGGTGCTAGCCGCTTCCGTCAGCGTCTCCGGCGGCCGCAGTCGCGGGCGCATCACGATCACGTACTCGACTCCCGAGCAGCTGGAGTCGATCGTCAGCAAGCTCGCTCCCGGCCGGTTGTAAAACGTTTTACATCGGCGCTCTTCGGGTTCAGTAACGTGGGGGGGTCTATGAATACCCCCCGCGGCGTGGCGACTGAGATCATCGAGGTGGTCGTGCTCGCCCTCGGCCTCTACCTCGTCATCACGTTCGCGATCCAGACAGTTCACGTGATCGGGCTCTCGATGTACCCGACGGTTGACGACCAGGACTATCTGATCGCCACCAAGATCGACTACCGGCTGCACGCGCCCCAGCGCGGCGACATCATCATCATGCGAGACCCGTTCGACTCCTCTAGGGACTTCATCAAGCGTGTGATAGCGGTCCCGGGCGACGAGCTCCTGATCAAGGACGCCAAGATCCAGATCAACGGCCGGATCCTCGACGAGCCCTACCTCAAGGGGAAGGAGGCCTGGACCGTCAACACTGAATGGCCGGGGCCGGGACCGGGCGTACCGGCCACGTCGCAGCGGCTGCAGGCTAACGAATACTTCGTCATGGGCGACAACCGCAACCACTCGAGCGACTCCCGGTCTTTCGGCCCGGTCCAGCGCGACCGCATCGAGGCCCACGCCTGGATCAGGGTCTTGCCCGTCACCCACTTCGGGCCCATCACGGGGCCGCGCCCGGTGCTGCTCGGGCCGGCTCCGACCGCCCGCGCGCGCCTTGGGGACCGACAACCGGCCTTCCTATAATTCGGTCTCATCGGACAGGCGGTCTCGCTTACCAAAGGCCTCACTCGTGACCTCGTCGAGGTCTTCATCCTCGCGATCGGTCTCTATCTGCTCGCCACCACGACTGTCGAGACCGTTCACGTGGTTGGTCTCTCGATGTACCCCGCGCTCAACGACGGCGACCTCCTTATCGCATCCAAGCTCGACTACCGGTTGCACGCGCCGGAGCGGGGCGACATCATCATCCTCCGCGATCCCTTCGACCCCGGCCGGGACTTCATCAAGCGGGTGATCGGGCTGCCGGGCGACCACATGCTGATCAGGGATCATCACGTGCTCGTCAACGGAGTTCTGCTCAACGAGCCCTACCTACACGGGGGATGGATCGCGACCGCCAACTGGCCCAACACTCCTGATTCGGTAGATGGTGAGACGGTTCCCGCCGACAGCTACTTCGTGCTGGGCGACAATCGTGACCACTCCAGCGACTCCCGCCTCTTCGGTTACGTGGCCAAGGCCCAGATCGACGGCAGGGCGGTGATTCGGTTCTGGCCGTACCAGCGCATCGAGCTCCTGAACATACGGCCGACGCTGGCCAAGAGCTAGAGCGCGGCACCGGCCGGCGGCCAGGAAGGATCAGGCGCCGATGGCAACTCGGTAGGGCGCGTCTGAGTCGACCGGGCCGATCAGCGCCAGCTGGGCCGGCGCCGCGAGGACCCGGCGGGCGACCCGCGTCACATCGTCGGCGCTGATCGCGTCAACGATGCTGATGACTTCCTCCACCGTCTTGGTCTTCCCGGTCAGCAGCTCCTGCTGGCAGAGCCAGCTGGCGAGTGCGTTGGTGCTCTCCAGGCCCAGCAGCAGGCGGCCCTTGGTGAACTCCTTGGCCTTCGTCAACTCCTCCTCGGGAATCCGCTCCTCGGTGACCTTTCGCAGCTCGTTGAGGACGGCGTCGACAGATTCGGCGGCCTTCTTGGGATCGACGCCCAGGTAGACCGCGAAGTAGCCGCCGTCGCTGTGCTTGCTGGTGTAGCTGTGCACGTCGTAAGCCAACCCGCGACGCTCGCGGATCTCCAGGAAGAGACGGGAGCTCATCCCCTCGCCCAGCACGGTGTTGATCAGATCCAGGGTGTAGCGGTCGGGGTCGAGGTACGAGACGCCCCGTGTGCCGAGGCAGATGTGCGCCTGCTCGGTCTTCTTCGTGTGCAGAAGCACCGCCGGCCTGTCGAGCGCTGGAGGGGCTGGCGTGTAGACCGGTTTGATGGTGCTGTCGGGAAGGGTCAGGTGCTTCTCCAGCTGCCGCGCGGAGCCGTCGGGGTCGATCCTCCCCGACAGGCCGACCACCAGGTTGGACATCCGGTAGTGATCGGTGACATAGCCGATGAGGTCGTCGCGGCTGGTCTGGGAGACAGACTCCAGGGTCCCGATGATGTCGCGGCCGAGCGGGTGGTCGGGCCACATGATCTGCTCGAACAGGCTGTGGACGTAGTCCTGGGGCTGATCCTGGTACATCTTCAGCTCCTCGAGGATGACCATCCGCTCCCGGTCCACCTCCTCGGGCTCCAGCTGAGAGTTCGAGACGATGTCGCAGAGGACGTCGATGGCCAGCTCGAGGCGGTCGGCGGGGACGCGCGTCCAGTAGACGGTCAGCTCCTTGTCGGTGGAGGCGTTCATGACGCCGCCAACTCCCTCGATCGCCTCGGCGATCGCCTTGGCGGTCGGACGCCGGCGAGTGCCCTTGAAAAAGAGGTGCTCGATGAAGTGGGAGATGCCGCCGATGCGGTCCTGCTCGAACCTCGAACCGACCGCAAACATGAGGACCAGGCTGGCCGAGGCGCGCTCCGGCATGGCTGCTGTCAGCAACCGCGCCCCGCCCTTCAGCTCGTGCCGCGCTTGGTTCGGGGCGAGGCCCATGAATGGCCAGTATAGAGAGCCCGGCGAGCGCACCCGGACGGACGCGAGGGCTGCGGCGGGCGCTCCCGGAGGTTGATGTAAAACGTTTTACAACGCCCGGATCAAGGCTCCTGAAAGGCCCCTAGCGCAGCGTAAAGGAACATCGCGGAGTAGTCGGCGGGCATGCCGTCCGAAACCGCGTCCAGGGCCTCGACCAGGTAGCCGCGCACCTTCTTGGCCCGCAGCCGCGGGTCCTCGGACTCCAGCGCGTCTCGGATTACCTCCGCGATCTCGGACGGGGTGACGTCCTCGTCGCCCGCGCCGTCCGCGACCGAGTTGACGAGCGTCAGCGCCCGCCGGATCAGGTCGGCGCCTGATTCCCCGAGCGTGGGCGCCTACTCGGCCGCCTTGCGCGGCCCCACGACCACGCGGCGGTCCGGCTCCTCGCCGATGCTGGCGGTCATGACCTCGGGGTCGCTCTCGAGGGCCAGGTGGATGGCGCGCCGCTCAAATGGCTGCATGGCGTCGAGGGTGATCGGGTCGCCGGTCACCTTGACCTGGCGAGCGGCCCGGAGGGCGATCTCCTTGACCGTGTGCTCACGGCGCTGCCGGTACCGTTCCACGTCGACGATCACCCGCTGCTCGGGCTGCAGCTTACGGCTGCAGAGGAGGTTGGTGACCGTCTGGATCGCTCGCAGAGTCTCGCCCCGCCAGCCGATCAGCATGCCGAGATCGCGACCGCTGACATCCACCACGATCACCTCCGCGGCGTTCCGGCTCGTGACCTGGCAGCGGATCCCCATCTTGGTGAGGAGCTCCTCGACGATCTGGCGGGCAGCCTCGGCGTCGGCGGCCCCCGCCGCCGGTTCGGCGGCCGCCCGACCAGCCTCGGCGTCAGCCTCGGAGCCGATCACGGTGACCTCGACGACGGTCTCTTCGGGCTCTTCCCGGACGACCCTGACATCGACGTTCCGGCGGCTTTCGCCGAGCTGGATCAGAGCGGCGTCGACCGCCTCATCGAGAGTGGTTCCGCGACCTTCCGCAGATTTCATTTCCTCGGCTTCCTCGGCCTTTTGGGCGGTCTATTGGGCGGTCTGTTGGGCGTCACGACGGCGGGCGCACTCGGCGGCGCCGGCGGTGCCGGCGGCCCCGGTCGCAATCCCCCCCAGCCATTGACGAAGTACTGCTGGATGATAGCGAAGCAGTTCGAAATGAACCAGTAGAGACCCAGGCCGGCGGGGGTGACGATCGCGAAGTAGGCGATCATCAGCGGCATCATGACCTGCATCGACTGGGTCATCTGCTGGGTCTGCTGTTCCTGCTCGGAGGCCATCGGGTTCCGGGGCTGCTGAATCATCTTCGACTGGATGAACGTGGTCGCCGCGGCCAGCAGCGGGATGATCGCGTACTCGATCGAAGGGATCGGCAACCCGGCAAACAGCGGGTGGCTGCCCGGCGTCACGTTCAGGTGGGGCACAAAGAGGAAGTGGTCGGTCGGGAACGTGTGGTTCTTCGCGTTGCCCAGGAACACGTAGTAGAGGGCGGTCAGGATCGGGAACTGGAGCAGCGCCGGCAGGCAGCCGGTCAGCCCGCCCAGCGGGTTGACCCCGTGCTCCTTGTAGAGTGCCATCATCTCCGACTGCTGCTTTTGAGGGTCGTTCTTGTACTTCTTGCGGAGCGCCGCCAGCTCCGGGGCCAGCTTCCGCTGCTCCATCATCGAGCGCCGGCTGAGCCGGAGCTGCAGCTGGTAGAGGGGCGACAGGATCGTCTTGATCAGGATCGTGAGGATGATGATCGAGAGGCCGTAGGCTCCGATCGCGGCCAGGATCGGGTTCGCGGCCAGGAAGGAGTAGATGGTGTGCAGGCCCCAGCTGATGTTCGCGCCGAAGATCGCCCACCACGCGTTCTTGAGGGGCTTGAAGATGTTGAAGAGGGCGAAAAACTGGCTTATTGCGAGGGTCTCCAGGGACGGCTCGCGCTGACGGCGCAAGCGCTGACTTTCATTGAGATATACGCAAGGAGGCTGGGGTCAAGGTACGGGATCGTATCCACCCTTCGCGAACGGGTGACACCTCAAGATCCGGCGACCGCCCATCCAACCGCCGCGGAGCCAGCCGTACCTCTCGACGGCCTCGTAAGTGTAGTGAGAGCAGGACGGGTAGTAGCGGCAGGAACCAGCGAACAGGCGCGATAGCGAGAGCTGGTAGCCGCGGATCAAGACCAGGAAGAGCCGGGTCATCGGCCGGCGACTCGCGAGAGCGCGGTCGCGGTCTCGAGCTGGAGCTCCGGGAACGGCAGCGTCAGGGCCTCCGGTCGAGCTATCAGCACCACGTCAAAAGCTATTCCCCGGGCGGGCCTGGCCGAATCACCGCGCAGTTGGCTGCGGGCTGCCTCGCGCAGCCGCCTGCGGGCCAGGTTTCGGCGCACGGAGCCCTTGATCCGCCGGCTGACCGCGATGCCGATCCGGTCGGCGGCGCCGACGCCGGCGTCAGCTGCCTGGGAGGCCACACCGAAGGCAACCAGGCCACGACCCGAGTAGACGCGGCGCGTGGCCAGTACGCGTTGGAAATCGCGCTGGCGAGTGAGCCGCAGCCGCTTCTTCATCGCGACCGGCTCGAGACGGCCGGCGGGCTCCGCCTACCCGGGCGTCAGCTGGTGGCGGCCCTTGCGGCGGCGGTTGCGCACCACGCGCGCGCCCCCGACTGTGCTCATCCGACGGAGGAAACCGTGGACCCTCCGGCGATACCTCTTCTTCGGCTGGTAGGTGCGCTTGATGTCTTGAGCCTCTGGATTTCAGGCAGGCCACAAAAAGCGGCCTGAGGAACCGCCGAAGTATATCGAATCGACTTGCCGGACCGCCCTGAGTCATATCAGCAAATGCCTTTGCCAAGTGCCTTGCGGCCCCCTCCGGGCTTTGTTAAGCTTCATCGCCGGAAGCGAACCGGGGCTCGGAAACACCCCTCCCAAGCCTCGCCTCAGCATTCGTCGCACCACACTCCTGCACTCGGGTTTGACCGTCAGCCGGGCGCTTCGCTTCCAGGTCTTGGATCAGTCCGGGCTCGGGTTTTGGCGGCGCCTCGCGTCTTCGCCAAGTCCCGTTCCTCGCTTTTCCACATCGTCTCAACAAGGGAGAGCCTTAGGTCTTGCGGGTCAGGCCGGATACCTGCCTCGCGCCTCTCGCCGGGGTTGGCACCCGGTGGCAGGCAGCGAGCCGGAAAGAAGCAGGGAACCGGTCTGAGGGCAGTTATCCACAGGCTTTGCAAGGTCGCGCCGGGTTTTCCACCTGGGCACACCGGAACTCCTCCCCAACTTGTCCCCAGTCCGCCCCCAACTCCGCGAATCGGATTGTCACCCGGTTGCGCGCCGGTGATCTGACGGCACGGGCTCTCGCACCCGGACTTCCCCGCCGATCTCCAGCCCGCTTTTACACAGGCGTGTACGCCAAGGAGTTGACCCAAGAGTGAACCAAGACCAGATCTGGACGGCCGTCCAAGAAGAGCTTCGCTTCCAGCTCGCGAAACCGAGCTACGAGACCTGGCTCAAGAACGCTCAACTCGTTTCGGCGGACGGCGGGACCTTCCGGATCGGCGTACCCAGCAAGCTCGCCAAGGACTGGCTGGAGGACAGGTTCGCGGGTCTCATCCAGGAAACCCTCCAGGCTGTGACCGGGGGTGAGGTCGAGGTGGACTTCGTGGTGGCCAGCAGCGCCAACCGGCCCAGCTCCCACGTCGAAGGCGGCCTCCTGCCTCCCGACGACCTGGTCGCCGACGAACCCACCCCTGTCCCCCAGACCGAACTGAACGAGAGGTTCAAGTTCAGCTCCTTCGTTGTCGGCAACAACTCCCGCTTCGCCCACGCCGCAGCCAAGGCGGTGGCGGATGCCCCCGGCGAGAGCTACAACCCGCTCTTCCTCTATGGAGGCGTCGGGCTGGGCAAGACCCACCTGATGCACGCCATCGGCCACGAGGTGCGACGGGCTCACCCCAAGAAGCGGGTCGTCTATCTCACCTCGGAGCAGTTCATGAACGAGGTGATCGTCTCGATCCAGACCGCCCGCATGGGTGAGTTCCGCACCAAGTACCGGACGGTGGACGTGCTCCTCATCGACGACATCCAGTTCCTGGCCGGCAAGGACCGCACCAAGGAGGAGTTCTTCCACACCTTTAACGCGCTGCACGAGATCAACAAGCAGATCGTCATCTCCTCCGATCGGCCTCCCAAGGAGATCCCGACCCTGGAGGACCGGCTGCGCTCTCGGTTCGAGCAGGGTCTCCTGGCCGACATCCAACCGCCGGACTTCGAAACCCGGCTGGCGATCCTGAAATCGAAGCTGGGCAATACCCCCGGATTGATCTCGGAAGAGGTGCTGACCTTCATCGCCCACAAGGTCCAGAAGAACATCCGGGAGTTGGAGGGGGCCCTGACCCGCGTTCTCGCCTTCTCCGCGATCCACCAACGCGCGATCGACGAGGAGGAGGCAGCCCGGCTTCTGGCCGACATCATCCCGGCCGGCGCCGGCCGGCCGATGACCATCGACCGGATCCAGCAGGTCGTGGCCGACTACTACCAGGTCTCCATCGACGACATGAAGGGCAAGCGGCGCGACAAGCACATCGTGTTTCCCCGCCAGGTGGCCATGTTCCTGGTCCGGGAGGAGACCCCTTCGTCGCTGCCGGTCATCGGCCAGGCCTTCGGCGGCCGCGACCACACGACCGCGCTGCATTCCATCGACAAGATCCAGAACGAGCTCAAGGAGGACGAGCGCCTGCGCTACGAGGTGCAGTCCATGCGAGAGCGCCTTTACGCGGACCGTTGAGATTGCACAGTGCCCCGTGGAAGACTGGCCTGGACCCTTGGATAACAACCACCTTGGCCGCCCACTGCACAGGTACGCCGCCCGGACGCAGGTCCAGCCGGAGGTTTCACCTATGCTTTTCCCCTCCCGTCTGGAAGCGGGCCCAAGTTCGCCCTGCACAGTGTCCACATCCCCTACGGAACCTGCGGCGGACTCTCTATTTCGTTTCAGTACTGAAGTTGTGGGGATAAGGAGCCAGCTTTGAAACTCACCTGCCAGCCCAGCATTCTCGGCCAGGCTCTCCAGACGGTCTCCCGCGCCATCTCGACCCGGACGACGCTGCCGATCCTCAACAACATCCTCCTCGAGACCACCAGCGACGGACTCGCCCTGACCGCGACCAACCTCGAGATCGGGATCCGGAAGGTGGTCGCCGCCGAGATCGCGGAGGAGGGCAGCACGACCGTGCCGGCCCGGCTTCTCACGGACTTCGTAAGCACGCTTCCCGACAAGGACCTGGAGCTCTCGCTCGACCTGGCCACCCAGACCCTCCAGCTCCGCTGCGCCAGCTTCGACACCCACGTCAAGTGCATCGAAGCCGAGGAGTTCCCGCCGGGTCCGCGGCCCGACGAAGGCGACCGCCTGACGATCCCGCTCGATGAGCTGCTGGGCGCCATCGAGCAGACGCAGATGGCGGCCTCCACAGACGAGGCCCGGCCGGTCTTGACCGGCGAGCTTCTCCACATCGAGGGCAGCAAGCTGACCCTGGTGGCGACCGACGGCCACCGGCTCGCCGAGCGCAAGCTCAGTGCGGCCGGCGGGGACGGGCTGGAGGCTCGGCTGATCGTGCCTGCCAGGGCTCTTGGTGAACTGCCCCGAGCCTTCAAAGGCGAGTCAGGCGAGGTCGAGGTGATCGTTTCCAAGGCACGCAACCAGGTCTTCTTCCGGGCCGGCAGTTCGGAGGTGACCTCGCGGCTGATCGACGGCACCTATCCCAACTACACACAAGTTATCCCCAGCAAGAGTTCGACCAGTGTTCGGGTCTCGACTGCGGAGTTGACGCAGACGGTGCGCGCCGTCTCCCTGTTTGCCCGGGACAGCGCCAACGTCATACGAATCCGGGCGGCCGCCGGCAGCCTGGTCCTCTCCGCCACGACCAACGAGGTAGGGGACAGCCGCGCAGAGCTGATCGCCGAGGTCGACGGCTCAGAGATCCAGATCGCTTTTAACGCCCGCTACGTGCTGGATGCCCTGAGCGTGATGGACGGAGACCAGGTCGAGTTCCAGTTCGACGGCCCGCTCAGTCCAGGCTTGATGAAACCGCCTGGCTCCGACGAGTACCTGTACGTGATCATGCCAGTCCGGGTCGCGATGTAAGCGGCCGGTGTGCTCCTACTCTCCCTTGCCCTTCGCAACTACCGCAACTACTCACGCCTGGATTTGGAGCCGGGCCCGCGCCTGAACGTCTTCCTCGGTCTGAACGGCCAGGGCAAGACCAACCTTCTCGAATCGGTGGCCCTCCTGGCCCTCTCAGCCTCGCCCCGGGCCCGCCGCGAGTCTGAGCTGGTCGGGCCACTGGCCCCCGAGGCGCGCGTCGAGGCGGTCGTCGAGAGCCGCGGCCGTCAGAGTGAGGTCAGGATCTCGATCGTCGTCGAGGGCGAGAGGGCCCGCCGGAGGATCGAGATCGACGGTGTGCCAAAGCGGGCGATCGACCTGCCGGGCCTCTTCCGGGTGACTCTGTTCTGGCCCGACGACCTCGGCCTGGTGAAGTCCGGCCCCGACCACCGGCGCCGTTTGCTCAACCAGATGCTGGTCCAGGTGGTACCAGGCTACACAGCCAACCTGAGCCGCTACGCCAGGGTCGTCGAGCAGCGCAACAGTCTGCTCAAGCAGGTCGCCGCCCGCGAGCAGCCGCCGGCCGCACTGGACGTGTGGGACGTCGAGCTGGCCCGCCTGGGATCGAGCCTCGCCGAGGCGCGCGCGGGTGCCGTGGACGAGCTGCGCGACCTGGCCGCGGCCCAGCATGCCGCGATCTCTGGAGGCGAGCGGCTGGAGCTCGATTACCAGGGTCCGCCGGCTGATCTCCTGGAGGCTGTGCATAACTCGCGGCCGGAAGACCTCAGGCGGGGGTCGACCAGCGTGGGTCCCCATCGGGACGACGTGGCTATCCGCCTCGACGGCCGCGAAGCGCGCGGATTCGCGTCCCAGGGCCAGCAGCGAACCGCCGTCGTGAGCATCAAGCTGGCTGAGGCGGCGGTCATCCAGGCCCGCACCGGGGAGCCTCCCGTATTGCTATTCGACGACGTGCTCTCGGAATTGGACGCTGAGCGCCGCCAGGCCCTGCTGGCCGGCCTCAGCAGTCCTGGCCAGGTGATCATCACCTCGGTCGAGGCCGATCCCTTCCCGGCCGGCGTCATCGAACAATCGGTTGTCAGGTGCATCGAGAAGGGCCAGGTGGTCGGCTGTGGATAAGTTGGGGAACCTGCTTCCCCGGGTGCTGGCGAAGCAGCCCGGCGCGGCCAAAATCGTCGAGATGCGCCTCCGGCTGGCCTTTGTGGACCTGATCGGCCCCAGCCTGGCCGGCAACTGCGAGCTGATCGAGGTGCGGGGCAGCGCTGTGTCCATCACGACCAGCAATCCGGCCCTGGCGCACCAACTGCGACTGGACTCGGAGCTGCTCATGGCCCGGCTTAACGAGAGGCAGCTGGGGCGGCGAATCCGGTCGATCCGGGTCCGGACGGGGCGATGATCAGCCTGAGCGACGAGCAGGCGGCGGCTGCCGCCGCCCTCGAGGGCGCGGTCCGGGTCGTGGCCGGAGCCGGCACCGGCAAGACCGCTGTCATCACGGAGCGCTACCGCCACCTGCTGGAGGCCGGCGTCGAGCCCGCCTCCATCCTGGTGATGACCTTCAGCGAGCGGGCGGCCCAGGAGATGCGGGCGCGGATCGTCACCGCCACCGGGCTCGACGACCCGCCCCAGGTGGGCACTTTTCACTCGCTGGCGATGCGCTGGCTGCGGGAGGCGGGCGAGCGATCGGCCGCTCCAGCGGGGTTCAGCATCCTCGCCGGACCCGAGCGCTGGATCCTCATGCGCGAGCTGATGTGGGAGCTGGCGGACCCGGCGCTGGTCGGTGCCGAGCGGCCGGACGATCTGGTGGCGCCGCTTCTGAAGCTCCAGGAGAGGCTGAAGCAAGAGCTGATACCACTAGCCCGGCTGCTGGCCTGGTGCCATTCCTCCGCAGACCCGGAGAAACGTGACTACCTGGCGGCCGCGGCAGGGCTCTTCAAGGAGCACGGGAGGCGGCTGCGGCGCTTGCGGCTGCTCGACTTCGACGACCTACTTCTGCAGGCGGTCCGCCTGCTCGAGGACCAGCCCGGCATCCGCGCTGCGTATGGCTGGCGACACCCCTGGATCATGGTCGATGAGTACCAGGACACCAACCTGGCCCAGGAGCGCATCGTCGAGCTGCTGGCGGGCGCCGGCCCCGGCAATGTCTGCGTGGTCGGCGATGACGACCAGAGCATCTACCGGTTTCGCGGGGCCTCGAGGGCGAGCATGGAGCGCTTCCTGAGCTGTTTCCCGGGCGCCCAGACCTGGACTCTCGGTCGCAACTTGCGCAGCCGCGCCAACATCGTCGCCGCGGCGGCCGCCCTCATCGACCACAACCCAGGCCGCCTGGCCAAGCCGCTGAGCGCACTCGCGGCGGGAGGTCCCGCGATCCGAGTGCTGAGTTGTGACGACAGCCGCTCAGAGGCCCGGGCGATCGCGCAGGAGGCGGCGCGGCTGGGCGCCGAAGGCGTTGCCTTGGCCTCGATCGCGGTCCTGACCAGGACCCACGCCATCGCGCGGCCGGTGGGCGAGGCGCTTGACGAGATCGGGCTCCCCTGGCAGCAGCGGGGCGGCCAGGGCCTCTATCAGCGGCCGGAAATCCGGGACCTGATCGCAACACTCCGGCTGCTCAACGACCCCAACGACCTGCTCGCCCTGGCCCGGCTGGCCTCCCGGCCGCCGCTCTCGCTGGACCTGGGCAAGGTGCTGGCCCGGGTTTCCGAGGCGGCCGATGCCGGCCGCTCACCCCTGGTTGCGCTGAGCGGCTGGGGGCCCACCCGGCGCTGGGCCGGCCTGATGCTCGACCTGGTGGCGCTCAAGGCCGGACTGGGCGTGGATGACCTGCTCTTCGAGATGCTCGACCGCAGCCGCTACCTTGACACCGTGGGCGCTCCCGGCGGTCCGGAGCCGGAGCGCGCGGTGGCCAACGTGAGCCGCTTCGTCGAGCTGGTCGCTGAGTACTGCGAGCGGCGCGTCGACCACTCGCTGCGGCTCTTCGTGGAGCACCTGGAGCTGGTGGTCCTCTCGGGCGTGGAGGAAGACGTGGCCGTGCCCGACTCGCAGTCGAACGCGGTGCAGGTTATGAGCATCCACCAGGCCAAAGGCCTGGAGTTCGAAGCAGTGTTCATCCCCAGCCTGGTCGAGGGTCGCCTGCCGCAGCCGCGCCGCGGCGACCGGATGGAGCTGCCGCCCCAGCTGCTGGAGCCGGCTGTGAGGGGCCGCGAGGATCACCTGGCCGAGGAGAGGCGGCTCTGCTACGTGGCGATGACGCGGGCTCGAAGCCAGCTCTGGCTGAGCTGGGCCGAGCGTTATGAGGGCGACCGGCCCTGGCGCCCTTCCCGTTTCCTGGACGAGATCCGGCAGCCCGCTCGCGGCTCACCGGTCCAGCTCGAAGAGGTCCGCGTGGAGGCTGTTGGGAGCGGTCCGCGGCTGACATCCCCGGCGGCCGGCGGCCGCCGGCCGGCTCGGCACCGACCCGCCGGTGCAGAAGATGACGCATTGACGCTGTCGTACAGCGCGATCAGCACCTACCGCGAGTGTCCGCGTCAATATCGCTACCGGTACCTCCTCACCCTGCCGGTCCGGCCGGCTGTCGAGGCCCAGTTCGGCAGCCTCCTGCACCTGGTCCTGATGCGTGCGGGGCGGATCTCCCGCGAGGGTCGCGAAGTGACCGCCGACGAGCTGGAGGCGCTGCAGCGCGAGGCCTGGGCCGAGACCGATCTGACAGACCCCCGCCGGAGGCCGGCCCTGGTCTCGCTCGGGCGCCGACTCCTGGAAGCCTTCCGCGAGTCGGGCGGCCTGGCGGAGCCGCCCCACCTGATCGAGCAATCCTTCACAACCACGATTGACTCCTGGACGCTGCGCGGCATCATCGACCGAGTAGACACACCCCCCACCCAAGAGGGGCGGGGGGTGGGCTCTCCAGGTGGCCCCGCCGCGGCGGCGCCGGCCTGGCGCATCGTCGACTACAAGACCGGCGCGCCTGTGCCCGCCAGCCGCTTGCGGCGCGACCTCCAGCTCGCGCTGTACGCGCTGGGCGCTCGGGAAGCGCTGGGCCTCGATCCGGTGGAGTTGGAGATCGTCTACCTGCGGGATGCCAGGCGCGTCAAGGTGCCAGCCGACAGCGCCCTCCTGGAGGAGGCGCGCCGGATCGGGGGCGAGGTGGCCGCCGCCATCCGCGAGGGCGACTTCGAGCCGCGGCCCGAGCGCCGCCGTTGCCAGCTCTGCGCCTACCGGCTGGCGTGCGACTCGGCTCTCTGACGCGCGGCGCCGGCGGCCAGGGTCAGGGCCTCCCGCGCGATGTCGAGTGACGCGTATGGGCGCCCGATCTTGGCCGCCCGTTCGGCCATTGCCTGCAACTCGCGGGGGTCCCCGACTAGCAGGTGCTCCACCGCCTCCCGCAACTGCTCCGGCTTGGGAGCGTAAAAGCCGATCCCGGCGTCCGTGACGAACTTGACGTTGGGCGTCTCCTGGCCTGGCAGGTAGCCGGTCAAGATGATCGGCACCTCCGTGGCCAGGGCCTCGGCGATGGCGCCTGGGCCGGCCTTCGTCACCACCACGTCGGAGGCCCGCATGAGCTCCGGCATGTTGTTGACGAACCCCAGCACCAGGCTGGGGGTGCCGAAATTGACGCGCGCGAGGCGCCGCCGCAGCTTCTCGTTGCGCCCGCAGACCGTGATGACTTGCCAGGGGTGCGCTTGCCAGGCCAACGAGCGAACCTGCTGTAGCATGCGGCCCGAGCCCTCGCCACCGCCAGCGACGAGCACGGTCATCCGGTCCTCCTCGAGGCGGAACCGGCGTCGGAGGGCCTGCTTCTCGCCTGGCGCCGGCGGCCGGAACCGAAGGTCGACCGGTAAGCCCAGCAGCTTGACCTTGGAGGGCGGCACCCGGCGCTTGAGCACCACCTCGAGGGCCCCTTCGGATGGCACCACCACCAGGTCGGCGCGCGGGAAGGCCCAGCCTCGGTGGAAGTCGACCAGGTCGGTCACAACCGTCATCAGGGGCCGCCGCCGCCGCGACGACGCGATCGCCTGGTAGGCCACGTGGTTCAGAAGCGGGTGCACCGAGAGCACCAGGTCGGGGTCCTGCCGGCGCAGCTGTTCGACCAGGATCTTCCGCACCTGGCCGCCGAAGACGGCCCGGATGGCCGCGAACGCGGGCCGCGTGTTGGAGGAGTGGTAGACGGCGCCCCAGGCGGCGCGAGAGCGCTGGATGATGCTCGGGTAGAGCGAGGCCAGCTGGCGCACCAGCGCCGGCCCCTGGCCGATCAGGGGGTCGAGCATGGCCACCCGGACCGACGGGGAGAGCTGCTTCAGCGCCTGGTCCAGCGCCCTGGCGGCCGCTCGGTGACCCCCGCCGGTGTCCGAGTAAAGGATCAGGATCGAGACCGGCGGGCCGTCAGGCTGGTTGCTTAGCGGAGGCGTTCCCTCTCCCGCCTGGCGACTGCCCTGCGATCGATCCAGCGCATGTTGTATCGGGCCAGCAGGTAGGTCAGCAGGCAGAGCACTCCAATGCCGAAGCTGACCCAGAAGACGTTGCTGCGGGCCAGCTCGACAGGGCCCAGGGTGTGCGGCGCGGTCTGCTGCTGAAGGATGTAGGCGGCCAGGTCGCTCAGGTCCTTGTCGCTGAGCTGCGGGAAGGACGGCATGTTGGCGCCGAAGCCGTCGGGGGTGCCGGGCCGGCCCGTGTGGATCGTGGTCTTGATGTAGTTGGGGTCCTTGGGATCCGTGACGCCGGAGAGCTTCTGGATCGGCGCCAGCTTCGGCCCGACCCCGCCGCCCAGGCTGCTGCCGTGACACGAAGCGCAGCTGTTGGCTCCGAAGAGCTGCTGGCCTTTCACAGGGTCGCCGGGGAGGTTGGCGCCGGGCGAACCGCTGGGGGACGCGCCCGGCGAGCCGCTCGGTGAGGGTGAGGCGGCGTAGACCGCGATCACCGTCCAGCTCAGGAGCAGCACCGGGACGAGGGCCAGGAGCGCCGCGGGCAGGTGCCAGCGAAGACGGCTGAACATGCTTCGCCCCAAATGATACAGACGGCCCGTAGAGGCGATTGGCGGGAATAGGGCGGCGTCGATTAGGTTTGTCACTGACATGTGTTCGGTCGCCGCGGTCTCCTGTTCGGGGCTGACGTGTTGTTCGCGACGCTGGCTCGACGGGAGACCGTCCTATCGTGGCTGAGCGGCTCGAGTCCGCCTTTCCAAGGACGGCTGCGCCCGGATTGCGCGTGGCCGTCATGTCTCTCCACACCTCCCCGACCGCCTCTTTGGGGCGCAGCGCCAACGGCGGTCTGAACGTATACGTCCGCGAGGTCTGCCGCTCCCTCAGCGAACTGGGTGTCGCGACCGACGTCTTCACGCGCGCGATCGACCCGGCGGGCCCCCAGGTCGAGCACATCGCCCCCCTGAGCCGGGTCATCTACCTCCCGGGCGGCCCCGTCGGCCTCGACAAGTACGCCCTGGTCGACGAGGTCGAAGGGTTCGCGGACCGGGGGGCCGCTTTCATCGCCGCCAGGGGCCTCCGCTACGACATCCTCTACTCCCACTACTGGCTCTCCGGCGCGGCCGCCTGCACGTTGCGAGGCTGGCTGCGCGTCCCCTGGGTCCACACGGCCCACACCCTGGGTGCGGTCAAGAACCGCCAGCTGGCCCCCGGCGACCAGCCCGAACCCGAACTCCGGCTTCGCCTGGAGGGCGAGATCTCGCGGTCAGCCGACCTCTTGGTGGTCAGCACGGAGTCGGAGGGTGACGACCTGCGCGCGGCCTATGGAGTCCCCCGGCACCGGATCGCGGTCGTCGCGCCGGGGGTCGACCGCGCCACCTTCCGGCCTCGGCCCCGGGAGTGGGCTCGGGATCAGGTCGGCCACCCCGGCGAACGCCTCCTGCTGTTCGTGGGCCGGCTCGAGCGCCTGAAGGGCGTCGACGTGGCGCTGCGGGCCTTCGCGCCCAACGCTCAGCGCCACCCCGACGTCAGGCTGCTGATCCTGGGAGAGGACAGCGGCGCCGCCGGCGGCGGCGAGCAGCTGCGGCTGCGGCAGCTTGCCCGCGACCTGGGCATCGCGGGGATGGTCGACTTCGTGGGCTCCGTCGAGCACGAGCGGCTGCCGCTCTACTACTCGGCCGCCGAAGCCTGCCTGATGCCCAGCTACAGCGAATCTTTCGGGCTGGTCGGCCTCGAGGCCCAGGCTTGCGGCGCCGCGGTGATCGCCGCCGACGTGGCCGGGCTGGCCTCGGTGGTCAGGGATGGAGTCACCGGCTACCTGGTGCCGGGCCACGACCCGGCCGACTACGCGGACCGCATCCAGCGGCTGCTCGACGATCCCGAGCTGGCCCGCCAGATGGGCCGTCGGGCCACAATCCTGGCCCAGCACTTCACGTGGGACCGCGCCGCCGGCCGCCTACAGGCCCTGTTCCAGGACCTGGTCCCTCAGCTGTTGGTCCAGGCCAGCGCTCGGCAGGAGTAGGGGAAGCCGGCCGGGTCATAGGCCGTCAGCTGCTTCAGGCCGGTGCCGTCCGCGTTCATCAGCCACAGCTCGGTGTGCGACTGCACTGTCGAAAGGAACGCGATCTGGTGGCCGTCCGGTGAGGGCTGTGGGTTTTCCGCCGAGAGGGGGCCGGCCGGCAGCGCCGTCGACGCGTCGAGGACCCGGGTCGGGACGTCTGTGACGCTGACGCGGAACGCCTTCGAGAGAGGCCCAGCCGGCAGGTTGAGGAGCGCGGCGAAGATCAGGTGCCGGGAGTCGGCCTGCCAGGCGGGATTGCCCACCTCCCCTATGGCGACCGTGGTGGTGCCGGCCGCCCCCGTCAGCGATCGCACCCGGATCTCGGCGCGGTCAACCGGCGCGGCGCCCAGCCGGTAGGCCAGGCGCGAGCCGTCGGATGCCCAGGCGATGCCGCTGATCGGGCCGTTCTCGGCCTGGATCCGGTAGCGCGAGCGCAGGTCGAGGTCGTAGGCCCACACCTCTGAGCCGCCCGCGGAGGCGTCAGAGACGAACGCGATGCGCAGGCCCCGAGGAGCGACCGCGGCCTCGCTCACCCCGCTCGCCAGATCCAGGCTGCTGCCGTCGGGCAGGTGCTGGCGGAGGCGGCCGGCATCCAGGTAGGCATACCCCCGGGCGGCGCCCAGGAAAGCCGCCCACGTGGCCTGGATCGGCAGCCGCTGCGGGGACCCGCCGATCGGCTGGTCGGACCAGACCCCCCCCGCGCTGCGGACCAGCAGCCGGCTGCCGTCCGGCGACCAGCTGAAGGCGTCCACGCTGCCGGCAGCGACCTGGCGCGGGAACTGGTTCTCGTCCACCATCCAGACGCCGTCTCCGGCCGTCCCCCCGGCCGCGTCGGTCGCGAAGCCGACCCAGTGGTGGAGCGGCCGCGGGACGCCCGTGCTGAAGCTGAGCGCGAAGCCGCTGCGGAGCGCGTTGCCGTCGACGTCGCGAGCCGACTGGGTCACGGTGACCGAGTAGTCCAGGTTGGGCGTGAGCAGCGACTGCGGCGCCAGGATCACCCGCCGCGCGTCCGCCGGGTCGGTCCGCACCGCGAGCTGGACGGCCGGGCTGAGCGTCACGGCGCCGGCCAGGCTGTGCGCGTCCATCTCGCGGCTGAAGCTGAGCGTGATGTAGGCCGCGGGGTCGACGTCTCGCTCGCCCGGCGTCGGGTCCGAAGCAGCCAGCCCGGGCGGCGGCTCGGTTCGGAACGGCCAGCCGTGGCGAAGGCTGTTGACATTGCCGGCCAGGTCCCGGTAGCCGGGATCGAGGACGACGTGGTACTGGGTGGCGGAGCGCAGGGGCGCGTGGCTGAACACCATCAACGTCGGGCTGGGCCAGCCCACCACCCCCGCGGCGGAGGGCTCCAGGCGGAAGCGAGAGGCGACGCTGGCCTTGTCCACGGCGCGGTCGAAAGTGATCTTGACCGGCTGGTTGCTGGGCACGTCGTTGGCGCCTCGGTCAGGCGAGATCTGCACGATCTGAGGGGAGCCGGAACAGGCCAGGGAGGGAAGCCCGGTGAGGAGCAGCAGGCCGGCTAGAACGAGCTTCCTACTGGAGATAGCCCTGGAGTTTCGTCCTCAGATCCGCCGCCAGCGCCTCCAGCCGGGAGGAGTCTACGAACAGGATCGAGATGGTCGGGATCTGGTCGATGGCGGCCTCGACACCGGCCTGCGAGCGCTCGGCGCCGCCCAGGACGTCCTTGACCTTCCGGGCGCGGTTCCCGAGCGCCTCCTCAGTCATGTTCTGGAGGTCGGTGATGACGATCTCCCAATCCATGCCGCCCGCTGCCGGCTCGCCGATAGCGGGCAGGCTGGGTGCCGAGGGCATGTCCTCGGGGCCGAGGCTGGGGAGCGGAGTCGGCGGAGTGGGGACCGAAGGCAGGGACTGCGTCGCCTGGGGCTCGTGGGGGGGGCCGGCTGCAGGCGCCGGACCCGGCGTCGGGGCGGCCTCCCAGATCGCCTGGGCCTCGACCGCGGGCGCCGGAGCGGGCCCCGGGCGAGGCGGCTCGGCAGCGGCCCGGCCGGCACGCCGGGATCCGACCACGTCGTCCACGTCCAGCGGTTCGTGCTTGGCCACGGCGGCGGCCTTCACCTCGATCATCGCCTCGGGGTCGCTGCAGAGCGCCAGCACACCTTCGGCGCTCTCCGCGATCTCGCGGGAGTCGCTGGTGTAGGCGCCCGTGAGCTTGCCCTCGGTCAGGATGATCACGCCCGTGCCCGAGGCGGAGCGCACCATCAGGCTGCCGCTCAGCTTGCGCTGCTCGAGGAACTTGAGGAGTGCCGTCATGTCGACCCACGAGGCATACAGCTCCGTGTAGACGGGCTGGGCCACCGTGAGCTCATAGAGACCGTCCACGAGGTTGGAGCTGAGGCCGACCACGTCCAGCACGCCGTGGCCGTGCGTCACCTCGTCGCTGAACGCCTGCAGCGCCTTCTTACCCAGGTCGACGGCGGGGTCGTCGCCG
The DNA here is from genome assembly GCA_002404015.1 of Chloroflexi bacterium UBA4736. Lineage (GTDB taxonomy): Bacteria > Chloroflexota > Dormibacteria > Dormibacterales > Dormibacteraceae > UBA4736. The sequence continues at coordinate 77,592 of DHIW01000104.1, forward strand.
ACGTCGTAAACACACTCGAGAGCTGTGCCTTCCTTGAAGAAGATGAGGCCGCTGGCGTTTTCCGTCAGCAGCCGGACGTAGCCCGTGTAGCTCTCGCGTTCGAGGGTCGTGATCAGGCGCGGGAAATCGACGAACGAGGTCTTCAGAGAGTCGTAGATGACCTGGCCGGCGGGGACCGGGATCGGCTCCCGGCCGTGCTTCGGCTGGGGGCGGTGTTTCACGCCCTTGTGCTCGTGAGAGTCATCGTCCTCCTCCTGGCGGTCTCGGGGGCGCTCCTCGCGCTTCGGCTCGCTGCGGGCTTCGGGCTCCGACGCCCGCTCCGGCTCAGGCGCGGGCTCCGATTCGGGCGCGGGCTCCGGCTCGGATGCCACCGTCTCCGGTGTGCTGCCGTTGACGCCGGACGCCGCCCGTTCCACCAGCTCCGGGACGGAGGATTTCACGGTCTCGTCGGCCGGCAGCTTGGCCTTGGCGTCGAAGTCGAACTCGCCGCCCGGCCAGTTGAGCGCGCGCAGGACAGCCTCGTCACCGCTTGCCTCGCCCGAGATGGCGTGGAACAGGTGCCCGAACAGGAAGTAGAGCGTGCACGCGCTGTCGCCGCCGTTCCGGACGGTTAGTGTGCCCGTGGCCCGCTCGGTCTGAGCGTCCTCCAACAGCGATCGGAGGTTGGTTTCGGTCAGCGTTCCCTTGGCTTGCAAAAGCATCTCCAGAATGGGCGGCCATCGACACTGGCTACCCCAGGTTCTCGCTAGTATAGACACACAAGATGTCGAATCCGGGCGGCCGCGCGCAAGCTCAGCGCGCCGCTCCCGACGCCTTGGAAACGTCCTCCCAACGGCCCGCGCGCCTGCTTTTCGTGAGGCACGGACAGTCCACATGGAACGGCGAACGACGCATCCAGGGTCAGCTGGACCCGCCGCTCTCGGCCCTCGGCGAGGAGCAGGCCAGCTGCGTCGCGGAGAGGCTCGAGGGCGCCGACCTGGTGGGCTTCTACGCGAGCGATCTGCAGCGCTGCCGGGACACCGCGGCGCCCATCGCGGAGAAGCTGGCCATGCGCCCGGTAACGCTGCGGACCCTTCGAGAGGTCGATCTCGGCCGCTGGGAGGGCAAGACTCGCGAGGAGCTCATGCGCGAGTACCCCGCGGAGTGGGAGCGGTGGACCCGGGAACCCTCCTGGGACATAGTGCCCGGCGGTGAGGGCAGCGAGCCCTTCGAGAAGCGCGTGCACCGGGTTGTCAACCGTCTGTTCGACAAGCACGCCAGCGGCGACGTGCTGGTCGTGACGCACGGCGGCGTGATCCAGGTCGCGCTGGGCATGGTGGCCGGGCGCGGAAGCACCGGCCTGTTTCCCTTCCTGATCGAGAACGGCTCTCTGACGGTGCTTCAGCGAAGCGGCGACCGGCTCGTGATCACAGCCGTCAACGACACCTGCCACCTGAGTTGACTCCGGCTGCCTGGGACGCCGGACTGGCCGAGCCCGCGCCGCTGCTCCAGAGCTGGGGCTACGGCGAGGTGCAGACATACGAGGGCTGGGAGGTGGAGCGGCTGGAGCTGGCTGCCGGCCTCCGCGTATCAGTGCAGCTGCAGGGGCGGGGGAAGCTGCGGCGGGCCTATGTGCCGCGGGCTCCGGTGCCGGCCACAGCCGAGGCGGTCGACGCGCTGGTGGCCTGGGCGGACGAACACGGCCTGGCCCGGCTCCGCCTGGAGCCGGAAGCGCCGTCCGACTTCGCCTCATGCCTCCGCGAGCGGGGTTTCGTGCCGGCAGCGGCGCTCCACCCCGAGCACACCCTGATCGTCCCCCTGGGCCCGCCCGAGGAGATGCTGGCCTCGTTCAAGCCCAAGCATCGCTACAACATCCGGCTGGCCGAGCGCCGGGGGGTCGTGGTGGAAGAGGGAGCTGATGCGAGCGAGCTGGAGCGCCAGCACGCGGTCACCGCGGAGCGCCAGGGCATCAAGGCGGCGGCCCGCCACCACTACGAGCTTCGCCTGGAGCACCTGGAGTGGTGTCGGACCTATGTCGCCCGCCATGACGGCGAGGCGATCGCCGCCATCATGGTGGCCCGGTTCCGGGGTCGCGCCTACTACCTGTTCGGCGGATCCAGCCGCAGCAAGCGGGAGCTGATGCCGACCTATGCGGTGCAGTGGGCGGCCATGCAGGCGGCGCACGCCGCCGGCTGTCGGGACTACGACCTCTGGGGAGTGCCGCCGACGCCCGACCCCAGCCATCCCTGGTTCGGCCTCTGGCAGTTCAAATCCGGGTTCGGGGGCGAGCTTAGGGACTACTGCGGGGCGTGGGACCTGGTCCGCTCGGCGGCGGCGGCCGGCGCCGGAGAGGCGGCGGCCCGGTTGCGACGAGGCGTGCTTAAGCTGGTAAACATCCGTTGACAACGGGCTACCATCTCTTCACGGCATGGCGACATCGGTTGACGGCACCAACGAGGTGGCGACCCGTCGGATCCTGATCGTGGATCCCGACGCCCTGGTTCGCCGCGAGCTGCGCACGGCCTGCGAGCAGGACGGCTACGAGGTGGTCGAGGCCGAAAGCGGCGTGGACGGCCTGCGCGAGTCGGAGGATCAGAAGCCGAGCCTGATCCTGCTCGAGGTGACACTGCCCGACATGTCCGGCTTCGACGCCTGCCGCGAGATCCGCAAGTCCGACAACTCGGTGCCGATCATCCTGATCAGCTCCCGCTCGGACGAGATCGACGTCGTGGTGGGCCTGGAGATCGGCGCCGACGACTACGTTGTGAAGCCGCTGCGGACCCGGGAGCTGCTGGCCCGGATGGCGGCGCACATGCGCAAGCAGCGCGTGGAGTCGTTCGACTCCAGCCGGGGCCGGCTCGAGTTCAAGGACCTCATCATCGACGTGAACGAGCGTCGCGTCTTCCGCTCCGGCGCCGAGGTCGACCTCACGCACACAGAGTTCGACCTGCTCTCCTTCCTGGCGGCCAATGCCGGCAAGGTCCTCAGCCGGGAGAAGATCCTGAACACGATCTGGGGTTACGAGTACCCGATCGAGACCCGCGTCATCGACGTCCACATCCGCAACCTGCGCCGGAAGATCGAGGCCACGCCGGCGCGGCCGAACTACATCCTGGCGGTGCCCGGGATCGGCTACCGGTTCACGAACGCGCGGCCGGGCTCTTAGCCGCGACCAGTTCCTGGTAGAGGGCGATCAGGCCGTCCAGGTTGGAGGCCAGCGAGAAGTGCTCCACGGCCCGCTCCCGTGCCAGCCGCCCGTAGAGCTCGCAGGTCTCGGGCGTCTCGGCGAGAAGCCGAATGGCAGCGCGCAGCTCCTCGGCCAGGTGGGTTGGGTCGAGCACTATGCCGGCGCCGCGCAGCGCCTCGCCGTCGCTGCCGACGTCCGTGGCGACCGTCGCGGTGCCGCAGGCCATGGCCTCCAGCATCGCCAGCGAGAGCCCCTCGACGCTGGAGGGAAGGAAGAACGCGTCGCTGGCGCGCAGGATGTCAATGCGCTCCGCCTCGTCCGTGATGATGCCGGTGAAGATGACGCGGGGGTCCTTGAAGCGGCGTTCGAGCCGCTTCTTCTCGGCTCCGCCCCCGACCACCACCAGCTTTGTGGAAGGTGGCGGCCCCACGTCCATGAAGGCCTGCAGCAGGACGTCCACGTTCTTTTCGGGGTCGAGGCGCCCGATGTACGTGAAGAGGCGCTCGGCGCCGAACTCGGCCCGCTTGTTTGTGGGACCAGGTGTGTACTTGTCGACGTCGACGCCGTTGGGGAGGACCCTGATGACGCGCTCGGGAACGCCCAGGTGGCTGAGCATGCGGCCCTGGACGTCGCTGAAGATGATCACCCCGTCGCAGTGGCTGAGGGCCTGCGCGTAGAGCCGGTAGACCGCTGCGCTGATGCCCCGCCAGACCGAGAACCGGGTGTCGTAGGGAACGTGGAAGGTGGCCACGATCGGGATCCCCAGCTCGTGGCAGAGGGTCGGCAGGTTGAAGTCGATGCTGGAGAAGGAGAGGGACACGTGCACGACGTCCACCTCGTGGCGTCGGAGCAGGTCCACCAGCATGCGCTTGGTGCCTGGTCGCGAGATCACCAGGCGATGTGAGAGCGCGACCGCATCGAGGACCACCGACTGAGCGTCCGCCAGGTCAGGGGCGTGGTGAAAGAAGACCACGTCCACCCCCCGCTCGCGGAGACCGCCTGTGATCTCGCGCGAGTAGGTGATGATGCCGTCGCCACCCGTGGCGGACTTGTGGCCCAGCCAGGCCACGCGCAGGCGTGTCATCGAAGCACCCCGGTGTACACCTCGAGCAGGCGGTCGATGTTGCGCTCGAGCGAGTAGCGTTCGACAACCCGCTCGCGCGCCGCGCGGCCCAACGAATCGCTCAGCCAGGGCAGCTCCAGGATCTCCCGGATGGCCAGCTCCAGCTGCTCCTCCAGCTTGCCGGGATCTATGACGATCCCGGCTCCACGCAGGGCCTCGCCGTCGCCGCCCACGTCCGTGGCCACCGTGGCCGCGCCGCAGGCCATCGCCTCCAGCATCGAGAGCGACAGCCCCTCCACGCTCGAGGGCAGGATGAACGCGTCGGCCGCTCGCAGGATCCCGATCCGCTGCTCGGCGTCGGCGATGTGTCCCGTGAAGATCAGGCGGGGATCCTTGTGCTGGCGCTGCAGGCGCCGGCGCTCGGTGCCCGTGCCGACGATCACGAGCTTGCTGTCCTCGCTCGGGCGGCAGGCGAGGAAAGCGCGGATCAGCGTGTCCACGTTCTTCTCGGAGTCGACCCGGCCCAGGAACACGAACAGCCGGCTGGCGCCCAGCCTCTGCTTCCAGTCCGACTCACCCGGCTTGTAGCGCTCGATGTCGACCCCGTTGGGAAGGATGCGCAGGACTTCCTGAGGAACGCCCATCTCGATCAGGGTGTCGCGCTGCGCCTCACCGAAGACGATCACCCGGTCGCAGTCCGAAAGCGTCGGCACGTAGAGACGGTAGGCGGCGCTGGTGAGGCCGCCCCAGACCGAGATGCGGGTGTCGAACGCGATGTGGAACGTGGCCACCACCGGGATCCCGAGCGCGTGGCAGGTCTTGGGCAGGTCGAAGTCGAGGCTCGAGAACCAGAAGGAGGCATGCACAAGATCGAACTCCTGGTCACGTAGGCGGTCGACGAGCTGGCGCTTGGCTCGCGGCCGCGAGAATACCAGCGGCTTCATCAGCTGCACCGAGTCGAGCGCGAAGGCCTCATCGGCGACGGGACTTACGCTCGTCTCGGCCTTGAACCCGTGGTGGAAGAACGCCACATGGTGGCCGCGGCTGCGCAGACCCGCCACCACCTCCTGGGAGTAGGTCGCCATCCCGCCGCCCAGCTCCGAGGACCCGTGGCCCAGCCAGGCGATCCGGAGTGGCCTGGTCCTCACTCCTTGAGTATGTCGGGACGCAACTCGCCCAGCGGCTGGAGGACGAAGTCGCGCTCCCAGAGCCCCGGGTGGGGGATCGTCAGCTCCGCCGTGGCCACCTGCTCCTCGCCGAACAGGAGGATGTCCACGTCGATCTCGCGCGGTCCCCAGCGAAAGCTGGGCGTGCGCCCGACCTCGGCCTCGACGGCCTTGGTGGCCCTGAGCAGCCCCTGCGGGCTGCCCGCCCACTCCACTTCCAGCACCTGGTTCAGGAACCGCGGCTGGTCGCTCACTCCGAAAGGCTCGGTCTCCCGGACCGAGCTGGCCCGGAGGATCCTGACGTCGTGGCGGGCGAGACTCCGGGCGGCCGCTTCCAGGTTGTCTGCGCGATCGCCGAGGTTGGAGCCCAGGGCCAGGTAGGCGACCGTCACCGGAGCGCCTCCGCCACCTGCAGAACGTTTTTCATCAAGGCCACGTCGTGCACCCGCACTATGTCAGCGCCCCGCAGGACGGCCGCCGTCACCGCCGCCGCGGTGCCCTGGATCCGCTCCTCGCCCTGCTGTCCGAAGAGCTTGCCCAGGAAGGACTTTCGAGACACCCCGACCAGCACTGGCAGCTCCAGCTCGGCCAGGCGCCCCAGCTCCCGCAGCACGACCAGGTTCTGCTCGGCCGTCTTGCCGAAGCCGATTCCAGGGTCGATCGCCAGGCGCGACCGGGGGACGCCGGCCGCTTCGGCGGCGCGCACCGACTCCCCGAGCGAGGCGACGATCTCGGTCATCAGGTCGCCGTACTCGTGGCCGGCCTGGTTGTGCAGCAGCACCAGGCCCAGGCCGCGCCCGGCCGCCAGCCCCGCGATCCCGGGCGAGCGACGAAGGCCCCAGACGTCGTTCACGATCGCGGCGCCCGCGTCCGCCGCCGCGGTCGCCACCTCCAGCTTGCTGGTGTCGATCGACACCACCAGGCCGGCCTCGGCCAGCCGCCGCACCACCGGCACGGCCCGCTCGGTCTCGATCGCGGCCGGCACGGGCTGGTGGCCGGGACGGGTCGACTCGCCCCCCACGTCCACAATGTCGGCGCCCGCAGCGGCCATCTCCAACCCCAGCCGTATCGCCGCCTCGGGGTCGGCCGCGAGGCCGTCGCCGCTGAAGGAGTCGGGAGTCACGTTGACGATGCCCATCAGGAGCACGCGGCCGCCGCGGCTGAACTCCATGCGCCCAGTATGCTGGCGCCCGTGAAGCTCTCCGAACTCGCCGCGGGGGTCCCCGGCGCGCAGGTCGAGGCGGGCTCCGATTTCGAGGTCGGGGGCATCGCTTACGACTCCCGCCGGGTGCAGGCCGGCGACCTCTTCGTGGCCGTCGCCGGCCTGCGCTCCGACGGCCACGACTTCGCCGCCGACGCGGCAGCGCGAGGCGCCGCCATCGCGGCCGAGCGCCCGCTGCCGCTGCCGCCGGGGACGCCGCTGGTGCGGCTCCGCGACAGCCGGACCGGCTTGGGCGAGCTGGCCGCCGTCTTCCACGGCCGGCCCTCCCGCCGGCTGCGACTGGCCGGGGTGACCGGAACCGACGGCAAGACCACGACCACCCACATGGCCGCCCACGTCCTGGAGTCGGCCGGCCAGCAGGCCGGTTTCATGAGCACAGTCGCCTTCCGGGGCGAGGGCGAGGCCGCGGACAACCTGAGCGGCCTCTCGACCATCGAATCGCCCGAGGTCCAGGCCTGGCTGGCGGGGATGGCGGCCGGGGGGATCGAGGCCGCGGTGATCGAGGCCACCTCGCACGCCCTGGTGCAGGGCCGGGTGGCCGGCTGCGACTTCGACGTGGCCGCGATCACCAACGTGGGCCTCGACCACCTCGACTACCACGCCACCTGGGACGAGTACCTCGCCGCCAAGGCCCGCTTGATCGACCTCTGCGCCGCATCGGCGCCCAAGGGGATCCCCAAGACCGCGGTGCTCAACCGCGACGACATCAGCTACGAAGGACTGGCCCGTCGGGACATCGAGCGCCGCTGGACCTACTCGATCGACACCGACGCGGACCTGCGGGCGGTCGAAATCGAGGGCGGGGCCTGGGGTTCCCACTTCCACCTGCTCACCCCGGCCGGCGAGGCCGAGGTGGACCTCCGCCAGCCGGCTCGCTTCAACGTCTACAACGCGCTGTGCGCGGCCGGCGTCTGCCTGGCCCTGGGGCTGCCGGTGGAGGCGGTCGGGCGCGGGCTGAGCAGCTTTCCCGGGGTCCGCGGCCGCCTGGAGGCCGTCGACCTGGGCCAGCCCTTCCGCGTCTACATCGACTTCGCCCACTCGGCCGGTTCCCTGGCCAGCGCCCTGCACGAGCTCCGGCAGTTCACGGACGGCCGGCTGCTGCTCGTGTTCGGGAGTACCGGCCGGTCTGATCACGACCGGCCGGGCATGGGACGCGCCGCGGCTCACGGCTCCGACTTCTTCGTGATCACGACCGACGACCCGGTCGAAGAGGACCCGGCCGAGATCGCCCGCGAGGTCCAGAGCGGGGTCGAGGGCCGCCAGCCCGGGCGAGATTACGACATAGTGCTCGACCGCCGGGCGGCGATCCGCTCCGTCATCCGCCGCGCCCAGGCTGGCGACGTGGTGCTCCTGGCCGGGAAGGGCCACGAGCGTTCGATGATGATGGCGGGCGGCCGCCAGCCCTGGGACGAGCGGGCAGAGGCGGAGGCCGCGATCCTGGAAACCCAGGGCTCGGTCGGACCCCTGGCCTAGCCCCCGCCGACCATCCGGACGATCTCGAGCACATCGCCGTCGGCCAGGCCCGTAGATGCGTACTCCGAGCGCTCCAGGATGCGGGCGTTCAGCTCCACGGCGATGCCCAGGGGGTCGACACCGAGGCCGGCGACGTAGTCGAGGAGGCGTGTCGGCCCCGGCAGCTCGACAAGGCGGCCGTTCACCTTCAGGGCGATCACCCCTGGAAGTATCGGATGGCGGCAAAGCCCGCCGCGCCGGCCGCCAGGCACTCGGCCGCCCGGGCCTCGTCCACGCCGCCTATGGCCAGCACCGGCACGCGGACCCGAGCGGCGACCTCGCGCAGCGCCTCCAGACCGAGCGGCTCCAGGTGCGAGTGCGTGGCAGTCGCGAACACCGGGCCGAGCACCAGGTAGTCCGCGCCGTCGGACTCGGCCTCCAGGGCCGCCTCAAGAGAGTGGACCGAGCGGCCGACCAGCCGGTCCCCGAGCAGGCGCCGGGCGGCCGCCACCGGTACGTCCTGCTCGGGGAGGTGGACCCCGAAAGCGCCGACCGCCAGCGCCACGTCCACGCGCGCGTTCACCAGCAGCGGCACGGGGGCGGTCGGGATGACGGCGCGGGCCTCCTTCTCAAGCGCCCGTCCGGGCGCTCCCGGGATACGCAGCTGGAGGATCGTCGCCCCCCGCCGGAGCGCCCAGCCGGCCTCGTCCGCCGAGGCGACAACGGCCATCCGGACGGGCAGCGCTAGCGCGGGCCGGGCGATATGCCTTCGCTTGGCGAGCTGGCGCGCGCGTCGTCACGGCGCGGGATGCGGCCGGCCAGGAAGCCCTTGCGGCCCGCCTCCACCCCCAGCCGGATGGCGTCCGCCATCAGGGCCGGCTGCCGCGCCAGCGCCACCGCGCTGTTCACCAGCACGGCGTCCGCGCCCAGCTCCATGGCCAGGGCGGCGTCCGAGGGCGAGCCGATGCCGGCGTCCACGACCACGGGCACCCCGGCCGCCTGGATGATCATCTCGATCTGGCGCTGGGTGACCAGGCCCTGGCCGGAGCCGATCGGCGAGCCAAGAGGCATCACGGCCGCGGCGCCGATCGCCTCCAGCCGCGTGGCCAGCACCGGGTCGGCATTCATGTAAGCCAGGACCTTGAAGCCCTCGGCGGCCAGCACCTCGGCGGCCTTCAAGGTGTCCACCGGGTCGGGCAGCAGGTGGCTGCCCTCCGGGATCACCTCCAGCTTGACCCAGTCCGACAGTCCCATCGAGCGGGCCAGCCGGGCGATCCTGATCGCCTCCTCAGCGGTCGGGCAGCCGGCGGTGTTGGGGAGGATCCGGTAGCGCTGCCAGTCGATGGCGTCGAGCAGGGTCCGCTTGGCCGGGTCGTCGAGATCGAGCCGGCGCAGGGCGACCGTGATCAGCTCGGCACCCGAGGCTGTCAGCGAGTCCAGCATCTCCTGGTCGGTCCGGTACTTGCCGGTGCCCAGGAACAGCCTCGAGCGCAGCTCCGTCCCCGCGATCACGAGCCGGTCGGTGGCCGCCAGGGTCTGCACGGCTACAGCTTACCCAGCGGTCGTTTGCCGGGAACGCCCGGCCGCCGCGGGTATAGATCGGGAGTCGGGGTCTCCTTCGGGATCACGACCACGACGCCGCGGTCCCGCAGGGGGCTCGGCGCCGCCACGACCTCGGGCTCGCCGCCACCCAGCAGAGGGGCTCCCGCCCAGGCGGCTTCCGCCCCGGACCGCATGGCCAGCAGCCGCCCGCCCAACCGCACGAAAGGCAGGCAGAGCTCGGCCGCCACGGGGAGCGAGGCCAGCGCCCGGCAGGTCGCGGCGTCGAAGGCCTCCCGCAGCTCGGGCCGGCGGGCGGCCGTTTCAGCGCGCTCGGCGATCACTGTGAGCTCGATGTCCAGCGCGGCCGCGGCGTGCTCCAGGAAGGCCGCCTTGGCCTGGTCCGCCTCCACGAGCGTGACTGCCAGGTCCGGCCGGGCCAGCTTCAGCGGGATCCCCGGCATGCCGCCGCCGCTGCCGACGTCGACCAGGCTTCGGGCGCCCTCCAGGAAGGGAAGGAGAACCAGCGAGTCCTCGGCCAGACGCTCGGCGTCCTCACCTCGCCCGATCAGTCCGGGCCAGGAGGCCAGCAGCCGCACGTATTCGGCGAGCTTAGAATTCATCCGATGCCCATCTACGAGTATCGGTGCCAGGAGTGCTCCAGCATGTTCGAGGTCCTGACCTCCTTCGCGGAGCGGGACCGCGGCCAGGCCTGCCCGCGCTGCGAGTCGCTGCGGACGCGGGTAATGGTCTCCAGCTTCGCGATGGCCGGCTCGGGCGACTCGGAGCCAGTCGATTTCGGGGCGAGCGCGGGCGGCGGCTGCGCGTGCGGCGGCGCCTGCAGCTGCGGCGGCCATAACTAGGACACCGCTGAGAACCTAGTGCTGTTCCCGGTGACCTACCGGGTCAACGCGGCCGGCCACATGGAGATCGGGGGCTGCGATCTCCTGGCGCTGGCTCGCGAGCACGGCACCCCTCTCTACGTCTACGACGAGGAGACCGTGCGCAGCCGCTGCCGGGAGTTCAAGTCCGCCATGGGCACACGGGGCGACGTCCTCTACTCGGCCAAGGCCTTCTACAGTCCCCAGTTCCTGCGCGTGGTCGCCGAAGAGGGCCTCGGCCTGGACGTGGTCTCGGCCGGCGAGCTCGCGGTCGCGCTGCGGGCCGGCTACCCGCCGGATCGCGTCTACTTCCTCGGCAACAACAAGAGCCGGGAGGACGTGGCGGACGCGCACCGGGCCGGCGCCACCCTGGTGATCGACGGTTGGTACGAGTTCGACCTGCTCTCCAGCATCGTGCCGGCGGGCGAGCGGATGCGCTGCGAGGTGCGGCTGTCGCCGGGCGTGAAGCCGGAGACGCACGAGTACATCGCCACCGGCCAGCTGGACTCCAAGTTCGGTTTCTCGATCGAGTCAGGCGACGCCCGCCGGGCCGTCGAGCGGGCGCTGGCGCACGACCGCGTGGAGCTGGTCGGCCTGCACTCCCATATCGGCTCCCAGATCTTCGACCTCCGCGGCCACGCCGCGGCCATGGCGATCATGCTCGACCTCGTCGCCGAGCTGAAGCACGACCTGGGGTTCGAGCCCGAGCGGCTGGGGGCGGGCGGCGGGCTGGGCATCGCCTACACGTCGGAGGACGACCCGCCCACGCCGCGAGAGTTCGTGGAGACGCTGCTCGGCGCGCTCGACTCGGGCCTGGCCGCGCGTGGCCTCAAGACCCCCGAGCTGGTGGTCGAACCCGGGCGCTCGATCGCCGGGCCGGCCGGAGTCGCCCTCTACACCGTCGGTTCCATCAAGGACATCCCGGGCGTCCGCCGCTACGTCGCTGTGGACGGCGGCATGGGCGACAACATCCGGCCCAAGCTCTACGGCGCGCGCTACGAGGCCTTCCTGGCGTCGGATCCCGACGGCGAGCCGGCCGCCCAGCCGGTCACGGTCGCCGGCAAGTACTGCGAGTCCACCGACGTCCTGGTCGCGGACGCCAAGCTGCCGGACATGGCGCCTGGCGCGGTGATCTGTATCCCCGCCTCGGGCGCCTACCAGATGACGATGGCCAGCAACTACAACGGGATGCCGCGGCCGGCCGTACTCATGGTCAGGGACGGGATCGACCGCCTGATCCGGCGCCGCGAGACGCTGTCCGACCTGACCGCAGCCGAGGTGTTCTAGCGGCTGATCGTGACCTGCTGGCGGGCGCACTCGTCGGCCCTGGAGGGCTGGCCGGGAGTGACGATGCAGGCGAACACCTCCGCAGCGCCGGCCTGAAGCCCGGCCGGCAGGTTGCCTGAAGCCGTGAAGGCGCCCCCCGGCGCGGCGGCGGGTCCCGCGAACGGATGCGCGGCACTGCCCTGGATGACCACGACCGAGTACTCGCGAGCGGGGTCGAAGCCGCGGCCGGCGACCTGCAGGGGGCCGCCCAGCTTGGGGGTCACGGTGGAGAGCGAGACCAGCGGCGTGAACACCTTGACCGGGCTGGGAGACGGCGAAGGCCGGGGCTGGGGCGTGACGTGGACGGTGCCGCTGACGGGGCAGCCGCTGCCCCAGCAGAGGAGGACCAGGTGGTCGCCCTCCCCGGCGTCGACGGGAATCCGAACGTCCTGGCTGACGACGCCCTGGCCGTCGGCCTTGAAGCTGCCGAGTTGTCGCCGGGTGCTCTCCATCTGCACCGTTCCCGCCTGGTTGGGGGGCAGCCCGCTGCCCGTCACGACCAGGCTGTCGCCGGCCACCACGCTGCCGGCTGAAAGCGATACCGCCGGGTTGGCGTGCGACCGCGTCAGGACGTAGACCACCAGGACCAGCAGCAGCAATCCCACCACCGCCGTCGCGACCAGCCAGCGCGTCGTGCGCCGCCGCGAGTCCGGTATGGCGGGCAGATTCGCCGGGGGCGGCAGGTTCTCGAGCGGCATCGTGGCCGCCACGGCGGCGGCCGCCGGCACCGGCTGCGTGGCCTTTCGGACTGCGGAAGCCTCGCCCCTCAGCGCAGCCGCCAGCGAGTCCACCAGGTCGGCGCAGCTCTCCCAGCGGGCCGCCGGGTCCTTGGCCAGGCCGCGCAGCAGGACCGCGTCAACTTCCGGCCCCAGCTCGGGCTTCCGCTCGGTGGCGGGCGGCGGCTCGCGGTGGACGTGCGCGTAGAGCAGCTCGAGCACGCCCTCGCTCTCGAAGGGGACCGCACCGGTCAGCAGCTCGTACGCGACGGTCGCCAGGGCGTAGCGGTCGGCGGCCGGCCCGACCGCGCTGCCGGTCACCTGCTCGGGAGCCATGTAGGCCGGGGTCCCAGTCGTCACGCCGGTGACGCTCTTGAGCGACGAGGACTGCATCAGCTTGGCGAGCCCGAAGTCGGCCAGGATCGGCGTCTCATCCTTGCCGAGGAGCACGTTGGCGGGCTTGACATCGCGGTGGACGACTCCCAGCGAGTGGGCGTAGTCGAGGGCGGCGCCGATGCCCCGAAGCATCCGGATCGTGTCCTCGTGGCTGAGGTGGCGGCCGCCCCGCAGGCGGTCGTTGAGGCCGCCGCCCGGGACGTACTCGACGATCATGTAGGGCACGCCCTCGTACTCGCCGAAGTCGAAGACGTTGAGGATGTTGGGGTGGCGCATCTGGGCGATCGACTGCGCCTCCCGCCGGAAGCGCGCGGTGGCGTCGGCGTCCGGCGCCAGGGCCTGCAGGACCTTGACCGCGGCAGGCCGGGCCAGGCCTTCGTGGAACGCGCGGTACACAACGCCCATGGCGCCCCGGCCGACGAACTCCTGGACCTCGTAGGCGCCGATCCTGACGCCGGGCTCGACTGGCATTCGGCCGGAGATTATCCCCCAGCCGGCTCCATCCAGCCCCCGTTTGCGCCGCGTCGCGCCGCGATCAGGCCCGCCAGGATCGAGATCGCGATCTCCTCCGGCGTCCGGGCCCCGATGTCGAGGCCGACCGGGCTCTGGATCCGCGCGATGTCCTCGGCCGGCATCCCGCGGGCTGCCAGCGCTTCGAGATGGTGCCCGGTGTGGCGCCGGCTGCCCACCAGGCCCACGAACCGCGGCTCCTGGGCCAACAGCCCCACCAGGCGCTCGACCAGGTCGGGAGCGTCGTGGTCCGTGTGGACGACATAAAGGTCTGAGCCGTCGGGTTCGCCCACGCGAAAGCCGGCCTCGGGCGCCCAGCGCTGCAGCGCCGCCGCGACCGGCGTGTCCCCCAGCACGACCAGGGTCGGCCGGCGCAGGTATGGCTCCAGGTAGACCTCGATCGAGCCCAGGTCGTGGCGGTACGTCCGAAGGGCGGGGCTGCCCGCCTCCAGCCGGCTGGCGGCGTCAGCGCGCGCGGCCGAGTCGAACTCGGAGCAGCCCAGCGTGCCTGCCAGCTGCCGGCCGCTGTCGAACAGCGCCTTGGCGCCCTGCCGCGACGGCGGCCGGCCGTCCAGCCGGATCACCGTGGCAAGCACCACCTCCTCGCCGGCGTCCAGGCGGCGGGTCAGCTCGGCCTCGACCTCAGGCATGCCGCCTCATGGCCCCAAGTATCAGGATCGCCCGCTCTATGTCGGCGTCGCTGGTGTCGTAGCCGGTCGTCAGCCGCAGGCTGCCCAGGGCCTCCTCCAGCGAGAGCCCCATGGCGAGCAGCACGTGGGAGGGATCGAGGGAGCCGCTGGCGCAAGCCGACCCGCTGGAGGCCGCGATGCCCGCCAGGTCGAGCTTCAGCAGGAGGTCCTCGCCGCGCTCCTCCGCGAAGGCCGCGGTCGCGAAGCCCGGCAGCCGGGGCTCGCCCCCGGTGGGACGGCCCCCGGCCGCCAGCAGGGCCCGGCGCAGCCGCTCGGCCTGGGCCCTGGCGGTCGGCGCCGCCCGCTCTCGTCGCTCCCGGGCCACCTCCAGCGCGGCGGCCACGCCGGCGGCCGCCGCGACGTCCTCGCGACCCGCCCGGCGCCCCCACTCCTGGGGCCCGCCGTAGACGAGCGGCTCCAGCCGGAGCTCCAGGGGCGCGTAGAGCAGGCCGCCGCCGCCGGCCCCCAGCTTGTGGCCCGAGAAGCTGGCGAGGTCGGCCAGCTCGAGCGGCGGCCGCAGCCACTGGGGACCCTGGCAGGCGTCGAGGTGGAAAAGGGCCCCGATCCTGTGCGCCTGGCGGGCGGCCTCGGGGACGGGCTGGAGGACGCCGACCTCGTTGTTGGCCAGGCCGAGCGAGACCAGCCCGGCGTTGGCCGGTAGCGCGTTCAGCTCTGGCAGGCAGTCCTGGTCGACAGACAGGATCGCCGTCTCGTGGCCTTCCAGGCCCAGCTGGCGCACGGCGGCGAGCACCGACTGGTGCTCGGCGGCCCAGGTGACGATCGCGCGGTCTCGAGGCAGCCGGCGGCCGGCGCCCAGCAGAGCCAGGTTCACGGCCTCGCTGCCCGAGGCGCAGAAAACCAGGCTCTCGGCCACCACCCCCAGCGCGGCGGCGGCTAAGTCGCGCGCGGCGTCCAGGGCAGCCCGGGCGGCGCGGCCCTCTGTGTGCGGGCTGGCTGGATTGGCCGCCGGGGCGGACGCGCGGGCCTCCGCCGCGCCGGCCAGGAGCGGCCAGCCGCCTGCGTGGTCCAGGTAGATCCGAGCGCCGGCGGGGCCGCCGGCCGGACCTCTAGTGTCCTGCTCTGGGAGTTCGTTCGAAAGATTCTGGCAGGCAGCCGCAGGCTGCCGGTCTGGGCGCCGCTGCGAAGGAAGGGGTGGCATTAGGAGGAGCGCACTCGCAGTGCGTGACGACGACATGCCGGGCCCCCTGACGCCCGCAGCGGAGTCCAGAGCCTGAAGATTTCCACGAATTTCTGGTGCGGGACACTAGCCGCGGCTGGGATCGGGAGTCTTGAGGAGCTCGGTGAGGCTGCCGCTGAAGTCTTTGAGGATCAGGTGCACGTCGAGCACCTCGTCGGACGCGATCGGCTCCAGCTCGGCCTCGGCCAGCGCGTGAGCCATGGCGTCGGCGTCCTCCAGCTCGACCTCCAGCTGCAGCTCGTCCTCGTTGAGGGTCTCCAGGCCCTGCCCCTGGATGGCGAGGATCACGATGAACTGGACGTGGCAGGCGGCGCAGGTGACCTGCACCGTGAACCTGTCCTCGACGTGCTTCAGCATGCGGACCTCACACCCCTTGAGGCTTCGCCCGCAGACCGGACAGTTGTAATAGCGGGCGCGGTCCTGGATGAACTCGATGATGCTCATGCTCAGGTTGCGGCCATCTTACGCCCCCGGCCCTCGATGCAAGCGCATCCGTCCGGGCCGACCGTGGCGGAGTGGGAGGTGCCTTCCGGGAGCACCATCCGGTCGCCGGCGCGCAGCTCCAGGCTGCGGTTCTCGGCCACGAGCACGAAGGTGATCGAGCCCCGCGTGCAGTACAGGATCTTCTCGTAGGAGTGGCTGTGTGCGGCATAACGGTCGCCCGGCCCGTTCGACCAGGCGTAGCAGCCATCCGCCTCCGCCCGGAGCCTGGCCATCAGGTCATCCACGCCACCGATCCTACAAACTAGGCCGGTGGCCGATCCCCGGTTCGCCGCCGACTGCAACGTGGCCCGGCTGGCCCGCTGGCTCCGCGCGCTGGGCTATGACGCCGAGTACCACCACCGGGTCGGCGACGCCCAGCTGGTCGGGCTGGCCCAGGCCAGCGGCCGGGTGATCTTGACGCGCGACAGGGACCTGACGCACCGGCGGGCGGTCGCCAGCGGGGCGGTGCGGGCTGTGCTGCTCCGCGACGATCGGGTGACGGAGCAGCTCCGGCAGGTCGTTGGCGAGCTGGGCCTCAGCAGCGATCTGGCCCTGACCCGCTGCCTGGAGTGCAACGTCGAGCTCGAGCGGCGCCCGGCGGCGGCTGTGGCGGACCGGGTGCCTCCCCACGTCCGGGCAACGCAGAGGCGCTTCTCCGAGTGCCCTGGCTGCTCCCGGGTCTACTGGCCGGGCACGCACTGGGACGGCATGCGGGCGCGCCTGGCAGCGCTGTGAAAGAGCTGCGCGTCCAAACCACGCGGCGCGAGGAGATGCTGGACGTCAGCCGGCAGGTACAGGCCGCGGTCCGCGAGACCGGGCTGGCCGAAGGCGTCTGCCTCGTCTACTCGCCGCATACCACCTGCGCTGTGACGGTGAATGAGGGTTACGACCCGGCGGTGATCTCGGACACCCTCACCCACCTGCGCCAGCTGGTGCCCAGGGAGGCCGGCTTCCAGCACGCCGAAGGCAACAGCGACTCCCATATCAAGTCGATGCTGGTGGGGCCCAGCGTCCTGCTTCCCGTGGCAGCCGGCGAGCTGAGACTTGGGCGCTGGCAGGCCGTCTTCATGTGCGAGTTCGACGGGCCCCGGGAGCGAACCCTGATGGTCGTCGTCAGGTGAGGTCGATCCTGCGCCGGCTGCTCGCCGGCGAGCTGAACGAGGAGGAGGCGGAGCAGGAGCTCCGCCGCCAGCAGCTGGAGGAGCTGGGCGGGCGCGCGCGCCTCGACCTCGGGCGAACTGCTCGGCGCGGTCTACCGGAGATCGTGCTCGCGGCCGGTAAGGCGCCCGCCGAGGCGGCCGCCCTGGTGGTCGCGCTGGCCCGTGAGCAGGGGCAGGGCCTGGCCAGCCGGCTGAGCGAGGCCCATTGGCTCGCCCTGGCCGAAGCGGCCGCGGGTTTCGAGGTCGTGCGTTACAGCTCCTCTGTCCGGGTGCTGCGCGCGGGATACGCGCCCGAGGCGCGTCCGGGCAGAGTGGCGATCCTGACCGCCGGCACCTCTGACCGCCCGGTCGCCGACGAGGTCCGCATGGTCGTCGAGGGCTGTGGCCTGGAAGCCCGTCTGGAGGCTGACATCGGCGTGGCAGGCCTGCACCGGCTGCTCGGCCCGCTGACCGAGGTGCTGGCCTGGCAGGCGGACGTGCTGGTGGTCGCGGCGGGCATGGACGGCGTGCTGCCGGGGGTCGTCGCCGGCCTGGTCGACCTGCCGGTGATCGGGGTCCCGGTTTCCACCGGCTACGGGCGCGGCGGCGCCGGCGAGGCCGCCCTGCTCACCATGCTGCAGTCCTGCGCCACCGGCCTGGTCACGGTGAACATCGACAACGGCGTGGGGGCCGGGGCGGCGGCGGTCCTCATCGGCGTCCGCGCCGGAAGGCGGCGATCACGACCAGCGCCAGCGAGGCGAGGATCAGGAACACGATCACGCTGACCGAGAGCAGGGTCGCGTAGCGGCTCAGCTCGGCGCCGCCCGGGATGCCGAAAAGCAGGCCGAGCAGAAGCACGATCGCCAGGATCCCGACCAGCAGGCCCGGGAAGCCGCGCCGCTGGCGGCCGTAGAAGAACAGCCAGAGCCGGCCCGGGCGCTTCCTGGCCGGCTTCACAGGAGCTCAGCCAGGGTGGCGATAGCCGGCACTCCGGCAGGTGCGGGGTGTCGCGCGTGGGCCGTGCAGAGCACAGCCTGCATCCCCAGGCGGCGCGGACCCTCGTAGTCCTCCACCAGCTTGTCGCCCACGTAAAGCGCGTTCTCGGGCGCCACGCCCAGGCGGGCCAGCGCCGCCAGGTACAGCTCGGGAGCCGGCTTGCGGCGGCCGACCTCGGAGGAGAAGACGGCCGCGTCCACCCTCTGCGCGATACCGTTGCCCTCGAGCTGGCGGTGCATCATCTCGGGTGGAAAGGGAGCGTTGGAGCAGACGGCCGTCCGCGTGCCCCGGCTGCGAAGGGCCTCCAGGACCTCCAGGGCGCCGGGCGCCAGCCGGACCGCGCGGTCCCAACAGCGCTGCTCCAGGTCCAGGATGCGGTAGAGGACGTCGCGCGGCACCTCGAGGCCGGCCCGCCGCCACGCCCGCTGGTAGAAGTCCATGTAAACGACCTCGTTCTCGCCGAATGAGTCCAGCTCGTCCTCCAGCGGCAGCAGCACCTTCTGCAGGATCGTCTCCGGGTCGGGGGCGTCCGGACCCAGCCAGGGCCGCACGCGCTCCAGGACCTCGAGCAGCTCCCGGTGCGGATAGCTGAACGTGACCAGCGTCAGCCCGTAGTCGAACAGGACCGCCTCCGCCACCGGCATATCCTTTCGTAAATGGCGCGCAAGCTGACCCACCTCGACGAGACGGGGGCCGCCCACATGGTCGACGTCGCCGAGAAGCCGGTGACCAGCCGGGAGGCGGTCGCCGAGTGCCTGGTCCGCATGGCGCCCGAGACTCGGGAAGCGCTGCGCGCCGCCACGCTGGCGAAGGGTGACGCGCTGGGGGTGGCCCGCGTGGCCGGGATCATGGCGGCCAAGCGGACGCCGGAGCTGATCCCGCTGACCCACCCCCTGCCCATCAGCAGCATCGCTGTCGACTTCGAGCTCGAGGCAGGCGGCGTGCGCGTCACAGCCAGGGTCCGGGTCAGCGGCCAGACCGGGGTCGAGATGGAGGCTCTGACGGCCGCCGCGGTGGCCGGGCTGACCCTGATCGACATGCTGAAGGGGCTGGAGAAGGGCGTCTACCTGGAGTCCGTCCGGCTGCTCTCCAAGAGCGGCGGCAAGAGTGGGGATTGGACACGGCCGCCCAGCTGACCCGGGCCCACGTCGTGACGGTGAGCGACCGCGCCTACGCTCACCAGATGCCTGACGAGAGCGGGCCGGCGGTCGCTCGCCTGCTTCGCTCAGCCGGCTTCGAGGTCGACGGTCCGGAGGTCGTGCCCGATAGCCGCGAGAGCATCATTGACGTCATCCAGGCCGCCGTCGGCGCCGGCTTCGAGCTGATCGTCACGACTGGCGGAACCGGCCTCGGCCCCCGCGACATCACGCCCCAGGCAACGGCGGCTATCCTCGACTACGAGGTGCCCGGCCTGGCCGAGGAGATGCGGCGGGCCGGCATGCGGAAGACCCGGCAGGCGATGCTCTCGCGTTCCCTGGCCGGAGTCCGCGAGCGGTCCCTGATCCTCAACCTGCCCGGCAGCGTTCGCGGCGCCACCGAGTCGCTTGAGGCGGTGCTGCCCGCCCTCGGCCACGCCATCAGCCTGCTGCGCGGCAACACCGAGCACGCCGGGTGAACCTCAACTCCGACCTGGGCGAGAAGGCAGGCCACGACGTCGAGATCATGGGTTTCATCGACAGCGCCAACGTGTGCTGTGGCGCGCATGCCGGCTCCCCGATGGTGACCATCGAAACCAGCCGGGTCTGTCGCGAGCAGAACGTGCAGGTGGGGGCCCATCCCGGCTACGACGACCGCGAGAACTTCGGCCGGACCGAGCTGCCGCTGACCGTCGACGAGCTGGAGGGGCTGGTCCGATTCCAGGTCGCGGCGATCGCCGCGGTGGGCCCGATCGGGTACATCAAGGCCCACGGCGCCCTCTACCATCGCTGCCAGGACGATCCCCTGGCCGCTGACGCGCTGGCGCGGGTGGCACGCGACTTCAGGGTCGGCCTCATGGGCCAGCCCGGGTTCGAGATCCTCGCGGCCTGCAAGCGCTTTGGCGTGCGCGGCTACCGGGAGGCCTTCGCCGACCGCGCCTACCTGGCCGACGGCCGGCTGGCGCCTCGAAGCCAGCCGGGCTCGGTGCTGGCGCCCCAGGCGGCCGCCGAGCAGGCGCTGCGCCTGATCGATTCCGGCCAGTTCGACACCATGTGCGTGCACGGCGACTCGCCGGGGGCGGTGGATGTGGCGCGCAGCATCCGCGAGGCCCTGGATCGCAGCGGGGTGAAGACGGGCCCGCTCGGGCCCTGATTAGACTCTTCTCCATGCTGCAGGTCGGGGAAGCCGCTCCCAGCTTCAAGCTGGCCAGCACGGGCGGCGAGGAGATCGAGCTCTCGGAGGCCTTCCGTGGCCATAAGGCGACGATCATCGCCTTCTACGTCCTCGACTTCACGCCTGGTTGAAAGACGGAGCTGACCGAGTTCCGGTCCCGGCACAAGGCGATCGTGGAGGCGGACCTCGGCCTCTACGCCGTCAGCGTCGACAGCGTGTTCAGCCACAAGGCGTTCGCCGAGGAGTTGGGGGGCCTCCCCTTCGAGATGCTGGCCGACTTCGAGCGGAAGATGGTCGACGCCTACGGCGTGCGCCGCGACGACGTCCCCGGCTACTCGGGGATGCCGCGCCGCTCGGTCTTCATCGTCGACCGCAAGGGGGTGGTGCGCTGGACCTGGCTGCGCACCCAGGAGCAGCCCCTGCCGGACTACGACGAGGTGATCGCGGAGGCCAAGAAGGTGGCCGCCGAAACGGACTAGAGGTTCGACGCGCTCTCGGGCTGACCGCCAGGTGAGCTGTCTCATATGTATGGAGGAATCTCAGCTAGGAGTCCGCGTCGGTGGGTCGCAGCCCGTCGAGCGCCGCCCGCAGGCGCCGCCAGCGCTCCTGGGCCGCTTCTAAGCTCACATCCTCGAAGCGCAGGTGGTCGCCCGGCAGCAGCTGGGCGGCCAGCGGCAGGTCCGCCCGGCAGACGGCCCCCACCACGGGATAACCGCCGGCGGTCTGGTGGTCGGCCATGAGCAGGATCGGCTGGCCGTTGTTGGGAACCTGGATGCAGCCCATCGCCAGGCCGAAGGAGATCAGGTCGGCGCCCTTGATCTCCAGCTGGGCGCCCTCCAACCGGTAGCCCATCCGGTCGGACTCCCGGCTGACGGCCCAACGCTCCTTGTAAAACGTTTTACGGGAGCTGGCCGAAAGCCGTTTCAGGTGGGGACCCCCGACCACCCCCAGCAGCGGCTCGGGCGAGTACCTCGGTCGCTTCGTCTCCGGCAGCGTGCGCCCTGCGATGGAGGGCCGCGGCGCCGGTCCGGCGGCCTCCAGCTGGTCGCGCCGCTTGAGCGCCCGGCCATGGAAGCCACCCCGGCCGACCAGGGCATAGGTGGCCGCCGAGCCCAGCCAGTGGTCGGCTGCCAGGCCCCCGGCCACGGCCACGTAGGCCCGGGCGCCGGCGCGCCGGCCCTTGAATGACAGCTCGTCGCCGGCGGCCAGCAGGACCCCCGTCCAGGTGGGTACCGGCTCGCCGTTCACGTGAGGCTCGAAATCGGCGCCGGTGGTGGCCACCAGCACGTGGGCGCGGGCGACCAGGGAAGGCCCGGTGAGCGCGCACTCCAGGGCGGCGGCGCCCTCCGGGTTGCCCACCAGCAGGTTGGCCGCGGCGATGGCGAAGCGGTCCATGGCCCCGCTCGGGGGCACGCCGCCCAGGCGGTGCCCTGGGCGGCCGAGGTCCTGGATCGTGGTGTGGAGGCCGGGATCCTCCACAACTAGGAGGGCGCTCAAGCCTTGCTCGCGAAGAACTTGACGCGGTCGCCGGTCCGGAGCAGGCAGGGAGGGTCGGATTCGGGCAGGAACAACTTCAGGTCCGTGTGCCCGAGCAGGTGCCAGCCGCCCGGCGTGGGCAGCGGGTAGATCGTGGTCTGGGCCGCGGCGATCGCCACCGAGCCGGCCGGGACGTGCGTCCGGGGCACCCGCCGGCGGGGCAGCTGGAGCTCCAGCGGCAGCGGGCCCAGGTAAGCCAGGCCGGGCACGAAGCCGACCATGAAGACGCGGTAGATCGGCCTGGTATGCAGCTCGATCAGACGCTCCACGGAGAGCCTCAGCGTGTGCGCCGTCTCTTCCAGGTCGGGCCCGTCGTAGGCGACCGGGATCCGGTGCAGGCGCCCCGGTGGCGCCGCCGGCGGGCGCTCCCTGGTCAACTTTCCGATCGCCGTCTTGAGCGCCGCGTAGGAGACCTGCTCGGGGTCGTAGTGGACGGTCACCGTCGAGTACCCGGCGAGCGCCTCGCGTACGCCCCGCCGCTTCTGGAGCGCTGCAGCCATGGCCAGGGCCCGCGAGTTCAGCGCGGTATCCACTTTGGCTCCGAGCTCGATCAGGAGCGCGTCATCGCCGAGGGGGTTGATCGGGAGCGAGCGCCGAGCAGGCATGGGCAGACACAAGGATGGCGTAGAAGAGGCCGCCTATGACGCCGCACACAAGCGCGCCCGAGGCGATCGCCACGATCCAGCTGGTGACGATCACGACCACCGCCAGGTTCCAGTCCGCGAAATGGCTGCGGACCAGGCGCAGAGCGCCCGCGACGTCGGCCAGGTCAGCCGGCCGACCGCTGACCGCGAAGCGGGCCAGGGTGGGCGGCACGACGACGAGCGCCAGCATCCCCCAGGCGAGGGCCGCCAGGAAGCCCGCCGCCACAAGCGCCAATCCCCGGTCGAGGAACGGGTCATGAGCGGGCGCCCATAGGCCCGTCAACCAGGAAGACGCCGCCCAGGCGGCGGCCCCGAAAGGAGCTGCCAGGGCGGCGAACTGTGCCGACGACCAGAGACCATCGCTCACCAGGCGGGCATTGATCCGCCACGCGGGCGGCCCGGCCCCAGGGTCCTCGCCGGCCGACCGGACAGCCTCGACCACGTAGCCGAAGAGCAGTGGAAACGCCAGCGGGAGCAGCAGCAGGCAGGCGATCCCGCCCGCCCACGAGCCGCCCCAGCCGGGCCGGAAAGGAAAGCCGAACGCTCGGGCGGCGTCCTTCAAGGGCCGAGCCTAAGATGGGCCGGGGTGAGCAACCCGACCATGGTGGGCCACGTCCACCTGAAGGTGCGCGACCCGGAGCTCTCCGCCCGCTTCTACGAGAAAGCGGTCGGGATGCGCGTCACCGAGAGGGTGGGCCCTTTCGTGTTCCTGTCACTCTCCGACCGCCACCACGACCTCACCCTGGAGGGCGTCGGGGAACGCGCGCCCCACCCCCCGCCCGGCGCCACCGGTCTCTACCACTTCGCCTTCGAGGTGGCCGGCCGCGACGCGCTCCGGGCGGCCTGGCAGCGGCTGCGGGACCTGGGCATCGAGGTGGACGCGGTCAACCAGGGCATCTCCTGGGCCCTCTACTTCGCAGACCCCGACGGCAACGGCGTGGAGGTCTACTGCGATACCAGGGACGTGCGGGCGGCCTGGGGCGGCCTCTCCGAGCCGCTCAGCCTCTGAGCTCGCCGACCAGGTAGAGGGAGCCGCAGGCCAGCACTGTCCCGGCCGGTCCCGCCAACCCGCGTGCCGTTTCCAGCGCCGTCGCGGCTGGCAACAGGGCCTGCCCGGCGCCGTAGGCGCGCGCCATCGCCTCCGGGTCGGCCGCCCGGTCCCCGGCGCTGGCGGCAGCGGTGAACACCACCGCGTCAGGCGCCGCGCCGCGCAGCAGGCCGAGCATGGCGCTGAGGTCCTTGTCGGCCATGGCTGCGAACACCACCACCAGCCCGGCGCCCGGCACCAGGCGGCGCACGTCGCCCAGGAGGGCGCCCAGCCCGGCCGGGTTGTGACCCCCGTCCAGGATCACCCGGGGGTGGTCCCCACAGATCTCGAAGCGGCCCGGCCAGCGCGTATCGGCGATGGCTTCGGCCGAGTCCACCCCAAGGGCGTGGGCGGCTGCTACCGCCAGCGCCGCGTTGGCGGCCTGGTAGGAGCCGATCAAGGGCACGTGGAGGCCATTGTGAGAGAAGCCGGGCCCATCCAGGCTGAGCTCGGAGCCAGCCCAGCCCAACCACCGGGCCTCCATGCGCAGCTCCCGGCCCAGCCGCCAGAGTGTCGCGTCCCGCTGGGCGGCGACCGCCGCGATGATCTCCAGGGGGGCGCCTTCAGCGCCCGTCACGACGGTGTTGCCCGTCTTGATCACGCCCGCCTTCTCGGCGGCGATCAGCTCGACAGTGTCACCCAGGTACTGGGTGTGGTCGAGGGCCACGTTCGTTATGACAGCGACGCCCAGGTCGAGGACGTTGGTCGCGTCCAGGCGGCCGCCCATCCCGACCTCGGCGACCAGCCGGTCCACGCGGCGCCCTAGGTACTGGAGGGCGAGGGCGATCAACAGCTCGAACTCGGTGGCCTGGCCCAGGCGCGCGCTCACCGGCTCCAGGCGCGGCAGGAGCTCCGACACGGCGCGTGCGAACTCCGCCTCCGCGATCGGAACGCCGTCCACCTGGACGCGCTCGTTGTAGGAGCGAAGATGGGGGCTGGGCAGTGTGCCGACGCGCAGGCCGCCGGCCCGCAGGATCGCCTCCAGGAAGGCGGCTGTCGAGCCCTTGCCGTTGGTGCCTGCCACGAGGGCGCCCCGCAGCCCACGCTCGGGGTGGCCCAACTCGTCCAGGATCGCCCGGGTCCGCTCCAGGCCGGCCTTGATGCCGAAGCGCCCCAGCCCCGTCAGGTGCGCCACCGCCTGCTCGTAGTCGAGGGTCACCCGTCCCGCCGTCGCCGCTCCGCCTCCAGCGTGTTCTTGAGCAGCATGGCGCGCGTCATCGGGCCGACGCCTCCCGGCACCGGCGTCCGCCAGCCGGCAACCTCGTCCGCCGCCGGGTCCACGTCACCCCGCAGCTTGCCGTCCACGTGCGTTATCCCCACGTCGATCACGGCCGCTCCCAGCTTGACCATGTCGGGGGTCACGAACCAGGGCCGGCCGATCGCGGCCACCAGGATGTCCGCCTCGCGGCAGATGGCGGCGAGGCCGGCCGTGCGGCTGTGGCAGACGGTCACGGTGGCGTTGCGCTGCAGCAGCAGCAGCGCCACCGGCTTGCCGACGATGTTGCTGCGACCTATGACGACCGCGCGCCGGCCTTCGATCGGGATGCCGTACTCGTCGAGCAGGCGCATCACGCCGCCCGGTGTGCAGGCGACCAGCCCGGGCTGTCCCAACAGCAGGCGGCCGGCGTTGACGGGGTGGAAGCCGTCCACGTCCTTGGCCGGGTCCACCGCGTCCACGACCTGGCTGACGTCGACCTGGGGCGGCAGCGGCTGCTGGACCAGGATGCCGGAGACTGAGTCTTCGCCATTCAGGCGGGCGACCAGCTCCACCACCTGCTCGGTGGTGGCGCCGGCCGGCAGCCGGGGATCGGTGGACTCCATGCCGACCCTGGCGCAGTCCTGCCGCTTGAGGCGGACGTACGTCTCAGAGGCCGGGTCCTCGCCCACCAGCACGGCGGCCAGGCGGGGGCGCGGCCGGCCCTCGGCGACGCGGCGCTCGACGGCCAGCCGGACCTCCTCCAGGACCCGGCCCGCCACCTCGGTGCCGCTGATCAAGGTGGCGGTCAGAGGCCCAGCTCCTGGCGCGCCGCCTGGGCCGCGACCCGCATGACGGCCGCCACTCGGGGACCGCCCAGGCGCCGGCAGTCCTCGTACTCGGGCGCCACGTCGACCGCGCGGCCCTCCAGCTCTTTGACCTTGACCCTGACCCGGCCGAATGGGGTCTCCACCTCGATCATCCGGCGACCGGCCACGATCCGGCGGGCTCCCGAGACCCGAACACCCAGAGTCGTGGTGCGTCGCAGCAGCATGCCGGCGAGGCGGTCGGCGTCGGCCGGCTCGGCCATGACCTCGACCAGGTGGCCGGGGCGACCCTTTTTCATCAGAGCCGGTACAACCGTGACGTCCAGCGCCCCCGCCTCCATCAGGTCCTCGACCAGGGCGGCCAGCAGGTTGGGCGCCATGTCGTCCAGGTTGGTCTGGACGAGCGAAACGGCCGCCGCCTCGGCCACCGGCTCACCCAGCCAGACGGTCAGGGCGTTGCCGGGTAGCTTGCGGGCTCCGATGCCGTAGCCGACACGGTCGATCCGCATGGCCGGCCGCTCGAAGTGGGCAGCGACGGCCAGGATCACGGCTCCCGTGGGCGTGACCAGCTCCAGGTCGCGGTCGTCGGGCTCGAGGACGGCGCCGGTGCCCGCCAGGACGCGCGCCGTCGCGGGAGCGGTGCGGGGGGCCCGCGGCGCCGGCAGCGGCGAGGCGTGGACGGCGCCGACCCCCAGGGACTCCAGGAGCCAGAAGGCGCCCACCAGGTCCACGAGGGTGTCGGCGCCTCCCAGCTCGTGAAGGTGGACCTGGTCCGCCGGCAGGCCATGGATCAGGGACTCGGCCGCGCCCAGGCGGCGAACGGCGTCCAGCGCCTGGTCGCGCACGGCCGGGGGCAGCTCGGCGGCGGCGACGGTCCGCTCCAGCTCCGGCAGGTTCCGAGCCGGGCCCTCGGCGCACGCGACCAGGACGCGCGTCCCGCCCAGGTGGCCGCGCTCCTCGTGCCGGACCTCGATCGTGACCTCGCGCGCCAGGCCGAGCGCCTCCACGGCCGCCTCGAGGATCGCGCGGTCGCCGCCCGCGTCCAGCAGCGCGCCCAGCGTCATGTCGCCCGAGATGCCGGACGGGCAGTCGAAATAGGCCAGTGTCATCGGGAGCGCACCACCTCGACGCCGAAGGAGCGGAACTCCCCCTCCAGTGGTGGTCGCTTGTGGACCCGAACCGTGGCCTTCTGTACGCGGGGCAGCTGGAGAAGGCGCGTGGCGATCCGCTCCGCGACCGCCTCCAGGAGGTGGCAGGGCTCGCCCTCGACGACCTCCTTCACCAGCTCATAGGCGCCGACGTAGTTGATCGTCTGTTCCAGGTTGTCGGAGCGGGCAGCCTCGCGCAAGTCGCCTTCCAGCTCCACGTCCACGGTGAAGCGCGCGCCCAGCTCGCGCTCGGCGGGGAACACCCCGTGGCGTCCGTAGAAGGCCATGCCCTCCATGAGGATGCGGTCCACGAGGGCTAATTCTGCGGTGGGACGGCGAACGCCGGCTGGCCGGGCTAGTACCTCCCGGGGCTGCCCGCCAGCGCGTCGTGGGCCAGGCTGCCGAGGACCGCGGTCCCGACGCCGATCCCGATGCCGATCACGAAGTAGCCAGCCCAGCCCAGCCAGTCGCGGGCCTGGAGGTCCCAGCCCACCAGGCCGATGATCACCGCGAGGATGAACCACATCAGCCTGGCCATGGCGCTGACGCTAGGTCGAAGGCGAGGGAGAGGGCCGGCCGCGGCCGCCCCCGGCACCGCCGAAGGCGGCGCCCGTGTTGCCGATGGTGATCGCCGTAGCCTGGATCGTCCCGCTGGCGTCGGCCTGGCCGATCACCGAGACGGTGGTGTTGGGGGCCAAGTCGGTCGTGGTGCCCTGGGCCGACTTCACGATCCGCACCGTCGGCGAGTAGGCGACCTTCACGTCCTTGTTGGTGGTGCGATCGTGGATCGTCAGGGTGCCGCTGCCGACCGCCGTTATCGGTCCGCTGATGGCTCCAGCCGCCGCGTTGCCACCCGCGGCCGTACCGCCGCCGGTGGCTCCGGCCGCCGCCGCCGCCCCGCCGTTGCCGGCTGCCGAAGTGGCTGCGGCGGGGGTCGCCGAAAGGTGGGTCTGGGAGTATTTCCAGCCGGCGTAGAAGCCGCCCATCACCCCGATGACTACGACCAGGGCGATGGTGGCGTTGACGGTTCTCATGTCACTCGTACCTCAGTGCTTCGATCGGGCGGAGCGTGGCCGCCCGGTTGGCGGGATAGATGCCGAAGAACAGCCCGATCCCGACCGACACGCCAAAGGCGAGAAGGACGGAGGGACCCGACACGACGGGCGGCGGCAGCGAGGCGATGGCGCCCAGCTTCAGCTGGCCCGTGCCCAGCCAGGCGGCCAGCCCGGCGCCGGCGGCGATGCCGAGTAGGCCGCCCAGCCCGGACAGGAACATCGACTCGATCAGGAACTGGAGCAGGATGTCGCTCCGCTTCGCCCCGATCGCCTTGCGGATGCCGATCTCCCGGGTCCGCTCGGTGACGGTCACCAGCATGATGTTCATGATCCCGATGCCGCCGACCACCAGCGAGATGGCGGCGATCGATCCCAGCAGGATCGTCAGCGTCTGGGTGACGGAGGTGAAGCTGGCCAGGATGTCCTGCTGGCTCTGGGTCGTGAAATCGGCCTGGGTGGGGTCGCCGATCTTGTGCTGGTTCAGGAGGATGCCGGTCGCCTCCTGCTGAGCCTGGGTCACCGCGTCAGAGCTGGAGGCCTGGATGATGATCTGGCTGATGTTCTTGCCCCGGCCCCCGGTCAGGTAGGCCCAGGCGGTGCTGATGGGGACGATCGCCACGTTGTCCTGGTTGCCCAGCGAGGTCGAGCCCTTGGGTGCGAAGACGCCTACCACGCGGAAGCTCTGGCGCTGGATCTTGATGGTCTGGCCGACGGCCGCCTGGGGATCGCCGCCGAACAGGTTGTCGACGACGGTCTGACCCAGGACCACGACCTTGGCGCTGCCGGTGACGTCACCCGAGGTGAACATGGAGCCGGCCGCCATGTCGTAGCTGCGGACCTGGGCGTAGTCCTGGGTGGAACCGCTGGTCTGCGCGAACCAGTTCTGGCTCTGGTAGGTCATGACGCCCTGCGCCCCGGTGACCGGGATCGCGGTCGCTATGTGCGGCGCCTGGGTCTGGTCGTTGAGGGCGTCGACGTCGGCCTGGGTCAGGGTCTGGCCGCTGCCGAAACCCTGGGACACGCCGCCCGACTTGGCGTTGGAGGGGTAGATGTACACGATGTTCGAGCCGAGGGCCTGGACCTGCTGCTGGACCTGGACGGCGGCGCCGTTGCCGACCGCCACCAGCAGGATCACCGCGCCGACGCCGATCAGGATGCCGAGCATCGTGAGGCCGGAGCGAAGGCGGTTGGCATTGAGGCCGTTGAAGGCCAGGCGCAGCGCCTCGATGATGTTCACGCGCCGACCTCGAGGCGCTGGGCCTGCTTCACGTCGCTCACGATCAGTCCGTCCTTCAGCCGCACGACGCGTTTGGTGAACGCCGCGATGTCGTTTTCGTGCGTGATCAGCACCACCGTGCGGCCCGTGTCGTTCAGCCTCACGAGCAGGCGCAGGATGTCGAGGCTGGACTCGCTGTCCAGGTTGCCCGTGGGCTCGTCGGCGAGCAGGATGGCCGGCTCGGTGACCAGTGCCCTGGCGATGGCGACGCGCTGCTGCTGGCCGCCTGAGAGCTCGCTGGGCTGATGGCCGGCGCGGTCGGCGAGCCCGACCTCCGCGAGCGCGTTGAGCGCCCGTTCCCGGCGCTGGGTCACGTCGCCCGCGTAGATCAGCGGCATCTCCACGTTGTGCAGGGCCGAGGAGCGCGGGATCAGGTTGAAGGACTGGAAGACGAACCCGATCTTCCGGTTCCGGATCACCGCCAACTGGTTGTCGTTCAGCTCCGACACGTCGATGCCGTCGAGCAGGTAGTGGCCCGAGGTGGGTATGTCGAGGCAGCCGACCAGGTTCATGAGGGTGCTCTTGCCGGAACCCGACGCGCCCATGATGGCGATGAACTCGCCCTCCTCCACCTTCAGGGTTATGCCCTTCAGCGCGTGCACCTCGAGTATGCCCATCCGGTAGACCTTGGTTACATCCTGGATATCGATCATCCGCCGCCGCCGCGGGCGCCGCCGCCGCCACCGCCGCCAGCGCCGCCCAGCTGGATGCCGCCGCCGGCGGTGCCCGCCCGGGTGGTCCCGGTGGTCGTGCGGAGCTGCGGCAGCACCACCTTGTCGCCGACGCTGAGGCCCTGCGTGACCTCGGTCAAGGTGTCGCCGACGATCCCAGTCTGGATCCTGGTGCGGACGCTCTTGCCGTTCTGATCCAGGTTCACGAAGGTCCCGCCGCCCAGCCGGGTGACGGCCGAGTTGGGCACGACCAGGACGTTGGGGGCGTTGGCGGTGGTGACGGTGGCGTTGGTGGTGAGGCCCGACTTCAGCCGGCTGTCGAGGTTGTCCAGCGTCAGCGTGACGTAGTAGTTCACGACGTTGGAGCTGACGGTCGGGCTCGCCGCGA
Organism: Chloroflexi bacterium UBA4736; assembly: GCA_002404015.1. GTDB lineage: Bacteria > Chloroflexota > Dormibacteria > Dormibacterales > Dormibacteraceae > UBA4736. The sequence continues at coordinate 107,671 of DHIW01000104.1, forward strand.
CCGCGAGGACATGCACCGGGATGGTCAGGTTGGCCAGCGCGTCAAAGGTCACGGTCCCCGACTGCAGGGCCTGCACCTTGGCCGCGTCTGACTCCGCGAACGACACGATCGCCTGGAACGCCTTGTCGTTCATCAGGACCATGAAGGCGCTCGAGGTGCCGGTCCCGGTACCGGATGCGGGCAGGGGCGCGGTGGTGCCAGGCGCCTGGGCGCCGGAGCTGGCGGTGGTGGCGCCGATCGAGTCGCCGGCCTGGCCCGTCACGGTCGTGATGACGCCGGTCATCGGGGCGACCAGGGTGGTGGCGTCGAGGTTCGTCTGAGCCGAGTTCACGGCGGCCTGGGCGCCGGCCACCGCCGCCTCCTGCTGCTGGATGGTCACGGGCCGGTTGACGGCCTGCGTGTTGAAGGCGTCCTGGGCGTTGGTGACTGAGTTCTGGGCCTGCGTTATCGACCGCTGCCCGACCTGCTGGTCGCTGTTGAACTTGGAGGCGTCGACGCCGTATTTGGCGTTATCGGCCGCGACCCGGGTGTTGTCCGCATTCACCGCCGTGTTGGCCGCCGAGTAGAGGCTGAGCTGAGGGTTCAGATAGGTATAGGGACTCCCGACTGAGATCGCGCCGGTCCCGCTTGATAGGGCATTGAGATCCGCACGAGCCGTATTCAGGGCCGCGGAGTAGCCGCCGTTGGGGCTGCTGCAGGAAAGCAGGCCGGAGGCCGTATTGCAGCCAGCCCAGAGCCAGTTCGACACGGCAGAGTTGTAGGCGTTCTGCAGCCCCGCCTGGGCGGTCTGGTAGCTCTGATAGAAGGCGGAACCCCGGTCGGCGTTGAGCTGCGCCTGGTCGGCGTTGAGCTGCGCCGCGTCCGCGTTGACCTGGTTCTGGTCGTTGGTGTTGGTCTGGTTCACCTGGTTGACCGCGTCGCTGTAGCTCTGGCGGGCCTGGTCCAGGGAGTGCTGAGCCTGCGTGAGGGCCGTGCCGTTGAGGGTGTTGCTGAGGTTGGCCTGGGCCGACGCCAGCGACGCCTGCACCTGCTGGAGCGCCAGCTGCGCCGAGGAAGGGTCGATCTTGGCGAGCACCTGGCCCGCGGCCACGTGGTCGCCGACCCGGACGTCGACCTCGGTCAGCGTCCCCGCCGACCGGAAGCCGAGGCTCTGCTGGGCGGCAGGCACCAGAGTGCCGGTGGCCGTGACCGCGGACCGGACCGTGCCCATGGTGACGGCCCTGGTGAGGAGGGCGCCGACCGGCGCGGCGGGCGGGAAGAAGATGTCGTGCGCGATGAGGAACGCGAGACCTAGAGCCAGCACCCCCAGGAACCCAGCCACCAGGCGGTCGCTGGTGAACAGATTGCGTCGGAGGATCAGGGGACGTGGTGACATCTGGGGTAGCGCCATGCCGGCCGATACTGTGCCGAAATACTTAGAAGAACCTAAGAAGGGCCATTAAGGAATCTAAAGGGGAGGCCACTTCAGGCGGGCATAAATCTCGAGCGCTGGGGACAGCAGCTCCGTGAACCGGCCCAGGAACACGAGGACGCCCATGGCCACCAGTAGCGTCCCGCCCGTCGCGTTGATCGCCGCCGCATGCCGGCGCAGCCAGCCGCTGAGCGCGCCGAAGCGATCCATGAACGCGGCCGCCAGCAGGAAGGGGACGCCCAGGCCCAGCGAGTAGAGGAGCAGGAGCGCTGCCCCCAACAGGACGGTGCCCTGGCTGCCGGCGAGCAGCAGGATGGAGCCCAGGACGGGACCTATGCAGGGTGTCCAGCCGATCGCGAAGGCCAGCCCCAGCAGCAGGGCCCCCGAGGGCCCCGGCCGCACGTGCTCCAGCAGCGGCCGGCCCTCGCGCATCAGGAGCCCGGGCCGGACCAGGCCCAGGAGGACCAGCCCCAGCACCACGATCACGGCGCCTGAGATCCGCTCCAGGAGCACCTTGTTCTCCAGCAGCAGCTGTCCGATCGCCGAAGCAGCCGCTCCCAGCGCCGTGAACACGGCGGCGAAGCCCGCGACGAACAGCCCGGCCGCCAGCAGCGTCCGGCCCCGGCCGGCGCTGACGCCGGACATGAACGAGACATAACCAGGCACCAGGGGCAGCGTGCACGGCGAGCTGAAGGAGAGCACGCCCGCGGCGATCGCGAGTAATGGCAGGGCAGGGCCGCTGAACGTCATGCCAGGGCAATCTCTCACAAGTAGGGGGCGCCAGCCGTGCGCCAAGATACGCGGGTGAGGGAGGGGCGGCTGGAGCGTGACGGCGTCGGGCTGCGCTACCTGGAATGGCCGGCCGGCGATGAGAAGGAGCCGGCGATCCTGCTCATCCACGGGCTCAGCTCGAACGCCCTGATCTGGACGCGGCTCGCCCCCCTGCTCGCCGGTCGCCGGGTGGTGGCCCTGGACCAGCGCTCGCACGGCCGCTCCGACTCCCCCGCCACCGGGTACGGCAACGAGCAGCTGGCCGCCGACGTGGCCTTCGCCATCTCCGAGCTTGGCCTGGTCCGGCCGGTCGTCGCCGGCCATTCCTGGGGCGCCCTGATCGCACTCGAGCTGGCCGCGACGTGGCCCGACCTCGTGGGCGGGCTGGCGGTCGTCGACGGCCCGATCGCGCCGATGAGCATGTTCATGACCTGGGACGAGGCCGCGACCCGCATGCAGCCGCCGCTGCCCGTCTACAAGGGTTTCGACGAGGCGGCCGGCGCGGTGCGCGACTACCTCCGCGATGCCTGGGACGGCGACCTGGCCGACTTCGTCGAGGCCGGCCTCGTCGAGGAAGGGGGCGCCTGGAGGTCCACCCTCACGGCGCCGGTGCGGCTGGAGATCCTCAAGGCGATGTTCGGGGCTCAGCCCGAGCTGCTGCTGCCCCGGGTCGAGGGACCGATCCTGGTAGCGGCGGCGGGCGACTTCCGCGACTGGCGAGAGCGCCAGGTGGCGATGGCGACCGAGATCCGGCCGGACGCCGTCGTTCACTGGTACGACTCGGCTCACGACATCCCCCTGATCCGGCCGGCGGAGCTGGCCGTGGACCTGGATCGGCTCGCGTACCGGGCCGCGTACCGCGAGGTGGAGCGCGACCTGGACGGACTGGACGGCGACTGGTCGCGGCCCGCCCAGGGAGACGGCGCGGGCTGGTCGGCAAAGGACCTGCTGGCTCACCTGGCGAGCACGCAGGCGGCGCTGCCGCGGATCTTCAGCACCAGCGTCGAGCCCCGCGCAGCGGTGAAGGACGGCGCCGCTCCGTTTGACTCGGCGCGCTGGAACGCCTCGCAGGTCGGGCGCCGCATGGAGGCGACTCCCGAATCTCTCAAGCAGGAGATCCGAGCAGCGACCGACGCGCTCGATCCGGTGCTGGCCGAGGCTGACCTGCAGTCGGTGACGCAGGCCGGCCCCTTTGCGGGCCGGCCCCTGGCGGAAACCCTGGAATTGATGCTCGCCCACCAGCGGACCCACGCGGCAGAGCTGCGCCGGGCGCTCCAGGGCTGATCCGATGGGCGCTCCGCTGGACCCTACGCCGATGCTGCCGGGCCTGGCGCGGATGGCCGGACGGCTGCTGGAGGGGGTCGAGCCGCCCCGCGTGACCCTGGTCCGCCAGCGCCTGGATCCGCCGGTGCTCGAGGACATCGAAGCCGGCGTCAGGTCCGAGGTGCGGGGCGCGCTGGAGCGGACGGGCCGGGCGCCCCAGCGCGTGGCCGTAGGGGCGGGCAGCCGCGGCGTCGCCAACTACGGCCGGATCGTGACGGCGGTCGTGGAGACGCTCCGCGAGGCGGGCTGGGACCCGTTCGTGGTGCCGGCCATGGGCAGCCACGGGGCGGCGACTGCCGAGGGCCAGGCCGAGGTCCTGGCGGACCACGGGATCGAGCGCGCCCTGGTGCGGGCCACCATGGAGACCGAGGTCGTCGGCGAGGCCCTCGGCGTCCCGGTCCACGTCGATCGAAACGTGGTCGAAGCGGGCGCCGTGTTCCTGGTGAACCGGATCAAGCCGCACACGAGCTTTCGGGGCTCGGTGGAGTCCGGGCTGGCCAAGATGGCGGCGGTCGGCCTGGGCAAGCAGCCCGGCGCGCGGACGATGCACGCGGAGGGCGTGAACGGCCTCCGGGACCGGATCCCGGCCGCCGCCCGCGTGCTGCGCGAGAGCGGCCTGCTGGTGGGCGGGCTGGGCATCATCGAGAACCAGCGCGACGAGACCGCCCGCGTGGCCGGCCTGGCCGCCGCTGAGATCGGCGAGGCAGCTGAAGCGGCCCTGCTCGAGGAGGCGTGCCGGTTGATGCCGGCGATCCCGTTCGGCGACCTCGACGTGCTGGTGATCGATCGGATGGGCAAGGACATCTCGGGGGCGGGGATGGACACCAACGTTCTCCGGCGCATGCGCGTGATCGGCCAGCCCGAACCGCAGCCGCACGCGGTGACGGCCGTGGTGGTGCTCGATCTGACGGACGCCTCCCACGGCAACGCGATGGGGATCGGGTCGGCGGACTACACGACCGCCCAGCTCGTCTCCAAGATCGACTTCGAGGCCCTCTACACCAACGGGATCACGGCCGGGCTGATCGGGATCGAGCGCATGAAGCTGCCCGTCATCATGCCCAACGACCTGTCGGCCGTCCTGGCCGCGATCGCCGCCCGGGGGCGGTCGACCCCGATCCGGCTGGCGTGGATCCGCGACACCCTCCACGTCGGCGAGCTGCACGTGTCGGAGGCGCTCGCCGAGGAGGCCCGCGGCCGCGATGACCTGGAGGTCCTCGGCGGTGCGGAGCCGATGCCCTTCGACGCGTCCGGGCGGCTTCGGCCTTCGGCCTGAGGCCTTAGCCGACCAGGGCGATCGGCCGGACCGGCGAGCCGGTGGCGCCCTGCAGCTTCAGGGGCAGGCAGACGAACCCGAACTCGTTCAGACCGGTCTCGCCGAGCTCTTCCAGGAATAGGTTCTCGAGAATGTGGATGCCGGCGCGCGCCAGCAGTATCACGTGGCCGGGGAGGCTGGTGTTGGTGACGGGCGAGACACCTTCGAGCCAGTCCCAGGCCATGTTGTCGGCGCCCACCGCGCGGACGCCGGCGTCGGCCAGCCACTGCGAGACCGCGCCGGAGAAGCCGGGCGCCCGCAGGTAGTCCGGCGGCTTGTTCCACAGCCGTCCGAAGCCGGTGCGGATCAGGACCACGTCCCCGCGCCGGACCTTGACAGCCTGGGCGTTGGCAGCGTCCTGGACCTCCTGGAGCGGGATCCAGCGGGCCGGCGCCACCTGCTTCATCTGGTGGCGCACGAGGTCGATGAGGACGCCGCGGCCGACCATCGGGAGCATCGTCTCGGCGCCCAGCTCGGTGAAGCCGAAGGCGGTCTGCACTTTGGAGTCGACCTGGCGGGCCCCGTACAGGATGAGGTGCTCAGCCTGGTGGGCCAGGGCGTCGATGTGGGTGCCGCTGTGGTCGCTCGAGATCAGGACGCCGGCGGCGCTGGTCCGCGCGTCCGGGCCGCCGGGCTCGTGGTGCCGGTGGAGCAGGTACTGGTAGCCAGGCGGCACGTGGCCGGGGTGGATGGGCGCACCCGCGTACCGCGGCTGCTCCAGGTCGAAGACGCGGGCGGCGGTGAGCTGCTCAGCGATCATGGGTGCGGCCGCCGCCACCGAGCGCGCGCAGGATCGCCAGGAAGATGGTGGCGCCCAGCACGGCGACCAGGAGGCTGCCCCAGAAGCCATACACGGTGCCGTGGACGAAGTAGCTCATGACGAAGCCGCCGACGAAGGCGCCGATCACCCCTACGATGATGTCGGCCAGGCAGCCCAGGCCGCGGCCCTGCACGATCCGGCCGGCGATGGCGCCGGCGATCAGGCCGACAACGATCCAGGAGAGGAAGCCGCCCGGGTCCAGAACCACGCCCCCCACGGTCACCAAGTTCATTTGCGGAGTCTAAGCCCGGATCCACGCATCCACGACTGCGCCGCAAATCGGGCGATCCGGGCTACGGCGCAACCTCGCGCGGGAGGTCGGTGAGGAACATGCGACCTGGCTCGTGCGTGATCATCAGCTCCGCCGCGGCCTCTTTGGCGATCGCCTGGGGCGTCACCCCGCAGGCCCAGAAGACGGGAACGTCGTCGGGCTCCATGTCGACCGCGTCGCCGTAGTCGAGGCGCCCGAGGTCTCTGATCCCGATCAGCGCCGGGTCGCCGACGTGGACGGGCGAGCCGTGGGCGTGCGGATAGCGCGCCGAGAGCTGCAGCACCAACGGCAGCTGCTCGGACTTGATCGGCCGCATCGTCACCACCATCGGACCCGCGAAGCGGCCGGCCGTGACGCAGCGAAGGCTCGAGACGAACATGGGAACGGTCGTAAAACGTTTTACATGACGCAGCTCGACCCCAGCCTCGGCCAGCGCGTGCTCGAAGGTGAAGCTGCAGCCGAGCAGGAACGCGACCAGGTCGTCGCGCCAGAGCTCGCGGATGTCGGGGCGCTTCTCGACCGGCGCACCGCGTCGGTACACTCGGTAGCCGGGCACATCGGTGCGCAGGTCGGCGCCCGGTGCGCTGAGGCGAGGCTCCGGGTCGCCAGGGGGCGTGATCTCGATCACCGGGCAGGGCTTGGGGTTGCGCGAGCAGAAGGAAGCGAACTCCGCCGCCTCGGCCGCCGGCAGGATGACCAGGTTGGCCTGCTGGTGCTGGGGACAGTGCCCGGCGGTGCTGCCCTCCCAGCGTCCGTCGCGGGCGGCGAGCCGGACCGCGGCCGGCGAGGACTCCATCGATTCGAGTCTAAGCGCGCCTGACGAGCGCGCCCTACTTGGGTTCGACCTTGGGCCCGAAATGGGGCTGGGCTCCCACCAGCGAGTCGATGTAGCGGTAGCGGTCGTAGCGGTGCTGCAGGAGCGCACCCCGCTCCATGGCCAGAAACGGCTGCAGACCCCGCCAGAGCGCCTCGTCGAGCGCAGCCGCCATGGCATCGAAGTCCAGGTGGGCACCGCCCTCCGGCTCGGGCACGATCTCCTCGACGACGCCCATGGCGAGCAGGTCGCGAGAGGTGATCTGCAGCTGCTCGGCTGCCTCCACCTTGCGCGAGTTGTCGCGCCAGACGATGGACGCGGCCGATTCGGGCGCCGCCACTGAGTAGATCGCGTTCTCCAGCATCAGGACCTGGTCCGCGACACCCATACCGAGCGCGCCGCCGCTGCCTCCTTCCCCGATCACAGCCGCCAGCACCGGCACCGGCACCTTGAACCACGCCATGATCGCGGCCGCGATGGCCGCGGCGATCCCCCGCTCTTCGGCTGTGGCGCCGGGAAAGGCACCCGGCGTGTCGATCAGCGAAACGATCGGGAACCCGAACTTGGCCGCCTGGTAGGCCAGACGGATCGCCTTCCGGTAGCCCTCGGGGTGCATCATCCCCCAGTTCCGGCCCACCCGCTCGGCCAGCGTCCGGCCCTTCTGGTGGCCCATGAACATCGTGGTCCGGCCGTGCCAGGTGCCGACGCCCGCGACCAGGGCGGGGTCGTTGGCTGCCATCCGGTCTCCCTTCAGCTCTACGAAGTCGGGCGCCAGGCGGCGGATGTAGTCGAGGGTGTACGGCCGCTTGGGATGCCGCGCCAACTCCACCACCTGCCAGACGGAGAGCGTGTTGGCCTCGCGGCTACGCAGCTGCTGCGTCACGAGTACAGCTCCAGCAGGTGCGCGAGCAGCGGGCGCAGCTCGTTGCGGGGCACAACCATGTCCACCTGTCCGTGCTCGAGCTGGAACTCGGCGCTCTGGAACCCGGCCGGCAGGTCGGCGTACGTGGCCTGCTTGATGACGCGGGCACCGGTGAAGCCGATGGCGGCACCCGGCTCAGCGATGTTGACGTCGGCCAGCAGGGCCAGCGACGCGGAGGTGCCGCCGAACGTGGGGTCGGTCAGGATCGAGAAGAATGGAACTCCCGCGTCATGGAGCCGGCCGACCGCGGCGTTCACCTTCGCCATCTGCATCAGCGCCAGAACCCCCTCCTGCATCCGGGCCCCGCCCGAGGCGGCGACCAGCAGATATGGCAGCCGTGAGGAGGCGGCCTGCTCCATGCCGCGCGCCAGCCGCTCGCCGGCGACGATGGAGAGCGTCCCGCCCACGAACCGGAAGTCGAAGACGGCCAGCCAGATCGGCCGGCCGCCCAGGGTACACGTGCCGGTGCGCACCGCCTCGTTGAGGCCTTCCTCGCGCGCTTGGTCGATCGTTTCCTGGTAGGGCTTGGGCAGCCTCCACTCGAGCAGGTCGTGGGGGCGCACGTCGGCCCACCGCTCCTGCCAGCTGGTGGGGTCCGGCAGCAGCGCGAGCCAGGCGTCGGCGTGCATGCGGAAGTGATGCCCGCACTCGCAGACGTAGACCTCCTCGGCGAGCTCCTCGGGGTCCAGGGCGATGCCGCAGCTGGGGCAGTTCGTCGACAGCGAGATGGGCGGCAGCCGGCCGCCGGTGACCGGGGTCGACGCCGGCTCCGGCTGCAGGATCGCCATCCTCATACCGAGAGGCCCCCGTCGACAACCAGCACCTGGCCGGTGATGAACCCGGCGGCCGGCGAGCAGAGAAAGGCCACCGCCGCCGCGACGTCCTCCGGCGTTCCCTCGCGGCCCAACGGCGTCATCTTGACCAGGGCGGCCACCATCTCGTCGGTCAGCGAGTTGGCGGTCAGCTCGGTCCGCACATAGCCGGGCGCCACCGCGTTGACGGTGATATTGCGGCTGGCGATCTCCTTGGCGATCGACTTGGTGAATCCGATCAGGCCGGCCTTGGCCGCTGCGTAGTTGGCCTGGCCGGCGTTGCCGTTGATGCCGACGATCGAGCTCAGGTTCACGATCCGGCCCCAGCGAGCCCGCATCATCCCCATCATCACGGCCTTGGTGGTGTGAAACGCGCTGGTCAGGTCGGTCTCGATGATGTGGTCCCAGTCCGCCGGCTTCATCCGCAGCAGCAGGTTGTCGCGGACGGCGCCGGCGTTGTTCACAAGGACGTCGACCTGGCCGACCTTCTTCACCATCGCGGCCACCGCGTCGCCGTCCGTGACGTCGCACTGGACCGCCTCACCCCCGATCTCGGCCGCGGTCTGCTCGGCCGCCGCCGAGTCGGAGCGATAGACCACGTGGACCTTGGCGCCCATGTTGGCCAGTGCCACCGAGATGGCGCGCCCGATGCCCTTGCCGCCGCCCGTCACCAGCGCCGTCTTGGTCGCCAGCTCAGCGGGCATCAGTCTCCCGCTCCTGAAGCTTTCCACGAACTTCTGGGGCGGGACACTAGGCGGGAACCCCGTCCACGAAGTCGACGAACAGCTCTTCCGCGTTCCAGGTGTCCACGCCGGGGATGTGCTTGGCGGCCAGGCTGGCAAGGACCCTGCCCGGGCCCAGCTCGACCACCGTCTTGATCTGCATCCGGCGCATCGAGACCATCGTGCGGGCCCAATCCACCGGCCGCAGCAGGTGGTTCGCAAGCTCCTTGCGCAGGCCGGCCACCGAGCGGATCCGCTGGCCGGTCGCGTTGGCGAGAACCGGGAACGACGGCATCGCGATCGGCAGGCGGTCCAGCACGGACTTGAAGGCGGCCCCGGCCACCTCCATCAGCGGCGAGTGGGCGGGCAGAGGGATGGTCAGGATCAGCGCCCGCCGGGCGCCCGCGGCAAGGGCCAGCCGCTCCGCCTCTTCGACGGCGGGCAGCTCGCCCGAGAGCACGAACTGAACGTCGGCGTTGCGGTTGGCCATCCAGAGCTGGCCCAGCTCGGACGCCTGGGCGCGGATCGCCTCGACCTGGGCCTCCTCCAGGCCCACGATCGCGATCATGCCCCCGGGCTGCTCCAGCGTCGTGACGGCGTGGGCCATGATGCGCCCCCGCTCCCTGACCAGCAGCAGCGCCGTCTCCCAGGAGATGGCGCCGGCAGCGGCCAGCGCGGTGAACTCGCCCAGCGAGTGACCGGCCATGACGCGGACCTGCTCCATGCCGTAGCTCTCGCGGTAGATCTCGTAGGCCGCCCAGCACACCGTCATGACGCACGGCTGCAGGACCTCGGTGCGGTTGAGCTCCTCGGCCGGGCCGTCGAAGCAGAGCCGGCGCACCGGCATGTCCAGGACCTCCTCGGCGCGCTCGAACACGCGGCGGGCGGCCGGGTAGCGGTCGTACAGCTTGCGTCCCATGCCGGGGCGCTGCACGCCCTGGCCGGGGAAGAGCAGCGCGACGGGTCCGGAGAGGGTTACTCCCATTCCAGGAGACAGGCGCCCCAGGTCAGCCCTGAGCCGAAGCCCGCAATCAGAACCTTGTCCCCGGGTTTGACGCGGCCCTCGTGGAGGGCGTCGTTGAGGGCCAGGGGGATGGAGGCTGTGGACGTGTTGCCGTACTCGTCGATGTTGCAGGCGACCTTCTCCATCGGCAGTCCGATGCGCCGAGCAGCGGCCTCGATGATGCGGCGGTTGGCCTGGTGCGGCACCCAGAGGTCGATGTCATCCATGTCGACGCCGGCCTCCTCGGCCACCGCGTAGGCCTGGCGGATGAAGATGTCGACCGCGAACTTGAACACGTCCGGACCCTTCATGTCGATGAACGGGGTCGGCGTGTCCTGGGCGGTGTACGCGCCCTTGGGGACGTTGCCGCAGGTGACCTGGTCGAAGCCGCGCCCGTCGGAGCCCAGGCACCAGCTCATGAAGCCGGCGCCCCGGCTGGCCGGGCGCAGGATGGCGGCGCCCGCCCCGTCCCCGAAGATGACGGCCGTGCCCCGGTTGGAGTAGTCGAGCATCCGGGTCAGGACCTCGGCGCCGATGACCAGGACGTTGTCGGCCCGGCCGCTGGCGATGTAGGCCTCCGCCGTGGACATTGCGTAAACGAAGCCGGTGCAGGCCGCCAGGAGGTCCCAGGCCACGGCGCCCGGCGCGCCGAGCTCGTTCTGCACCCGGCAGGCGACGCTCGGAAAGGGGCCGTCGGGCGACGAGGTGCCCACCAGGATCATGTCCAGCTCGGACGCGTCCATCTCGGCGGCCGCCAGCGCGGCCCGAGCCGCCTCGGCGGCCAGCGAGAACGTCGTGGTGCCGGGCTCTGCGCGGTGCCGGGTCCGGATGCCCGTGCGCTCCGTGATCCACTCGTCCGAGGTCTCCATGGTCTTCATCAGGTCGAAGTTGGTGACCACCTTCTCGGGCGCGTAGACACCAACGCCGGCGATCGCCGCCGGCCGGCCCTGGGTCCGATACGTCCGCAGCGGGAGCGAGCCCGAGCGCACGCGGGGAGCGGTTCTCAGCGCCATGTCACGCCCCCGCCTTTTCACTCTGCTTCTCTTCGAGGAACTTCCAGAGGTCTCCGACATTCTTCATGTTCTCCAGCTCCTCCTCGGGGAGCTCGACGTCGTACTTGTCCTCGACGGCCGCGATCAGCTCCACGATGTCGAGGGAGTCCGCGGCCAGGTCGCGGGCGAAGCTCACGTTCAGCTGCACCTGCTCCGTCTCCACGCCGAGGATCTCGGCAGCCAGCGCCTGCAGCTCGTCGAATTTCAGCTCATCAGCCATATCTCAAATCTCCTAGTTGGGATCCGGCCGGCGGATGACCAGCGTCGCGTTGTGGCCGCCGAAACCGAACGAGTTGGAGATGGTCACGTCCACCTGCGCCCGCCGCGCCTTGTTCGGCACGTAGTCGAGGTCGCACTCGGGATCCTGGTTATCGAGGTTGATGGTGGGCGGCAGCACCTGGTTGTCGATCGCCATGACGCAGGCGGCAGCCTCCATGGCGCCCGCCGCGCCCAGCAGGTGGGCGTGGACGGACTTGGTCGAGCTGACGGCCAGCTTGTACGCGTGGTCGCCGAAGACCTCCTTGATGGCCCCCGTCTCGGCCAGGTCGCCCAGCTTGGTCGAGGTGCCGTGCGCGTTGATGTACTGGACCTGGGAAGGCTCCACGCCGGCCTTGGTCAGCGCCTTGCGCATCGCGCGCACGGCGCCCAGTCCCTGTGGATGGGGCGCCGTGAAGTGGTACATATCCGCCGTCGCGCCGTAGCCGGCGACCTCGGCCAGGATCCGAGCTCCGCGCGCCTTGGCGAACTCCATCTCCTCGAGAACGAACATCACGCCGCCCTCGCCCATGACGAAGCCGTCGCGGTCGATGTCGAACGGCCGGCAGGCCTTCTCAGGCTCGTCGTTGCGCTCGCTGACCGCCTTGATCTGGCAGAAGGCACCCATCGTGAGGGGGGTGATCGTGGCCTCGGCGCCGCCCGCCAGCATGGCCTTGGCGTCGCCCCGCTTGATGATCTCCGCGGCCTCGCCGATGCCGTGGCCGGAGGAGGCGCAGGCGCTGACGATCGCGTAGTTGGGGCCGCCCGCCTTGACGTGGATCGCCACGATGCCGGCCGCCATGTCCGCGATCATCATCGGGACCGTGAAGGGGGAGATCCGGCGGACGCCCCGCTCCAGCAGCGCGGTGTGGCTCTTCTCGATCTCCTCCATGCCCCCGATACCGGAAGAGACGATGACGCCGCAGTCGTCGGGGTCCAACTCGGACGGGTCGAGGCCGGCGCTGGCCAGGGCCTGCTTGGAGGCCGCCAGCGCGAACTGGCAGTAGCGTCCGATGTGACGCGCCGTCTTCCGGTCCATGTAGTCCTCGGGGTTGAAGTCCTTGACCTCGGCCGCGATCCGGGTGCTGTAGTTCGAAGTGTCGAAGCGTGTGATCTCGCCGACCCCCGAGACGCCCTCGACCAGGTTCGACCAGACTGTCTCCTGGTCGTTCCCGATTGGCGTCACGAAGCCCATGCCTGTGACGGCCACACGGGTCCCGTTGCTTTTGCTCATTGCCTTCAGCTTACGGACTCAACGTATAAAGGTCCTCTGCCGTGGGGAGGAAAAAATTGGCACAGCTTTCGACATCGTGTCCAATCAAGCCTGGTGGCTGTTGGTGGGTCCGACCAGGCCCACGACCGATTCTTGAGTCCCGCTGAGGCGAACTGGCAGCGCCTATGGGAGACGTCAGACCAGTTTTCTCAGGTCGAGCGCGAGCTGCAGGCGCATGCGCGTGGCCGGCTCGTCGAGGGTAGGGCCGACCAGCTCCCTCAGCTTCTCCAGACGGTAGAGCACGGTGTGCCGGTGCAGGTGGAGGTCGGCCGCCGCCTCCTTGACCGAGCCCCGCGTCAGGTACGCCTCCAGGGTCTCGAGCAGCGAGCCCTTGGCGTCCGCGGCGAGCAGGGAACCGAGGACGTGGGCCACGTAGCGCTCGGCGACCAGCGGGTTCTGGGCCATGACCAGGTAGGGGGCGCTCTCGTCGTAGTGATGAAGCAGAGCCGTGGGCCGCAGCTTGCGGCCGACCTCGACCGCCTGCAGCGCCTCCAGGTAGGAGCGGGAGATCCCGCGTAGGCCGGGGTGGTCGCCGCCCAGCCCGGCGCGGACGCGGCCGTGCACCCTTGTCTGCAGCGAGGCCAGGAGCTCTCGGGCGCCCTCCTCGCGCCGCTCGGTGTCAACCGGCCAGAGGACGACCAGCGTGTGGGGGTCGGTGGTGTCCGCCAGCGTCCGGGGCGGCAGCTCCAGGTCGGGCAGGAGGGCCGCGATGGGCTCTTCGCTCTTCACGACCAGCGCCACGTAGCCGCTCGCCATGGTGACGTTGACGGCCAGCGCCTGCTTCTGGAGCGCCAGCTCGGAGTCGAAGGTGTCGCTGATCAGGGAGTGGAAAAGTCGCGTGCGCGCGCGTGTCCCGCGCAGCATGTGCTGCTCGCGGGCGTGCAGGTACGTGCTGGTGACCTCGGCGGCCACCTGGTCGAGGGCGGAGAAGACGTAGTTGGCGGTGACCACCATGGACTCCGGCGTGGCCTCGGGGTGGTCGCGCCAGGCGCCCAGGATGGCGTCCCAGGCTACCCTGGCCGCGATCCGGTAGGCGGCCAGCACGGGCTCCACGGACTGGCTGCCGCGGGCCTGCAGGATGCCCAGCTGGGCCACCTCGCGAAGCTCCCGCGAGGTCGCCGGCCGGGCCTCGCGGGCGGTCGCCAGGAAGAGGTCCAGCCCGGCTTCGCAGGCGCGTGCGATTGCCGCCCGATCAGGAGGTGCGCCCGTCGAGGCGTCCCAGCTGACGAGAGCGACGACGGCGCGGGCCATGTGCCTCGCGAGGCCGCCCCGCCGGCGTTCTATCTCCGCGATCAACGACGGCGGCAGAGGAGAGGCGAGGTTCGACCTGGTGGCCATCTTTGCCATCAGGACCGAGTTTAGGCCCTGCGGCTCACCTCGACCGCAGGGCCTAAGGCCGGTTGTTCTCCTCGATGAATGACAGGATCTGCCGCCAGGCGTCGGCGCAGGCGTCCCTGTGCTCGGCGAAGGTCCGGTCGAAAAAGGAGTGGGGCGCCCCCGCATAGGTGACCATGTGGTGCGGCACACCGGCCTCGCCGAGCTCATCGTCGAACTTGGCGAACTCTTCCGGCGGCGTGAAGTCGGCGCCGGCCACCAGCATCAGGAGCGGCGCCTTCATCCCCGGGATCACGTCGCGCACGCGCGCGGGCACTCCGTAAAAACCGATGGCGCCGGCCAGGCCGTGGCCGGCCGCCGACTGGCGCCAGGACTGGGCCCCGCCGAAGCAGAAGCCGACCGTGAAGACGGAGCGCACGCCACCCCCCTCGGGCGAGCGGAGGTGCTCGGCGGCGGCTCGCACGTCGGCGGCGATCCCGGCCGGCGTGGTCTGGTCGACGTGGGTCTTCCAGTCGAAGGCCTCGCCGCGGTCCGCGGTCTCGGTCGTGCGGCCGAAGTAGTCGATGGCCACGGCGTCGACGCCGGCTTCGGCGAAGCGCTGGGCCAGCTCCTTGTAGAAGTCGTGGAGGCCCCGGATGTCGGGCATGACCACCATCCCGGCCCCCGTGGGCTCGGCGGCGCGGGCGAAGTAGGCATTGAAGCGGTTGCCGTCGGCGGCGGCCAGCTTGAGATCACCCTGGTCGCTGGCGGCGCCGCCGACGGGGGGCAGCGGGGGTCGGGCGTCGTCCGTGTAGCACATCGCGGAAAAGCCTAAGGTTTTCCCGGATGAGGATCGAGAGTCCGAACTTCACCGCCCAGGACCTGGCCGGATTCCTGAACGAGCTGGACGAGTCCGACCGCCTGGCTCTCGCAGACCGCCTGGAACGGGCGTCGGCCCGGCTGGGCGAGGTGGCGGCGAGGCTCCCCGCCGCGCCGCCCCGGCAGTCTGGGGAAGCCTGGAGCGCGCTCGAGGTGCTGGCCCACATCGCGGTGCTCTCCAAGTTCTACGGGATGCTGACCTACAAGATCGGCAAGGGCGAGATGACGGAGCTCGACCTCGTCGGCAACGTCGGCCTTCGCGACGTCCTCGGCGAGCAGCTGTCCAGGCTCCCGGCGGCGGAGCTCGTTGACATGGCCCGGGCGGACCAGGCGCGGACCGTGGCCTACCTGCGGTCAGCGGACGGCGCCGCCCTGAGGCGCCAGTGCAGCACCGGCGGGGGTCTGAGCATGGCGGCGGGCGAGGTCGCGCGGCTACCGCTCTGCGCTCACCTGGAGCAGCACCTGAGGCAGCTCGAGGACACGCTCGGCCCGGGCTGACGCCGGCTGCGCACCACTGCCCGGGCAGTCCCGGGCGCCTTGGCCCCTGTCGAGAGTTGGGGCCAAACGTAAAGACAATCGTTGACTTTGTGCTCGGGTATCGCCTATAGTGATAGTCACAATATCAATTATTCATCCAGCACCATGTTCTGGATAACCAAACCCATAGCGAGGAGAGACTCAACGCGTAGGCCCCCGAAGCTTCTGACAGCCCTGGCGCTGGCTGTCACCACCCTGCTCCTGTTCTCCACCGCGGCCTTCGCGGAAGGCAACGGTCATGGGGACAACCATCAGTCGGGTGACCACTCGTCGTCCGGCAACCACGCCCAGGCGGGCGGCACCCAGTCCCAGGCTCCCAAGCAGGCGACTGTCGCCCAGAAGTCGGCTCCCGCGCCGGCCGCGGCCCGCGCCCTGGCCGCCACGACCACCTGCAGCGGCGATCTGACCGGCCGCATCAGCGGTGGCTCGGCCACGGTCACCAACGACACCCCCTCCGCCCACACGATCGGCCTGGCTTCCTATCGGATGTTCGACAGCGGTATCGACAACCAGCAGCTCTTCGACCAGAAGCAGCTCAGCGTGGCCGCCTGCAGCAGCGCGACATTGAGCGTGAGCCTGCCGAGCTGCGCGTACCAGATCGACCTCTTCCATGACACCGCGACCATCACCAGCTTCAGCGCCGGCAACCGCTACGGCAGCAGCCTGCTCGACAGCCGCCAGGTCTTCGGGGACTCGCGTGAGTTCTGCACGACAAGCGGCACCAGCGCCACCGGCACCACGCCGACCGGCACCACCGCCAGCGGCACCAC
>DHIW01000104.1:124079-192541 GCA_002404015.1 Chloroflexi bacterium UBA4736
CCACCGCCAGCGGCACCACCGCCACCAGCGGCACTACGGCCAGCGGCAGCGCCACCACAACGACTCCCAACCAGACCGGAACCGTGGCGACGGCCACGACTACGGCTCCGGCCAGCAGCACACCGAGCGGAGCTGTGCAGTCGAACTCCGCAACGGCATCGGGAGCGGCCGGAGGAGCGGTCTCCGCGGCCCAGGGCGCGGCGCTCGCCATGACCGGCACTCCCATCGGCCTCCTCTTCGCCGGCCTGGCCCTACTCTTGCTGGGCGGGCTGTTCCTCGTCCGCCGCAGCCGGGCGCGCGACCTCTAACCGACCACGAAGCAGTTCAAGACGGCGGCTCGCACCGTGCGGGCCGCCGTTCTCGTCGCGCCTCAATCCACCCCGGGTTCAAGGAGAGAAAGCCACAAGATGGACTCGGAAATGACGAGCTCCCGAGTCCTCGCCGACCGGCGGACCGGCCGGCGGCGCGGCGGCCGGCGCCTACCGATCCTGGTGGGCCGCGGCCTCGTCATCCTCGGACTGCTTTCCCTGATCGCCTTCACCGCCGACTTCGCCCTCGGACTCTGGCAGCAGCAGCAGCTGAACGAGACCTGGCACCGGCAGCAGCTCGCGGCGGCCGCCACCGCGCCGCCCGCCCGCGGCGGTGAGCACAGCACCGGTCCCGCCATCGATCCGCGGCCGGTCGACGGCGTCGACTTCGGGCTCCGGGTGCCGCGGATCGGCTACGAGGCTGCGGTCGCCGAAGGCACCGACGCCAACGTGCTGGCAGGCGGCCCCGGCCACTACCCCGAGATGGCCTGGCCCGGCCAGCGCGGAAACGTCGGCGTCGCCGCCCACAACGTGTACTGGATCCAGTTCAACGACCTGCAACCAGGCGACCGGATCGTCCTCCAGTCCCGCTGGGGCGACTACACCTACCAGGTGACCGCGAAGCGGATCGTGATGCCTGACGACCGAACGGTCCTGGTCCAGACCGGCCCGCCGCGGCTCACCCTGACCACCTGCTGGCCGCTCTGGGCGGGGGCCTTCGCCAACCAGCGCCTGGTCATCTTCGCCGACCAGGTGGATCCGTCGCCCAGCCCCGCTCAGGCAAGCTGAGGCGGGATGGCGGAGTCCCTGGTCTCGGCCGTGACCCCGCCCATCAGGTAGAACCGGCGCAGCAGCCGGGCGGTGATCAATTGCGCCGTCCTGACGTTGCTGGCGTCGGCCAGCGCGAGCGAGCCGGAGAGCAGCCGCCCCGCCCGGTCGGCAACCGCTGGCGCGCGCGCCCAGGCCAGCACCGCCAGCCGGTCGGCCAGGCCCCTGCCGGGTCCGACCAGCGCCTCCAGCGCCAGACCATGTTTCTGCGCGATGCGCACCAAGTCCCTTCCGGTCTGGAATTCCTGGCGCCCAAAGTCGGCGCGGCTCAGGCGGTGGAGGTGGTGGGAGAACGCCGCCGGCTCGAAGACCAGGGGCACGCCCAGCGCCGAGACCCGGATCCCGAAGTCGAGGTCCTGGTTGCGAAGCAGCGTCTCGTCGAAGCCGCCCACCTCGCGCCAGGTGGCGGCGGTCACCGAGAGGTTGGCGTCCCAGACGTGGCGGGCCAGGAGGCCGGGCCGGACCAGCTTCCACAGGGTTACATCCTGCCCCTGCTGGTAGACCAGCGAGGTCCCAGCCCGATCGCAGCCGGGCGCCAGCGGATACGGCCCCTGGACCAGGGCCGGGCCTTCCCGGCGCTGCACGGCGAGGTGGGCGGCGACCAGGTTGGGATTGGCCAGCTGGTCGTCGTCGAGGAAGATCAGGACCTCGCCCTCGGCGGCCGCCGCGGCGACGTTGCGAGCGGCGCCGCTGCCCCGGCCGCCACTCTGGACCCAGCGCAGGTCGAAGCCCGGCCGCAGGCTCTGCAGCTCCTCGTAGCTGCCGTCGGTCGAACCGTCGTCGCAGACCACCACCTGGAAGAGCCGCAGGTCGGTCTGCCGGCCGAGGGCGTCAAGGGTCTGGCGCAGCATCGGCAGGTGGTTGCGGGTGGGGATGCAGATCGTGACGGCAGGCTTCGGGGCCTCAGCCGGCATGTCTAACCGCCTCCGCTGCCTCCGGCTCGGCGGAAGCGAAGGCCGGTCACGATGAACGTGGTCGTGGGCAATCCTTGCCCTCCCAGCTGCCAGCAGGACGGAGTTAATCACATCGCCCGACTGGGCCCGCCCGCTTAGCGGCAGATCGCCGGGTCGTGCTCCAGAGCGCCCGTCGGCCAACTCCCGCTGGCCTGGGACGGTGCGTCGCGGCGGCGCGAGACCCGCGCTACAGCGTCGAGCCCACTTCGCCGAGGGCGCGCCGCGGGCTGAGCAGCCGGGCGGTGTAATAGGCGATGACCGCCAGCTTGACGGCTGCTCCGGCCGCGTACCCCAGCGCGGCTCCCACCAGGCCGAGGCGCGGGATGAGGAGCAGGCCGCAGACGACCGTGGTGACCGCGGCGCAGCCTGTGGCGAGAGCGTCGACCTTGGGCCGGCCGAGCCCGATGACGGTCTTCTCGAAGGCCAGGTAGAAGCAGTACAGGCCGCTTCCCACCGCGAGCACCGGGAGCACCTGGGCGGCGGCCAGGTAGCGGGCGCCGAAGATCAGCGTCACCGTGCCGCGGCCGAAGAAGACGGTCAAGAGGACGCCCGGGACGACGATGGCGCCGATCATCAGCAGCGCCGCGGCGAGCAGCCGGCGCACCTCCCCAGCCGACATCGCCGCCACCCGGGGCGTGAGCACCGCGCAGATCGCCCCGGGCGCCAGGCCGAGGGCCACCATCAGGGTCCGGGCGGCCGCGTACCCGCCGGAGAGCTCCCTGGGCAGCATGTGCAGCACCAGCACCAGGTCGCTGCCCGCCCACACCGTGAAGGCCGCCGTCTGCACCACCTGCGGCCACGTGAAGTGCGCGATCACGCGGAGCAGGCCGAGCCTGAACAGCTCGGGTCGGAAGCGCAGGCCCAGAGGGCGGAAGCGCTGCACCAACAGCACCGCCGGCACATTGGCGATCCCGAAGATCAGAAAGTAGAGGGCGGCGCTGCGCAGCCCGGCCAGGCCTGCCGCCACCGTCGCAACGAGCTGGAGCGAGTTGGCGAGAACATAGAAGGCGGTCATGTGCCGGAATCGCTGTAGCCCTGTCTGGGTGGCGTAGTAGGTGGCGTAGATCGCCACCCCGACCAGGTTCACGAGAAGGCCGATCAGCATCCATCCCGAGAGCCCCGCGGCCAGCGCGATCGGCACGGCGAGCAGCAGGCTCAGACCCAACATGGCCGCCACGACCGCCAGCCAGTTGCTGAAGTAGAGCTCCTGGTCGGCGACGCTGTCCCGATGCCGGCTCAGGTACCTGCCCAGCCCGCTCGGTGCGTTCTGGATGAGGATGCTGCTGAAGGTGACGATGGTCAGGGCGTACGTCAGCAATCCGAACTCGGCGGGCACCAGCAGGCGGGCCGCGGCCACCGAGAACAGAAGGCCGAGCAGGCGGGCGCTGGACGTGCCGGCCAGGATCACGGCCGACGGGCCGATCAGCGTGCGGGCGGCCGCGAGCAGCCGCGGCCCCGCCGGCTGCGCGACGCTCTGACGCTGCGGGCCCGGCCGGACGGCGGGAGCGGACGTGGCCTCAGCCAACCGCCAGTGCCCTCCTCGCGGGCTGCACAGCCACCTCCTCGGGCGCGGTCACGGCCAGGGACTGGCTCCAGGCCAGGGAGAACAGCCCGACCATCATCCAGAACAGCTGGGAGACGCCGGCAAAACCCATGTACTCGGCGGTCAGCTCCATCAGCAGCAGGCCCACGACCGACCCGGCCACCAGGCCGCCGAGGACCCCAGCCCAGCTATGCGCGCCATGCGCGCGCCAGGCCGAGGCCAGAAGGCCGAACTGCACCACCAGCAGCATCGCCACCCCGCCCACGCCGGCCCGGAACGCCATCCGTATGAACTCGTTGTCGACGAAGTTCACGAGCGTCCGAGGGATGTCCGACGGGATCACCGTGCCGGTTCCGAACCAGTAGCGGTGATCGGTCATCAGGGAGGGCAGGAAGAATTGCTTCCAGTACTGCATCCGGAACTCCATCGTGTGCGGCAGCTCGAAGACAGGCCGCCCGTAGACGAAGAGCTGCTGCTGGGCGAAGCGGCTGCTAATCATCGGCCAGAGGAGGACGGCGGCCAGGACGCCGGCGGCCAGCATCGGACCGAGATGCGGGGGCAGCCGGCGGGCATGGAGGCAGACGACCAGGCACACGAAAGGCAGGGCGATGGCCGAGGCCCAGGTCTGGCTGGCGACGATGGCGCCGCCATTGACGAGCATCACGACCCCCAGCCATAGGGACGGGAATCCGCGCACCCGGTTCGTGTGGAGGGCGAACGCGAGGGCGAAGTTGAAGACTCCGAACGCGCCCAGGGCGCTGAAATGCTCGAGGGTGGAGTTGGCCCGATACACCGCTTCCTCGATTCCCACCGAGGGCGGCGCCGGGAAGTAAGCGTCGCTGAAGCTCCGCACGCCGGGCAGGTCGGCGGCCTGGGCGAGCCCCAGGAAGCCCACGATCACGCTGGCCAGCAGCATCGCGTTGAGAACCAGCCTCAGGTCCCGCCCATCCAGCTGCGAGCGCGAGTAGATCCAGTAGATGATCAGGAACTGCGCCGGCGCCAGCACCGACATCCAGGTCGGAAGATCGGCGTCTGTCTGGGTGACGATGAGCGCCAGCGCCGGCACCAGCACCACAAAGCCGACGAAGGCAACGACCAGGCCGTCCAGCCAGGTCAGGCGAGCGCCCGGGGGGGCCTCTTTGACCAAGCCGCGCTTCAGCAGCAGCGCGGCCAGGGTGAGCAGGATCAGCACCTCGCCCGGGCGGAGCAGAGGGATCACCGTGCCCCTCCCCAGACCGGCTGTGAGCGGGACGGCGAGGGCGAGGATCACGCAGGCCACTCCCGTTCGCCAGACGGCAAGGAGAAAGACGGCCGCGGCGATGGCGGCTCCCGCCGCCCCCAGGGCGCCCCGAGGGCCGAAGAGAGCTGTCAGCGGGATCGCCGCGACCAGCGCCAGCATGCCCGTCAGGAGGAGGGCGTTGACCGGCGCCCCCTGACCCTGGCTGGCGCGCCTCGCCTCAGGCGACCGCAGGTAGACCACGGATCCCGCCCAGGCCCAGCGCGTCGACGTAGCCATCCGAGATCGACTCCCAGCTGATGGCCTTCAGCGCGCCGGCGGCCCGCTCCGCCTGCCGGCGGCCCCGCTCGGGCTGGTCCAACAGCTCCTCGATGCGTTCTGCGAGCTCGTCCACGTCGCCAGGCGTGAAATAGGACACGCAGCCGGGAGGAAAGTACTCCTCCATCGCGGCCAGCCGCGAGCAGACCGCCGGGATCCCCAGCGCGGCGTAGTCGATCAGCCGGGTGGGCAGGATCAGGCTGCCGTAGCCGTCGTCCAGGATCGGCACCAGCCCGATCGTGGCCCGGCTGACGCGATCGATCGCCTGCTGCCACTCGGGGATGAAGCCCTGGAAGTCGACCTGCCCCGCGACGCCCAGCTCGCTCGCCAGCCGGCGCAGCTGGGACTGGTACTCGCCGTCGCCGATCAGCTCGAAGCGGAGGTCGGGCCAGCGCTCGAGAAGCCGCGGCAGAGCCCGCATCACCAGCTGCAGACCGTAGCGCTCGATCTGGACGCCGTGGGCCACCAGCACCGGTGAGCCGGCCGTTGTGTGGGCTGCCTTCTGCTCCGGCGGATACTGGGTGTTCGGCACCACCGCGACCCGCTCCGGGTCGGCGCCTCGGCCGACCAGGATGCGGCGCCAGGTGTCGGACACTGTGATGACGCCATCCGCCCAGCGCACGGCGGCCTGCTCGCAGAGGACCGCCAGCCGGACCAGCGGATGACCGGCTCGCAGCCGGAGGCGAGTGGCGGTCAGCTCGGGGTTCATCTCCAGCATGTTGAGAACGACCCGGGCGCCCCGCAGCTTGGGCACCAGCGCCGTGAACACGGCCAGGTCGGGCTGGTTGTAGACATCCACGCTGCGGTAGCGCCGGAGGGCGCCGAGCACGGAGACCAGGGGCAGCGCCAGCAGCAGGATGCTGCAGTACTCGAACACGTACCAGAGCGGGTGCGAGCGCCGGTGGTGGACCGGCAGCCGGTACACGCGGAGCCCCGGCAGCCCCTCCTTGCCGAGTCCGACCAGGTTCGAGATCCAGGGGCAGAGCACGTCGACCTCGGCCCCGGCGGCGAGCAGGCTGCGCACGTTCCGGAGGATCACGTGGTCCGGGAACGGGTACCCGCTCACCACGAGCACCCGTTCGGGCCTGGCGGAGGCGGCGGCTGCGAGCCGCGAGCCCAGCTCCTGCAGCGCGTCCTCGCGCTGGCTGACAAGGGCCGCCTTCAGCGCGCGGCTGCGCGCGGCAAGCTCGGCTGAGCGGCTGACCGCCTCGCGGAGGGAAGCGGCCATCGCCTCGGGGCGGTTGGCCGTGAACAGCGCCGCGGAGCCGAAGCGCTCCCTGAGGCCGGGCTGGTCCGAGAGCACCATCGGCTGTCCGAGACCCGCCGCCTCGAACGCCGCCCGGCTCATGGTGTTGGTCTCCTCGCTGAAGACAGCGACCACGTCGGCGGCGAGCATCTCGGCCAGGAAGCGGGGATAGTCCAGGAAGCCGGTCAGCACGATGTTGCCGGCTGCCGGGCGCCTGAGCGCCCCCGGCAGCCGGAGCGGATCCCCGGTGAACCGGACCTCGAGCTCGGGCACCAGCTCAGCGGCCGCCAGGGCGCCCGCGAAGGGCTCGGTCTCGTCGAAGCTGCCCGCTACGAGGACGCGCGGTCGGGATCCGCGAGCCACCGGCTCGCCGGCCTCGGTCTCGCCGGGCACGTCGTCGGGGAGCAGGAGGACGGGCACGTGCCATCCGGCCAGGAGCTCGCGGTCGGAGTCGGTATGAACGAGCGCCACCGCAACCCGCCTCAGCAGCACGCGATGGATCGGTCGCGACCAGGCCCAGCGGCGATCTGTGAAGGCGCCCGTATGGCAGTCGACGACCAACCGCGCGGAGTTGAGCGCGCACCAGCCCCACGCCACAATCGGCGCGAAGACCGGAGGGGTGGTCACGACGACTACCGCCGGGCGCTCGCGGCTCAGCTTGCCCCAGGTGCGCGCCGTGTCAGCCAGATAGCGGAGCGGCAGCAGCCAGCGGCTCCGCACCGGCGCGCCCGCCCGGGTGAAGAGCACGCCGCCCTCGAGACTGCGGGCGAGGGCCGCGGTGCGGGCCTGGAAGCGGTCCCAACCCACCACGACTGGGGCTCCGCGCCCGGCCTCGCGGCCATTGCCAGGCCGGGCGGGTCGGGGTCGGGCCGAACTGATCGGTTGGGCCGCGGTGCCGCCGCTATGCGGAGCGGCGTCGCTCACGGAGGATCCCGCTCTTGCGGCCGTTCTGGATCAGGATGCTGGCCACCAGCGGCACGCCCGACATCCGCAGCAGCTCGGCCGTCTCCCGGGCGTCCTCGAGGCGAGTGCTCCCGGCCGTGGCGACGACGATGGCGGCGTCCGTTCGCGCGGCCAGCGCCATGGCGACAGGGTGGCTGGTGGGCGTGGGCACGGAGGTCACGACCAGGTCGTAGCTCTTGCCGTCGGCGTCGCCGTCGCGGGGGTCCCAGGTGGGATGGCCGATGGGCAGCGCGAGCGTTCCGTCAGTGCTCTGGACCGGCTCCGGCTGGTTCCGGTCCATCTCGGCGGCAACCGTGTCCGGGTCGGCGCGCTCCTCGCCCCCGCCGAATACGACGACCGCCCGGTTGGAGCGCCCCGCGGCCGCGGCCACCCCGTTCGCGGACTCGGCGGCGCTATCGGACTCGGCGGCGCCCACCAGCATCAGGGTCCGAGCTTCCGGGTTCTGCGAGAGCACGCTCGCCCAGGCCGCGGAGTACGCCGCGAGGATCCGGGCCTGGCCCCCAGGCCGGCTGAAGTCGACCGTCACGGCCACGGGTGTTCCGGTCGCGTCTGCAAGGGCGTCGGGGCTGTGGATCCGGCCGTCGATGCGGTCAAGCAGCAGTGTCAGCATCACGCCCAGGAGGAGCCCGAGCAGCAGCCCGCCGCCGATGTAGAGCGGCGGCACGGGGCGGATCGGACGAATCGGCGGGGTCGCGGGTTCGGAGACGGAGAGGGCGTTCCCCAGCACGTCCTGCCGCGCCTGCAGGCTCTGCCGCTGGTGGTAGGTGTCGGAATACTGGTTCTGGAGAACCGTCAGCCGCGCCTGGTGGGAGCTGATCGCCCCCGCCAGCGTCCCGTCGGCGTTGGGACCGCTGCCCACCTGGAGGCGGGAGAGGGCGTCCTGCTCCGCCTTGATCAAGCCGTCAAGGCGCTCGATCTCGCCGTCCAGGTAGGTCCTCTGGCTGGCCAGTCGCTGGTCGACCTCCTGTTTGTTCAGGGCGATCGTGTGGCTGGCCACACCGTTGGCGAGCAGGGTCGCCTCGGCCGGGCTGGTCGAGGTGGCGGTGACGACGATCAGGTCGGTGCCCTTGAGCACCTGCACAGAGACCTGGCTGGAGAGGCGGTCCAGCCCGGAGATGGGGATGCCGCGATCGGCCGCGACGGCCTCGGTGACGGTCCGGCTCGTCGCCTTGGCGATGAAGTACTGGCTGAGCAGCTGAGTGTTCTGCAGGTTGGTGTCGAAGTCACCTGTCGAGCTGAGCCGTGTGTCGACGAGCAGCTGGGTGGTGGCCGCGTAGACCGGCGTCTCCAGCGCCGACGCGCCCAGTCCGGCGCCCGCCCCCAGGGCCACCAAGAGGGCTACCGCCCAGGGTCGGCGGCGCAGGCGCACCAGGAAGTCGGAGGTGCGGATCACAGTGCGACGGCGGCCAGGTCCGCCAAGAGCACGGGGACGGTGCGGGCCAGGATCTTGAGGTCGGCCCAGACCGAGCGGGTGGCGACGTAGGCGAGGTCGAGAGCCATCATCTCCGGCGCCGTGCGGCGGTCGCGGCCGGAGACCTGCCAGGGGCCTGTGATCCCCGGCTTGACCTTCAGCCGGTCGTAGTACGACTCCTGGTAGTGCTCCAGCTCGTACGGGATGGCCGGCCGCGGCCCGACCAGGCTCATGTCCCCCCGGATGACGTTCACCAGCTGCGGCAGCTCGTCGAAGTTGGTCCCGCGCAGGATCCGGCCGACCCGCGTCACCCGATCGTCTCCCGACTTTCGATAACCGCGCACCGCGTCGCTGCCCTGGAACCAGGCCCGGGCCAGCTCCTGGTGAACCCGCTCGTCGTTGCTCGGCCGCATGGTGCGGAACTTCCACATTCGGAAGTGGCGCCCGTCCCTTCCGACCCGCTTCTGGACGAAGAGGACGGGACCTTCGCCGTCAAGGTGGATCAGCAGGGCGGCCAGCAGCATAAGGGGCGCCAGCAGGACCAGCGCAACGGAGGCGACGAGCAGGTCGACGATACGGGTGGCGGCGGCGTCGAGGGTGGCGCTCAGCGCGGGCCGGTCGCCCGCGCGCCGCAGCGCGTGGACGGGCTGGCCGAGGCGCAGCACCTGCACCTAGACGCCCCTCGGGAATGCCGCGACGACATGTGCCGAATACATATGAAGCACGCTAACAACTGCCCGGCCAGGCCCCAATGGGACGTTTGACCACCTTGTCCTATGACAACTGGGTAGGCTCGCAGCCGGGGCTCGCGTCGAGCGGCCGATGGTAGGCTGGGTCGATGCTCAGCGCGGACGTCCGGGTGCACCCCTCGGCGGAGGTTTCGGAGGAGGCCGAGGTGGGTGACGGCACCGCGATCTGGAACGAGGCCCAGGTTCGAGCGGGAGCTCGCGTCGGCCGCGAGTGTCTGTTCGGGAAGGGTGTCTACGTCGACGTCGACGTCGTCGTCGGGGACCGGGTGAAGCTCGAGAACCGGGTCTCGCTGTTCCGAGGCGCGCGGCTCGGTTCCGGCGTGTTCGTCGGCCCGCACTCCTGCTTGTTGAACGACAAGCGGCCGCGGTCTCTCACGCCCGACGGGCAGCTCAAGGACCTCGCCGACTGGATCGTGAGCGGCGTCACCGTCGGCGACGGGGCCTCCATCGGCGGCGGCTGCACGGTGCTGCCCGGAGTAACGATCGGCCGCTACGCGCTGGTCGGCGCGGGCTCGGTGGTCACCCGGGACGTGCCCGACCACGGGCTGGTGTACGGCAACCCCGCGCGCCTGGTCGGCTATGCCTGCGAGTGCGGGCAGCGGCTGGGGGCCGGCGGACTCTGCCCCGACTGCGGCCGCGTCCACGACCTCCCGGAGGCCGGTTGACCGAGACCCAGATCTCGGTCGCCAAGCCCCTGCTCGGACCTGAGGAGGAGGCGGCGGTCATCGAGGTGATGCGCAGCGGGCAGCTGGCTCAGGGCGCCCGCGTCAAGGCGTTCGAGGCGGCCTTTGCCGCAGCCGTGGGCTCCCCCCACGCCGTGGCCACCTCGAACGGCACGACCGCGCTCCAGCTGGCGCTGCGCGCCTACGGGATCGGGCCGGGCGACGAGGTGATCACCAGCCCGCTCACCTTCATCGCCACCGCCAACGCCATCGTCCACGCGGGCGCCCGTCCGGTGTTCGGTGACGTCGACGCCACGCTGAACCTCGACCCGGCCTCGGCCGAGCGGCTGATCAACGAGCGCACCAGGGCGATCCTGCCCGTGCACCTGTACGGCAACCCGTGCGACCTGGCGGCCTTCCAGGACATCGCGCGCCGGCATGGGCTGGCCCTGCTCCAGGACGCCTGCCAGGCGGTGGCGGCGACGATCCAGGGCCGGCCGCTGGGCGACTTCGGGAGCGCGGTCTACTCTTTCTACGCGACCAAGAACATCACGACCGGCGGCGAGGGCGGCATGGTCGTCACCCAGGACGAGCGGGTGGCCGCCTACTGCTTTGGGATGCGCCACCAGGCCTACTCGGCAGTCGGCGGCTACGTACACGACGCCGTCGGCTACAACTTCAGGATGACCGAGATCCAGGCCGCGATCGGCCTCTGCCAGCTGGACAAGCTGGAGCGCCTCACCGACCAGAGGCGGGCCAACGCCGGCTACTTCGACGAGGCGATCGACCACCAGCGTTTCCCCCGGCCCCGCGTCCTGCCCGGCCACCGGCACGTGTACCACCAGTACGTGGTCAGGATTCCAGCCGAGTCCGGCACGACCCGCGACCAGGTCCAGGCCGCGCTGCAGGCTCGGGGAATCGGCTCCGCCGTCCACTACCCGGTACCGGTGCACCTCCAGCCCGCCTACTCGACGGACGGCCACCCCAGCCTGCCCGCGGCGGAGGCGGCGGCCTCGGAGGTCCTCTCGATCCCCGTGCACCCCGCCCTCAGCCGGCCGGAGCTGGAGCGGGTGGCGGAGGCTTTCCGGACGCTCTAGCCGGCCAGGCGGTGGCCGGCGCCGGCAGCCGCGGCAGCCAGGCTCAGGCGGCCATCCGGTTCGATCTCCAGCACTCCGGGCACCGCCCCCGGGACATCGAGCGGGGCGGCCGCCTCGGCTCGGGCCCGCCACCAGCGGGCGACCTCGCGCGGAAGCGCGTGCCACTGCTCGTCCGATCCCTCGCGCACCTGCCTCAGGAACTGCTCGTACATCGGCCAGAGCGGCCCCTCGCGGAGGTAGTCGGGGTGGGAGTTGAGGAGTGCCATGCCGCCCACCGACCTGATGAACGCCAGCTTCTCCAGCCACAGCTTGGGTGTCCTCTCGCCCAGGACCGCCGCCAGCGTGTGGTCCTGCGGGAGGGTGTACGGCAGCTCCCAGAAGCGGCCGATGCGGAACGGCCAGACCGTCATGACGCCTCCGGGGATCGGTTCGTAGGGATCGCTGTCGAAGAAGGAGAGGTCGTACTCCATCTCCAGGTCCTGCATCCAGCCCGGGTGGCGGTGGGTCAGCGGCGAGCGGAACCCGACGGCACCCAGCTCCCGCAGGTGGCGGTTGATCCTGGCCGCACGGCGCAGGAACCGGCGGCGGCTCGAGAACAGGCGCCCGTCATGACGGCAGCCGTGGACGCCGATCTCAAAGCCGCGGCCGCGCAGATCGGCGATCAAGCCCTGGTCGAGGGGATAGCGCTCGGTCACGAAGTTGAACGAGGAGCGGAATCCCAGGCCCTCCTCCAGGTCGGCCACCCGGGCCGCGAACGCCTGACCTTTGGCGGTCTCGATGTCGTGCGTCAGAACGAATGCGAACTGGCGGCCCTCCGGCCACAGGCGCACGTACGGGAGCCGCTCCAGGCCGCGCGCCTTGGCGAGGTGCCCGACGGTCGCGGCGAGGAAGGCAGCCCACCGCGGCTCCTCCGGCCAGCCCAGCTCGAAGCGCTGTTCGGCAACCCCTCGGTGAAGGCTCCGCAGCCGGGTCGTGAGCGACCTCGGCAGCAGGGGTTTCAGGCGGTAGTAGGCACGACGGGGGAGGCCGAGCCGCCAGTGGTCGGGGCCGAACTGGCCCTCGCCGAGCGTGTTGAAGAGCAGCGCGGCGGCATCATCACCGTCCCGGCGAGCCGCGGCCGGCAGCTCGCCGGCGGCCTTCGCGATCGCCGCCGACCACTCCGGGTCGGTCGGCGCGGGGTCCACTGTCAGGCGCCAGAAGGCCTGCGGAGTGTTGCTGGCGGTGAGCTCGGGGCCCGGCCTGTCGGTCGCGACCTCAGGCACTCGCCACGAGGCCCAGCCCGGGCTCCGGCTGGCTGGTGAGGACGCGGTCGAGGCG
Organism: Chloroflexi bacterium UBA4736; assembly: GCA_002404015.1. Taxonomy (GTDB): domain Bacteria; phylum Chloroflexota; class Dormibacteria; order Dormibacterales; family Dormibacteraceae; genus UBA4736. Next base: position 136,712 of record DHIW01000104.1, read on the forward strand.
GAGTCGCAGCCGCTCCACGCCGACCCGCTCGGGGATCACGACCGCCTCCTCGCGCCCCCCGTTGTGCAGCGACCTGTCCGCCGCCTCCAGTATGGCCACAACAACGAGGCCCTGGTGGCCGTCGGTCACCGGGGGTCGGCCGGTTCGGACTGAGCTCAGGAAGTCGGCGCACTCCAGGCGGAGCGGCTCCTGCCACTCGATGTAGGGGATCGTGATCGCGCCGTAGCGATAGGAGAGCTGGAACTCGCCGAAATTGTCCGTCAGCGGCGTCGTCACGCCCTTGTCGAACACGCGGATCTTCTCGCCAAGGGAGACGTCGTTGTAGACGACCATCTTGGCGTCGCCGACCACCGTGATCCGGCGCACCTTGGCCGGGTCCAGCCAGCTCACGTGCATCTGGGCGAGCACTCCGTTCGGGAACGTGAGCGTGAGGTAGGCGACGTCGTGCACGCCCGGCTGCACGCAGCTGCTGCCCCTCGCGCTGACCGAGACCGGAGCCTCGCCGAGGATGTCGACGAGGATCGAGATGTCGTGCGGCGCCAGGTCCCAGAGCACGTTGACGAGCGGGTGGAACTGGCCCAGGTTGAGGCGCGCGCCGTCCACATAGTGGACGCGCCCCAGCTCGCCGCTGCGCACCATCCGGCGCAGCTCGGCCACCGCCGGGTTGTAGAGGAAGGTGTGGCCGACCATCAGCGTCAGGTCGCGTTCGGCCGCCAGGTTCAGCAGGTCCTGGGCCTCCTCGACGCTGGCCGCCAGGGGCTTCTCGACGAGCACATGCTTGCCGGCGAGGAGCGCCTCGCGGGCGACCGCGTGGTGGGTGTGGATGGGCGTCGCGACGACGACCGCCTCCACGTCGCTGGCGAGCAATTCCTGGTGGTCCGGTAGGGCGAGGACGCGGTCGTAGCGGGAGCGGACGTAGTCGAGTCGCGACGGCCGGCGATCGGCCACCGCGACGAGCTGAGCCTCCGGAAGCTCGGAGAAGTTGCGAATCAGCTGCGGGCCCCAGTAGCCGCAGCCGATGACACCGACCCGGACAGGCGTTTCGAGCCCGGGGCGAGGGGTGCGCCGGTCGGCCACTCTCCGCTTGGGAACGAGACCTCTGCGGATCGCCATCGCCCATTGAGCGTAAGAAACGCTTGCCGCCGCCACAATGGGTCGCTCGGCGGTCGCAGGGTCAGGAGTGTCCCGTTGCCACTCGGGACACCCGGTGTCTAGAGTGACGTACATAGGGAGTTCTCAGTGGACTACTGGCCAATTTTCAATCGAGGTGAAAGGTGATGACGCGAAGGCAAATCGTCGCCGGCGTTTCCGGAGCTGCGGTGGGTGTGCTGCTTTCGCTCCCCGTGTACGCCTATCAGGGCGTTCCGGAAAGCGGGGGGGTCAACGGGGATACCGGCGCCGTCCAGGCAAGCACTGGCACGTCCGTGCTGCCCAACACGTCGGCGGTCCCGCCGGCCCTCAACGTGACCGGCCTGGTCATCGCGGGCGGAGCGGCAGGCGGCGGCCTGCTCCTGCTGGCTGGGCTCGGCCTGGCGCGGAGGCGTCGGACCTCCTAGCTTCGAACTAAGCCGCGGGGCTGGGGCGGGCTGCGGTGTCCCGGCCCCGGCCCCGCTTTTTTTGTCCAGTGCGCGGTGCTTACGCGCCCTCCGGCCTCGCCACCACCACGATGCGCGGGTCCAACGGGTTGTAGGTCGTGCACGTCAGGAGGACGAGCTCCTCATGGTTCGCCGGCTGCAGGACGGACGCGTCGTTGCTCGGCCAGCGGGCGAAGTACTGGGTGATGACGTACTTCATCTCGGGCCCGCCGGTGCGCTCGATCAGGATCTCCTGGCCGGGGTGCGCCCTGAACAGGGGCCCGAACATGCCGTCGCGAGCGTGGGCGTACACGAGCGAACGGCCGCCCTCCCCGGGCGACTTGAGACTGGGGTACAGCGCAGCCTTGTTGAGGGGAACGTTGAGGCCGTCGCCAACCACCAGCGGGAGGTCGATCTGCAGCTCCGGGACCTTGATGCGGAGCTCGACCGGGCCCGGCGCGGCGCCCGGCGGCGGGCTGGCGAAAACCCCGCTCGTGATGATGGGCGCCGGCAGCAGCGACCGGGCCGTGGCGGCGGGGTCCGGCGCCCGGGGCGGCTCGATTGCCACCCACGCGGTCATCTCGAGTATCAGGATCCCGGCGGCGAACGCGGCGGCCGGCCAGAGGCGCCTCACCATCGGTAGCTGAGCACCTGGTCGCGCTCCAGCCCGGTCGTCCTGCGGTCGCTGCCCCCCGGGTAGCTCACGGATATGGTCGCTGGCAGATCCAGCACCCCGGCCTGCTTCTGCAGGTACAGCGTGTACTGCCGGGATTCCTGGAGCGGGACCTCATACGCCAGCCGGATCACCGCCTGGTGACCACGCGGAACCGAGAAGAAGCCCCCGACCACCTGCTTGCCGTGCTCCAGGTAGATTCGGTCGGGTGCGGTCGCTACCGGCTGCCCGTCGAGCAGGATCTGGAAGCTTGCCACCGAGGCCTGCTCCGGCAGGTAGAAGCGCACATAGTCCCGGTAGGAGCCGTCGCCGGGGTTGAGCAGGCGGTCGGCCGCGTCCACGGCGGCCGGCATCTGGTACGTGACCTGCAGCTCGTGCCGGCTGAGCCCGCCGGCGTACACCTCGGTCTTGAGGTCGAGTGTCTTGTGTACGAACCAGTCCCCCTTGGTGCCGCCGACGTTGGCGTCGATCAGCATCAGGTAGTCGTCGCTCGCCGCTGTGAGCGTGGAGCCGTCGTACCGGGCGGCGACCAGGGCCTGCTGGGCGCCGGCGTCATGCATGTAGATCTGCACATGCCGGTTGATCGCCTGCTGCTGGATGACGCTCAGCAGCGCCGGCCAGGAGCTCACCGGCTGAGCCAGCACCTGCTTCAGGACCTCCTGGGCGACCGCCGGCAGGGCCTGCTTGCCCACCGTGGTGTCGATACGGGCGTTGACGATGTTGTTGAGCTTGGCGAAGAAGTCATCTGAAGTGAACGTCCCGTAACCGGGCACGTCCACCGGCCCTGTCACCTTGAGCAGCGCTGCCACTGCGTAGGGATCCACCGAGAGCGTGCCCTGAAGGTCCGAGGGCACCGCCGACTTGTACATGGCCTCGGTCAGCCGGGCCGTGGTCGGAAAATCGGGATCCCAGCCGGCGTCGCCGAGCTCCAGCGAGTTCTTGTAGAACTCCAGGTAGCGGTCGAGCGGCGAGGGCACGGGGAGCCGCTCCTTGAACAGCGGGTTCAGGGCGTCGTAGTCGTGCAGGTCGAGCTGGGTCGGCGACCCCTGGTCGAACGTCACGGTTCCGGCGGAACCGATCAGGCCGCCTGAGGGCCTGATCTCAGAGGGGTTCTCCAGCAGCACCAGGTACGTCATTGGCTGCTGGGCGCCGAGCGCCGACGGCAGAAAGCGGGCGGCGACCGACGAGGCGGCCGCCTGCGCCTCCGCTGGGCGGAGCTGCGCGGCTGCGATATGGAGCCGCGACTTCAGCGGCGCCACCAGGGCGAGCTTCTGGTCCTCGTCCAGCCGGCGCAGGGCGGGGCCCAGGCGGGACTCCGCGTCGGCCAACGGGACCTGGGTCTCGGCCAGCAGGCTCAGCAGGCGCCGGCCGGGAGGCTTCTGGTCCTTCGCCTCGCCAAGATAGGCGGTGCCGACCTTGACGAAGTCCGCGAAGGCGCCGCCCGCGGCGACTGCCGCGTCGCAGAGGTCCAGGGCCGCTCGCGCCTGATCGCCCAGGACTGGCAGGCGGCCGGCCAGGCCCAGCCCGGGGTCGTTGTCAAGGCGGGTGCAGCCCGCCACGATTAGGGGCTGGGCGCGGGCCTGGAGGCGGGCGGAGGCCGCCACGCGGCCTGGCGTCCATTGCTCGGGGCTCGTCCCGAGGTTGTCGCGAGCCTCGCCGAGGAGCGCGGTTCCCTGCTGGACGTCGCGGACCGCGATCCCGAGATCGACACCCTCCGCGACCAGGATGGCTGCCGGCAACAGCCCGGCGAGCGCGAACGTGAGCCAGCGGACCCGCTTGCGGGCCGTGACGGTGGCGGGTTGGCGGATGCCCCTTCGGGGCAGCGTGAGGGCCGTGAATCGAAGCTAGCACGGGCTGGGAGCCCCACCAACGGGACATGTTTCCCGACCTCGGCGACCGAAGACCCAGCCCGGACCGGGACATCTCCCTAGACCTGGGAGCAAAATTGACAGAGCAAATGTAGCGCTTACCCGGCGTAGCCGTCCAGCATTCGAGAGCGCGAGGGTGTCAGGTCAACCCACACTCTCCAGGGTGGCTTCCGCCTCCGCTTTCAGGCGGCGCATCTCAGTAACGCTGATGGGCGCCACCTCCGTCCACTTGAGGAGGACCTCCAGGAGCCGCCGCCAGCGCCGCGCCTGCATCTGCGCGGCGGCCCGCCACACGGCCCGAGCGGTGGCGGCGCCGACCAGCCAGCCAGCCACGCAGCAGCAGAAAGCCCCGACCAGCAGGTCGAGCCAGCCCATCCATTGGCGGGGCGCCAGCGCGGCCAGGTTGGCGAGGCCGAGCAGGAGGTTGAGCGCGGCCAACGCGGGCAAGATCAGCCAGTAGAAGGCCCGTACGCGGGAGCTGCTCTCAAGGCTTCCGCGACTGTGCCCGTTGTTTCGCTGCATCCGCTCAGGCGAGCATGTCACCTGGCGTCGCGCGGCCGGCAGGGTCATTCGCACCAGTTGTCTGACCGCTGATGCCCAGCCCCGTCTGGGCCGGGGGGTGCTAGGCTCGTATTCGCCAGCAGCCTTGTCTGGACGGCGGAAGGGTAGGGGGACAACAGAGATGGAGCAACTGGCGGATCCAGGGGGCAGCGTCGATCCATCGGCCGTCGTTCTGCAGGTTGTGCAGACATCGTCCAGCGATGCCGACGTCAAGCGCTGGCTCGCCCGCGAGCTGCACGACAGTGTCGTCCAGTCATTGAGCCTGATGGTGCTCGAGATGGACCAGTTCAAGCTGCGCCGGCCCCGGCGCGCGCGCGATGCCAGGCAGGTCGAGCGCCTCGAGGCGCTGGCTCGCAACGCCCTGAGCAGCCTTCGAGAGACGATTCACGAGCTGCGCGGCGACCAGGCCGGAGAGGCTGAGCTGGTGCCCTGTGTCAGCCTGGCCCTCGAGCGCCTGGAGCGTGACATCGGCATCCGGGCGACCCTCTCGGTGGCTCCCTCCTGGCCCCCGAGCTTCTCCTGGCTGGTGACCCGCAACCTGGCTCGGGTGATCGACGAGGCGCTTAGCAATGTTCGTTCGCACAGCGCCGCCAAGCAGGTCACGGTCTCCATGCGGACCGCCGGCGAAAGCGCGCTGGTCTCCGTCCAGGACGATGGCCGTGGGTTCGACCCCGACGGCGCCGGGTCCGGCCTGCGCATCGGGGGCCTGGGCCTTATCGGCATGCGGGAGCGTGCGCTCCTGATCGGGGGATCGCTGCGGCTCGACAGCGCGCCAGGCCAGGGCACCAAGCTCTCGCTGGCCTTTCCCATCAGGGGTGTGTGATGACGATGCCCCGGGTCCTGATCGTCGACGATCAGCTGCTCTTCCGCTCGGGCCTGGCCGGCCTGCTGCAGGCGGATGGCAGGGTAGAGCTGGTGGGCCAGGCCGCGAACGGCCGCGAGGCGGTCGAGGCGGTCGCGCTATTGAAGCCGGACGTCGTGCTGATGGACGTGAAAATGCCCGACCTGGACGGCGTTGAGGCGACGCGACAGATCACCTCGGGGCACCCGGGCGTCAAGGTCCTGGTCGTCAGCGGCTTTGGGGCCGACAGCTTTGTGATCGACGCCCTGAAGGCGGGCGCCAGCGGCTACCTGCTCAAGGACAGCGGAATCGAGTCGATCGTGTCCAGCATCGTGGCGGTGGCCTCGGGTGAGAGCGTGATGACGCAGACGGTCGCCAACCGCGTGCTGGAGATGCTGACCCTGATGCCGCGGCAGTTCTATGACGGCCTCACCGAGCGCGAGGTCGAGATTCTGCGCCTGCTGGCCGACGGTCTGGCCAACAAGCAGATCGCCTACCGCCTGCGGGTGAGCGACAAGACCGTCCGCAACCACATCAGCAACGTGTACCGCAAGCTGGGCATCTCCGACCGCACCCAGGCGGTGCTGTACGCGGTGAGGAAGGGCCTGGTCGAAGCCTGAGCGCGGCCGCCGGGGTCACGGTCTGGCTCAGTCCGACTGGGACATTGTTCCCAGCGACAGGTGCTGGGACCGCGGCTATCGTGGGAGCTGGAGCGGGTCGCAGCTCGACCCCCCTCCAGGAGATGATCGCCGTGACCCTGGTCAAGCTGCTCGCCCTGGTCGGCCTGCTGGGAGCGCTCGCCGGCGCGAGCGGCCTTGTGCTGCCTCGTGTCCTGGCGTCCCTGCCCGCGGCCGCGCTGCTTGCGATCGTCGATTCAGGGGCCGCCGGCTCAGCTCACTGAGGCCGGCTGGGCTCCCCGCAGGACGCGGCCTCCAGCGCAGGTTTTCGCGCCCGTAGCCGTCAAATCCTTCACCTCCTCCGCTGAATCAAAGGGACTCGGCCCGGGGGACCTTTCCGCATGGCTATATCCACACGCACGGTCGCTGCTCGCCTATCGGCACTCGGTGTGGCCGCGCTGATCGCCATCGCCCTGACGGGGAGCGGTCCCCTGAAGCCGGCGGCTGCGAACGCCGCCGGGCCCGCCTTCGCCGTCGGCATGTACAACACCGGGACGCCCTGGTCGTTCACGTCGGTGTCGAGCCTCGAAGCCCAGATGAATTTCCACATGCAGATCATTCACTGGTACCAGGCCTGGGGCGCCACCCCCGTGAACGCCCGCGACTTCGACCCCTCGTTCCTGACCGCGACGGTCGCCCACGGCTCGACGCCCTTCATCAGCTGGGAACCGTGGGACATCACCCTGGCGACCAACCAGCAGACCTTCCCGTTGCGGGCGATCGCGAGCGGGCAGTTCGATTCCTACATCGACACCTGGGCCAACGGCCTTCACAACTACGGCCAGCCGGTGCTGCTGAGCTTCGCTCATGAGATGCAGGGCGACTGGTACCCGTGGGGCTACGGTGTCAACGGCAACACTGCCGCTGACTACATCAGCGCCTACCGCCATGTTCACGACCGCTTCACGGCCGCCGGAGCCACCAACGTCCGGTGGGTCTGGACCGTCGACGCCGACGACGCTGGCAGCTCGCGCCCGCCGGCGACCACCTTCTATCCCGGCGACGCCTACACCGATTGGCTCGGGGTCGACGCCTACAACTGGGGAACGTCTCAGTCCTGGAGCTCGTGGCGATCACTGGCCGACGTCCTCAGCAACACCTACCAGGAGTTCACTCAGCTGAACGCCACCAAGCCGATCGTGCTCTCGGAGTGGGGTTCCACCGAGGCCGGCGGGAGCAAGCCGGCCTGGATCCTGGCCGCCGCGAACGACCTTCAGCAGTACTTTCCCCGGGTCCAGGCCGTGATCTGGTTCAACGAGCACGGGTCGCGGTGGGCCATCGACAGCTCGCCCCAGTCCGTGGCCGCTGCCGGCCAGGCCTTCCGGCAGCTGGCGAACCCCGGCTGCATCGGCAGCGGTTCGGTGGCCACCCAGACCAACACCAGCGGCAGCGGTGGCCTGATCGTACGTATGGGCACGCTCACCTGCCTGCTCATCGTCCCGCCGACCCTGGGGGCCGCGGTCGTCGCCGCTCCGGCCGCCTCGAGTCCGGCCGCCGCGCCGGCCGTCCCGGCCTCGATCCCGCCGGCGCCCGCCGTCGTCGTGCCGGCGGCCATCCCCCCGGCACCCGCCGCCGTCGTGCCCGCCGCAATCCCAGCGGCTGCCGCAGCCGTCGTGCCGGCCGTCTCCCCGCCCGAGCCGGCGCCGTTCGTCGTGTCGCCCGTGGGGCCGGCCCTGTTCGACGGCGCGCCGTTCAGCGGTGCCTCGGCCTCGGTGGCGACGCCGGCCCGGCCGCGGGCCGAGTCTTGGCTGGGGAGGGTCCTGAGAAACGGCCTGGGCGTGCTGCGCGGAGCCTTCGGCCGGCCGGCTCCCCGGCCTACGGTCGCCGGTCCGGACGGCGACCGCCTGACGATCCTCTAGAGAGCCCCCAGGTTCTCCACGATCGCCTCCTGCGTGGTGCGGGCGATCACGACCACCGCCGGCTCGTCGCTGTCGGTGTTGGACTCGACGTGGGGCACGAAAGGCGGCACGAAGACGAAGTCCCCGGGATCGGTGGCAAGCTTGACCTCGCGCCCCGCCAGCTTGTAGATGAACACCGGGTGGCCCGAGACGACGTAGATCGCCGTCTCGGAGTGGCCGTGGTGATGGGCGCCCGAGCTCGCGCCCGGAGCAACCGTCGTCTGCCCCATCCAGATCGCCTGCGACCCCACCGACTCCCCGGAGATCGCCGCCAGCCGGGCCATGCCCGCGGTCTGCGCGGTGCTGGTGGTGCAGGCAGCCGGCGGCACGTGGTGCAGCCGGGCCTCGCCAGGTTCGGGCCGATCGCTCACAGCCAGCCCTTGTCCAGGGCGATCCTGGCCGCTTCGGTCCGGTTCCTCGCGTTCAGCTTCTGGATCGCGTTGGAAAGGTGGTTGCGCACGGTCCCCTCGGACAGGAACATCCGGACCGCCACATCGGAGACGGTGGCGCCGCCGGCGAACGCCCCCAGGACCTCCGCCTCGCGCGGAGACAGCGGGCTCTCGCCGTCGCTCAGAGCCTGGGCGGCCAGGCTGGGGTCGACCACCCGCTCGCCGGCCGCCGTGCGCCGGATCGCGACTGCCAGCTCCTCCGCGCGGGCATCCTTGAGCATGAAGCCGCTGGCCCCGGCCGCCATCGCTCGGCGCAGGAAGCCGGGACGGCCGAAGGTGGTCAGGATTAGGACGCGGCAGTCGGGCAGCTCGCGGCGCAGCTCGGCGGCGGCCGCGATCCCGTCCTGGCCCGGCATTTCGATGTCCAACAGTGCCACCTGGGGCCGGTGCTCGCGGGCGGCGGGGAGCACCTGGTCGCCCCGGTTGACCTCCGCCACCACCTCGATGTCGGGCTCCAGCGAGAGCAGGGCCGCCAGCGCTCCGCGGACCAGGTCCTGGTCCTCGGCCAGGAGCACCCTGATCAGGGGGACGGTGACCAGGAGGCGCCAGCCGCCCACCGGTCGGGGACCGAACTCCACGTCGCCCTGCCGGCCGACCACCCGTTCCCGGAGGCCGCGCAGGCCGTTCCCGGGCTCGAACGAGTCGCCGCCGCGCCCGTCATCGGTGAGCTCCAGCTCGGCCCGGTCGGCGGTCCGGTTCAGGCAGATGCTGGCGGCGCTGGCGCCCGCATGGCGGACGACGTTGGTGACGCCCTCCCGCAGAGCCCAGGCGAGCACGTGGTCCACGGGCACCGGGAGCGCCAGCTGGGACTGCTCGACGCGCACCCTCACCCCGGCGGCGGCCAGGGCGGAGCGGGCCTCCTGGAGCTCGTCCGAGAGGCTCGCAGCCCGGTAACCGGCCACCGCCTCGCGCACCTCGGTCAGCGCCTGGCGGGCCACTCGCTCGATGTCGGCCACCTCCGCCGCGGCGCGTTCCGGCGAGCGCCCGCCGAGCCTGCGGGCCAGCTCGGCTTTCAGCACGATCACCGAAAGGCTGTGCCCGAGCAGGTCGTGGAGGTCTCGCGAGAAGCGCAGCCGCTCCTCGGCCACCGCGAGCTGGGCGACCTCCTCGCGAGCCTCGTTGAGCGCCTGGTTGGTCCTGACCAGGAAGCCCGATGCCATCACGGCCAGACCGATCATCGGGACCTCGATCAGGACGAAGGCGACGAAGATCGGCGGCGCTCCCTCGAGGATCGCCAGTGCGACGCTCAGGAGGGAGACGGCCGCCACCCCCGGGACGCCGCGCCGCCAGGTGCTGAACGATCCGCCGGTCGCCGCCGCCACGTAGATGAAGAGCGTGCCCCAGTCGCTGCCGCTGGCCAGAGTCATGAGCGTGGCGATGGCGGTCAGCGAAACCAGCCCCACCAGGATGCCGCCTATGTCGCAGTCCGAGAGCCGGACCCAGTGCCACGCGTACACCAGGCAGAAGACGGTCACCGCGAAGATCGAGCCGGCGATCTCGGCGCGGGGGTGGTGGCCGTCGAATAGATTGGCGATCGGGAAGGCCAGGAAGATGAGCCAGATCAGCGCGAACACATACGTGATGGCCCTCCGCCGCTTTGACCAGCCCATGTCGCAGAGGTTAGCTCCCTCGCCCGCGCAGGAGAAGTGACTCAGCGGCTGACATTGAAGTTACGAATGTCATGCGCAAGTCCTGACGGGTCCTACTGGGCGGCCGCGCCGGACCCGACTAGGCTGGGGGCCTGTGACAATCCTCGCCGTCGAGCTGATCGGAGCCCGCAAGCAGTTCGGCTCGCTCGAAGCCGTGCGCGGCGTCGACCTGGCCATCCAGCAGGGTGAGGTCGTCGCCATGCTGGGCCCCAACGGAGCGGGCAAGACAACCTGCATCAACCTGATGCTGGGCATGAGAAAACCGACGGCCGGCCAGGCGCGGCTCTTCGGCCTCGATCCCTCCGACCGGCGGGCCCGCAGCCGCTGCGGCGTCATGCTGCAGGAGTCCGGCGTGATCGGCGCCCTCAAGGTGCGCGAGCTGGTCGACCTCTTTCGCTCCTACTATCCCCATCCCATGCCGGCCGAACGCGCGATCGCACTGGCCGGGCTCCAGGAGCAGGCTGGACAGGCGGCCTCGAAGCTCTCGGGCGGCCAGCGCCAGCGCCTCTACTTCGCCCTGGCGGTCTGCGGCGACCCCGAGGTGATCTTCCTGGACGAGCCCTCCGTGGGAATGGACGTGGAGGCGCGGCGGGCGTTCCTGGCAGGCATCGGCGAGTTCGCAGCGTCCGGCAAGACGATCGTGCTGACCACCCACTACCTGGAGGAGGCCGACGAGCTGGCGCAGCGGATCATCGTGATCGACCGCGGCCTCGTGATCGCCGACGCCAGCCCGACCGAGATCAAGTCGCGGGTCGCCGGCAAGCGGATCAGCTTCGTCAGCCGGGACGTCACCGAGGCGGTCCTGAGCGGGCTGGATGTGAAGAGCATGGACATCAAAGGCGAGCGCTTCCGGCTGCTCAGCAACGAGCCCGAGGCGGTGCTTCGCGAGCTCTTCCGGCGTGGCCTCGACATCCGCGAGCTCGAGGTCGCCGGCGCGGATCTCGAGGAGGCCTTCATCAGCCTCACCTCACACGCGCAGGAGAAGACGACCGTCTAATGAGCATCGCGGCAACTCCCAACCTGGACGTGGCACCCATCCCCCGAATGCTCTGGACGCAGACGCGGGCCATGGTCACCAACACGCTGCGCATCCCGGCGTTCAGCCTGACGACGATCATCCTGCCGATCATGTTCTTCGCCTTCTTCGGGCTGTCCCACGTGAACGACAAGATCCCCGGCAGCTCGCTCAGCGTGGGCGCCTACCTCATGGCGTCATTCGGCGCCTACGCGGTGAGCAGCGCCATGGTCTTCAACTTCGGGATCGGCGCCGCGGTGGCGCGTGCCCAGAAACTGGATCTCCTACAGCGCGCGACCCCGCTGCCGCCGGCAGTGGCGATCGCCGCCAACGTGATCAACGCCATGGTCTTCGCTCTGCTCTCGCTGATCGCCCTCTTTCTCTTCGTCTTCATCGTGGGCGGCGTCCGGCTGCCCGTCGAGACCTGGCTCAGCCTGACCTTCCGGCTGCTGACCGGTGCGCTGCCCCTGATCGGCCTCGGCATGGCCATCGGATACTCCGCCGGGCCCAACTCGGCTCCCGCGGTGGCCAACCTCATCTACCTGCCGATGTCCTTCGCGTCGGGCCTGTTCATCCCAGTCTCGCAGCTGCCGGATTTCATCCAGAAGATCGCGCCCTTGCTGCCCACCTATCACTACGGGCAGCTGGCCTGGAACGCGATCGGCGCGGACACCGAATCTGTCGGCAAGGCCGTGCTCTACCTGGGGATCTGGTCTGTGATCCTGTTCGGGGTCGCGCTGCGCGCCTTCCGGCTCGACCAATCCCGGAAGTTCGCCTAGCAGGGTGTTGAAAAGGGTCGGCGAGGGATTCGCCTGGGCGCCGAAGCACCGTCGGTTCCTTCAGGGCGACGTACGCCTGCCGGCGGTAGATCTCGCCGACCCGCCTCTTGAGCTCCGGGTCGCGGACGATCAGCCAGCGGGCCGGCTGGCTGCTGCCGCCCGGCGCGGCCATTGTCGCGGCCTCGATGAGCTTCATCAGGTCGCCCTCCGCGACGCCGCGTCGGGGGTCGAGACGGCGCATGGCGCGGGTGGTCCGGATCGCCTCCCCGAGCTCCACTAAAGCGGGCACTCCTGGCCGAAGCTTTCGCGGTATCGGGCTCCGAACTCGGCAAGGGTGTAGGAGTGCTCGACCGTGCCCGTCTGCTCGATCACGTAGGCGGCGGCGAGGGAAGCGATCCGCCCCGCCTGCTCGACCGGCAACCCGCGCAGCAGGCCGGCGACCAGCCCCGCCCGGTAGGCGTCGCCGGCTCCCACGGCGTCGATCTCCTGGCGGGCTGCGGCGGGCGGGATGCTGACCTCGCCGCCGGCGTGGCAGATCCGGGAGCCCTCGCGCCCCAGCGTTGTCACCACGATCTCGGCGAGCTCCAGCAGGCCGGCCGGGTCGCGGCCGGTGCGCTGCTGGATCAGCTCCAGCTCGTAGTCGTTGCCGACCAGGATCCAGGCTCCGGCCGCGCCCCTCTCGATGTCGTCGCTGCTCATGTGGGGGAGCTGGTGGGCAGGGTCGAAGACCCAGGGGACGCCCCGCTCCCGACACTCGCGGACGAGCCGGAACATCGCGTCGGGGGCGTTGGGGCCCACGATGACGGCGGCGGGGTCGGGCACCGTGTCGTCGAGGCCGAGCATGGCCGCCCGGTTCATGGCGCCGCCGTAGTAGCCGGTCAGCTGGTTGGCGTCGAGGTCCGTGGTGGTGAAGCCGGTGGCCGTGTGCTCGTCCTCCAGGACGAGGAGCCCGCGGCAGTCGACGCCCTTCTCCTCGAGCCAGGCCTTGTACTCGGCGCCGTCGCCCCCGATGGTGGCCAGGACGGCGACGGGGTGGCCGAGGAGCGCCAGCGTGTGGGCGTAGTTGCCGGCGACACCTCCCTTGCGCTTCTCCATCGAGTCGACCAGGAAGCTCAGGTTGATGATGTGCTTCTTGTCCGGGAGGATGTGATCGCCGAAATGGCCTTTGAAGGTGAGGATGTAGTCGAAAGCCATCGAACCGGTGGCCACCACGGTCACGGCCGAACTATATGAAAGAAGGGGCGCCCGGTGTGGGCGCCCCTCCCAACTGGTTGTTGTTGTCAGGCCGTCTTGCGGGCGGTGTTCCGGACCGTTGTCCGGACGCTGTGGGCCGCCTTGGTGACGCGCTTGCGGGTGGTGGTGGCCTTGGTCTTGGCCCTGACTGTCACGGTCGGGCGCTTGCGGGTCGCGGGCCTCGCGGTGCCGGTGCTGCGGGACTTAGCCGGCCGGGTCGGGGGCTCCGACGCGTTCTCCAGCCGGTTCAGCGTGCGCAGGGTCATCTCCAGGCCGCCGTTCAGGACCACGAGCGTGCGGTAGGCGACGTTGCCGACCAGGTCGCGCCGGCGGGCCGTGTTCTTGACCAGGCGGATGCCACTCAGGACGAACTTCTCCGGGATGGTTCCGTCCAGGAACTCGCCGGTGGTCTCAACCGCCTCGCCCAGGTTCCGCTCGACCTGGCGCGTCACCTTCCGGTTGACGGGCTGGCCGCGGTCCTCGAGCTTGCGGATCTCGCGCCTGGCGGTGCTGACGGGGTGGCTGGCGGCGTCGACGATGCCGAGCACGGCGCCCGTGGCGGCGTCGGCCATCGTGGCCTCAGCCTGCTTGCTGTCGTTCTGGACGTCGTTCATCTGTACTTCCATGGCTCCTTCTCCTCTGCTCAGAGGTGGTTGGTTTTAACTTACTGCGTCATTATGACACACTGCGCCAAAGGGCGTCAAGGCTCGCGGAGGCGCTCAATGAGGCGCTGGGCGAACTCCCCGAAGACGTCGTAGTGGGCCACCGGGCGGCGCTTCTCGGGCTGGATCCATTCCGGCCGCAGCCCGTACCGGCGGCCCCAGTCGGCCAGCTGGGCGCGCAGCCCGATGACGTGCAGAAAGGGCTTGTCCATGCGAAACCCCCGGGGCGAGCGCGTGCCGTCATAGGAGTCGAAGTTCCGGTGGACGGCAATCCCGCCGGCCTCCGCCCAGGCGATCGCCTCCCGGACCTGGCGGCGTTCGAAGTAGCGCTCGCGAGGGCCGTAGAGGGTGGCCAGCTCGAGCCCCAGGCGAGCCAGCTCCACCCGCAGCTCGGGCGGCTCGACCACCTCGACGGCAGCCCCGAAGGAGGCCAGAAAGGCTGCGGCCGCCTCTCGCGCCGGGAAGCCCAGGCGGACACTCGCCGAGTCGCCCGCGTCAGTCACGCGGTCGCCCGCCACACGCAGCAGCAGCGCCCGCCCCGCGCCCTCGGCCCGCAGCCTGACATGGTAGTCGCTGCGTCCCGATCCCCAGTCCGCGGTCTGGTCGCGCCAGGCCCGGGCCAGGTCGAACCCGGGAGGCCGGCGCGCCGCTTCCCCCAGCGCCTCCGCCGAAACGACCCGCGAAAGCCGGAAGACGCGCTGCTGCCCGTCCACCAGCCCCAGCAGGTACCAGGTGCCCGCCTTGAGGACGAGGCCCAGCGGGTCCACGAGACGGACGACCAGGTCGGCCTCAGCCCGCCGGTAGGCCAGCCGGAGCCGGCGGTCGGCGAAGACGGCGTCCTGGACCGCCCGCAGATGGATCGGCGCGACGGCGCGGCGGCCCCAGCCCTCGGAATCCACGAGCAGGCGCTCGCGCATGCGCGCCACCCGCCGGCCGGGCTCGCCGGGCAGCGCGGCGGCGACCTTGCCCAGGGCGCTCTCCAGCGCCGGCCCCGGCGCCGCCGTAAGCAGCGACTCCACCTCGGGCTCGGTCAGGCCGGTCAGGTCCGTGCGCCAGCCCTCCATCAGCTCGATGCCGCCGCCGGCTCCCGGCTCCGCCCGGATCGGCACCCCGGCCACCCCCAGGGCGTCCACGTCGCGGTAGATGGTCCGCCGCGACACCTCCAGGCGGCCGGCCAGGTTGGATGCGCTCAGGCGGCCGTGGGCCTGGAGCAGCAGGAGCAGAGAGAGGAGGCGATCAGCGCGCATCCTTCCCAATGTTGACAGAAGGTGTCAACATTGGCCGGGCAGATTCCACGACATGAAAACCTTCCAGATCCAGCCCGTCGGTCCCTACTCGCTCGAAGAGAGCGCCCAGTTCATCGGCGGCTGGGTGCGTCCCTCGGAGAACGGTTCGTCCGCCGCTGGTCATCTCCACCTGGCCTTCCTGACCGACGCGGACTGGAAGCCGGTCGGCGTCTGCCTGACCCAGGATGCCGCGGGCACCGTCCACGGCGAGGTGTTCGGGGCGGCGGAGGTCGAGGCCGTGCGCCACCAGGTCGCCCGCACCCTGAGCCTGGACGTCGACGGCAGGGCCTGGCCCGCCCTGGCCGAGCGGGACCCGGTCGTGGCCGTGCTGCAGCGGATGTTCCCGGGTTTCCGGCCGGTCAACTGGTCGGACGCCTACGAGGCAGCGGCCTGGTGCATCGTCTCCTCGCGCATCAACATGCGCCAGGCGCAGGGCGTGAAGGACCGGCTCTGCCGGGAGCTCGGTCACGAGCTCTCGATCCATGGGCACGCCATGTGGACCTTCCCCGCCCCGGAGAGGCTGGCCCGGCTGGAATCGTTCCCCGGCCTGTTCGGCCGAAAGGTCGAGTATCTGACCGGCCTGGCTCGGGCCGCGCTGGCCGGCACCCTGGATACCGACAGCCTGCGCGCTCTGCCGGCCGACCAGTCGCTGGCCGCGCTTCGCCGTCTGGCGG
This sequence comes from Chloroflexi bacterium UBA4736, assembly GCA_002404015.1. Lineage (GTDB taxonomy): Bacteria > Chloroflexota > Dormibacteria > Dormibacterales > Dormibacteraceae > UBA4736. The sequence continues at coordinate 152,551 of DHIW01000104.1, forward strand.
GCATCGGCGAGTTCGGCTCCCAGCTGGTGAGGCTGCGCGCCCTGAGCGCGGTCGACGAGCTGCCGACGGCGGAGCCCCGAATGGAAGCGGCGGTCCGCAGCGCCTACGGGCTGCAGACCGAGCTGCGCGATGTGGCGGGCGATTGGAGCCCGTACACGATGTGGGTCTGCGTCTGCCTCCGGCGGGCCGCCGGCGGCGCGGCCGGCATGGTGCACTCCCGGGCGTCCGGCTAGGGGTTCGGCCGGAAAACCGGCCGAGGCTCCGACTGGGCTTTTCGGCCGGACCCCTAGCGGCGGCTGGGACAGATCGGCCGGTAGCTGCACAGAAAGCAGGGCCGGTCGGCGTGCTCCGGCCGCAGTTCGAAGTCGCCGGCCCCGATCCGGCGGGCGATCTCACCGAGCAGCGCCTCGGCCGCCTCCGGGTCCGGCGCGACCTCGATCGCCTCCGCCTCCCGGAGGTCGAACAGGAAGAGCCGAGGATCTGGGTCGGCGCCGGGCAACAGGCCGGCGCGGGCGGCCAGGCCGTACAGCCGGAGCTGCGTGGAGTAGGCCTCGAGCAGGCGGCGGTCGAGGCGGGCATTGGTCTTGTAGTCGACGAGCGCGGTGCGGCCCTCGTAGCTGCAGACCCTGTCGACGACCCCCTTGAGCCGGGTCTGGCCCAGCCTGAGGTTGAACTCGACCTCGGCGCCCAGCGTGGGGGCAGACGCCAGCGGACGCGCCAGGTAGCCGGCCAGCATCTCCCGGCCCGCATCCGGGCCATCGTAGAGGCCGAGCAGGTCGCCGCCCGAGGTGTGCCAGGCGGCCAGGGCACGGTGGACCGCCGCGCCCAGGTCCGCGGCGCCGGTCCCCCGGGCCTGCCGGGGCAGCAGCTCGTCGGGCGGCGCCGGGACGCGCCAGACCTCGGCGAAGCGGTAGCGGACAGGGCAGACCTCGAACTGGTGCAGCTGCGAGAAGCTGAGGCGCAGCTCGCCCGGCGCCTCCGGCGGTCGTGCCGGGCCGGTCGCCTGGATGCGTTCCAGCCGGGCCAGCACCTCCTCCACCGCCCCGGCGTCGACCGGGGTGGGGGCTGCCGGGGGTTCCAGCTCGGGCAGCTCCGGCTGCTCGGCCTGGATCACGGCCGCGGCCTCGGGGTGGGCCAGCGCCCAGCCCAGGATCTCTCCGAAGTGGTCGTCGTCCTCCGGGCTGACGTCCTCGGCCGAGGCCTCGTCCCGCGTCGCGCTCACGTACAGGGCGTCCTGGGCCCGGGTCAGCGCCACGTACACCGCCCGCCGGCGCTCCTGGCGCGCCAGCGCGAGCGCCGCCGCGCCCGGCAGGTTCTCGCGGAAGCGGGGATGCCGGTCGCCGCGCCACCACTTCATGACGAAGCCGAAGCCGTCCGGGTCGAAGAACAGGCGCTCCGTGTCGCGCGGGTTGGGCGGCCGCACGTTGACCAGGAACACGACCGGGAACTGCAGCCCTTTGGCGCCGTGGATCGTGAGCAGCCGGACGGCATCCGCCGCCTCCACCTCGGCTTCACCGATGGGGATGGTCGCTTCCATGATGTGGTCCAGGTGGGAGACGAAGTCCACCATGCCGGCCAGCGCCGCGTCGCGCTCGAAGCGGCTGGCCATCCGGAAGACCTTGCGCAGGTTCATCACCGCCCGCGGGCCTTCCCGGGCCGCCCGCAGCTGGCAGTGGCGCAGGTAGCCCGTCTCCTCCAGCAGCCGGTTGAGCACGTCGGCCACGGTCAGGGCGTCGCGGGCCTCGCCCAACCGGTCGGCCACCGCCAGCACGGCCGCCGCCCGGTGGGCCGTCTCGGGGTCGAGGTCCTCGGCCGCGCCCTGGTCGAAGCAGTCGCGCAGCCGCATCCCGCGGCGGTCCAGGCGGCGGCAGGCCAGCCGGTACATCGCCGCATCGTCCACCCGCACGACGGGACCCTGGAGCACCCGGACGAGGGCGCCGTCGTCCATGGGGTCGGCGGTGAGACGCAGCAGCGCCACCACATCCTTCACCTCCTCCCGGTCGAAGAAGCCGGAGCCGCCCGAGGTGACGTAGGGGATGTCGTGCCGGCGCAGCTCCTCCTCGAACTCGCGGGGCAGGTTCTTGACGGAGTGGGTGAGCAGCGCGATGTCGGAGAACGCCCGCCCGGCCTCGACCAGGCGGCGGACATCGGCGCACACCAGGCGCGCCTCGTGGCGGGCGCTCGAGGCCATCACCACCGCGGTGCAGGCGCCGTTCGAGCCCCGCGAGGCCAGCAGCTCGGGCTCTTCCGCGAACAGGGCGTCGCGCCGGATGAAGGCGGTGGCCAGGTCCAGGATCTCCTGGTAGGAGCGACGGTTGACCGTGAGCGGCAGCCGGTAGCCCGGGAAGCGGCTCCGGATGTTCTCGATCTCGGCGTCGCGCCAGCCGTAGATCGACTGCTTGGCGTCGCCGACCACCGCGACGTTGGCGAACCCCTCGGCGCCCAGGAGCTGGATCAGCTCCAGCTGGATCCGGTTGGTGTCCTGGAACTCGTCCACGACGAGATAGCGGAAGCGCCGGCGGCAGCGCTCCTGGAACTCGGGCACCCGCTTGAGCGCCGCGATGGTGGCCAGGATCAGGTCGTCGAAGTCCATCCGGCCCTCCTCCCGCAGCCAGGCCTCGTAGGCGGCGTAGATGTTGTGGAGGAGCTCGATGGCCTCCTTCTCGGCTTGCGCCGAGGGCTGACCGGCCAGGGTCTGGGCCTGGCCCGCGTGCATCCCCAGTGCGCGCTCCTTGAACTCGGCCGGCCCGATCCCGCGGCCCTTGAGCGAGAGCGCGAAGCGGGGGCCGTCCTTGATCAGGTCGAAGACCTCGGCCGGGTTCAGCGCCTCCAGGCCCTCCATCTCGACGCCGGACTCGGCGCCGCTGCGGAGCTTCGACTGCAGGCGCTCCACCAGCAGCCGCTGGTCGATGTCGTCCATCACCCGGATCTCGCGCGGGATGCCGACCAGGTAGGCGTGCTCGCGCAGCAGCCGGGCGCACACGCCGTGGAAGGTGCCGATCCAGGCCTCCTCCAGGGGGAGTCCGAGCTGGGCGGTGAGCCGATCGCGGAGCTCGGTGGCGGCCGCTTCGGTGAATGTGACGGCCAGGATGGCGTCGGCCGGGACCGCCTTTTCGCGGACCAGCCAGCGGAATCGCTCGACCATGGTGAAGGTCTTGCCGGTGCCCGGCCCGGCCGCGATCAGATGGGCACCCTCCGGTCCGGCGTGGGCGGCCGCGCGCTGCTCTTCGGTGATCACTCGACCGGCTGGCCCCCGAATGGGCAGATGGCCGCGTGCGGGCAGCCGAACCAGGTCAGGCAGGTGCCCACGGTCTCCCGCGGGGCGGGATCGAAGTCGCCGGCCTTGATGCGGCGGATCGCCACCGCCACTGCGTCCCGGCCGCGGGCGAGGTCGCCCTCCGTCAGGGGCCGCTGGATCTGGTCGCGGACGCCGGGAGCGGCGCCGCCGACCGGGAAGAGGACCTGCCGGATGGAGCCGTAGACCCAGTCCTTCGGGTACCAGAGCGACAGGAAGCGGGGGTTGAGGCCGAGCGGCCGCCCCTCCTCGTCCAGGCCCTCCTGGCAGGCCAGGTAGTACAGCGCCAGCTGGACGTCGTGGAGCTCGGGCCCGAAGTAGGAGTCGTAGGCCCGCTGCGCCGCGGACCCTCGCCCCGTCTTGTAGTCCACCACCTCACAGGTGCCGTCGCCTGTGTCGTTGATGCGGTCGATCTTGCCGACCACCTCCGCCCCGTCCACCAGCAGGCGGAAGCGCTGCTCGGTCTTGATGGTGCCCAGCCGGCGGATGACCTGCGTGCTGGTCGCGAAGCGGATGTAGTTGTCCAGGATGCGGCGCACCTCCTGCTCCTCCGCCCGGCGTTCCAGGACCGCGTCCACCCGGCCCAGGTAGCGCTCGAGGTGCGTCTCCAGCGCCTTGTCGAGCCACTCCCGCTGGAGCTCGGGGGCCAGCGTGCGCCACTCCGACTCGCGAGTGTGGAAGTCCTCCAGAACCCGGTGCAGGAAGCTGCCCCGCTCCAGCTCGACCCCTCGAGGCGGGGCCACCAGGCCCGGGTGCTGGTTGTAGAAGTACAGGCGGGGGCACTTCAGGTAGTCGTTGATGGCCGTCGCGCTGAAGTGGTCCGGGTGGACGCCCTCCGGGCGGTGGCCCACGCCGTAAGGCTCGTAGGGCCGGCCCGAGCAGGGGTCCATCACGAACCGCATGTCGACGCCGAGCGCCGTGGCCCGCGCCGCCTCGGGCTCGCCGAGGGAGCCGCGCATCGACGCCAGCAGGGTTTCGGCCTCGGAAACCGTCAGCAGCTCGGCCGGTTCCAGCCGGGCGGCGGAGCGGCTCAGCTCGCGGCGGGGCGCGTCCGGGGCCGCCAGGTCGATGAACGCCGAGGACCCGGCGGACCGGTCGTAGTCCTCCGCGTAGCTGAGGTAGAGCCGGCGGCGGGCGCGCGTCATGCCGACGTAGGCCAGCCGGGCCTCCTCGGCCAGGTGGGCCTCGGGGTCGCTGGGCCAGGAGGGGCGGAACCCGCCCAGGTTGGCTTCCAGCCACTGCTGGTCCTCCTCCTCCAGGACCGGGTGGGGACGGGCGGCCACCGGGAATATGCCCTGCGCGAAGCCGGCCAGGAAGACGACCTCGAACTCCAGGCCCTTGGACTGGTGGACGGTCAGGATCTGGACGGCGTCGCGGGCCCCGACGGCGGGCTGGGCCTCGTCCACCGCGCGCGCCACGAACGAGTCCAGCCGAGGGGCGACGTCCGCCAGCAGGGGCGGCGCCCCGTGCAGGCGCCCCCAGACCTCCTCCAGCTCCGCGAAAGCCTCGAGTGCCGTCCGGAGGTCGGCCAGCGCCTCCTCGCGGTCAGGCCCGTCGAGCGGGAGCTGAAGCAGCCGCGCGAGGGCCCCGGTCTCGATCAGGACCAGGTAGGCGAGAGCGGTGACCGGGAGCCCGCGAGCGTCCCTGGCGAGCTTGTAGAAGGCTGTGAGCGCGGTGTGGATGGCCAGCCGATCGGCCTCTGACAGGTGCTCCAGGTACTCGGGCTCGCGAGCGCCTTCCTCGAGCGGGGGTGGCAGCTCGCCGTTCCAGGGCAGGGGCCAGGGCAGGTGGTACATCAGCCGCCTGACCACTCGGTCGAAGGCCCGGCCCTCCTCGATCGCATGGCGGCGAAGGCGGCCGGCGGGCCGCGGGCCGACGCCGGAGAGACCGCTCGACAGGAAGCGCTCCAGGGCCTCGGGCTGGTCGGGGCGGTCCAGCGCGTGCAGTGTCGTGAGCAGGAAACGGACGACCTCGTTCCGGGCCATGGCGCCCACGCCGCGCACCTCGTAGGCCAGGCCCAGTGCGCGTACCGCCTCTTCGAAGGGTGCCGAGAGGGTGGTGGTGCTGCGAAGCAGGATCGCGAAGTCGCGCAGGCGCAGCTCGGGGTCGTCGAGCATGAGGCGCCGGATCTCGCGGGCGGCGAAGAAGGCCTCGTCCACCCCGTTGGCCTCGCGCACCACCTCGAGACTGGGCGCCGGCTCGGGGCGATCGCTGGCGAGGTCGCGCCGAGCCCGCATGGGCTGGGTCTCGCGCAGCAGCCGCTCCCCGGCTTCCAGCACGGACGCCGGACAGCGGCGGCTGACCTCCAGCGCGAGGCTCTCCCCGCCGTACACCCGGGGGAACTCGTCGCCGAGCAGCCTTGGCACGGCGCCGCGGAAGCCGTAGATCGACTGGTCGGGGTCGCCCGCGACCAGGAGCCGGGGCCGGCTCTCGGCCGGAGCCAGCCGGCGGAGAAGGGCGAACTGGGCCGGGTCCACGTCCTGGAACTCGTCGACAAGCAAGTAGCGGAAGCGCTCGCGCATCTGCTCCAGCAGGTCGGGAAGGGCGTCCAGCAGCCCGATCGCGTCGGCGATCAGGTCGCGGAAGTCCTTCAGTCCGCTCGCCTCCAGCCTGGCCTGGTAGGCGGAGTAGACGGCTGCCAGGACACGCAGCCGAGGCGTGCCAGCCGTCTCGGCGCGCAGGGAGAACTCGGCCGGGTGGACCAGGTTCTGCTTCAGCAGCGCCACGAAGGCCAGGGCGTCCTGGGCGAAGGCGTCCGTGTGGGCGACCCGGCCCAGCTCGCCCAAGGGGGCCCGGTCCATGTCCGCCAGCACGCCGCGCATGGCCACGAACTCCTGGAACCCGCTCAGAAGGAGGCGTCCGGGGTCGGGCCGGTGATCGCGCAGCAGGCGCGCGCAGAAGCTGTGGAAGGTGCTTATCCAGGCCTCGTCGTACGAGTCCTGTAGGCGCTCGTCGAGGCGGCGGCCGATCTCGCCCGCGGCGGCCGTCGAGAAGGTCAGGACCAGGATGCCGCCGCGCCCGGCGACGCCCTCCTGGACCAGCCGGGCGTACAGCTCCACGAGCGCGTGGGTCTTGCCCGTGCCCGGTCCCGCGAGCAGTCGGACAGGCCCGTTCAGCTGTTCAGGAGCGATGGTCGGAGGCAATGCGAGGTCCTTGGGTGGGGCGGGCCAGTCGATTATGACGGGCGCCATTGTTATCCTTCCGATCGGCTGTGGGAAAGGAACCCGGTAAAGAAGCCGCCGACAAGTCGGTCAACCCCGACCGCCTGCTGCCTGGTGAGGATTCGACCGCCACCGAGGTCGAGGACACCGCCCACTGGATCGCGGTCTACGCCGAGCTGGTGCTCTTCAAGGAGCGGCTGGTGGACCAGGCCCACCAGGGCATCCTGCAGGTCACCGATGACGCCGCCCGCACCGAGATCGCGACGACCGACCTGATTGTGCTCAGCGCCGAGCGCGACCGCCTGGTCCGCCGGCTCGACTTCTGGAAGCAGAGGCAGAAGCAGCTCAGCTCGCGGGACTAGAGGTTCGGGCCGGGGTGCCGGCTACGGGCCAGTGGTCGGCGAAGGCTCAGCCCAGGTTGGCATCCTGGCGAGCGCCGCCCGGCGGCTGCACCGGCCCGGGGCCGCCCGGCAGGGGAATGGGAGGCCGCCGGGACCCGCGCCCAGGGGGACCGGGCACAGGTTGTTCCGGCGGCTCCGTCGAGCAGGCGGCGGCGCGGCCGCACTGCAGTCCCGGAGGTGACGGTCGCGAAGATCTGGATCGAAGCGAACACCGCCCAGGCGACGAGCAGCCCGCCCAGGAGGCCCACGAAGAGACCGGCCGCAGCCGAGCGAGCACTATCGACGCTCATCGAGCAGGGTCTCGCGCATTCGCTTGTAGTCCTCGTGCTTGATCTCGCCGCGCACGTAGCGGTCCTGCAGCGTGTAGAGCGGGTCGGGGCGGAGATGGACGCGCTGGAAGGCGGTCAGGCCCAGCCAGACCAGTCCGCTGAGGAGCAGAAGTCCGACCAGCGGGCCCAGGGCACCAGGCCGCGCGCCCGGCGGGACGCGGTCCGTGTAGCCCATGACGAGTGCCGGCACTGCCACCAGGACGACCAGGACGACGCCGACCAGGGCACCGATCAGGAACGGCGATCTCCATCTCATACCTCCACTCTGTGCGAGCGGACTTAGACGTGACTGAGACGTTCCTGAGGATGGAGCCCGGGCCCGGCCGAGCGGGTCAGCTGCTCAGGGCGGGCTCCGACTGCTGAGGGATCGGTAGTTCGACTGTGAAAGTGGTGCCCTTGCCGCGGGCGCTGGCCACGCGGATGCTGCCGCCCTGGCGCTCGGCCAGGGCCGCGCAGATCGAGAGCCCCAGCCCGGCGCCGCCGCTGCGCCGGGTCCGCGCGCTGTCGCCTCGAAAGAAGCGCTCGAAGATGCGAGCCCGCTGGGCCTCGGGGATGCCGGGGCCGCTGTCCTGGACCTCGACCAGGGCGTGGCCGTTCTCACGCCGGGCTCTGAGCGTAATGGTCCCGCCCGCGGGGCTGTACTTGCCCGCGTTGTCGATGAGGTTGAGCAGGATCCGGTTCAGGGCGTCCGCGTCGGCGCGGGCGACGGCGCCGTTCTCGACCTCCACGGCGATCGGGTGCTCGGGTGCCAGGTGGCGTCCGCTGCGGGCCGCTTCCTCCAGGATCGGCTTCAGGGCCAGAGCGGCGGGGCTCAGCTCGCCGCCCCGATCGAGCCGGGCCAGCGTCAGGAGGTCGTCCACCAGGCGGGACATGCGCACGACCGACTGGTGGATGTCACCCAGCGCGTTGCCGAGGTCCTCGGGGTCGGTCGCGGCGCCCCGGCGCAGCACGTCGACGTGGCCCCGGACCGCGGTCAGCGGCGTCCGCAGCTCGTGGGAGGCGTCGGCCAGGAAGCGGCGCATCGCCTCCTCCGACTCCTGGCGGCGCCTGAGCTCGTCCTGCATGCGGGTCACCATCTCGTCGAAGGTGCTGCCCAGGCGGCCCACCTCGTCCGAGCCGGTGACACCGGAGCGGCGGTCGAAGTCGCCCCCCTGGATGGCCGCGGCGGCGCTGGACACCCTGGCCAAGCCGCGCAGCGAGCGGCTGGTCAGGAAGATGCCCGCGCCTCCGGCCAGCAGCAGCGCGACGATGGCGGAGACGCCGTACGTCAGCAGGTCACCGCTGAGTGCCGTCTCGGTCGGCTCGGTGGAACCCTCCACCACCAGGTAGCCGGTGGTGCCCGGCGATCTCGGCCCGAACCTGAGGCCCACGGAGGTCGCCACCGCCATGACGTGCGTGCTCTGGTTCGAGTAGAGCTGGTAGCCACCCTTGACCACGTCCTGGATGTGGGGCTCGATCCAGGGTTTGTTCTGGGGACCGGGGTCCGAGAGCGCGAGCTGATTGCCGTCCTGGTCGTACACCGCGGCGCGGTAGTCCCGCTGGGCGGCGGCCGTCACGGCATCCGTGGCCGGGCCGAGCACTCGAAGCTGCGCGCGCAGCGTGCTGGCCTGCGCCTCCAACAGGAAGTTGCGGAGGGCGAAATACTGGAAGACGCCGACCGCGGCCAGGGCCACCACCAGGACGCCCAGGAAGGCGGCCGTCAGGCGCCAGCGCAGGCTCATGGCGCCAGCCGGTAGCCGTGGCCGCGCACGGTCTGGATCAGCTTGCGGCCCGCCTCGCCCAGCTTGGTCCGCAGGTACCCGATGTAGACCTCGACGTTGTTCTCGCTGCCGTAGAAGTCTCCGCCCCAGACCCGGTCGAGGATCGTCTGCCGGCTCAGGGCCTGGCGAGGGTTGCTCATCAGGAGTTGGAGGAGGTCGAACTCGCGGCTGGTGAGCTGCACCTGGCGGCCGTCCACGCTGACCTCGCGGGTCGCGGGGTCCAGGCTGATCGGGCCCACCCGCAGGGGCTCGCCGGTCGTGGCGCGGAGGCGGCGCAAAACCGCGCGCATCCGCGACAGCAGCTCGTCGAAATCGAAGGGCTTGACGAGGTAGTCGTCGGCGCCCATGTCGAGTCCGATGACGCGGTCGTGGACCTCGTCCTTGGCGGTCAGCATCAGGATGCCGAGCTTGGGATCGCCCCGCAGGCGGCGGCACACCTCATGGCCGTCCATCCCGGGCAGCATGACGTCCAGGATCACCAGGTCCGGCCGGAAGGAGGCCGCGATCTCAAGGGCCTCGTCGCCGCTCTCCGCCTCCGCGATCTCGAAGCCCTCGTAGCGGAGTCCGGTGCGTAGGAAGTTGCGGATCAGAGGCTCGTCGTCGACGACAAGCACCCGCACGCTACGGATGGTAGCCCGCGAGGTTGAGAGATTACTGAGCTTTTAAGTGGGGGAAACAAGCATGTTTCCCCCACGGGCCCCCTTTCCCGCATCAGATGTTGGTCGGCGTTTGGAAGACGGGCTCAATCGGGCGGGCGGAGCCCGCCCCTACGGCGCCATCTTCATTTTCTTTACATAAGTGCGTCAGCGGGTGGGGTTGCGCGCTTGATCTCGAGCAGGTAGGGGCGGCCGATCGCGTCAATCACCTCGTCGAAGGTCGCCAGGGCCGCCTCGCCTTCGGGTGCGGGCCGGATGCGGACGTAGGCCGCGGCCGCGGCCGCCGGGATCACGAACGTCGGGGTCCCAAACGCGCCGTAACGCTCGACCGCCTCCGTGTGGTCGCGGCCGAGGGCCTCCAGGGTGGTGGCTTTCAGGTCAGCCTTGAAGCGTTCTACGTCAAGGCCGGCCTGGCCGGCCACCTCGCGGAGCACGGCAGGGGCGTCGATGTCCGACTCGTCAACGTGCCGCGCCGCCAGCAGCGCGTAGTGGAAGCGCAGGAACGCCTCGCCGCCCTGGCAGCGCGCCGCCTGGGCCGCCCGGAAGGCCTCGTTGCCGGCCACCTTCTCGCGGGTCTTCCAGACCTTCCACCGCGGCCGCCGGCTGTTCACCTGGGTCAGGGAGAAATAGCGCCAGCCCACCGAGAAGTCGCGCTTCCCCGACTCTTGAACTCTCTGCAGCAACACGGCTGCCTGGTAGACGTACGGTCAGCGGTAGTCGTAAAAGACCTCGAGATCCATGTCCACAAGTACCATCCGAAAGGCCCGCCTGATTCCGACCCGCGCTCCCGAGACGCTGGCCTGGATCCGTCTTGACCTGCTGACGCGGCTAGTGCCCTTCGCGTTCGTGGTCACCCTCGTCTACCGCCTCTGGCGGCCGGCCTGGCTCGGCTTCTCACCTGGCAACCTGGGCGCGCAGCTCTGGTTCGGCCTCCTGGGGGGCGCCCTGCTGTTCCTGGCGTCCGGCATCGTCCAGCTGCTTCTGACGAGGCGCCGCCAGACCCTGCGGGTGCCGGCTGACAGGCCTGACCTGCTGCTGCAGACCGGGTTCTACTGGCTGAACGGACCGGTCGAGGAGGCGCTCTTCCGCGGATTGTTGCAGGGCGGGCTGACGGTGTTGGCAGGGCCCTGGCTGGGCCTGCCGGTGGCCACCGCCGTTTACGTCCTCTACCACCGGCTCGGGCGCTGGGCCTGGCTCGACGTTTCCGCGACCGCGCTGCTGGGGGTGCCCCTGGCACTGGCCTTCTGGCAGCTGCCGGGGCCGCCCTCGCTGCTCGGTGTGGGCATTGCGCACGCGTGCGCCACCTGCGGTTTCCTGGGCCCGGGTCCCTGGCTGCTGCACCGCTTGCGGCTGGTGTAGCGGTGCCCAGGCTGGCGCGTCACCAATGGCTGGTCCTCGGGCTGGCCGGGCTGGCCACCCTGCTGGCGGCTTTCGACAGCTCGGTCCTGGTGCTGGCGCTGCCCGCGATCAGCGCCGAGTTCCATGCCGGGGTGCCCGCCCTGGCCAACGTCGGGTCGGTCCTCGCCCTGGGCTCGCTCGGCGCCCTCCCGCTGGGCATGCTGGCCGACCGGCTGGGCCGGCGCCGGATGCTGGCCGTGGCGGTTTTCGGCTTCTCGCTGGCCAACCTGCTCAGCGGCCTCGCACCGTCGCTGGCCGTGCTCGCTCTGACGCGGCTGCTGGCCGTCTGCTTCGAGACCCTCGCGGCCGGGGTCGCCACGGCCCTGGTGGTCGAGGAGCTGCCCGCCGCGGCCCGCGGCATGTCGGTGGCCGCGATCACGGTCGCCGCGGGCGGCGGCACCGGGCTCACGGTGCTGCTCTACCCCCTCCTCGCCCCGCGCTGGCGCGCCCTCTACCTGCTCGGCGGCCTCGGTGTGCTGGGCGGGCTCCTGCTCTGGGCTCGGTTGCCCGAGAGCGAGACTTGGCGGGCCTCGCGCCACGAGGGAGTGCCGCTGGCGGTGCTCTGGAAGCCGCCCTGGCGCCGGCGCCTGCTGCTGGTGGGGGTCGCGGGCGCGCTGGGCGCCCTACTGCTCCAACCGGCGTCGCTGCTGGTCTTCCTGTTCGGAAGTCAAAGCCTGCACCTGGATCCGCTCGCGATCAGTGCGGTCGTCTTCGTGTCGGGGGTCGTGTCCGTGCCCGCGTTCCTGGTTGGCGGCCGGCTCTCGGACGCCTACGGGCGGCGCCTCTTGGGGGCGGGGCTGGTGGCGCTGACGGCGCTCGCGGTGGCCGCCACATTCGCGGGCGGCCTGGCCGCCTTCTGGGTGGGCAACGTGGTTTGGAGCGTCATCGCCAGCGCGGCGGTGCCGATCCTCGGCGCCTGGTTCGGGGAGCTGTTTCCGACCCGGGCTCGGGCCACCTCGGAGGCCGTCAATGCCCTGGCAGGGGCCCTGGGCGGGATCGCGGGGCTGCAGCTGGTGGGCCTGTTGGAACCCAGGCTGGGCTTCGGCGGCAGCATCCTGGCCGTGGCGGCGGGGGCCATCGCCGGCGCCGCCTTGCTGCTGGCGCTTCCCGAGACCCGCGGCGACCCACTGCCGGACTGATCTCGCCCTGTCCCGGGACCTTGACGCGGGCGTTCCGAGGGGTGTCCCACCACATAAACCACCCGCCGCTTGCATCGCCCAGTACAATTGGCATACCTTTAGCGGGCTTTCATAAGCGCTTGGCCTCCTGTGGCGGAGGCCCCGTTCAATCACTTTGATCCCTCCCTCTTTCGTCCCCGCAGACGTGGCTGTTCAGGTCGCGAAGCCATGAGCACGCCAAACCCAGGCGACATCCTGCCCCTCTGGAACCCGGAGATCCCGGGCGAGGAGATCCAGGCCGGCCGCCTTGGCATCCGCATCCGGCCCGAGAGCCCCGCGGCAGCCAAGCTCGCCTTCATCCCCAACGGCTCCGAGTGGCTGCGCCAGGTACTGGAAGAGCACAAGGAGATGGATGGCACGTACACCATCACCAAGCCCGACAAGCCGTTGGAGTTCGTCGGCAGCGTCGATTCCACGCTGATCACGGGTCGCTTGGGCCGGACCCCCAAGGGCCTGGCCCTCGAGGTCACGGACATGCAGCAGCTGGAGAGCGAGTTCGTGGTCGAGAAGGCGCGGCTACATGTGTCCTACAAGGAGCTGCAGCTGGTCGAGGACTGGGACGGCGACCTCGAGGGCTTCACGGCCATCGCACTCCGCGAGACGGCCAAGCAGCAGCCCATCCTCGACTCCACCATGCGCTTCATCGAGCACCTGCGGGATTTCCGGGAGTCGCTCGCGGAGGCCGCGATCCGGCGCTACGAGGCCACCGAGCAGTGGATCGAATGCCCCAAGTGCGAGGAGATCAGCCCGACTTCGAGCGGCATCCACTGCCCGAATTGCGGCGAGGACATGCGGGGCGGCGAATACGTTCGCGCGGCCCTGCTCCTGGAGGGCGACACCGACGGCCGCATCTACCGCGGCATCGACTCGCTGACCGTCCGCTCAGCCGGCTTCCCGGAGTACCGGGGGATGTCGCTCGACCGGGTCCAGGGCTCGACGCTCTGGGTCTCCTTCCGGCGCTACGACCCGCTGCCCGACGAGGGTGTCGTGTTGCCAACCGCCAGCGTCGAGATGTTCGAGGCCCAGCGCTCGGTCATCAGGCAGCTGCAGATCGGCTCGCCGCGCACCGGCGCCCTCGCGGCCGAGCTGGCGGACCCCGGCTGGCTCGGCTCGCCGCCCCGGGTGCCGCTCGAGGGCAAGAAGGCCCACCACCTGCCCGATCCCAACGAGGAGCAGGCCGAGGCGGTCGCCCGCGTCATGGGGATGCGCCCGGGCCAGCTCTACCTCATCCAGGGGCCGCCCGGGACCGGCAAGACGACGGCCATCGTGGAGTCGATCCGGCGCATCCTGGGCCGCCACTCCGACTCCTCGATCCTGCTGTCGTCCCACTCCAATGACGCGGTCGACACCGGCCAGGAGCGGCTGCTCGGATTCAGCCACGTTCGCCAGGCCCGGATCGCCGAGCCGGGCAAGGTACCCCGCCGCCTCCGCCACACCCTGGTGGAGGGTGACGACCTGGAGCCTTACAACCTGGTCGCCGGAACCTGCAACCGGCTGGCGATCGACTCCCGGCTGCGCTTCCGAGTTTTCGACTGGCTGATCCTCGACGAGGCCAACAAGGTGCGCGCCAACGAGGCGCTGGCGCTGATGCCGCTCGCCAAGCGCTGGGTGATGATCGGCGACCTGAAGCAGCTTCCCCCCGTCATGGAGGAGGCGGCGATGAGCTTCAAGATCACCTCCGAGCTGGACGAGATGGTCCGCGACGACTCCTACTACGGCTGGGTGTGGGACAAGGTGCCCAACACCTCCCGGATCATGCTGCCCCGCCAGTACAGGATGCGCGAGCCGATCGGCCGGGTGGTCTCCGACCTCTTCTACGACGGCAAGCTGATCCACGAGGCGCCCCACCCCCGGATGCCCCTGCCCTGGCCGTTCGACCGCGAGCTGGTCTGGGTGGACACCGGCGCCCAGGACGAATACCGCGACGCCCAGAAGTCGGTCGCCAACGAGTTCGAGGTCGCGCTCTGCAAGGACATCACTTCGATCATCCGTAAGCGCGTCCGGAAGTCGAAGCTGGCCGTCATCGCCATGTACAACTCGCAGGTCAACCGGCTGGTCTCGGCACTCAAGGGAATCGTGCCGCCCGACGACGTGGAGTCGGTGGACGCCTTCGAGGGACGCGAGTCGGACGCCGTGATCCTCTCCCTCGTGCGCTCCAACGACCGGGCCGCCATCGGCTTCCTCAACGACCCCAACCGGGTCAACGTGGCGATCTCGCGGGCCAAGAAGCTGCTCGTGATCGTCGGTGACTCCAAGACCGTGATCGGCGGCGCCCCCGAGCTGTTCGGCCCCCTGTTCGAGCACGCCAAGGAGGAGGGCCTGGTGGCGGGGGTGGGCGCGGTCGTGACCGCCTGCCAGCGGGTGGGCATCCGCTCTCACGTGCAGCGGCTGTCGCGGCCTCGGCGCGGGGACCGCCGCCGCCACAACCGCAGGCGCCGGCGCAGTCGCGACCAGGACGCAGTGGCCACGCAGCCCGAGATCAACGGCGAGCACCCCACGACGCCGCAGGTACCGCCCGCCCCCGAACCGACGACCGAAGCGGCGAGCTAGGCACCCCCGCCAACGGGCACCTCCATCCGGTTCGGTCGCCTTTTCGGGATCGAGATAGGCGCCAACTGGAGCCTGTTGGTCGTCTTCCTCCTCATCACCTGGAGCCTGGCCAACGCCTTCCTGCCCGTGCAGGCGCCGGGCCAGTCGAGCGCCGCCTACACGCTGGTGGGCGCCGTGACTGCCGGCTTCTTCCTGGCCGGGCTGGTGGCCCACGAGCTCGGCCATGCGCTGCTGGCCCGCAGCCTGGGCGTCCGGGTCCGCGGCATCACGCTCTGGCTCTTCGGGGGCGTGGCCAGCTTCGAGAGCACGCCCTCCAGCCCCGGCGCCGAGGCCGCGATCGCGGGGATCGGACCGCTCGTCAGCGTGCTGATCGGCGGGGCGCTGCTCGGCGTGGCGGCGCTTCTGCCGGACTCTCTGCCCGCGTTCGCGATCCTGTGGCTGGGCTGGATCAACCTCTCGCTGGCGGCCTTCAACCTCATCCCCGCCTTCCCGCTGGACGGCGGCCGGATCCTGAGCGCCCTGCTCTGGCGGTGGTCGGGTGACCGCGTCAGGGGCACCGCCAGGGCCGCCCGCGTCGGCCGTGTCCTGTCGGGCGCCATGATCCTGCTGGGCGTCGGCGAGCTGCTCCTGGTGCCCGGCCTGGGCGGGCTCTGGCTGATCATGCTGGGTTGGTTCCTGTTCACCGCGTCCCGGGCCGAGGAGTCGTCGGTGACGATCCGGCACGCGCTCGCGGGTGTCCGCGTCCGCGACGTGATGAGCTCCCCGGTGGTCCTGGCGCCGGACTGGATCACGATCCACGAGTTCCTCGAGAACTACACCAGGCCCAACACCTTCACCACCTTCCCGCTGCGCAACTTCGACGGCAAGCTGTCGGGGATGGTCAGGCTGCATTCGCTGCTCGCGGTGCCACCCGACCAGCGCCAGGCGCTCGCGGTGCGGGAGGTCGCCCAGCCCCTTGAAGCGGTTCCGCGGGCCACCCCCGACGAGCTCCTGATCGACCTCCTGCAACGGCTGGCCGGGCCGGCCGAGGGCCGGGTGATCGTGATGGATGGCGAGCAGCCGATCGGCATCGTCACGCCGGCCGACATCACCCGGGGCCTGCAGGTGAAGCGCTCGTGAGCCTGCGCACGATCGTGGTGGACCTGGACGACACGCTGATCGCCAGCGCGCGTGCTCGGGCCCGGGGCCGCCGCCATCTCCTCCAGTACGGCATCGACGGGCGCGCCTTCGCGGCTGCCGACCGGCGCTGGTGGCAGCTCTTCAGCACCGGCGCCTACTCGATCGAGGACCTGCGCCTGGGACGCCTCGCGGACGTCGGGGTGACGGGTCCCGACGCGAAGAAGATCGACGCCGCCTACCGGGCGATCGGCAACGACATCCGGATCCGGGTCGGCGCCCGCCGACTGCTGCGCGAGCTCAAGGCGGCCGGCTTCCGCACCGTGATCCTGACCAACGGCACCGTGGATCCCCAGCGCCACAAGGTCGAGCGGCACCGGTTGCACCTGATGGTGGATGGCGTGGTCGTCACTGAGGAGATCGGTCACCACAAGCCGGATCCGCGCGCCTTTCACGCTGCGCTGAACCTGGTGCAGGGGCGGCCCCGAGAAGCCGCCATGGTCGGCGACACGCTGGACTTCGACATCGCGGGCGCCCTGGCCAGCGGTTTCCAGCGAGCGGTCTGGATCACCGGGCGGCGGTTCCAGCACCCGGACCCCAGGGTGGTGCGCGTGAGCCGGCTCGACCAGGTGATGCCCGCTCTGACCGCCTGACGCAGGTCCTCGCCCGTCGTGTCTCCGGCGCAGGCTGGTTGGTGTGAGGCAACTCGCGGTGGCCCGGGTATCCTGTGCTGGGAATGGGCGACGATTGCGTTTTCTGTCGCATCGTGGCGGCCGAGGAGCAGGCGAGTTACGTCTACCAGGACGACGCGGTGGTGGCATTCATGGACATCCAGCCGATCCACCCCGGCCACATGCTGGTCGTCCCCCGCCAGCATGGCGAGCTGATGCACCAGTACAGCGACATGACGCTGGCCCGGACCTGGCAGATCGTGATGAGGCTGAATCGCGCGCTCCGGACCTCAGGGCTGCCCTGCGAGGGAGTGAACGTCTTCGTGGCTGACGGGGAGGCCGCCTTCCAGGACGTCATGCATTTCCACGTCCACCTCATCCCGCGCAGTGCGGGTGACGGCTTCGGCCTGACCTTCCCTCCCAACTACTCCGAGCCCACGCCCCGCTCAAAGCTGGAGGCCTACGCCTCCGCGATCCGAGCCCACGTCCCAGAGTGACGACGTGGGGGAAACAGGCTTGTTTCCCCCACGGGCCCCCTTCTCTCAAACAGACGTTGGTCGGCGTCTTGGAGACGGACCCAAACGGGCGGGCTGAGCCCGCCCTTACGGCGCCATTCTCCTAACTGACTTGGATAGTTACTCGCCAGAGGCGTGCTAGCGCTGGGCAGGCGGTGCCGGGCGAGCAGTTCACCCCCGCCGAGGCAGTGACGTCGGAACGGCCGGGGCCGACGGCCTTGAACATCGCCAGCGTCACCCCTCGCACGGCGGTGGCGCGCACGTCCACGACCGGCATCAGGACCGATGGGTTCGAGCTCTGAACCCCGCTCCACTGGGTGAAGCCGGGCTGCTGGTGCAGGACCAGCTCGACCTGGTCGCCGACGTGAAGGCTGATCGTCTTGCCGTCGTCGCCGTCGCTGATCTGCCCGCCCACCGGACTTGCGGTCGGGGTGGGCGTGGCAGCCGGCGGGTTGCTCCCGGAGACCGAGCCGCATGCCACCAGGGTCAGCGCCAGCGCGAGCAGGGTGAGGCGTGCCATCAGTCGAGTTAACGCCACCGGTCGATCCACCGTAACGGCTATCTTGACCGCGATGGAGACGCTTACCACGTTCGGCGTCGCCGGCCTTCTGCGGGCCGGAGCGGCCGAGATCCGGGCTGAGGTCGAGGCGCTGCCGGAGGAGGTCCTGGCCTGGCACCCGATGCCGGGCGAGTGGTGCGTGAAGGAGTGCCTGGGCCACATCATCGAAGCCGAACGGCGTGGTTTCGCGGGCCGGATCCGGGTCCTGCTCGAGCACGACGGTGACGCGACGCTGGTGAGCTGGGATCAGACGGCGGTGGCTCGGGAGCGCAACGACTGCGACGCCGATTCCGCGCAGCTCCTCCTCGAGTTCCTCGGCCTGCGGGAGGCCAGTGTCAGCCTGGTCGCCTCGCTCAAGCCGGAGGACATGGGGCGCGGGGGCGAGCACCCCGACGTGGGGCACCTGACGATCGGCGAGATCGTCAACGAGTGGGTTCACCACGACCGCAACCACTTCAAGCAGATGCTCAGCAACGTGCAGGACTACGTCTGGGACTCGATGGGCAGCGCCCAGAAGTTCTCCCAGCCGCGCTGATGCCACGGACCGTGGCGGTGGTCAGCGCCGGCGATATGGGCTCCGGTGTGGGGCGGCTGCTGGTCCAGGGAGGTTCCCGGGTGGTGACCTGGCTGGGCGGCCGCAGCCAGCGAACCCGGCGCCGGGCAGAGGACGCGGGCATGGAAGAGCTCGCCGATCTGGCGGCCGTCGTCCGCGAGGCGGACGTGTTGCTGTCGATCGTTCCGCCTGCCCATGCCCTCGACCTGGCGCGCGCCGTCGGCCCCCAGCCCGACCTTCTCTACGTGGACTGCAACGCGGTCTCGCCGGCCACCGTGCGCCAGGTCGCGGACGTCATCGGCCAGCACTTCGTGGACGTGGGCATCATCGGCGCCCCGGCGGCCCCTCGCCTGTACGCTTCGGGGCCTCAGGCCCCGGAGCTGGCGTCCCTCGGCCTTGACACGCGGTTCCTGGGCGACCAGGTCGGGGACGCCTCCGGACTGAAGATGTGCTACGCGGCGTTCACGAAGGGGCTGACGGCGCTCGCCACGGAGCTCCTGGCCGCTGGCGACCGGCTGGGCCTGGCGGAGCCGCTCCGGGCTGAGCTCGAAGACAGCCAGCCGATGCTCTACTCCTGGTCCCAGCGCGCTATCCCGGGCATGGTGCCCAAGGCGTATCGCTGGATCGTGGAGATGGAGGAGATCGCGGCCACCTTCGCGGCGCTCGGGCTCACGCCGAAGATGCTGGAGGGAGCCGCCGAGGTCTACCGGCTGGTCGAGTCGGGCCTGCTACCGGCGGGTTTTGTACGCCCCGACGAGCAGGTCGCCGATCGTCGCCGATAGCAGGCCGGGGCTGGTCCGCGACTTGAGGAGGGCGCAGGCGACGCCGGCCGGCGGCGACTCGTAGCTGCGCTGGTCGTTCGTGAGAAGGATCACGAGCGCGTGGCGCTCAGCGAAGCTGCGTGCCGTTTCGAGGCCCGAACCGTCGGGCAGGCGGCTGTCGCAGCAGACCACCTGGGGAGCCGTGGTCTCAAAGATGATCTGGGCCGTGGTGCCGTCCGAAGCGTGGTGGACGACGAACCCGTCCATCCTCAGCTTCAGCGCATAAAGCTCCGCGATGGAAGTGTCGTCCTCTACTAGAAGGACGCTACCCATGGCTATCGGCATTTGAGTTTGGAATCTTACAGAGGCCCATGGTGATTTCAACGCGTTATCTCACTAAGCCTTGCTCCTCCGCGGGCCGCTAGCATTTCTCGTGTGCCAGGCCAGGACATCCTCGCGACCCACGCGGCCGTTCGGGGCGACAAGCCGGCGCTCATCGAGGGCGCCCGGACCGTTCTGTACCGCGACCTGAACGCGCGCGCCAGCCGGGCGGGCAACCTGCTCGCCTCGCTCGGAGTGCAGCCGGGCGACCGGGTTGCCGTGATGCAGCACAACTCGATCGCCGGTTTCGAGATCTCGGGCGGGCTGCGCAAGATCGGGGTCGTGGGCGTGCCGGTCAACTTCCGCCTGCGCGGGGCGGAGGTGGCCTACCTGGTCAACGACAGCGGGGCCAAGGTCGTGATCGCCGGTGAGAGCTTCGTGCCGGTCGTGGAAGAGGCCCGCGCCGCTGTCCAGGGCGAGAGGATTTACCTGGCGGTGGGAGGTCACGTGCCGAGGGGCTGGTTGCCCTTCGAGGAGCTGATGTCGGAGTCGGAGGAGGCCGAGCCGGCGTCAGGACCGTCGGATGGCGGGCTGGGCGCCTCCATGGTCTATACCTCTGGCACGACCGGCCACCCCAAGGGCGCCTACCGGCCCAAGGGCCTGCCCCTGGAGCGGGTCGTGGAGGCGATCCAGGCCTTCGGCCTCGGCGAGAGCGACGTCCACCTCATGGCCGGGCCCGGCTACCACAGCGCCGTCGGCGCCTTCTGCCTGCTGACCGTCGCACTCGGCGGCACCATCGTCGTCATGCCGAAGTTCGACGCCGAGGAGGCCCTCCGGCTGATCGAGCGGCACCGGGTCTCGACGACCTTCATGGCCCCGGTCTTGATGCAGCGAATCGTGGACCTGCCCGAGGCCACCCGCGCGCGCTACGACGTGTCCTCCATGCGCGCCCTCATCGCGGGTGCGGCGCCCTTCCCCTTCCCGCTCAAGGAGCGCGTGGCCGCCTATTTCGAGGACTGCCTGTACGAGTTCTACGGCGCCACCGAGACCGGCTTCAACCTGGTGCTCCGGCCCGAGGAGCAGCTGGCAAGGCCCGGCTCGGCGGGCCGGCCGCTGTCCGGCCACGCGATCCGGCTGCTGGACGAGGCCGGCGAGGAGGTTCCGGTGGGTGTGCCGGGCGAGCTCTGGGTCCGCAACGACGGGCTCGCCGAGTACTTCAACAAGCCGGACGCGACGGCCAGTTCGCTGCGCGACGGATACTTCTCGGTCGGTGACGTGGCCTATCGCGACGGGGACGGCTTCTACTACATCTGTGACCGCCGGATCGACATGGTCATCTCGGGCGGCGTGAACATCTACCCCGCCGAGGTCGAGGCCTGCCTGGCCGGCCACCCCGACGTGCTGGACGTGGCCGTGATCGGCGTGCCGGACGCCGAGTGGGGCGAATCGGTCAAAGCGGTCGTCTCGCCGCGCCCGGGGTCCTCGCCTGGCGAGGCGGAGCTGATCCAGTGGTGCCGGGTCCGGATCGCCGACTACAAGCGGCCGCGCTCGGTCGACTTCGTGGCGGAGCTGCCGCGCGACCAGGCCGGCAAGCTGCTGAAGCGAAAGATCCGCGAGCCGTACTGGCAGGACGCGGGCAGGAGCGTGTGATGGGCACTCCCGGTGAGCAGCCTGCTGGCGGGTCTCGCGGCCGGTTTTGCGATCGCGGCCTCGCCCGGCCCCATCTCGTTCCTGACCGTCCGGCGCACGCTGGAGCGCGGCTGGTCTAGCGGACTCGCCTCCGGCTTCGGGGTCGCCACCGCTGACGCGATCTACGCCGCCCTCGCGGCGTTCGGCGTCGCCGCCGTCACCTCGGTCCTTAACGGCCAGCGGCGCTGGTTCGAGCTGGTCGGCGGGCTGGCGCTTGTGCTGCTCGGCGCCCGCTCGGCCCTGCGGCCGCCCGCGCTGGGCTCAGACGCGGCCCCGGCCGGCCCCGCCGGCCTGGCGACGATGTACGTGTCCATGGTCGGGCTGACCCTGGCCAACCCGCCCACGATCCTTTCGTTTGCCGCGGTTTTCGCCGGGCTGGGCGTGGTCGCCCCCTACCCGCTGCTGCTGGTTGTGGGAGTCATGCTCGGCTCTGCGCTCTGGTGGCTGCTGGTCACCGGGGTCGCGGCCCTGGTGCGGCGCCGGATCGAGCCAATAGCGCGCCGGATCGCACTCGGCTCCGGGCTGCTCGTGGCCGGCTTCGGCGCGGCGGCCATCCTGACCGCTCTCTTCAAAAACTGACGACCGACCTGAAGGCGCCTGCCCGTCAGGCGGTGCTCCTCTTCGCCTTGGTGGAGTAGCGGGCATGGTGGCGGTGGATGACGTGCACCGCGCGGGAGACCGCGAAGGCGACGTCCCCGTCCGTGGGGTAGAGGATGCTGGGCCCGGCGATGACGCCGCGAACCTGAGAGTGGCCCAGAGCCTCCCACCACCTCTCGAGGTTCTCCACGCTCGGCTCGCCGCCAGAGATGATCGTGGGGAGGGTCGTCGCGGCCAGGATCGGCTCGAGGGGGTCGATGATAGGCACCTGCAGCCACGTGTAGGCCGAGCTGTTGCCCAGGCCGGCGGCCACCGCCATCGAGCGGATCAAGAACTCGGCTTCCATCGGCGTGGTCTGGACCTCGACCAGGGCCGGCCGCTCGCACCAGGCGAGGTGGTTAACGGCCTCGGCGACGGCGGCCATCCGCTCCGGCGTGGAGGGGTCGAGATCGTCGATCCGGAGGTGCATCCGGCCGCCGTCAAGGTTGGCCGTCTCGATGGCGTCCGCCGTGTAGGCCGTGAAGCCGCCGTGGTACTGCAGGTCGGAGCCCGCCAGGCCACCCGGGTTCATGGATCCGATGACCAACCGGCGGTCCAGGGCGCCCAGCAGCGCCAGGTCGTCGACGACGTCGGGGGTGGCTACGATCCCCGCCACGCCCGGGTCCTGCAGGGCGGTGATGATCCGGCGCAGGAACTCGCCCCGGTTGGCCATCGCCGAGTAGTCGTCGCCGGCCTCGATCACGCCCCGCGCCGGCGCGTCAGCCGAGATCAGCAGGATGGGCCCGCGGTACTCGTCGAGGGGGCGGCGCCGGCGGGCGGCCAGTGCCTGGCGGATCAGCCGGGGCTGGGTGGCGCGGGTGTCGGACAGCAGCGCGATGGGGTCGAGTTGTTCCACTACAGCATCTCCGGGAGGGCGACCTCGAGCACTGCGGTGATTTTGACACTCCCACGGGATATTGGGGGAACCAATCCATCGGACACCGCCATGTGGTGGTTGTCGGCCACCGCGGAACGTCGATACTTGCGCCCGAGCGGTGCCGTCACCAGCGGCTGACGAGCACCTTCTTTCGCGTGTAGAAGTCGAGGCCGTCGGTTCCGTGGATGTGCAGGTCGCCGTAGAAGGAGCTCTTCCAGCCGCTGAACGGGTAGAAGGCGAAGGGCTGGGCGGTGCCGACGTTGACCCCGACCATGCCGGCCTCGACCCGCTCCCGGAACTGGCGGGCGGCGTGGCCGCTGCGGGTGAAGATGACCGCCATGTTGCCGTACGACATGCGGTTGGCGCGCGCGATCGCCCGGTCAAGGTCCTGCTCGCTGCTGACGCTCAGGACCGGGCCGAAGATCTCCTCCTTGCCCACGGTCATCGCGGCGCTGACATTGTCCAGCACGGTGGGGCCCAGGAAGAAACCCTGGCGCTCCAGGTGGCCGCGGCCGTCGGCCGCGATCGTGGCGCCTTCGGTAACGCCGCGGTCGATGTAGTCGAGGACCTTCTGGCGATGCTCAGCGCGGATCAGCGGCCCGACCTGGACCCCGGGCTCGTCGCCGGGCCCCACCTTCAGCTTGGCCGCCTGGTCCGTGAGCGCCTCCATGAGCTCGCCGTGGATCTTGCCGACGGCGACCGCGGCCGAGACGGCCAGGCAGCGCTCGCCGGCGTTGCCGAAGGCGCTGTTCAGGATGGCCGGGACCGCGCTGTCAAGGTCGGCGTCCGGCATCACGATCGTGTGGTTCTTGGCCCCGCCGGCGGCCTGGACGCGCTTCTGGTGCCTGGCCGCCTGCTCGTAGACGTAGCGGGCGATCGGCTCGCTGCCCACGAAGCTGATGGCCCGGATCCGGGGCTCCTCGAGCAGCCCGTCCACGACCTCCTTGGCTCCGTGGACCACGTTGAGGACACCCTCCGGGAAGCCCGCCTCCAGGAAGATCTCCGCCAGCTTGTTCATTCCGAGAGGGGTCCGCTCGGATGGCTTCATGACGAACGTGTTGCCGGCCACGATGGCGAGCGGGAACATCCAGAGCGGGATCATCACGGGGAAGTTGAAGGGCGTGATCCCGCCCACCACGCCGACCGGGAAGCGATACACGTCCTGATCCACGTCGCCAGAGACATTCCGTAGGGTGCGGCCCTGGAGGAGGGTGGGTGCGCCGCACGCAAAGTCCACGACCTCGATCCCGCGCCGGGTCTCGCCACGGGCCTCGTCCAGCGTCTTGCCGTGGTGGCGGGTGATGATTGCCGCCAGCTTCTCGAAGTCGCGCTCCAGCAGCTGCTTGTAGCGGAACATCAGCTGGACGCGCTCGGTCAGGGAGGTCCGAGACCAGCTCTCGTACGCCTTTTCGGCGTAGTCGGTAGCCTTCCGAACCTCCTCTTTGGAGGAGAGCGGGACCTGCTCTATGACCTCGCCCGTGGCGGGGTTGAAAACAGGCAGCGTGTCAGCGTCCGGGCGGCTCCAGGCAGGGCCGATCAGGTTCGGGATCATTCCCGACATTCTGGCCCGTGCTACGCCACGACCGGCCGGGGACTATGCGCCCCCGCTGTCGCCGCCCTTGTGCTTGCCCGAGTCCATCTGGACGTTGCCGTTGAGGGTGGCGCCGTCCTCGATCACCAGGCGGGCGATCTTGACGTTGCCGTTCACGCTCCCTGAACCGGCGATGATGAGCTTGCCCCGCGCGGTGACGTCCCCGTTCACGTTCCCGCGCACGTTGACGTTCTTGCCCTCGATCCGGGCGTCCACGTTGGAGTCACCTTCGATCCGGACATCGCCCGTCGAGGACACCTCGCCCTGGACGGTGCTGCCCTGGATGCGGACGTCGCTCTCCGTCGTGAGCTTGCCCTCCAGGCGGTCCTTGGGGCCAAGGACAATCGGTGAACCGGCCCCGTTGGCCGGTGGTTCGGGACGGCCGCGGTGACTCTTCACCTGGTGCTCCTCACCGTTCTCGGTCGGGGTCTCGGTCTGTACTTCCATACTTCCCACTCCATGCCATGCCGGGATTTTCGACGCCCATCGGGCTACACAGCGACCGTGCGCGGTGGGGCCAAGGGTAGGATCTTAGGCCAAGACGTCCCGACCTTGCCGCACTCAAAGACTCCTTCTTACCGGGACCTGGCCATCGCGTTCTTCGATTCCGTCGCGCCTGAGTACGACTCCTGGGCCGGCGGCCTCCATGCCCGGGTGGCCGGGCGCCTGGCCGAGCTGGCGGATCCCCAGCCCGGCCAGTCCGTGCTCGACGTGGGAACCGGGACGGGGCTCGTCGCCCTGCAGCTCGGGCGGAGCGTCGGCCGCCGCGGCCAGGTGGTCGGAGTCGACCTCTCGGAGAAGATGCTGGCGGTGGCGCGCTGGCGCTCGCTCAGGAACACGAGGCTCCTGGCGATGGACGCCGACCGGCTTGTCTTTCGGGACGCCTCGTTCGACTTGGTTACATTCGGCGACGTGCTGGGCTACCTGGACGACCCGCTGGTCTCGCTGGAGGAGGCCAGGCGAATCCTCCGGCCGGAGGGCCGGATCGCCATCTCGGTGAGGCGGCGATCCCTCAACACCGAGGCCCAGGAGGTCTTCTACCGGCTGCTCGACGAGCTGATCCCGGAGCTGCCGCTCACGATTCCCCTGTCGCATCCAGACCTAGAGCGACTGGGGGAGACCGAGTCGATCACCGAGCTGCTGGACACCGCCGGCTTCGGGGAGCCCCAGCTCATGACGATGGTCACGGGCGCGCGCCTGGAGGGCCCCGCCTCCTGGGTCGGTTTGATGAGGGGCGCAGGTCCCCGGCCCCATGCCCTCATCGGGACCATGGGCCCGGCCCTTCGGCAGCAGTTCGAGCACTTCGTGGGCCGGGAGATGGCGAAGCTGGGCGAGGACGCCTTCCACTACCACGAGGCGTTCACCTTCGCCACTGCCCGCGCCCCGGGCTAGCAGGCCGCGCCCGGTTGCGGACCTAACTACCCGTCCAGGTGGGCTTCCGCTTGCCCAGGAATGCTTCGACCCCCTCCTTGAAGTCGTGGCTCATGTAGGCCTGGACAACCAGGTCGTGCCCCCCGTCCTTGGGTGCCATCTGCTCGCGGATCCGGCGCAGCGCCTCCTTGGTCGTCGCCAGCGTGAGCGGCGCCTGGCCGGCCAGGGTCCGGGCCAGCTCCTCTGCCCGCACCGGCAGCGAATCCTCGTCCGGCGTCACCTCGTTCAGCCAGCCGATCGCCCGAGCCTCGTCGGCCTCGACCAGGCGCGAGGTGAAAATGATGTCCTTGACGCGGGCCGGGCCGACCAGGACCGATAGCCTGACGAAGTTGCCCATCGACAGCGTGTTGCCGAGCGTCCTGGCAATCGGGAAACCGAAGCGCGTGGAGGGAGAGCCGATCCGCATGTCGCAGGCGGAGGCGATCCCGGCGCCGCCCCCTGTGCACGCGCCCTGGATGGCGGCGACGGTCGGCACCCGGACCGCCTCCAGCGCGTTGAGCACGCGGTCCATGCGGCCCTCGTAGTCGAGGGCGTCCTGCTCCGTCTCGAACGCGCGGAACTGGGAGATATCGGTGCCGGCGGCGAACGCCTTGCCACCGGCGCCGGCGAACACGATCACCTTGATCGAGCGGTCCCGGTTGGCCTCCACCGAGATGTCGTGCACCGCCTCGTACATGGCGAAGGTCAGCGCGTTGCGAGCCTGCGGCCGGTTGAACGTGACCCAGGCCAGCTCGCCTTCGTCCCCACGCCGCTCGAACTGGATCTCGTCGGTCTTCAGCTCGATCGTCATGGCCTGACTATGATCCCCGAGCTCGCCAGCCGCTCCACGTCGGCCGCCGAGTAGCCCAGCTCGTCCAGGACCTCGGCCGAGTGCTCGCCCAGGAGGGGACCGGCGTGGTCGCGGACCACCGCCGTCGCGGCGAACCGCATCGGCGAGCCGAGCTGCTCGACGGCGCCCAGCGTAGTGTGGGGCGCCTTCCAGAAGAAGTCGCGGGCCGCCAGGTGCTGGTCCCGGAAGACCTGGCCGTAGTCCTGGATCGCCCCGCAGGGAACCCCCGCCTCCTGCAGGGCCGCGATCCAGTGGGCCATCGGCCGCCCCGCGGTGACCTCCTCGATCATGGGGATCAGCAGCGGCCGGTTGCGGTGTCGCGAAGGATTGTCCGCGAACCGTTCGTCCGCCACCCACTCCGGGTGTCCGAGGACTCTGCAAAACGACTCCCAGTTCCGGATCGAGGTGGCGCCGACCGTGAAGTACCCGTCGGCAGCCCGGATCGCTTGGTAGGGGGCGGAGGTCTGGTGGGCCGAGCCCAGCGGCCCCGGGATCTCCCCCGTCGCGAAGAACTTGCCCGCCTCCCAGACCGCCAGCGAGACGCCGGCCTCGAACAGGCAGACGTCGATGAACTGCCCCCGCCCGTCCCTCTCCCTCGCTCGAAGCGCGGAGACCGCGGCCAGCGCCCCGTAGAGAGCGCACACGAGGTCCGCCACCGGTACCCCGACCTTGACCGGGTCGCCGCCCGGCTCTCCGGTGATCGACATGAGTCCGCTCATCCCCTGGGCCATGATGTCCAGTCCCGCGAGCTGCGAGTAGGGCCCGGACTGCCCCCACCCCGAGGCCGCCACGTACACGAGCATCGGGTTCAGGGCGGAGAGCGTGGCGTAGTCCAGCTCCAGGTCCGTCATGGTTCCCGGCCGCAGGTTCTCTACCACCACGTCCGCGGTCGCGGCGAGCCGGCGGAACACCTCCTTGCCTTTCGGGGTCTTCAGGTCGAGGGCCAGCGAGCGCTTGTTCCGGTTCAGCCTCACAAAGTTGGACGATTCGCCGTCCAGGAACGGCCCCGTCTTGCGGACCTCGTCGCCGCCGGCCGCCGGCGACTCGACCTTGATGACGTCCGCGCCCAGGTCGGCCAGCTGCATCGCGCAGAAAGGGCCGGCCATGTAGTTGCCGACCTCCACCACGCGCACGCCGGCTAGCGGCGGGCTCGGCATAGTGGCTCCACTAGGCTGAAAAGGCTACTCGCCCGAGGCGTCTCCCATGATGGCCGCAGGGTCCGCCGCACTGCCCTCGCCACCATGGTCAGGCTGGCGCTGGTCGCCGGCGCAGGGTACGGCTCGCGCCCGCCCCCGACTTCGCGGGGGTTAGCTGCCGGCCGTCCTCCGCATCCCCGCCGGCGGGGTGACGATGGTGGTCTCGCCGCCTTTGCTGAGGGGGCTCTCGCCGACCTTCTGGTCCCACATCTGAACCAGCTTCTCCCGCCTCCGAACACCGTGCTCGGGGTCGAAGAAATAGGCCAGAGCGGCCCCCGCGCCGACCAGTACCAGCGTCCTCGTTAGTCTCATGAGACCAGTCTGACAGGCGGTTCGGCACTCGGCCAGCAAGGGATCACTAGGCGCGGCCCCCGGTGCCCCGTGAAATTCGCGCGTCCTCGTCGGGGTTCATAGACTGCAGCGTCACAAACCTCTTGAGGGTGGGCAGGAGCCGGTTCTGCAGTTCCTTGCGGGATGTCATCCAGATGAATTCGGGCTCGGTGAAGGGGAACATCAGCAACTCCTCAACATAACCAGTGAATAGTGAT
This sequence comes from Chloroflexi bacterium UBA4736, assembly GCA_002404015.1. Taxonomy (GTDB): domain Bacteria; phylum Chloroflexota; class Dormibacteria; order Dormibacterales; family Dormibacteraceae; genus UBA4736. The sequence goes on from DHIW01000104.1 coordinate 180,572, forward strand.
TACCAGTTAGTATAACCCGTAAACACTGTTTGAGGGTGAGTTATTCGCGGTAGACTTCAGCTGTGGCCAACCCGGCTCCCGGCCAGTTGAAGCTGGTCCAGGACTTCGTCAACTCGACCGACCTGATGGACGGCACCGACGAGATCGCCCAGCCCAGCGCGCTGGCGGAGTGGCTGCGGCAGCGCGGGCTGATCGACCCCGCCGCCGAGCTGGCCGGCCCCGATGTCGAACATGCGCTGGCCATCCGGGAGGCTTTGCGGCGCCTGCTCCAGGCCAACAACGGAGCCCCCGTCTACCCGGTGGACCTGGCCACGCTGAACCGGGCTGCCGCCGAAAGCGCCCTCCGCCCCCGCTTCCTGCCCGACCGCAGCGTGAGGCTCGAGCCGGAGGCGGCTGGGGTGGCGGGCGCCCTGGGCCGCGTCCTGGGGATCGCGACCTCGGCCATGGCCGATGGCAGCTGGGCCCAGCTCAAGGTGTGCGCCGACCGTGCCTGCGCGTGGGCGTTCTGGGACAAGTCCAAGAACCACTCCGGTCATTGGTGCCGGATGGGCTCCTGCGGCAACCGGGCCAAGGCCCGGCGCTATCGCGAGCGCCGTCGCTCAGGTGACGAGCTCGGAGAAGGCGCTCTCGACGGGTGACTGGCGGGGGATGACATCGGAGCTGCTCGAGGCCCCGTGGACCTCGATGGCCGCCTCCGGGTCTACACAGAGAGCGAGCACCTCGCCGGCGTCCCGACCCAACGCCCGCGACTCGGTCGTGAACGCCCCGGTGACCTCGCCCCGGTTGAGCATGACAACGCCTCCGCCGGCCGCCGCCCGCACGCTCAGGCAGCCCGTGAAGCCCTGGGCCCGAAGGAAGTCGAGCAGCCCGTCGCCCTTCACCCAGGAGGCGTACAGGGGCGGATACATCGCCTCCCCGGAAGCCAGGTGATGGAGGCCGTCGATGAGCTCGCTGTCCAGGCTGACGACGTCCAGCACGCCGGCGCCGTCGTCGACCAGTCGGCGGATGGCTGTGAGCGCAGCTTCGCCGCGCTGGAGCCGGCCGCCCTCCCGGTGCAGGCAGTCGACCGCCTTCCCGTTGCGCAGCAGCACGATGCCGTTGGTGTTGGGCGCGACCAGGCGAACATAGCCCGAGGCGCCCAGTTCGCCGAGCGTCTGCAGCAGGCGGTCGAAGGCGATGAACTTGGAGGTCAGGGACTCGTAGAGGGGGATGCCGAAAGGCAGTGGCAAAGCCTCCTCGTCGGCGTCCGCCGGGCGGCTTTTCAGGTCGAGAGGATCTGGCATAGCCTCACAGTCATCGCACAGTCGACCCGCTCGGCGCAAACCGCGTAAGGGCCTGGGCGGGCCGGAAACCGCCGAATCACCGGTCCAGGTAGAGGGTCGCCCGGGGGTCACCCGGCACGACGGGCAGCTTCCCGAAGACCTCCGGGTCCAGGGTCGAGCGGTCCGGCCAGTCCAGCTCGACGCGGTTACCGGAGGGATCGCGGATGTAGAGCTGGACCGAGCCGTCGGGGAGGGCGCGGGGCCCGCCGTCCAGGATCCCGCGCCGCTTAGCGTCCAGGAAGGCGGCCTCGTAGTCGTCCACGTTGACCGCGAAGTGGTGGTGCTCGGGCGCCGGCGTGGCACGCTGGAAAAGGTGGACCTGGAGGGCTCCCAGGCGCAGCCAGCGCACCGGGTAATCGAAGTCGGGAGTGGGGAGCTCCGTCATGCCGAAGAACTCTCGGTAGAAGGCGGCCGAGGCGTCCAGGTCATCGGCGTGGACGCTGACGTGGTTCAGAGACGTGGCTTTCACTTCCAGACCTCGTGCAACCGGTTGAACGCCAGGGCGGCCGTCGGCAGCGGCAGGTCGCGCTCGGCGGCGTCGACCAGCAGCGTACGGAGGTCCTTGCTGACGATGTCCAGGGCCCCGCCCGGCTCGTAGTCCCGCCACCAGGAGAGGACGGTGTCCCAGTTGGCGGCGGCCCAGGACGCCCCCGTCGAAGCCTCGATCACCGGCAGCACCTGCTCCGGGCGCAGCCCGTACTCCTCGGCCAGCTTGACACCCTCCTGGGTGGCGAACATGCAGACCGCCAGCATGAGCTGGTTGGCGAGCTTGACGGCCTGGGCCTGGCCGGGATGCTCGCCGATCACGAATATCCGCTGCCCCAGCGCCTCGAAGAGAGGCCGGCTGCGCCCGACCGCCTCGGGGTCGCCGGAGACCATGATCGTGAGGGCCGCGGACTTGGCGCCGGCCACCCCTCCGCTGACCGGCGCGTCCAGGGCGGTCAGGCCGCGCGCCTCGCAGAGGGCGTCGACCCGGCTCATCGCCGTGGGGCTGACCGTGCTCATGACGATGATGTCCAGCGGCCGCTCGGGGTCGATCTCGTGGGCGACGCTCAGGACCTGGGCTGTGGTGCGGACGAGGATGATCACGGCCCGCTCCGCGCGCTGGACCACCTCCTCGACCGAGCCGCAGTCGCCGGTGCCCGTGACGTCGAACCCGGCCACATGGTGGCCGGCCTTGCGCAGGTTCTCGGCCATCGGCGCGCCCATGTCCCCCAGTCCGATCACGCCCACCGCCGCCACGATGGCTAGGCTACCTCACGGTGATCGACAGCCACTTCCACATCTGGCGCCGAGCCGATGCAAAGCAGTCGGGAATCCTCGCCGCCCCCTACCTGCAGCGGGACGCGAGCTGGGAGGACTTCCGAGCCGCCTCGGGCGACCTGGCGCTGGAGGGGGCCGTGAACATCCAGGTCAACGATTTCTGCGACGGCACCGTGGAGGCCCGATACATCGGGGTGGTCGCCCATGGCGATCCCCTTCTGGGGGCCATGATCGCGTGGGCGCGGATCGAATCTGCGGAGGCGCGCGGGGAGCTCGAACGGCTCCTTGGACTGGCCCATGTTCGCGGCGTCCGCCGGACCTGCCAGTTCGAAGCCGACCCTGAGTTCTGCGCGAGCTCCGATTACGTCCGGGGCGTCCGGCTGCTGGGAGAGCTCGACCTGCTCTGCGAGATCTGCGTTCGGCTGGAGCAGGTGAAGGCGCTGCCCCGGCTGGCTCGAGCCTGCCCCGAGACCCTGATCGTGCTGCAGCACCTGGGCAAGCCCGACCATTCCCAGCCCCCGCCCGCCTACTGGCTGCGCGCGATCGAGGAGCTGGCGGCGCTGCCCAACGTGCTGGCCAAGGTGTCGGTGGTCGTCCACAGCGACCGCGATGCGGCGCTCACGACCGACTTGGTGGCGCCATTCGTCCGCCACGTCGCAGGCTGCTTCGGCCCCGTCCGCGTCTTCTTCGGCAGCAACTGGCCGGTTGCGGGCGCGGTCGTCAGCTACCAGGGCTGGGTCGAGATGCTGCGGGAGCTGCTCGGCGACGATGAGCGGTTCTGGGCCGGGAACGCTCGCCGGCTCTACCGGCTGCCGCCGGTCACGGCGGTGTCGAGGCCGATCCCGCTGGCGGATTTGTAGCCAGGACCACGGGTCGTCGAGGCGCCTGGGCGAAGTTGAAGTCGGCCACCAGGTCGCCAAGAACCGAGGCAGTCTCGCGGACGCCGGGCCGGGGGTCGGGCCGGCCGTCGGTCCTGGGGTCCAGCCGCTGGCCGGCCAGGAAGTCGTCCTCGATGAACTTGACATAGGCGTCGAAGCTCAGAGTCTGATGGTCGATGAAGCCCTGGCGGGCGTACGGGCTGATCACGATGCCCGGTACGCGCAGTCCGTATCCGTTCTGGTCCACCATCGGCGGCTGCACGTGGTCGTAGAAGCCGCCCCAATCGTCCCAAGAAAGGAAGATGGCGGTCGAACTCCAGTCAGGGCCCTGCATTATCTCGTTGATCAGCTGCGTCGTGTAGGCCTGGCCGGCGGAGAGCAGGGCCGGCGGGTGCTCGCTGACGGTGCCGTTGGGGACCACCCAGGAGACGGCCGGTAGGTGGCCGGCTTTGGCATCCGCGTGGAAGTGCTCGATGGTCTGGATGTTGCCCAGCTGACCGTCCTGCTTCACCGTGTCGAAGTAGGGCAGCGGGTTCCAGATCTCGGGCGTCCCGGTCTTTTGGGGCGCTGCGGGGCAGGTGGCCTGGTCGTCAGCGCAGTCGGGCTGGGTGCCCTCGGCCACGTAGTACTTCCAGCTCACGCTGCTCTTGTGGAGGAGGTAGGTGAGGTCGGTCCAGGCGTAGTCGGGCGCTTTGCCGGCGCCGTTCTTGGCGGTCTGCGCGGGGCTCTGCAGCGCGTTCTGACAACTCATCGGGTCGCCAGGCGTCGAGCACTTGGCTGACCACTCCGAGACCATGAACAGGTGCTCCGGCAGCGACCAGGACGCGTTCGGCTCGAACATGCGGTCCTGCAGCACGAAGTCTCGCGCGTACGTCCAGTAGTTCGGGATCTCGCGGGCGTCGTGGTAGCCCATGACGTCGGTCTGGCCCTGGCCACCGCCGCAATTGGGATCGAATGGACCCGTGCAAGCCGTCGCGTGACCCTGCTCCGCCTGGGCGATGAAGCCGTCCATCTTGCCGCCGTTCACGTCCGTCACGGCGTTCGCCTGACCGTGCGGACCGCCCGCGTTCTTGTCCGCCGGGTCGTGGTACGGCTTGCCGCACTGCCCGGTCTTGGGGTCGCTCACGCAGACCCCCGCCGGGATGCCGTCGGCGCCGGGGAAGGTGCCGAAGTAGGAGTCGAACGAGCGATTCTCCTGCATGATCACGACCACGTGTTGGATCTTGTGGATGCCGGCCGCCCCTGCCGCTGAAGGCCGCGCTGGGACGGGCCCGCCGCTGCAGGCAGTGACCGCCAGGATCGCGATCAGCGCCAGCCGTTTTGACATGGCGTCCAGTGGAACTGACAAACCGCAGGGCGATGTTAGCGCTTCGTAAGATGTCTGCTCGAGCAGGAAAAACCCGCACTCTGCCTGAGAAACCATGATAGTCCTGCACTAAAGATTCCTACACTCAGGAGCGAGAAAGAGTCCGACGATGATCCCTCACCTGCCCTATCCGAGACCGGCGATGAACCCCCCGGCAGCCATGCCCAGCGCCCGCTCCATCGATCTCCACACGCACCTTGAAGAGCTCATCTCCGCTGTCTGGCAGGCCGAGGCCAACTGGGGGTTCGACGACCGCCTGGACATGTCTCTCAGGATCAATCGGACCAACTTCAGGTCCTGATCCCTTCCCCACGCAGCGACCGGGCCTCAAAACTCTGTCGCTGTATGTTTAGGAGATGGGGTTCGAGCAGTACCACGAGCCGGCCGGAGAGCTGTCCGCCGAAGTCCGCAGCTTTGCCCGCATGATCGCCTCCCTCACCGAGGAGGCGGAGGCGATCGGCTGGTACGAGCAGCGACTCGCCGTCGAGCCTGACAGCCAGGCTCGTGCCATCATGGCCAACGCCCAGCACGAGGAGATGAAGCACTTCGGGATGGACCTGGAGTTCCTCCTGCGGCGCAAGCCCGCCTGGCGCGAGACGCTGAAGCGCATCCTCTTCTCCGAGGGCGACATCGTCAAGGCGGGCGAGGCCGCCGAGAAAGCGACCGACTAGCGCTCCTAAGAGGGCATCCGGCGGAGCAGCACCACCGCCCCCAGGATCGCCGCCCCGCCCGCGTACTGCAGCGGCACCAACGCGACCCCCAGCAGGGTCAGCGAGGCGACTGCGGCCGTGACTGGTTCGGTGGTGGCGGCCATGCTGGCGTCGCTGGGGCTGATGTGGCGGAGACTGGCCAGGTAGGCCAAAGCTGACCAGTGTCCCGAAGACGACCACGAACCCCGTCAGGAGCGCGATCTCCAGCAGGTTGCCCGTGGGGCGCGCCGACCAGGGAGGCGCCCAGATCAGCAGCGGGACGCAGCCGACCAGGAAGCCCCAGGTGGTGGTCTGCCAGGGCCCGATGCTGTTGACCAGGCGCACGGAGCTGAGGGTGTAGAACGCGGCGGTGAGGGCGGCCAGGAGTCCGAAGATGAGACCCAGCGGGCTGAGCGCCAGGCCCTGGCCGCCGCCCAGAGCGAGCAGCGCCGCCCCGCCCAACGCCCCGACCAGGGCGGCTGCGCGCACCGGCGTCAGGCGTACCCGGCCGCGGGCGAGCTCGTAGCCGACGATCATAGGGATCGAGGTGTACTGGAGGAAGGTGGCCGTGGCCACATTGGAGTAGTCGATGGCCGCGAAGTACGTGTACTGGGCGGCGGTGACCCCGAATAGCGCGAAGACCAGCAGCCGGCGCCAGTTGGCCCGGGGTAGGGCGGCCGCAGCCAGGCGTACAGCAGCACCCCAGCGCCCAGCATCCGGACGCCGACCAGCCACTGGGGCTGGATACCGTGGTGCTGGAACAGGACCTGGGCCGCCGTCCCCGAAAGACCCCAGAACGCGGCCCCGACCAGAACGTAGACGAGGCCGCGCAGGCGTTCCCCTTCCAATCCTCGAAACTATGCCGGATGGCCAAGGACGAGTACCCGCTGCTGGAGGTCCTCCGCCGCTGGCAGCCCGAGGGTATGTGGGCCAACGTGGGCGGCCGCATGCTCGAGCTCGAGCCCGGCCGGGCGCTGATCGAGGCCCAGCTCAGCGCCGCATCTCACGGCTTCCCCACCGGGATGGGGAGCATCGTCCACGGTGGGGCGCTGGCTGCCGTCGCCGACATGGCGCTCGCCTCGGCCGGCGCCTCGCTCTGCCGGGAGGGCGAGGTGGCGACAACGGTGGACCTCAAGGTGGACTTTTTCCAGCCCGGCCAGCCGGGCCGGATCCTGGCCAGGGCGACCGTCCGCCGCCGCACGCGGCGCCTTGCCTTCTGCGAGACGACCCTGGAGCAGGAGGACGGCACCGTCATCGCCGAGGCGCGGGCGGTGATGGCGTATATCCGGGCCTGACCCCCGGATGGAGGCCAACTGGGCTTGACATGTGACTAAACGGTCACCTATAGTCTGGGATGCCGCCGCGCCCAGCGAGCTCAAGAACCAGATAGGAGGAAACGCATGGAAAAGATCTTCGAGATCTACATCAAGACCACCCCGGAACGCCTTTGGGAGGCGATCACCGACACGGAGATGAGGAGCAAGTACAACTTCGGCACCCGCATGAAGTCGGACTGGACGCCCGGCTCGCGCCACGAGACCAGCCACCCGGGCGCCCCCGGACTCCTTGGGGAGGGTGAGAACCTCGAGGTCGACCCGCCGCGCCGGCTGGTCCAGAGCATGGTGGCCCTCTGGGGCGAGGACGTGAAAAGCGAGGGAACCTCGAGGGTGACCTGGGAGATCGAACCGGTCGGCGACTCCTGCCGTCTGACCGTCACCCACGACCAGCTTCGCGAGGGTGCGAACGCCCAGCTCTACGGCGGCTGGCCGATGATTCTCTCCGGGCTGAAGACGCTGCTCGAGACGGGCGAGCTGCTGACCACGCCGGGATCGCTGATGTACGCCAACCCGGCCAAGTCGGCGGCGGAGCGCTGAGGCCTGGGCGGAGGGCGGGACACGGCATCAGAGCTCTACATCGGTGATGGCGATTGTCCGGGCCCTGATCCCCGGATCGACGCCAATCGGAAGTCCTGTAACCGCCGCGTGGCTGCCGGGCGACCCGCTTCCGTAGCTCTTCTCCGTGCGCGCCTCGAAGCCCCGCTAGGCCACCTTCAGAACCAGGTCGCCTCTCGCCGTGCCCGAGCTGGCGCTGATGTCCCAACAGCCGGCCCGGGGGAACGTGATGCTCGATTCGAAGCGAACGTTGCTGGAGGAGGACCCGGTGCTCGGGAACGGCCCGGCCCGCACGAGGTCAGCCGTGTTCTCCAGTCGCATCGCCAGGAGCCTCAGGTCGCCGCCGGCGCGCCGGTCGTCGATCAACCAGCTCATCGGGGCCGGCTCGCCCGCGCGCAGCTCGCCGCTGTAGCGGAGCAGCGTCACGATCCCGGGACCCGGGGAGGCGGTCCGGGCCTGGGCCGTGCTGGTCTCGACCCGGGTCGAGGCGCAGGGGCCGGGCGTGGCGGCGGTGACGCTGGGGCCGGTGCCACAGGCGGCCGCGACCAGGCTGCTTAGGAGGCCGAGGGCCGCGAGCCGGAGCAAGGTCATTAGATTGCGAGGCAGGATGTTACGGGCGGCCGAGCCGGCTGACGCGATGGGCATCGCCACGGTCCAGGTGACCGCGTGGCGCTCCGCCTACCGGGGTTTGCTGCCCGCGGACTACCTGGCCGGCATGGATGCCGGTGAGGCGGCGAGCCGCTGGGAACGCCGGCTCCGGACGCCGGACCCGCTCGTCTTCGTCGCCGAGTCGGAGGCCGGCCTGGTCGGTTTCGCCTCCGGGGGTCCGGAGCGGGAGGGCGACCCCGTCTATCGCGGCGAGCTCTACGCAATCTACCTGCTGCCCCAGCACCAGAGGCTGGGACACGGCCGGGCTCTGGCGGCGGCGGTGGCGGCCGGGCTGGCCGATCGGCGCATGCGCTCGATGCTGGTGTGGGTCCTGCGCGACAACGGCCCCGCGCGCGCCTTCTACGAGCGGCTCGGGGGGGCGTACGTGCGCGAGCACCCGCTGGAGATCGGAGGCGCGACCGTGGCGGAGGTGTCCTACGGCTGGCGCGATACGGTCAGCCTGCGGGGATCGGAGGCAGGCTGACGTCAGCCGGAAGGCTGGCCCGCTGCCAGGTGGCGCCGCGTCCCGCGTCGTCAGCAGCGCAGCCTGGCGCCGGCTGGCCGGTCTGCGTGTACAGCAGCAGCAGCCCGTGGCGGGCGTCCGTGAATTGGATTTCGCCGACCGCGGCAAAGCGCGGTACCAGCGTTGGCACTTTCGGGGCCGGCCCGACCCTGGGCGGCGCGATGCTGGGGGCCAGGTACACAGCCGCCGCTACGACAAGGGCCAGCGCCGTCAGCACGATGACCGCCGGCCCGCGAAGCTCACGACTGCCGGTCAGGGGGGCTTCCTCGAACACTCCTGGACCAGATGATCAGGCTCAGCGCCACCCCGAGCAAGCAGATCGCGGTGCCGGCCCAGAACGCGAAGGCCGGGCGGATCGTGTAGAGGGCGCCGCCGGCCACCGCGCCCAGGACCTGGACCGCATTCACGGCGAGGCCGTAGATTCCCTGCGTCCGGCCCTGCTGGCCGGGCGGCGCGGCTCGGCTGACCTCGGCGTTCAGCGCCGGCTGCCCCGCGACGGTCAGGGCCCCCTCGCCGAACCCGATCAGGATCAGGGCCGGCACGTTTGCGATCAGCGGGTACACCCCGTTCAAGATGCCGTAGGTGGTGATCGTCAGAGCCGCCGGCCGGCGGTAGCCCAGCCGGTCGCTGAGGCGGCCGATGGTGCCGCCCAGCAGCACGATGGGCAGGGCGTAGACGGCGAACGAGAGTCCAACCTGCACAGTCGTGGCGCCGCGGCCCGTTATATAGAGGCTCCAGATCGCGTCATAGGTGCCGAACACGTAGTAGATCGGACCGGCCAGCAGCAGCACCGGCACCAGCCGCCGCAGCAGCTGGAGAGGAGCCCGCGGCGGCTCCGCCCCCAGGTCGGCGATGCGGGGAACGGCGGGTAGCTGCAGCATCATCACCGTTGCCGCCAGGCAGAGCAGGGCACCCGCCGCGAAGATGGCGTCCAGCCGGAATACGGCCACGACACCGCCCAGGACCGGCCCGATCACGGTGCCGACCATGCTCGACGCCCGCAGCTGACCGTAGGCCCAGCCGCGCTGGGCCGGGGTCGTCAGGTCGGCCACCAGCGCGGCCGCCGCCGGGCCGAAGAAGCCGGCCACGAAGGCGTGGACGAAGCGGACCGGGACCAGCGCCCACACCGGCAGGGGCGCCAGGTAGACGAGGAAGAGGATCCCGTAGGTGGCCAGCGACAAGATGATCACGCGCCGGCGGCCGAAGCGGTCCGAGGCCCAGCCGCCAGGGTACTGGGCGCTGCCGTAGCCGACCATCCCGGTGGCGAAGATCACCCCGACCAGCAGCGCCGAGCCGCCCCGACTGCCGATGAACAGGGGCAGGATGGGCAGGAAGAACCCGATCCCGATCTCGGTCAGCGCATTGCCTGCGAGCAGGATCCAGAGCGAGCGCCGGAAGCCCGCGGCGCTAGCGGTCGGCGGCCCGGAGCCCAAGTCCGTTCACGGCCGCGCCGGCCAGCATCAGCGCCGCGCAGCAGACCATCGCCAGGTGGAAGGCCGCGGTAGCGGTGGCGCCCGCGGAGGCGGTGAAGTCAGGCCGGCGGCCGCCGAAGACAGCAGCCACGCCGAGGAAGATCCCTGCCCCCGCCAGCTGAGGACCGACCCGGGACAGGGCGTTGTTGAGCGCAGAGGCGACGCCGGCGTTCTGTGCCGGAACGCTGGACATGAGCGCGGTCGTGAGCGGGGCCACCACCAGGGCGATGCCGGTCCCGTAGACGACGATCCCTGGCAGGAAGTCGACCAGGTAGCCGACCGGCGGCAGGTAGGTGTGAGGATCGCCTGGCGTGAATGCCCAGCGGCCGCTGGCCTGGCTCACCCGGGCCAGCCAGAGGATCCCCGCCGCCATCAGGACAGGCCCGGCGACAAGGAAGGGGCGCACGCCGAACCGCCCGCTCAGTCTTCCGATCGGTCGGGAGCCGAAGCCGAGGAGGAGCCCGCCTGGCAGAAAGACCAGTCCGGCCGCCGCCGCCGTATAGCCGAGGACGCCCTGGATGTAGAGGGGCAGGTAGTACGACTGGACATACAACGCGCCGTAGATGAGCAGCGTCGACAGGTTGACGATGTTGAACTCGCGGCGCCGGAAGAGAGACAGGGGCACCAGCGGGTTGGGCGACCGGCGCAGCCACAGCGGGAGCCCGATGGCGGCCGCGACGCCCGCGGCCAGCAGGAGGATGGCGCCGATCCCCCAGCCGTGCTCCTGGCCGAAGACCACGCCGAAGGAGAGACCGCCGACGGCCACCGCGGCGAGCAGCGCGCCCAGCCAGTCGAAACCGGCCGGCGCCGCTTCGGCCCGGCTCTCGGGCACGTGGACGGCGGTCATCCAGAGGGCGGCCACGACCAGCGGGACGTTGATGAGGAACACCGCCCGCCAGCTGACCGTGTCGACCAGTAGCCCGCCCACCAGCGGCCCGGCGAGGGTCAGGAGGGTGGTGGCCCCCGCCCACGTCCCATAGGCTCGAGCCTGCTCCTCGCCTTCGAACGCCGTCCGGATCAGCGCCAGCGAGCCCGGCACCAGCAGCGCCCCGGCGGCGCCCTGGATGATCCGGAAGGCGACCAGCGCCTCGATGTTGGGGGCCAGGCCGCAGAGCAGCGAGGCAGCGCCGAAGCCGGCGAGGCCGATCAGGAACGTGCGCCGGCGGCCGTAGCGGTCGTTCACTGCCCCGGCCAGGATCAGGAGGGTGGCCAGGGTCAGCAGGTAGCCGTTGAAGACGTAGGTCTGGCCTTCCAGCACGCCCAGAACCGAGCTGCGCAGGTCGTGGCCGATCCTCGGGAGTGCCACGTTGACGACGGTGCCGTCCAGGAAGACGATCCCGGAGCCGAGGATCGCCGCCGTCAGCACCCAGCCGGCAGGCTTAACCTGAGCCGACGTGGGCGAGCTCCAGGGCTATCTCGATCTTGTCGACTGGCGCCGCCGGGTCGGGGACCTGTATCGCGTGGGCGTCGCGGAGGGCCTTGGCGAATTCCGGCGAGGCCGCGATCGACTCTTCAGGACTCATCCTCAATCACCCATACCGGCTGACACCCGCGATTCCTTTCAAGGTCTCCGATATTTTGAAGGGGATCCCGCCTACCGCATCGCCTGCGGCCTGGAAGCCATAGGCGGCGAGGACCTCGAGGTCGACACCGGCGGCGAGGATGGCGTGGTCCGGTACCGACCTGCCGGCCGGCTCGCGTTCGACGTGGCGGGCACGCGGGTGGCATTGACCGTCTTCTGGCTGGTGGGCTACGGCGGCGGGCTCTTCCTGCCCTTCCGTGACACCACCTCCGGCACGGAGACCTACGGCGGCGGCCGCTACCTCTTCGACACCATCAAGAACACCGACGGCCTCAGCCTGGAGGTGACCCCCGGCTCCTCGGACGTCGTGATCGACTTCAACTTCGCCTACAACC